>JABHWU010000139.1 GCA_018657625.1 Deltaproteobacteria bacterium | reverse complement strand
TTTAGGGACAGGTACAATTTGTAAAAAACACCTTAAAAATTAAATACCAAGTTGTTACGAGGATCGTGAGACTTCGTAGCGATACCCCTCATTACCGGACTTATATCCAATAATTAAATTTTCGTTCAGCCACTAATTATATATTCACTAAAGGTTTAAACATGATTTTCAACCTAAAGGTAAAAATCGCGGTTTTTTTCTAAGACATATATTTATTTGTTTGGATAATCAAGAAACTTCCATAAATAAAAGCTTTAAAGTAAAGAAGGACATCCTATATGTCAGCTGACTTTTCTGGTTTACTATTACGATTGCGCCCTTTTTAGCATTTTTCTGGTATAAAACCAGATAGACAAAGCCCCTATCCAATTGATAATAAGCAAACCAAACTAAACTCCTTCAACACCAAAAGGAAAAACTCTGGTAAGCAGATAAAAAACGATATTCGGTGCAATAATATGCCGATATAAGCTCACCCATACACCAATGCTAGGTTTCTTCATTCCTTGCAAAGCGGAAACATTAATCAGCAAAAGTACATAAGCCCAGGACATCAAAGCTGCAATCCTCAAGTAACCTGCACCTACATTAATCACTTCCAGATCAGAAGTAAATAAACCAACCAGAGGGGTTGCCAACAAGATGTAAAAGGCGGAGCTTATCGAGACTAAAACAAATCCATACTTCAGAGATAATTTCAGTGTTTCCATCACACGATCTATTCGTCCAGCCCCATTGTTATGACCAACGATGGAGAGGTGCCCGTCATCAAACCCAGTATCGCCAAGAAAGAGATGTCTTCAATCCTGTCACTAGCGCTCGTGTCTCTTGATTATCCTAATGATATACTTGAAATTATATCGCAATTTCGCAACAACGTCCCTCACTACTACAATGATCGATTTGACATATTTTTTTTTATGATCTATATAGTATATCATCTAACCTACTAATTTGTTCATATTATCCATATTAAAGGTCATAAATGTTAAATCAGTTATTTGGTAGCCGATCAGCGGAATTAATATTCTATTATATGTTGGTTTACAATAAAGGATATGCCAGAAAAGTATCATCTACCTTCAATCTTTCATTAAATGCGGTTCAAAAACAGTTTTTAAAATTTGAAACAGCAGGTATCTTTGTTAGTTTTTTAGAAGGGAGAACACGACTATTCCAATGGAATCCCAGATATCCATTTCTTAAAGAGTTGAAGGGACTCATTCAAAAAGCATATGATTATTTACCGGAATCAGAAAAAGAAAAATATTTCATGACGAGAACCCGCCCTAGAAGAACCGCAAAACCATTATGAAAAAAATTTCCAAAAGTACATCATTAAAAGATCTGGCAATGATTGTTTGCACATGTCTAAAACAAGATCAAATCGACGCTGTATTAACGGGTGGTGCCGTTGTTTCAATCTATTCAGAAAACAAATATCAATCTGATGATTTAGATTTTATTACATTTGCATCAAAAAAAGAAATCTCCAATTCACTTGATCGAATTGGATTTAAAGAAACAAAAGGGCGATATTATATCCATTCTGAAAGTGATTTTATTGTTGAATTCCCATCTGGTCCGTTGTCAATCGGAAACAAACCAGTAAAAAAATTTAATGAGATTATTTTAAAAGAGTGCTACTTAAAACTTTTGACACCAACACATTGTGTGATGGATCGACTAGCAGCTTACTATTTTTGGAATGATATGCAATCATTAGATCAGGCAATTCTGGTTTCTAAACACCATGAAATTGATTTGGATGAAATAGAAACATGGTCGATTGATGAAGATATGCTGAAAAGATTTGTCAACTTCAAGTTGAAATTAAATTCTTAATCCACCATAAACGAACCAGATCGTCGATCAAAGCGTTAACGATCAATATATGCCCAAAATATTGTCTGGAATGTGGCCTTCTTTGCTATTTTGGAGCGCCCAATCGATCATATCATTGGTTTTAGCTGCTTCAGTGCAAAGATATTTAGGATCAGGTGTAATTTTAACACGCCCCAAATCAAGGCGATCCGCATCAAAACAAACCTGGACCGTAACATCATTATGGGTATCTGCATGGGTGTGATTACGACAGGCGATTTGCAGAAGTTGAAAATCATCATCCAGTAAGTCAAAATATTGACCTTTTAGTTTTAAAGCCAAATCAGCACCTCGTTTTCCGTGTCCCGGATCATTTTTTTCATTTTCCCGACAGGCGTCATGGAACAAAGCAAAGAGTTGAATAACCTGTTGATTGACATCATAAGTTTCAGCTAAGTGCATTCCGATATCGTACACTCTGGCCCAATGTTTAATGCCATGGTTGCCTTGCCAATTCAAAAGGAACTGGTCTTTTACCTTTCCGATTAAGGCATTACTTATTACTCCTTTTTGGGCTGAATCCATATATACTTTTTGTTTGGCCAGTTTGTTGCCTGTATTTAAGGACAGAGATTTTTTATATATCAATACTAAAAATTTTGTTCGTCTATATCTCTAACCTTTTTTTAAAGTAAATACAATCCATATGGAATTATTGGCTCTCTGAAAATTTATTTTTTTCTCCCGAACTCTGACCGTGGGCGCGGAATTCTCTCACACCGGATTGATTAAGTTTCATCAACGCGTATCAACCACCCCCCCCCAAACAATGGTAGCTTTAACCAAATCATCATGTTAAGATTATATTTACTTTGCCTAAAACAAAAAACGTCGCAAATACCATGCACCTTGCAACAAATGCAACGTTCTATTGCATTAATAAATAAACAGCAACTCTCTAAACTTTTTTTATGCTATTAAATCAGTTCATTACAACAATGGCATAATACATGCTGTGTAGCAGGAAATGTAGGGAATGTTTTGTGATTTAAGTGTCATTCACCACATTTCAGAAGACTAAAAGAAAACAGGCGTTTTTCTTTTAGTCTTCTGAAATATTTAAAATGATTGAGGTTTAAAGTGGTTTTAATCAGATTGTTTTCGATAATAGTGACCATTTTCGGTATCATGACTGTCATTTCAGGTAGTGTGGTCATATTCTCTAATAAAGTCATTCAAAAATTTGCCGGGGATTACGTTGAATTTGTGGTCTGGTTTAACTTATTGTCAGGGTTTGTTTATATATTGACAGGCTTAGGTTTATGGAAAGGCAAAAAATGGACTATTCCAGTTTCAGTATTATTAACATTATCAATCACAATTATTTTAATCATTTTTAGTTTCTATGTTGGACAGGGTGGCGCTTACGAAGTGAGAACTTTTTATGCTTTAACATTCCGAATGGTGTTATGGCTGGCAGTATCAATTATTTCTTATAAAACATTTATTAAAGATACTCATTAATTATACATATTTTCTTCATAATTTCTTCACATTGGTAAATTATAGTGAATTTATTTTCAGAAAAGATACCGTATTGATTTATTTTTACAGCTTTTATAGTGAATGGCATTGATAGCGATCATTCGCTATCGTCAGGATGGCAGATAGTAAAGGTTATCTTGGTTACAGAGCTAATATATGATCGCTTGCCATAAAAAACAGTTGGTCTTTTTTAATAACGAATTGTGATAGTCTAAATCACTTTTTTATTTTTCTAGGAGGAAATCCATGTCTTTAGTTGAAGTTAATCATCTCAATAAGATCTACCAAATGGGAGAGGTTACGATTTCTGCATTAAAAGACGTTTCCCTTGATATTGAAGCAGGAACTTTTGTGTCGATTGTCGGTCCATCAGGAAGTGGTAAATCTACGATCCTGAATTTAGTTGGTTGTCTGGACCAACCAACTTCAGGTTCTATTAAGGTTGTTAATCAGGAAGTTGGAGAACTAAATAACAAGCAACGGGCTGATTTTAGAGGACAACATCTGGGGTTTGTTTTCCAGAATTTTAATTTAATCCCCGTTTTATCCGTTTATGAAAATGTCGAATATCCGTTGTTAATGGTTAAAAATGAAAGTAGTGCAAAGCATAAAGATCGAATTTTAAAACTATTGGATGCTGTGGGTGTAATAGATCAAAAAGATAAGCGACCTTCCCAAATATCGGGTGGACAAATGCAAAGGGTAGCGGTAGCCAGAGCACTCATTACACAGCCAAAACTTGTTATTGCAGATGAACCTACCGCCAATCTTGATCATGATACCGCTTATAAAATTATTAATCTGATGAAGGAAATGAAAAATCAATTTAATACGACTTTTGTTTTTTCAACCCATGATCCCAAAATTATAGGTGAAGCTGAAATCATTTATACATTAGAAGATGGTATGATTAAAAACCGTGAAGACAGGAGAACAAAATGATGAAAGTTGCCAAAATCGCCTACCGGAATTTACTGCGATATTCGCGTCGGACCATGTTAACTTCAATGCTAGTCATTATCGGAATAGCTGCCGTTTTATTATTTATTGCCATTGCGGGTTCTTTTAAACAGTTGATGGTTGGGCAAATAACAGATTCTATGCTCGGACATTTGCAAGTTCATAGAAAAGGATATGTCGCTTCAATCGATAATTCCCCTCTAAATTTAAATCTCACTTCTAAACAAATGACAAAATTGAATGAAGTGCTTGAAAATAATGAATCGATTGTAGCTTACTCCGGTCGCTTAAAATTTGGAGGTATGTTGAGTAGTTTTACCGAAACTTCCAATATTCGTGTTAATGGGATTGATCCTGAACAGGAATTAAATAGTGTTCCATTGCTTAAACAACGTGTTACCGGTCCGGATAACGGAACAAAAGCAACACTGAAAAAAGGAGAAATCTGGATTCCGGAAACCCTGGCCAAAGGAATGAAACTTAAAATAGGAGCGCAGGTTGTTTTAGTGGCAACCAATAAAGATGGCTCGGTAAACGGCGTCCCATTAACTGTTAGCGGGATTATTGGTGCGATGACTGGCCCTGGTGGCAGAGATGGTTATTTGAATATTGCAGATGCCTACCAACTCTTACGAATTAAAAAGGGTGAAGTCAATGAAGTAGCCATCAGGCTTAAAAGTTTTGATTCAATGGAGCCGGCTTTTGCTAAACTTAAAAAGCAATTATCTGAATTCAAAAATAAAAAAGATAAACCGGTCTTTGAAACCCATACCTGGGAAAAACTATCTCCATTTTCTAATATTGCAAAAATTATTGACCTGCTGACAATGTTTGTTAAAGTCATTCTGATTGCCATTGTCTTAGTTTCCATTATGAATGTTATGTTAATGGCAGTTTATGAGCGGATACGGGAAATAGGAACCATTGCAGCGATAGGTACCAGCCCCGGAAAGATCTGGTCACTTTTCTTAATGGAAGGTTTTTTCTTAGGTCTTTTCGGTGCGGTCGTCGGAAGCTTTGTTAGCCTGGGAATCATTCAATATTTAAACTGGCAAAAACTGATCGTCTCTTTTGGAAAACAAGACACCTTAGTTTTAGAGCCTTCTATCGCTATTTCAGAAGTGATTACCACTGCCTTAATTGTGATCGCAATATCAGCCCTGGCAAGTTTACAACCGGCTGTTAAGGCTTCAAAACTGGAGCCTGTGGACGCATTGAGACATTTTTAATTAAGAATCATAAACTTAAGGAGTTACCATGAAACAATTTATTCAACAAGCCCTCGGGAAATTGGTAGGTGTGGGCGGACTCATTATCCTAATGTTGCTACCTATGAATTTATGGGCGCAGGGAACAGCACAGGAATGGCTGGAAACCATTGATCGTAACCTAAATCCGCCACAATATGAGTCTTACCGAAAACTTATCAATATAGAACCGGACGGCAGTAAAAAAGAGTTTGTCCTGTATACAGTTAAACAAGATAAAGAAAAAGTAGCAGCCCTGTTTCTTTCTCCTGCTTCGGAAAAAGGACGGGCAACCCTAAGGGTAGGTGAAAATATGTGGCTGTATATCCCAAATGTCGGAAGGGCTCTGCGTATTACTTCGCTTCAATCGGTCACTGGAGGGATATTTAACAATTCAGACATCCTTCGGGTTGATTATCAGGCGGAATACAATGCGGTAAAAATCAGTAAAACTGATCAAAAAGGGCCATCCGGTAGTCAATTATTACAATTGGATTTAAAAGCAAAGACAGGTGCCGTGGCGTATGATAAACTTGAAATGCTGATCGATCCAAAACTGAAGTCACCAATACTGATTCGTGCTATTACCGTTTCCGGGTTATTGATAAAAACAATCTATTTCAAAAAAATTACCGATTTTGGACAGGGGATCAAAAGGCCAGCTGTTGTTGAAACCGATAGTCCGCTATATAAAGGATATAAATCTATCATCATCTTTGCTAAAATGAAACCCCGTGAATTAGCAGCGGAAGTTTTTACAACAGATTATATGAGCCGAATTGAATCTTTGAGATAAATATTTGAAATCCGGGGGACATGTACTTTTTTTGTTACGTGTACCCTGATTTCGGCGATAGGAATTAAGAATTATGACAATAAGACACTTTCAGAAAACGCTGTTACTACTCCTGCTAATTACAGGTTTTCAAACGACAGGATTTTCCCAGGATGAAGATCTCTATTCTTTTGAAGTTGATGAATTCACTAAAAAAATATGGGAATGGAAGGGATTTGTTTCTTTCGAGGCCACCAATAAAATTTATAATAAAGATTCTGTTATTTATCCAAAAAAAGTAGAAAATGATAAAGCGGATTCCCAGGACTATGAACTGATCCTTGGCTTAGAAAGCAGATGGGATTGGGATTGGTCTCGGTTTTTTCTAATTGGAGAAATCAATGCTTTCAGGTCCAGTATTCCGGAAAATGATGCGGATGATTCAGTTTTGCAGGAGGCTTACTGGCAATTGGCAGAGCTTGAACCCCATAACTTAGAAATTGGGAAAAGATTGTTACGATGGGGAAAAGGATATGCTTTTAATCCGGTGGCTTTAATGGAAAGAACAAAAAATCCGGAAGATCCAGAAGCCAGTCGCGAAGGATTATGGACAACACAAGGAATCTGGATTACAGGGGCTTTAGCCGGATTCGAAACAACCTCTGTAAATCTGGTATACCTTCCCATACGTGAAGACCTAAATGATGAATATCAATCCGGTGTAGAAGAGGACGATGTTTGGGGTTTGAAATTATATGGATTGATTGGTACAACAGATATTGATATCTATGCCGTAAACTGGGATCAGGAGAAAATAACCCAATGGGGAATTGATTTTGCTACGAATATATCGGTTAATTTTGAAATTCATGGTGAGTATGTGACTTCAAGATATGAAGATTACAATCAAAATGAAGCCTTGTTGGGGTTGCGTTATCTAACAGATACTGATGTGACCTGGATCGCTGAAGTTTACTCTGATTCGGAAGGTTTTACAAAAGAAGAATCCAAGATAATTTATGAAGCCATTGAAGACAATCCTGGTACCAAAGCACTACCCTATTTGTCTCAGATACAGCAAAAAAAGACCATCAATCAAAACTATGGTTATGTTAAGGTCAGCGTTAAAGAACCATTCAACTGGCTCTATTTCACGCCATCTATTGCCTGGTTGGGAAACCTGGATGATCAAAGTTCTAATATTTCTACTCAGTTATCATATAGTCCCGCCGATAACTGGACCATGCTTTGCACCTGGCAACATATGGCAGGAGATCAATACACACAATATGGCGAAAATATAGTCAGGGATAAACTGGCACTATTAACATCTTTTAGTTTTTAACTTCAGATTATAATTGTCATCCCAGCGGAACTTACGGCGAAGGATCTTTTGGCCTAACCAAGAGATCCTCCGTTGTGCCTTTTAAGAATTATTTCTTAGCAACTTCCTTAATCAAACCGATATCGCCCAGGATAGAATAAAAACTGGGAATACCAATTAAAACCAGTATCGTTGAAGCTAACATCCCGAAGGCAATACTGGCTGCGATAGGGACTAATAATTGTGCCTGCAAACTGGTTTCACTAAGCAGGGGTAACAAACCCAGGATCGTGGTAACTGAGGTTAATAGAATGGCTCGAAAGCGCATTCTACTGGCATTGCAACTGGCTTCAACAATAGTCTTACCACTACTCCTGCCGTTTTTAATGAACTCAACCAATAAAATTGAATCGTTGACGACAATACCGGCTAAGGAAATATAACCCAGCATGCTAAGCATGGACATGGGAAGCCCCAGGGCGATATGCCCCCAAATAACCCCAATCAGGGAAAAGGGAATGGCCAGCATTACCACAATAGGTTCGGTATAACTTCGGAATTGAAAACTCAGTAATATGAAAATACCCAATAAACCGATTACTAGGGAACGGGCCATTGAAGCACCTGTTTGAGATGTATTCTTTGACGCGCCTCCCAGAAAAACTTCAACATCTGGATGCCTGGCTTTAAGATTCGGTATAAACTCTTTTTTAAAGCGATTCATTATCTCATTGCCATTGGCTACCTGGGCATTAATGCTGCCATAAAGCGTAATGGTACGTTTGCCATCCACGTGATTGATCGTTGAATAACCCCGGTTATTTTTCAGTGAGACAATATTTTCTAAGGGAATTTTTTCACCTTTACTACCCACAATTTTAAATTGATCCAAATCTGAAAGACTATTTTTACTTTTGGGTTCCAAACGCACATCAATTTCATAAGAATTACGCCCTACCTGAACTTCCATGGTGGTAAGACCCTGAAAAGCAGTACTTAACTGACTAGCGATAGCACTCGCATCCATACCCAAAACTGAAGCACCTTTTTTGAGTTTCATCTGAATTTCCTGTTTTCCGAGACGAAGGTCAGAATATAGGTCATATACACCATCGAATTGATATAGATAATCCTCAATTTCAGCAGATACTAATTCCAGTTTTTTAAATTGATCCCCTCTTAATTCAATTTCAATCGCATTACCTGCCGGTCCCATTGATGGTTTAGCAAATTTGAGACTAATAACATCTGTCACTTTTCCTGTGTCCATCCGCAATCTGGTCAAAATGTCATCAACGTTTCCCTTCCTATATTCACTGGATAAAAGATCCACATAAACAGTGGCCAGATTTGCGCCATTTTCACTAACATCTGAATTGGTGGCGAAGGAAACCTGTATTTGCTCAACCAATTTTTTTTGACCCTTTTGCATAGGGGTATAGTATTCATCGGTTTTACTTAAACCAACTAACACCTGTTTAACGACTTTCTCAGTATGGCTCAATGGTGTCCCTGGCGGTAAATAAATTCTGGCCTGAATGGAATCATCTTCAACTTCCGGAAAACTGATAAACTTCAGCCATCCGGCACTAAAGGTTCCTAATGAAATTACAAAAACCGCTATTATTATCCCGACGGTTAAATATCGATACCTAACAGCCGCGTCAACCGTTTTTCCCAGTACTACATCTCTGAACCATTCTATTCCGTTATTTAAAGCAGATTTTAATTTCCCCGGATTATCCAATTTATGGTTTTTCATAGCATGGGAAAGATGACTAGGGAGAATAAAAAAAGCTTCTACTAAGCTAACGGCCAAAACAGCAATGAGAACAAAGGGTATTACTTTTAAGACACGCCCCATCCGTCCCTCAATAAACATTAAAGGAACAAATACACAGGCCGTGGTCAGAAAAGAGGAGATAATTCCGGTTTGTACTTCCATTACACCATTAATCGCCGCTTTCAAAGCTGTTTTTCCTCGTTGCAAGTGAGCAGCGATGTTTTCAGCGATAACGATGGCATCATCCATTAATAAGCCCAGGGTAATGATTAATGCCATAGTGGTCATCATATTCAATGAATAACCAAACTGATGCATAACAAAAACAGCACCGGCAAAAGAAACCGGTAAACCCATCGTCACCCAAAATGATAATCGAAAACTAAAAAAAACCCAAAGAGAGAAGAAGACCAATAATAGACCTTGCCAACCATTTTTAATCAATAAATCCAAACGATCCTGGATGATGGAAGCTAAATCCCCTGTAATGGTTAGTTTAACGCCAGGGGGTGCCTTAGGTTGTTGCTCCTTTACAAACTTTTTTACAGCATTAACAACTTCTACACCATCTTCGGCATCTGTCCTTTCAACCTCAATAATACTAGCTCTTTCATTATTAAATAGTGTTTTGATTTCATCCTTTTCAAAGCGTTCCTCTATGGTTGCAATATCCCCCAAACGAATTTCCGCGCCTTTACGTCCACCCAGAACAATAATATCTTCGTAATCCCCTGGTAAACGTCTCTGATCATTAAATCGAAGTAGTATCTCTTTATCTAAAGTCTCAATGCTCCCGATGGGGCGGTTGATACTCTGTTTAGTAATCTTGTTAGCAACATCATTGATACTCAATCCGAATTTCAACAGCATCTCCGAGGAGAGTTGAATCCGAATTTGCCGATCGGAAAAACCGGAAATTTTGACAATCGATACATCTGGTAAGCGTTGAAGTTTGCGCCTCAAACCTTCGGAATAATCTTTAAGATCAGTGGTACTCATGGGCCCGGTAACAGCGATAGAAACGATCCGGCTACTCTTACTCATTTCAGTTATAACCGGATCACGGGCATCTTCCGGAAAATTCGTAATAGCGGCTACTTCCGTTCGAACATCATCGAGCAGCTCTTTAATATCACCGGAATCCTCATCCATTTCCAAAACGACATAACCTAATCCTTCTGTGGCTTTTGCCAGTGATCTTTCAACATTTTCAATACCGATTAAAGCATCTTCCAATCGTTGCACAATAGCCTCTTCAACTTCTTCCGCTGTTGCCCCCGGATATATAACCCTTACCTGTACTTTACTTGGAATAAACGGTGGAAAAGTTTCGCGTTTCAAATCAGGTAATGAATAAACACCTAAAATTAAAAATACAATCATTAATAAATTTGCGGCCGTTGGATGCTCTGTAAAGAATCTTATCATAGCAAATCTCCCCTGGCATCGGCAACTAACCTTTCAAAACTAACATTATCAACAGTCGGGTCCACTTTCATTCCGTTGACAGCCGGTACTATGTCAGAAAGAATCACTATATCGCCTGATTTCAAGCCGCTTTTGATGACCGCAAAATCACTCATGGAATAAAGCACCTCAACTGGCGTTTTGATTAGTTTTTGTTCAGAGTCTAATAATAAGACAATGTTTCCGGGGTGTAGCGCACTTCTGGGGATAACAATCATGTCTTTTTGAACTTGTCCTTTTAATTCCACTTCACAATATGCCCCTTTTAATAATAATCGACCCCGCCGTGAAGGCTCGTCATTCTGCAACTTATTTTTGACACTGACAATTAACCCGATGGTTCTGGTTTCTGTATCCAGTGTATCACTGCGGCGATTAAAAGAAGCTTTCCATTCAACTTCTCCAATCATTGAACCACTCAAACGCACTTTTGCGCTAATCCCCAGAGCCTCACCGATAGAAATTGTTTCTGCATTCAAAACACCTGACCGGTTCTTTACAGAAAGAAAAATCGGCTTCATGGCCTTTTGTACAAATTGGGCTTCAATTTCAGTTTCTGAAATATCATTGGCTTCCAATATCGTCTGCCCTGCCTGCACATATTCAGATAATTTATTATTAACAAACGCAATTTGCATGTCAAAAGGCGCTGTTAAAGTAGTATAGGAAAGTTTCAGTTTGGCACTTTCCAAATCACTCTGGGCTTGTTCCAGTTGTGTCTGTAATAATTCAATTTGAATCGGTAGCAGGTTCAAAGAGTTATTAATATTCTGAACTTGAACTTCCTGGGAAATAACCCCTTGTAGTTGCATTTCATAAGCGGTTTTAGAAGTAATTTTTTTCTTATAGAGTTCAAGCTGTCGTTTGGCTTCTTTTTGTTTAAATTTTAGTTCAGCTTTTTGGAGATCCAGCAGTTTCAGATGATTTTTCTTCTCAACATCCTTTTGTGCGATCTGTACCTTGAAATTTTGGATATTGGCTTTAATCTTGGTCAAATTAATGAGGTATTCAGTCGGATCAATTTTCAACACTTCAGCTCCCTGCTTAATGATACTCCCTTTTTGAAGCTGTTGATGGGTGAATATGATTCTTCCACTGACCTGCGCGGAGGCTTTCCAGGTGCGAATGGGCTCCGCGGTACCGTAACCAAGCACCCTCGGTACGACTTCCATTGGTTTTACAGGCATTACTCTGACACTAGGAATATCGATGACGACTTCTTTTTGTTTAGGAGGTTTTTTACTCTTGGACATTATCTGGAAAGCGACAATTCCAATCGCGATAGGTACAATTACCATTAAGGCTTTTATAAATATACCGAATATCTTTTTCTTCTTAGTCATAATAAACCATTGTAGTTATTGAGGATAAGTAGTCTAAAACTTTAACAGAATTAATGATTTGTCTAACCAACAAAATTTTTTTCAATTTCCATGTTACTGTAATATCGGTTATTAGTTAACCCGACCCTGAAATACTAAACTTTAATCTAGTTCCCTATTGCCATAATTACAATATATATTTCTATAATTTGTAATGATCATTGATGAAAAAGGTTTCAATTATTAGCAACGGTCAAATATAAAAAAACTTTTCAAAAATCATTGGCACTTATTATAAAAACATGGACGATCAATATCTCATTTGATAATGGTTTTTTACTAAAGCATTCAATTTCCAGCTTCAAGTAAGCATAATAGTACATTTTAAATACCTATAAAAGAGACATCATGCTTAAGACGATTAAAATGAAAATTACTTTTGGAATTTTGTTAATAACAGAGTGCGGGTGCAGCTGAAAATATCGCCACTAAAATCACAAATATACAAACCAATACAGGGAAAGCCGCCAAAACATCTGAACAGGTATCTGAGTCAGATGGTTTGACAAAAATATCTTCTCAGTTTGAGGAACTGGTCAATCAATTTGAATTAGCCGCTATAGCGGAAGAATAATTTTGCCAACAAAACCTATTTAAGTCCGGAATAACCGGAAATAATAGCTAAACGTTTTGGCGTTTGTACGCCTTTATACTTTCGGTCCCTGATAATCCAGGTTGGATAGGAATTAATGTCATTCTCAATACATACTGATGCTTTCGACCCGGAACGTCCGTCAGGAGAGCACTCTACATATGGAAGTCGTTTGGCTGATGCTTCGAACAGATCCTTCTGCTCCACGCAGGAGGGTCACCAATAAGCACCATACATCATCGCTTTTTCCTGGATCAGGTGATCAGTTAAACCTTTTAAATAAGGATCTTCCGGTCCTGCCGCCGGATCAAAAACACCGCTGTAATGAAGATGCATTCCCCCCACAAAGATAATGGTAAAAATAGCTATTTGTCCCATCCAGGTTGAAAAATTGAAACCGGCCATCACCTTTGGACGCTGAACAACGGTTAACACAAAAATACTGAGCATGATGATTAATGACGTGATGCAGTAAACACAAACAGCCTCAATTTGAATCACAGACACGGTAAAAAGGTAAAAACTATAACCTACCCCTACCATTGAAATAACAAGAGCTGATTTCCACTGTGATATTGTATTTCGAATCCGGACACCGATAAACAAAAGCATAGCATAACTGACAAAGCCTAACAGTGCGGTAGGAATACTCAGAAAAGTCCCCCATCTGCTTTGTTGAACAACATCGCAGGCACTGCCATCAGCACAATAAATTACTGGTTTACCGAACCAACCGGTTAACACCAGATACCCAGTAAGTGCCATTCCTACTGCTGCTAACCCGACCAAATACCAATTAGGGTGCTGCCATTTTTTTATTTTTGATTTCTGTATCTTTTTCCCGGCATCTATTGATTTATACTTTTTCTGAGCCTTTTTATTAGATAATTTTTTCTCCCGGGAAGGCTTTTGACGCTTTTGTTTATTACTCAATTTAGCCCCTAATGATCAATGATTCGTTTTATCGCAAGGAATTTCTCTTAGTTTCTATCATATTTGACTTTTTAACTAGGACTAAAATTATCATATATAAATAATTTTAACAAGGCTGATCCAAAAGTAGGAAAAACCAGAACAATTTACAATTTATGAATTTAAGTTCTTGAATCCAAATTAAATCTACGTTACACTACTTGTTGATGTAATGTTTTATCTTTCATAATTTAAAAAAATCTCATGACCGCCAAAAACAAAGAACCTTATATTTTAATTGTTGACGACAGTAAGTCGATGCGATTGACCGTTGGAAATATGCTCAAAGAACAGGGGTATAGTGTTGATTTTGCCGAGGATGGTATTGATGCCTTAGCAAAAATCCAGGAGTGTCAACCCGATTTAATATTGCTGGATGTTGAGATGCCACGAATGGATGGCTTTGAATTATCCAATCACTTAAAAAAATCTGATGCAACCAATCACATCCCAATCATTTTTTTAACGTCTCTAAACCAACCGGAAAAAATAAAAAAAGGATTTGAAAGTGGGGCCGTTGATTATGTAGTAAAACCATGTAACCAGATTGAACTAATAGCCAGGGTGAATACACATCTGGAGTTAAAGCAGACCAAAGAATTGCTCATAAAAAAAAATACCGAACAGAAAGAGTTATTACATGTACTTTGCCATGACCTGGTTAACCCACTGGGAGCAATTGCATCCACATTATCTCTGTCACTGAAAAAAACTGATTATTGGCTGACATCTCGCCGCGACAGATTGATAAAACTAACAAAACATGGATTAAACATCATTCAAATTATCAGAGAACTTCGATACCTGGAAGAAAAAGAGCAACACCTCACACTTACCAAGGTAAATCTTAAAGACGCTATTGAAGAATCCTGCCTCATATTACAACAAAAATTTATAAATAAGGAAATTGACTACCTTTTAAAAGTTGATGAAAACCTGGATGTGCAGGCAGAAAAAACAACTTTCATCAATTCTGTTTTGAACAATATTTTTACCAATGCCATTAAATTTTCACCTCCTCAATCAAGAATTGAAGTAATCACTAAAACCGATGGCAACAAGGTAGCTGTGACCATTAGAGATTTTGGTATTGGAATGTCTTCCGCAATTCTTAATAATTTATTCATAGTTGGCAAAGGAAGTAGTCGAGCGGGTACAGATGGAGAAAAAGGCACCGGGTTTGGGATGCCACTGATAAAAGGTTTTGTTACTGCCTATGGCGGAAAAATCAAAATCAAGTCCCACGAAGCTACAGAAGATGAAAGCAATCATGGTACTGATATAACGCTGATTTTAAAAAAAATGTAACTGCCTGGATCTTTTCTTATTGCCCTCCTATGACGTTTGCTTTAATAGTACATTCTGCCCATTTTAAATTCACAACCTACATATCGACAGGAAAATTATTATCTGCTAAAGTCTGCTAAAGTGATTTGCAGTATGAGCTTAATTCAAATATGGCAATAGCCAAAACCAAACTAATGGACATCAGTGACAAATAATGTTTACCATATAGCAATGACAGATGATGAGGAATGAAACTAAAATTATCCCTATCGCTGGTGGTAAAGGCGGTATTGGAAAAAGTTTAATTGCAGCCAATTTATCAATTGCACTTGCTCAGCTTGGTCATTCGACCATTGTTATTGATCTGGATTTAGGCGGATCAAATCTTCATTTAATGTTAGGCTTACAAAATGAAAACAGAGGAATTGGAGATTATGTTCACAATCCAAAACTCCCTTTTGAAAGCCTTTGTGTTCAGACAGAATGGCCCCATCTCAAATTTATCCCGGGTGACGGAACAACGCCATTTTTAGCTAATATTAGTTATGCCGGCAAACAGAATATCATCAAAGAAATCCAAAATCTTTCCGCTGAATATATCATACTTGATTTGGGGGCCGGGACCTCATTTAATACCCTGGATTTTTTCCAAATCGTTAATCGAGGAATTTTAGTAACATCCGGTGATCGAATTTCCCTGATCAACATGCTATCTTTTTTGAAAAATTTTTTACTTAGGACCATTGACCGGACCCTACCTAGAAATTCCAAGGCCCGAATACAAATACAGGATATATATTCCCAGTCATCCAATCGGGCAAAGGTGACGATCAATTCTGTTCTCAATACTATAAGAAGCAGTGATGCTGAAGCGGCGAATCACATTAGTCGGCTTTGTAAAAACATTCAACCTAGAATTGTCTATAACATGATTCATGGTTTACAGGAACTAAGGTTAGTAAATATCATCAACAAATCTGCTAAAAACATTTTATCTATCAATCCCAGTCATATGGGTGTGGTCTTTGTTGATCAAGCTGTTCCTGATTCCATTCGCAACAGTGTCTCCCTTCTTAGATATGATGAAAAGTCCATTGCCGCGCAATGTATCTTTTGCCTGGCTGGTGATATTACACAATCATGGGATGAAGATCTTAGTGAAGCTGACCAAGTCTACATTAAAAAGACAACAGATCTTTTCAATAAATTTACTGAATAACCGCCTGTTTTAAGTAAAAAGGGGGACCTTTTTTCAACAAAAGCAGGCGCCCCTTCCGGCGGTTTACTAGAACTCAGAGCAACTTATTAGACAACACTCAGATAATACTGAAATCAACTTATTTTTGTAAGTTAGTAAAAATACTTGTAATTTCTTCAAGTTTATCAAGAGCCAATTCCTCAAATGAATGACTGATATGGTTTTTCATTTCATCAAAAGCTCTTTTCTCGTCCTTATTTTCGATATACGATATCAAACGTTCATTTTCACTATCATAAGCAACTTCTTCTTCTTTGGAAAATTCATAAAATCGGTCAAATAGTGAAAGAATGATAACCGTCTGAGTTATAAATTTTTGAATCGTTTCATACAAAGTTTGATTCCGAGCCAATCGCGCAATTTCCAAATGAAATTGCTCATTTGCATTAGCATATCCTGCTATATTTCTAGTTTGAAACATTTTGCGCTCCTGCTTAGCAAATTCACGTAATTTTTTAATATCACTTTTTTTTGCGTAGCGACAGCTGAGAATTATCGCGTGAGGTTCCAAAATTCCCCGCATATAATAAATCTCTTTAATCTTGTTTTCAGATGGTTTTACCACATGAGCCGCATGGTTGGATTTCATCTCGACAAATCCTTCGGAGGATAACTGTTGCAGTGCCCAACGTACTGGAGTTCGGCTTATACCAAGTTCCTTTGACAATGATTGGGTCGGGATTTTCATTCCCGGTGTTAGTTTTCTTTGTAATATTGCCAACCGAATCGCGGTATAGGCCTTTTCTTCGACAGTGTTATTCTCTTCTTTTTTCATTCGGCTCTTAATTTTATTATGTTTCGAAATTTCACTAATTCGATCTTATAATATTGATATAATATAATGAATATTAGTTTTCAGGAAGGATATTTAAGGTATTTAGAGTCACTATTTTATTCAAAATAAGTTATTTATCTTAAAATTGCCGACATAACAATCATTTTTACCATAATTTAAATAAAGGCTAATTCTTAAAGATATTTTTCATACAATCAATTATCTCAAATCGATGTGGATGAATTATTGTTTTAACACTGATTTTCGCACTATCAAACTCATATAATAACTCGGTCACAGATTAGTATCTCCAAATTTTAATTTATCCAATAAATTCAATTATATATACTATCTTGAATTCAATTTCCTTATTCGAGTATTTATATTGTATG
>JABHWU010000028.1 GCA_018657625.1 Deltaproteobacteria bacterium | reverse complement strand
TTTCATGAGATCTCCTTAATTTTGAGTTCTCATGAAGCGTATCTAAATTATTTCAGTGAGTCCAGCGGGTAGCGCTAATATTACGAAAAAAAAATAACGAAAACCTCTGAATCGACCGGTATTACTGCGAAAAATAATTCAACCATAATTGCTGATCAATTTACTTTTAATCAAAGTTTTCATTACTCATTTAATCAATGGCCAGGTATCAGACAATTTGTATCCTTGCGGCCAGGGGTCATTCGGGTCCAAAGTATGCTGATGTGTACCTGTAACCCATGCCCGTCCAGAGATGCTTGGAATTACCGCTTCTATATCTCCAACCTGAGTTAAAGACTCCAGACGGCAATGGAATCGTGACCCTATAACGGACTCACCAATATATTGATCCCCAACTTCAAGCAAACCTCTTTTTTTCAATACAGCCATTCGAGCCGAACAGCCGGTACCTGTTGGGGAGCGATCTAGTTTACCTGGTTGAATGACAACCGTATTTCGCCCGACATAAACATCCTTTTCTTTAGTCAAAGGTATTGTTAATTGACAAAAAGAGATGTGTTTCCAATCAGGATTACCCGGATGGTGGAATCCCAGTTGTTCTGTGGCTGCATTGGTAATTTTTATACCGATTTCAACCATTTCCCGTGCCTCATCCGGTGATATCTTAAATCCCAGCTTATTGGCGTCGACAATTACAAACGTATCACCACCATAAGCAGTGTCAACCGTTAAGGTGCCAACACCATCAACTTCAATATTAGCATCCAACTGATTTACAAAAGAGGGCACATTGTGAATCGTCATGCGTTCTACTTTGCCATTTTTACAATCAGCTACGGCCTGAATTAATCCCCCGGGAGCTTCAAGTGTTAACCGGGTTACAGGTTCCAGCATAGGGAGAATTCCTGTTTCGAGTAAAACTGTAGCAACGCATATACTATTTGAACCGGACATCGGTGGCGTATGTTCCGGCTCCATGATAACCCAACCCATTTGAGCTGCAGGATTGATCGGTGGAACTAATAAATTGATATGTCGAAAGACACCTCCACGGGGTTCATTCAGCATAAAATTACGCAAATTTTTATCCTTAGCAATCCATAAAGACTGATCCCAGATTGTTTCACCCGGTGGTGCTGCCACACCACCCACAATAACATCACCAACTTCACCTTCTGCGTGACAACTAACCGTATGAATAATTTTAGATGTTTGCACTATTTTTACCTCCAAAGGCTATGAATATTTAAATTTTTCTGTCCAGACACTCTTCCGTTTTTCAATAAGATCTAAATCAAATAGCTTTTTTATAGCATCTTGAACACCGCCAATTGATTTTAAGTTGTGTTGTTTCATATATTCAGATGACAATACAGAACTGGAAGGCTGCTTAGTAATTGCCTTTAATAGCGCAAGTGGATGGCTGAATAGATGCGGGACTGAAAACTACCTTTTGAAAAATTTGATTTGATTTTCAAAAAAGGGAGTTTTCGGCCAGACACTAGTTAAAATTAATTTTCAATATAAGTGGCTATTGTAATCGATTATTGATAAAGTCCTCTTCAAGCTTTTTTCGTTTGGGAGGTTGGGGAGGTTGGAAGTGGAATTTATACTAATTTCGCTCTCAATATCGCTCCAAATGGCATTAAAGATAGTGAACCATCCGTAAATTGGCCCACTCTGATAATGCATCGAAAACGAGATCAAACTGATTTAGATTAATTTCATAAAATATGTCTTGGGAGCGCAGATTCGCACTAAAAGGAACATATCGAAGAAAACTGTGCGAATCCTTTGGATAGAATTCAAACAAAAGGAGAAGAATTTATGGATATGCAAATCGATGAAATTAGATTTCGACCTAAGTTACAGGTTATCAACGATCTCCAGATTCAACAAATTAATGTAGCAATTTTGGAACTGTTGGAAAGAACCGGCGTTCAGATTACTCATCCCAAAGCTTTAGAAATCCTGAATGATTCTGGAGCGCGAGTCGACGGTAACCGTGTGCGCTTTCCGAGTTGGATGGTGGAGGATGCGATTCGCAAAGCCCCCTCACGCTTGGTACTAGCCAAACAGAATGGTGAGCGGACGGTGTGTCTAGAAGGAGATAACTCTTACTTCGGCCCCAGTTTAGATTGTTTGGATTACATGGATCCACAAACTCATGTCAGAGAGCGGTTTACCAGCGAACACATCAAAGTCACTGCTGCTTTATGTGATGCACTTCCTAGTTTTGATTGGGGAATGACTATTGGTATGGCAGCGGATGTTGATGCAAATATCGCTGATCGTGTGATCGCCCGTCATACGCTGACGAATTGCAAAAAGCCGTTAGTATTTTGCTGCAAAGATGTCCAAAGTGTGAAAGATACGTACGACATGGCCTTAATGCTATGCGGTGGAGAGGAAAATTTTAACAACGCCCCATGCCTTGTACATTATTCGGAGCCGATATCACCGCTTGTGTATTATGATCTGGCGATTGAAAAACTGATCTATTGTGCGGAAAAGAACATTCCCACCATCAATTCGCCGTGTTCACAATGTTCAGGAACAACACCGGCAACATTTGCGGGAGCGATGGTTCAGTCAGCGGCGGAATCACTCAGTGGACTAATATTGGCTCAACTCGTACGTGAGGGAGCTCCGTTCGTCTTCGGAGCATTCACTTCTGTCATGGACTTAAAAACTACTATTTTTTCATATGGAGCCATTGAATTAAGTATGATGACCGGGGCTTTGGCTCAAATGGCTCAGTTTTATAAGTTACCATTCTTTGGTACAGCAGGCGCGACAGATTCAAAATTCTGTGATGCCCAAGCTGGAGCAGAAGCTGCCATGCAGTGTCTGTCATCCGGTATTATCGGCTCAGGCCTCATCCACGATTGCAGCAGTTGGATGGATCACGGTTCCCTTGTATCACCCGAGTTCATGGTGCTGGTTAATGATATCGTTGATAATGTCCAGCATTATATGAAGGGAATTCCTATCAGCAAAGAAACGTTAGCCCTTGATTTAATAGATAGAGTCGGCCCAGGAGGAAACTATCTCCAAGAGAAACACACCATGGCACATTTCAAAGAGATTAAATACTCCGAGCTGTTTGATCGAACAATCTTACAAAAATGGGAAGCTGCAGGTAAGAAGACAATGGAACAACGCCTTCAGGAGTTGACCTTGAAGAAAATGGAAATAAAACCGGAGCCTATTCCAGCGGAAATCGAAAAAGAATTCGATGAAATGCAAAAAAGCTGGAAGTAACTAAAGTAAGAATCGGCACATAAGGCTGAACGTTGGTATTAGCTATCATTGCACAACATCGCATTTTAATGATGTTGTGCATAATAAATCAACGATCCTGTCAAATAAACTGTCTTCTATTACCCCCTTGTCAAAATCACATCATAAAACTCACTTGCCCTCCGCATATTGCCATTAGATCCTCTGTTTATTAGTTTTTCAGCTTTGGTTTACATTCAAGGTTCAATGATCATAGGGAGGGAAAATGAAAGCGATTGAGGCATTAGCATTGGTATCAGGTAAGGTGGAACAGAAATTATTATTGAGAAATGAATAATTAGCTGCTGAAAATGAGATTTTGAAATCCAAACTCACCAAACCTGCACGATTTAATGATCATGAAAGGATCAGATTAGCCAAAATAGGAAAGAGAGACGGAAGTCGTTACCCCATTTAGCTTGATCACATATTATGTTTTATTTTTTATTCACATCGGTTCAAGAGAGGCGTTTGATGCCAGAATCACACCACATCCAAACGAAAACTGGATGAAACAAATTGCTCGAAATATCACAATGGAGGACTGAGGAGTCTTGTCCAATTTTAAGTATTTAAATCATAATCGTGATACCAAGTTTTGCAAATCGTTCCGCTCTATGATAGCCTCCATGGGTATAAAACCAATCCGATTACCTCCGCAATCGCCTAAAATGAATGCATTTTCTGAAAGGTTTGTATTACCAAAAAAATCCGAATGTATTTCCGGGCTAATTTTCTTTGGAGAAAAGAGCTTACTAAAAGCGCTGGAGGAATACACAATCCACTATCACCAAGAAAAAAATCATCAGAGATATGAATTTCCCCATAAAGTCAATTCATTAATGTATTTGGGCAGATTTCACTTTATTTACCGGACGGGAACAGAATTAGGATTAACGTATCGTCAGACAATTGGTCGAGTTACATGGTGGTCAAACGGCTTCTCATCGCAAAGCGGATTTGGAGATCGGTTTTTTTATAGACCTTAATAATTATCTGACAAAACCGTTTAAAAAGTCAGAATCACTGTCCAGGGTTCAAATTCATCTGAGGGTATCCCTGGTCAAAAAACAGCTTCAAACGATTCGATAATACACCTATGACACAGGAAGTTCGTGTCACATTTTCTAGACTCATAAGATTATGGGAATTTTTTTTTACACTGAAGTACATTGTAGTTATTGACCTTATTTTTGGAATGCTCACAAATGATTGGATAAAGATTTAAGTTTCGGGTATTACAATATTACTGATTAGCAACGAAATGTTCTGGTTGGAAGGTGATTTCCTTCCGACGGAAGGAGGTTGTTTTTGGGAAATTATTAATGCGGAGTTCTTGTTGCTAGACAAGGTGTATTGTTGAAAAGGGTTCAAAAAAATTACTAGGACGTAAGGGATAATCACGTGAACCAGAAGTGTAGCCAGAAAAAAGGGAATCACTAATTTAAACCGCTTGTAAATATATTTAAAGCTAAGTAGTCAAAACGAAAAGGACTTCCGCAGGGACATGAGTATGAAAATGAAGATATTTTGTTTTTCTTGTTTATTATTGTTTCAGTTTAATACCTGTTTCGCTATTCAAGAGGTGATTAATATTTCAGTTAAAGAAGAATCTGAAAATAAATTAATCCTACTTGTAGAACACACTGAGAATAAGTTTGACTACAAGCAACTTAACGAAGAAAACAAGGCTATTATAATTATAAGAGATGCGGAATATTTATATGGTAACGGAAAATTAGAAACCAAAAATAACATTGCAGAGAGCATTTTATGGTCAAGTCATAAAAAAGATAAAAAATTATCCGTTTGGCTGGTTATTAAATTTTTTAAAAAACCAAGTGTTAAAATTGTAACAATGGGCAAAAGAACATTGGTGATTTTAGCACACCAATCCACAAAATCAAACTTCGCGCTATTAACTGAAAAAAAAGGTGGAGTACTTAAATACATCTGGGGGTATGGGCCAATTCCCACCCAACTGCGGAATAAAATGACAGGTATTTCTTTTTTTGAGAACTGCCCGGTTCCCTTAAATAAACTAAGCTATTTGGTGATCACTTTTTTAGGCTTTGATAACAAGCCACATAAAGGAGAGCTAATTGTTCATAATCAAATTGCCTCTGAAGTTATTGAAATATTTATGCAGCTTTATAATGTACGTTTTAAAATTGAAAAAATGAAATTGATTACTCAATACGATGGAAAAGATTCCTTATCTATGAGTGACAATAACACATCAGCCTTTAATTGTCGCAAAGTTACAGGAAATGACAAAGTATATTCGAAACATAGTTATGGACTGGCCATTGACATTAACCCTTTAATCAATCCATATGTAAAAAATAAGGTCGTACATCCATCAGGTGGTTTAAAATATAGTAACAGAAAAAATAAAACTATGGGTATGATAACAAAAAGTGGAAAAATTTATGCTATTTTTAAGTCCAAGGGATGGCTGTGGGGGGGTGACTGGAAAAGTATCAAGGATTATCAACATTTTGAAAAAAAGTAATAAAACTATAAAACGTGTTAGATGGAATAGAATTTTTTATATCTGTTTTTAAGGAAGACTGACTACTGCTGCTGTTGGAGGTAATGTTCACCATTACAGATAACTTGAAGATATTAGATAAAGATATGTCTGAGTATGCAATTATTAATGTAAGTGTAAGCAATCACTACCGGGAATGCTTTAGTGATACTGATATAACCACCCAAGGAGTGTTAGGTGAGAAGGTTGAAATTCTCGATAGACAGGACACCCACGTTTATATCCGCCAGGTTGACAACTATCAAAGTTGGGTCTCCAATGATCAGATCACTCCGGCAGTGGATTTACCTGGACGGGATGTGATGGTACGTAAGCATTTCATGCGTATTACTGCAAAGCCTTCTACTTCCTCTGAAGGTGTGAGAGATGCGGTAATTGGTAGTATGCTTTCTGTCGTTGATGAACAGGATGATTGGTATCAACTTATCCTGCCGGACAGGATCACTGGATGGGCTAAAAAAAAACACTTTGGTGACATGTTGTCTTTTTCAGTTGAAAACATTATTTCTTTAGCCAGAGAGTTCCTCGGTTATCAATATTTCTGGGGAGGAAAAACTCCAAAAGGGTTTGACTGCTCTGGCTTTATTCAGACTATTTTTTATCTGCAAGGTATCCAAATATCCCGTGACGCAAACTCGCAACAGAAAAAACAGCAGGTTTCCACCAACTATCTGGATGCACAGCCAGGTGATTTAGTGTTCTTCAGCGATCAACCGGATACGGTTACCCATGTGGGTATTTCCCTTGGTGAAGAGAAATATATTCACGCAAGTGGTTGGGTGAAAATAAATAGTTTCAATGAAAATGATGTGGACTATTCAGCAAAATATAAAGCAATCTTTACTTCCGTAAATCGTTACAGACTTCATGAAAATTAATAAAAATTACTGATACTTAACCCAAACCATGACAGATATTTTTATATTGAAAGCGTTTTTACTTTTCTTATAAGTCTTTTTAGGTTCTGAAAAATTTATTGACATTAATTTTGATGTTTTGTAGAATCAAGACTTTTTGACTGTAATAATCAATTATATTTGTAAATGTTTATGGAAAGATTTTGAATGTCAGTCTCTTGTCTTTCTTGAAAAAATTTATTACTTATCTCAAAATGTCTATATAGCTGGTAGCCAAATCCCTTTAATTTGCAATTGTCTAAATGACTTTGTAAAATAGTATCCAAAGATAACTTAACTTTTTTATTATTTCCAGGGATAGGTGTCTATATCTGCTATGTGTGAATAATCATTGATCATTCACCAAGGAGTTAAGTGCTAATGGCTGAAAAAGCTGAGTTTACTGAAGGGCATTATGTTTTGGAGCTGACTCTTTAGCGATGATACGGTCAAAACTGGTGGCTTTCACAATCGGTTTTGTTCTTTTGTGAAAGAGAACAAAAACCAGCAATGGAGAGGAACAATGAAGATTTTTCAAAGATTACTTCTAACTACAGTTGCAGTTGCGCTTTTCGCAACTATTATACCAGTATATGCAAAAACACCTGCAAAAATGCTGGTAATCGCCAACCGGATTGATGATATCACAACACTTGACCCGGCACAGTCCTTCGAATTCGCAGGATCTGATCTGAGCCGTAATGTATACAGCAAACTGGTCAATTTTGACCCGGCTGATTTGAGTAAAGGCTATATACCCGATCTGGCCAAAAGCTGGACGGTTTCTGGAGACGGAAAAACCATTACATTTAAAATGCGTTCTGGAGTTAAATTTCACTCCGGTTATCCTGTAACGGCAAAAGATGCCGTATTTTCTCTACAGCGGGCAGTTAAGCTGAATAAAACACCGGCATTTATATTTACCCAATTCGGTTTTTCTGCAAAAAACGCGGATCAAACGATCAAGCTGATTGACAATATGACCTTCTCAATCACCACGGATGAAAAATATGCCACTTCTTTTGTTTTGAACTGCCTCACCTCTACAATTGGGGGTATTGTTGACTCCAAGACTGTTATGTCCCATGAGAAAAATGGTGATATGGGAAATGGTTGGCTGAAAACTCACTCTGCGGGATCCGGTGCTTATTCATTGGTTAACTGGAAGCCTAATGAATCTTATACACTGAAATCCAATCCCGAATTTTTTCGGGGTGCACCGCAGATGACAAAGGTTATTGTACGTCATATCCAGGAATCAGCAACCCAGCGACTACTGCTGGAAAAAGGTGATATAGATCTGGCACGAAATCTAAATCCTCAGGATATTGCCAGTATTAAAAAGAAGTCCGACCTGGCTGTGTTTGATGACCTGCGCGGTCGTATCATGTATATTTCCATGAACCAGAAAGATCCGAATCTTTCCAATCCGAAAGTTATTAAAGCATTAAAATACCTCATCGATTACAAAGGAATGCAGGATTCCTTTCTCAAAGGACAATACAAGGTTCACCAGGCGTTTCTTCCACGAACCTATCTGGGGGAAATCTCCGATTTGCCCTATAAATTTGACGTTGCCAAAGGCAAGGCCCTTTTAAAGGAAGCGGGTCTATCCGGAGGATTCGAATTGAAGATCAACGTTCGTGAGGCACAGGAACGTATTGAGATTGCCCAATCTATCCAGAATACTTTTGGACAGGCTGGAATAAGGGTTTCTCTGGAAGTGGGTACAGGTAAACAGACTTTGGCGAAGTATCGTGCCCGTGAACATCAGATTTATGTCGGTGCCTGGGGACCGGATTATCCAGACCCCAATACAAACGCCGGAACTTTTGCCTATAATCCTGACAATAGCGATGAAGTCAAAGCGACAGGGCTCCTGGCCTATCGTAACGCATGGCATATTCCTCTAATGTCCAAGGATACCAAGGCAGCAGTTAAAGAGAGTAACCGGGACAAGCGGGCGGCCATGTATCAAGTCATCCAACGCGAACATCAACACCGCGCACCCTTTGCTATTATGTTCCAGAAAATTGAGCAGACCGGTATGCGTGCTAACGTAAAAGGTTTGAATACAGGTGGTGCCATCACTGCCGTGTCTTATTGGGCAATTACTAAATAAGCTCTAATTAAAAGTTAAGGGGGAGAGGATTGTTGCCCCCCTCCCCCCTATGATCTTCATCAAAAGTAATGACAACAGAAAATAGACCTGAGAAAAGGCGAAGAAAGCCCTCTGTTCCCCTTTGGCTCAAGGGAATGACCAACACCACAATAACGATATTGGTCACCATGGTTGGTTTGCTCTTTGTCACATTTATCATCGGCAGGGTCATGCCCATTGATCCTGTACTCTCCATCGTGGGTGAAAGTGCTTCCCGGGAAACTTATGAAGCCGCCTTTCAGGAACTTGGGCTGGACAAGCCTTTACTGGTTCAGTTCTTTTATTTTATGAGGGATATCGCCCAGGGAAATTTTGGTGAGTCATTGCTTACAGCACGACCTGTTTCTCAGGATCTTATCCGTGTCTTTCCCGCCACATTTGAGCTTGCGACGGTTGGGACCTTCTTTGGTGTTTTACTGGGTGTCCCCCTGGGTGTATTAGCTGCGGTAAAGCGAGGAAGCTGGTTTGACCATATCGCCCGGGTTATCGCTCTTATCGGCTATTCCATGCCGGTATTCTGGATCGGACTTATCGGTTTACTGGTTTTTTATGGTAAACTTGGCTGGATTGGCGGACCGGGGAGGCTCGATATTTTCTACGTGGATATGGTGCCCAATATTACCGGCATGATTTTAATCGACAGCCTGATTATGGGAGATATGGATATTTTCAAAAATGCCATCTCACATATTGTCCTACCTGCCGCATTACTGGCCTATTATTCACTGGCCTATATCTCCCGTATGACACGTTCTTTTATGCTAGAACAACTCGATCAGGAATATATTATTACCGCGCAAGTTAAAGGATTGTCGGCAAACGCCGTGATCTGGCGTCATGCCTTCGATAATGTAAAGGTACCACTGGTGACGGTGATCGCGCTTTCCTATGCTGCTTTGTTGGAGGGATCTGTATTGACTGAAACCATTTTCTCCTGGCCCGGTATCGGCTCCTATATTACGACAGCGCTTCTTTCCGCTGATATGAATGCCGTTCTTGGTGGAACAGTCATCGTTGGTCTGGTGTTTATCTGTCTGAATATCTTTTCCGATCTGCTTTATAAATTTTTCGATCCGAGGGCAAAATGAGTATGGATTCAAAAAACCCTCAGAAATTTTCAAGCCTGTATGAGTGGTTAACAACGGATGCACCTATATCCCGCAATCAAGCCAGACTCTCCGCCTTGTATATGTCATGGCTTGAATTACGTTCTAATCCAATGGCCATGTTCGGAATAACAATTCTTCTGGCATTGGTACTGATAGCCTGGTCTGCCCCACTGCTGGCACCACAAAGCCCTTTTACCCAGGATCTTGCCGCGCGCCTGACGCCCCCTGGGGAAGGTGGCTATATTTTAGGCTCCGATTCACTGGGAAGGGATATTCTGAGCAGACTGATTTATGGGGCCCGTATTACCCTCTATATTGTTTCGTTGGTTGCCCTTTTGGCTCCCATTGTAGGTCTCTTTGTCGGTACGGCAGCGGGTTATCTTGGAGGTTGGATTGATGTCATCCTGATGCGAATTACCGATATTTTCCTGGCTTTTCCCAAACTGATACTTGCTCTTGCATTTGTTTCTGCCCTGGGTGCCGGGATTGAAAACGCGGTATTGGCAATTGTCCTGACCTCCTGGCCACCTTATGCCCGAATTGCCCGGGCAGAAACCCTGACCATACGTGATGCGGATTATATCCACGCTATTAAATTGCAGGGAGCTGGATCCCTGCGAATAATAACCCGCCATATATGGCCTCTGTGTATCTCTTCACTGGTTGTCCGAGTAACATTGGATATGGCAGGCATTATTCTTACCGCTGCAGGGCTAGGTTTTCTGGGCCTTGGCGCGCAACCTCCATCACCTGAATGGGGTGCCATGATCTCAGCCGGACGTAAGTTTATTCTTGACCACTGGTGGGTGGCGACCATGCCAGGTATGGCAATTTTTGTCGTCTCCCTTGCTTTTAATTTATTGGGTGACGGTCTTCGTGATGTACTCGATCCAAAGAAAAGTTCAAAATGACCCATCTTCTGGAAGTAAAAAATCTGAATGTAAAATTTCCGACCCGTAGCGGTATATTTAATGCGGTAAGTGGGGTCTCCTTTTCTCTTGGTCGTGAACGGCTAGGGATTGTGGGGGAATCCGGCTCTGGAAAATCCATGACCGGAAGGGCCATTTTGCGGCTTATTAAAAATCCAGGTATTTTGGAAGCTGACCATATCGCACTGGAAGGAAAAGATCTTTTGACCCTCTCCGAAAAGGAGATGCAACGGGTGAGAGGACACAAGATTTCGATGATCATGCAGGATCCAAAATTTTCCCTCAATCCTGTCATGCGTATCGGTGACCAGATTTGTGAAGCCTATCGTCTGCACATCCGAGCCAGTAAAAAGGAGGCGAAAAAGAAAACCCTGTCCATGCTGGAATCTGTTCTTATCCGTGACCCGGAACGTGTATTCAGTGCCTATCCCCATGAAATGTCCGGAGGGATGGGGCAACGTATCATGATCGCCATGATGCTTATTCCGGATCCACAAATTCTTATCGCTGACGAACCCACCTCAGCTCTGGATGTAACGGTACAGAAGGAGGTCTTGGAAATCATGGACAAGCTGGTGCGGGAGCGTGGCATGGGGTTGATCTTCATCAGTCATGATCTGAATGTAGTTTCAGCATTTTGTGATCGTGTTCTTATCATGTACTCCGGGAAGATCGTTGAGACCTGCCGAGCCGACCGCTTGCATGAGGCTACCCATCCCTATACGGTCGGGCTCCTCAACTCCATACCTCAACTGGAACGTCCCGTAAACCATCTTGAAGTTTTGCAACGTGATGATGCCTGGGGCAGGGACTCTAGTGTCAGCGGCATTATTAAAAGGGAGAAAATAGTGTGAGCAAAGACAATAGTGCCGGAATAGGATTGGAAAATGTTAATGTCTGGTTTGGCGAGGATAATGAGCGTGTAGACGCGGTTATAGATGCTGGATTCACGGTTTCTTTTGGAGGCAGTTTTGGGCTGGTAGGTGAATCGGGCTCTGGAAAATCTACAATTCTTCGCGCAATAACAGGACTGGTTCCAAACTGGTCGGGAAAAATCTCTGTGCTTGGTCGGGAACTCAGCAAGGATCGGGGAAAGGAGTTCTACAGCGCGGTACAGATGGTGTTCCAGGACCCCTATGCTTCACTCCACCCACGTCAGACCGTTGATCGTGTGTTATCAGAAGCACTTTCCCTTCATGGATTCAATAATGTTAACGAGCGTATTCTCCAGGTTCTTGATGACGTTGGCCTGGATAAGACCTTCCGTTTTCGGTGGCCACACCAGCTTTCCGGAGGACAGCGACAACGAGTTGCCATTGCCCGCGCTCTAATTATCGAACCCACCATCCTTTTACTCGATGAACCTACCTCAGCTCTGGATGTTTCTGTTCAGGCAGAAATTTTAAACCTGTTAACAAGGTTACGTGCGGAAAAAGGGTTAACCTATCTGATGGTTTCCCATGACCTTGCGGTAGTGGGTCATATGTGTAGCAAAATTGCGGTGATGAACGGTGGAAAGATCGTTGAACTATTGAGTGTGGAAGATCTGCGGGCCTTAAAAGCTGAACACCCCTATACAAAGGTGTTACTGGACGCCAGTGTACAGAAACGAAGGGAAGAATAGCTGTGTGGTCAATAAATTTTTCAGAAAAACCTGTCTCAAATAAGCTTACTATAGAATCTAACGAACAGCCTGTATGATTGATCAGTAAATCTATTGTTATTAGAATATATTTATAAAGAATTAAAAAATGAAAATTTTAGACATACGCACTGGATTTTTAAGCATCCCTATGAAAAAACCTTTTAAAACTGCTCTGCGAACCGTTGATAAAATTGAGAACATTGTTGTCGTTATCAAAACAGATACAGATAGTGTGGGGTATGGTGATGCCGCTCCTACAGCAGTGATAACCGGCGACACTGTCCAGTCGATTCAGGGCGCGATTTCCCATATCCGACAGCATCTAATCGGACAGGAAATCCAAAATCTTGAATTAGTTTGTCAGATCATTAGAACTGCCATCGTTGGGAACACATCTGCTAAAGCAGCTTTGGATATGGCTGTTTATGACCTGTGGGGGAAACTACACCATGCACCTCTTTTTCGTTTGCTGGGAGGTTTCCGAAATGAACTGATAACCGATTATACCATCAGCATTGATACCCCAGAAAAAATGGCAGCGGAAAGCCTGGAGATGGTTGGGAAAGGATTTTCAATTCTTAAAACAAAAGTTGGTGGTAATATTCAGACCGATATTCAACGCTTAAAAGCAATTCGCAATGCCGTAGGCCCTGATATTAAAATAAGAGTTGATGCAAATCAAGGTTGGCGTCCCAAAGAAGCGGTTTATGCCTTACAACAACTACAGGTTGAAGGTGTACACCTGGAATTAATGGAACAGCCTGTTAACCGGAAAGACTTTATTGGCATGCAATTCATTTGTAAACACTCACATACTCCCGTATTCGCTGATGAAAGCGCCTTTTCACCGGAAGATGTTCAACAATTGATTCAAATGAAAGCAGCAGACGGTATCAATATTAAATTGATGAAATGTGGTGGTATCCATGAAGCTTTGAAAATTACAGCATTAATAGAAACCGCTGGGTTAAAAGGAATGGTGGGGTCTATGATGGAAGGACCCATTGGAGTTACAGCCATCACTCATCTAGCTATGGCAAAATCAGTTATATCCTCTTTTGATTTAGATGCTCCCTTATTTTTGAAAGAAAACCCTTTTTCCGGTGGGATCCGGTACACTGACTCTAAAGTTCAGTTAACAGACCTTCCCGGGCTCGGTGTTTATAATATTGAAGCGCATCTACAATATTAATATACTGCTTTAAATGATAATTAAAGGATAACCTATATATTTTTCCAAACCATCAATTATTTTTTTTTGCTATGAAGATTTATATCAGTGCTGATATTGAAGGTGTGACCGGAACAACAGTTTGGGATGAAGCTGATAAAACACACTCGGATTATAGCATCTTTTCAAAACAAATGACCAATGAGTTGATCGCTGCTTGTGAAGGCGCATTTGAAGCAGGTGCCAACGAAATTTGGATCAAAGACGCCCATAGTTCCGGCAGAAATATTATTCCAGAGCTGCTTCCTGAAAATACTATTTTGATTAGGGGCTGGAGTGGCCATCCCTATTCAATGATGCAAGAAATTGACAACACTTTCCAGGCTGTTTTAATGACAGGTTATCATGCATCGGATCATAGTTCAGGCAACCCTTTATCACACACATTAACAGGTAAAACAGTCTATACGAAGATCAATGATCTACATGCATCTGAGTTTTTAATCAACACCTTCACAGCGGCCGATAACGGTGTGCCGGTGGTTTTTCTATGTGGTGATCAGGCGATCTGTGATGAAGCCCGATCTATTCAGGCCAATCTCAAGACGGTTGCTGTTAAGCAAGGAATTGGTGCATCGACAGTTAATATTTCTTCAAAATTAGCCCTTCAAAAAATCAAAAGTAACGTAACTGCAGCCTTGGAAAAGGATTTTTCATCCTACCCCATTGAACTTCCGGAATATTTTCAAGTTGAAATTTGTTTTAAAGATCATAAAGTTGCTTACCGGTCCGGGTTTTATCCTGGTGTTACCCATAAGGATTCGTACACCATCCTCTTTGAAACAGAAAATTATTTTGATGTATTACGTTTACTTCGATTTATTGGCTAATTGATTCTTTTCAGTTATCATTCTGGTTTCTTATGAATTATCGCAATAAAAAAGTATCTTTTTTGCTTTGCTCTTAACAGATTTATCCCCGATTTCCACTGAAAGACCTAATTACACATTTGGGGGTGCAATTAACACCTATTGGTTTGATAGCTTTTTCTCAATACTCGATTCGTGACGATATTGTGAAAAAACCAGAAGACTACTGCTGGAATAACATAGGTTGTCTTCAGCAAACCATAAAGAAGGACAACTTGCTAGCATTGGAATTTAGACTTTTCAATGAAGAAAAACTGAGTGCTCTAAAACGAATTCAATATAATAGGCAATTTGTCAAAAAAAGCAGTGTTCTGCCAACTCAAAAAGGTGAATCAATTGGTAACAAACATCTTGAGAACAATCGAAAAAAGCATTTGATTTATTGTTTTATTCCTACATAGGATGTACTAAGAATAAAATAAATATTAATCATTTAGAATTCAATATTTTTGTTTATTCGAAGCGGATTATTCTTATTTTGATGTATCGAAATTATTAAAATATAACAAAACTTTCTTAAAAAAAGATACAATGTGCAAGAGGAAAAGAGAATTTTTTGAATAAAGGCCGTCAGAAAACATAAGGTGCTAATCTTATGATTGCCTATTTTCTTCGGTTTCAGTATTCTCAGACATGTCATAAATTTATTGACATGATTTTATTAAATTCAATTTTTAAAAACTACTCACTGAATCATCCAAAAGTATCAGCGCACCAATCCCTGTTAAAGCTTTATCAAGGTAGATAAAAGTTAGGTGAGACAGATTCTTATGATCAAACACACAACCCGATATAACCCTTCAAAAATATGACTTTCGAAGAGATATACAAACTCGTCATTGAACGAAAACAGCAAATGCCATCCGGTAAATCAACCACCGAGTTATTTAAGAAAGGTGCGCATGGTATCGGGAAAAAGCTGGTGGAAGAAGCCGCTGAAAGTTGGATGGCTGCCCGGTTTGAATCCAAAAAAGAGACCGCGGAAGAACTTTCACAACTCCTTTATTATGTTGCCTGTATGATGGCGGAAAAAGATATCTCCCTGGAAGAGGTTTATAAAACATTATGATTAAAATGGCACTGCCCAACAAAGGGCAATTATTTGATCCCACAATCGAACTTTTGAAAGCGTGTGGGTATAAAGCAAGAAAATCAAGAAAATCCTTATCATGCATTGATACCGCAAATAACACCGAATTTTACTTTCTGCGACCGAGCGATATTCCCATGTATTTAGGTGAAGGGATTATCGATTGTGGTATCACCGGGATGGATTTTTGTGCTGATATCAATAGTCCTGCAGAAAAAATACTTGATTTACATTATGGACACAGCAGATTATGCGCCGCTATTCCAAATGATTCTGCCATCAAGGAACTGGATGAATTGAAAGATAAAAGAATAGCGACCAGTTTTGGTGGGATCACCCGTCGTTTTTTTAAACAGGACGCTATGAAGATTATTCCATTGGAAGGGGCTGTGGAAATCTCAGTTAATCTAGGTGTTGCAGATGCTGTGGTTGATGTTGTCGAAACAGGAAGCACTTTGAAGCAATCAGGTTTGCGGATTATAGGGGAACCTTTATTTCACTCTAATGCCGCATTACTCGCCCGTCCGGGTAGAGCAGAAACCATCGAAGTACAACGCCTGAAAAAACGCATCCAGGGATATCTGGTGGCTTTAAAGTACATGATGGTGGAATATGATGCTCCTAAAGAAATACTGGACCAGGCATGTCTGCTAACACCCGGTATTGAATCGCCGACAATTTCCACTTTACAGGATAAAAATTGGTTTGCAGTAAAAGCCATGATTCAAAAGAAAGAAGCGAATTATATCATGGATGAATTAGCTGACTTGGGTTGTAAAGGTATCTTTTTAACCCGGATTGAAAGTGCCAGAATATAAATAAAATTCGAATTAAAATTAGAGTGTTTTTGAATAAGTATTATTGCAAATTAAAGACAGGAGAATCAAATGTCTGATCCTTTTTTCACTGAGAAATATCCAATAAAGAACTCAGCTATTATTCAACTTTTTTCCCTGCCGACTCCTAATGGCCGCAAAGTCAGTATCGCCCTGGAGGAAATGGAAATTGATTATGAAGCGCATCGCATTGACATCATGTCCAATGAACAGTTTTCTGATGCCTATAAATTTTTAAACCCTAATTCAAAAATTCCATCGATATGGGAACCTAATGGCCCGGATGGGAAAGGAATTGCCATTATGGAATCCGGTGCGATATTACTTTATCTGGCGGAAAAAACAGGTAAATTTATTCCAGAAAATCCGACTGCCAGATTAGAGTGTTTACAATGGCTCTTTTTTCAAATGGGTGGTATTGGCCCCATGTTTGGCCAATTTGGGCACTTTTACAAATTTGCAGCAGAAAGCTGTGATCATCCCTACCCCATAAAACGTTATACTAAGGAGGTTAGGAGACTATTAGGTGTTTTGGAAGAAAGACTTGATCAACAATCCAATATTGTTGGAAATGAATATACTATTGCAGATATGGCAACATTTCCATGGGTAGGTTGCCTAGACTGGGGATACGATGCAAAAGAGTATTTAAAAATAAATGATTTCCCTAAAGTAAATCAATGGCATGAACGTTGTAGTACCCGTCCCGCAGCTCAAAAAGGAGCAAAAGTTTGTGCAGCAACCTAGAACCTGATTTTATTTTTGTAAAAAAAATATTGTAACTGTTCAGTTCAATATTGTAAAAGAGATTACTTTAAGCAACGAATGAAGCATATCTGATACTTCAACAAGGTTCTGTTCACTGAGCGAAGTCGAAGTGTTTTTGACAGTACCTCGTTCTTTGCTTAGAGAATCGCAAACTCAGTGCATGGTATCAAATTTTACTTCTTCAATAGTTTCTTGAGAGAAGTCTAAGGGGTACTTTTCGAAGACACTTCGACTATGTTCAGTGTCCAATGCAACTTGCTGTAGTTAGGTATCAGCATGCCGGTTAAAATATGTTGATTTTGAAGGTGCCAGACAGTTTTTCACAACAATCTGGCGCCCTAATGAATATCAAAGTGCTCGTTTATCCTGTAAAACGCTATTGGATATAACAATTCGCTGGATCTCAGAGGTTCCCTCATAAATGGTAAATACTCTGGCATCACGGTAATATCTCTCAACAGGATATTCTTTACTAAATCCGTATCCACCATGAATCTGGATGGCTTTAGCGGTGACCCGGTTTACCATTTCTGAGGCATATAGTTTGGCCATAGAAGCTTGTTTGGTATACTTTTCTCCTCTTTCTTTCATAGTAACCGCTGAATACATCAGCTGTTTAGCCGCTTCCAGTTCCGTAGCCATATCGGCAATCATCCAGCGTAGGCCCTGAAATTTACTGATTTTCCGCCCAAATTGTTCCCGTTGTTTGCTATATTCAATGGCAGCATCCAAAGCTGCCTGGGCCACACCGACTGATTGGGCGGCAATACCAATTCTACCACAATCCAGGCATGTCATGGCAATCTTAAAACCATCACCTTCATTCCCTAACAGATTTTCAACTGGAACCTTACAGTTATCAAATAGCAGATCGCTTGTGTCAGAACCACACAATCCCATTTTATTTTCAATGTTACCCACTTCCAATCCGGGGGTTCCCTTTTCAACAATAAAGGCACTAATTCCCTTATGTTTGTCTTCCGGACTGGTTTTCGCAGTAACGATAACCAGACCACCATTTTTACCGGAAGTTATAAATCGTTTGTTACCATTAATGACATAAAATTTTCCCTCTTTCACAGCTGACGTTGACTGTGCAACCGGATCAGATCCAGCATGCGGTTCGGTTAAAGCAAAGGCACCGATAATTTGAGCCCCAGATAAAAGGGGTAGAAATTTTTGTTTCTGATCTTCATTTCCAAAATTTAAAATACTTTCACAAACGATTGAATTATGAACGGACATAACGACTGCTGTGGCGGCACAGGAATAGGCAATTTCTGACAAAGCCAGAATATATCCCATCATGTCAGCACCCCCTCCGCCATATTCCGGTGGAACCATCATTCCCATTAATCCCAGCTCACCCATCATCTTAAAATTTTCAATCGGAAAATATTTTTCTTTATCAGCTTTATCTGCATTTTTAGCCACATGTTTCCGGGCAAACTCCCTGGCCATACTTTGGATCATTAATTGTTCTTCTGTTAGTTTAAAGCTCATTAGATACTCCGGTGATCAAAGTTTAGCGATTAAGGAGAGTAAATGGTAACCAACAATTTAGCTTTGGATTTCCCAATATTGGTTAACTGATGTTTGATACTGGAATTAAAATGTAACGAATCTCCTTTTTTCAACTTATTCACATGATCACCGACTTTGATTTCCACCTTCCCGGTAATCACATACACAAACTCTTCACCTTCATGCATATAACCAACACCAGTGTGTACTGACAGCGGTTCTATGTTCACCCGAAACGCCTTTAAATGCTTCTTTTCAGCACCGGGGGTTAACGTTTTATAGGCATAATTTTCAGTCCGTTTCGTAAAAGCTTCGACCCGGCTTTCCGTTATTGAATCATTCTCCTTTAAAAAAAAACTGGAATCCAGATCCAGTGCTTTGGCGATCTGCAACAAGGTCCCCACTGGTGGTATCTGTTTTCCCGATTCAATTTTCTTTAGTAAATCAACTGAGCACCCGGTTTCATTGGCGATCATATCGCGAGATAAATCTTTCTCTTTTCTGGCCTTTTTGATTTTTTTTCCCACAGAAGTGGTCTTTTTTTTAGACATAGTCCTCCCGGTAATTGAAAATGACATCAGTGGTGACTCAAATGACAGTCACCACTTATCATTTAGGATTGATTTTTCCTGGTCACAAATACGGATACGGTTTTATCATCACCACCCATGCAAACCATCATACCAAATGGATTTTTATAAGCTACCTGTTGTTCTGCTTTGTCAGTGAGCTGATGCAGTAAATCAACCATTTGACGAACACCGGAGACACCAACCGGATGTCCAAAACCACATAACCCACCGGACATATTCGTGGGGATTTTACCGGAAACCTTGGTGTTTCCTTCCAATAAAAATTCAGCACCTTTACCTTTCTTAGCAAAACCAATAGTTTCCAGAGCGATCAGTGCTGCTATTGAAAAACAGTCATGTAATTCAAGCATCGCCAAATCACTGATCGTGATACCAGCCATCAACAAGGCTTTTTCCGCCGCAATTTTAGTTATATCCAACACAGTAGGATCTGCAGGTTTTTCAGTGATGTCACCTTCGGCACTGGCAAAACCAGAAATTTCAATAGCATCTTCTAGTTCAACACCTAGTTTTTTTAATCCTTCTTCACTGGCTACAACCAGTGAAGAAGCACCATCAGACACTTTAGAACAATCAAAAAGATTCAAATGATCCATAAAAATTTTACCATTAGGAGGGGTCATACCCAGTCCAAAAAGATCTTCTACGCTATTATGATGCTCTTGAGATTTAGGATTTTTGCGGGAACTTGTTACTGCTAATTCGTACCATTTAGCCATACCTTGCCGCATCAGATCTTTATCATAGACACTGCCATAAGTCCCGGCACGATCAGAAAAAACGCCCGGAAAAAAATAGGCATGGCCATCTTTACGATCACCTTTATAGTATCCAGCCGCACTTAGTACATCAGCACCATAAACTGACTTCATACTGTTTTGGATTTCTCCTCCAACCACCAACACACTATCCGCCAGCTCTGAAAGAATCGTTTTAACCGCAGCAGCAATGCCCAGCCCGCCTGATCCGCAGGCACCCTCAACACGGGTACAGGACTTTCCCTTTAAAGATTTTGATAGGTATGGCAAAAACCCAGGTAAATTCCCTTGTCGAATGAAGCGCATGGCAGCAAAATTAGTGAAGACACCTTCATCAAAATCTGTATTCACCAATTGATCACAGGTCCCCTGGAAGGTTTCATTTAGATAATCTTCAAATGCTCGCATGGGTTTTTTAGGATGAAACTCTTTTCGCCCGGGACCAAAAAACATGGTATTATATCCGGCAGCTACATATACTTTTTTTCTGAGTGCTTTCATTGTTAATCTCCTAGAATAGTGAATTTTCAGGTCCGTAAAGATGATAAAAACCATTGCTCAACACTTTAGATACATCTTCGGCTGACTCAGCAATACCACCTTCAACAAGGTTTTCAGAGATTTTACGTGAGTTCATCAGATAAGCTTTAGCAAGTTCAGCACCTTTTGAATTCTGCTGAAACAGAGTTGTAAAATAAGCCTTCATTTTTTTGTCCTTATTCCGATCTCTGGAAAGTACTTTCCAGGGTAAAAACTCCGGAGCTAATTCACCTAAGTATTTGTCACATTCGCTGTTTAGTGATTCGGAAATTGGAACATAGGTTTTGCGATTCAAATCAAAAACACTCACAGGAAAATTTTTCTGGTATTGAAAAAATCCATCTTTTTGAGACCCATCACTAAATTGTCCACCGAAAATACCTGCCTGAAGCATATCCTGAATAAATTGACTGTTAAGTGTTTCATTTTCTATATACCGATCCATTGTTTCCAGAATCATTTGAACAACATCCAGGCCTACATAATCTATTAATTGGAAAATTCCCATGGGCCTGATCATAAAATCCTGGGTTACTTTATTAATAATTAGTACAGATTTATCCTGCCCCAGTTCTCCGGACAATTTTTCCATTTGGTTGATACCATATAAACCATCTCTAATAAAATGACCATTACCGATAAATCCAGCAATATCATTGGCAGGTACCAATACTTTATTCAACCGTTTTCCTATTTCATCGGAGAGCTTTTTAAATGAATCCGGTGTTGTTGGTGAAGTAATCACTTCCACTAACCGTTGAACAGCCGGCGGGTTATAAAAATGATATCCAATCAATCTACCTTCCAGTTTGGCAGCTTTTTCAACCACAGATATGGGAATCGATGATGTATTGGTGAAAAACAGTGTTTCCGGAGAACAGATATCAGCCAATCCTGACAAAACCTGCTCTTTTAGTTCCAGTTTTTCAAACACAGCTTCAAATATCAATTTTGAATCTTTAGTATCTTTTGAGTTAGAAGTGGGATTTGCGATTAACAAGGCTCTGTTGACATACTCTTCAATAATCTCAGCGTTATCGACCAGGTCCGTCCGGGAAGAAAGATTAGCTCTCAATGCCACAATATTTTTTTCAGCATACCGGACCATCTGAGGTTTTAAATAACTCAACAAACCTTTCAAAACATTTTGGTTACGATCGACTAAATTAAGAGTAGCATCCGGAATTTTACCGGCAGGATTGTCCGCGATTTCTAATCTTGTCATTTCCTGAAGCAGCAATAAGGATATTCCACTTCCCATTTTTCCGGCCGCACCAATGACAGATACATTTTTCAATGCTTGATCTAACATACCATAAACCTCTTTAATATTTGGTGAATAAACGTTTTTGGAAATAAAGCTAATTAATAAATGATTGCTAATTAAAATCTATTGTTTTAGGAAAGATATACAGGATTTTATATTTTGAGCAATCGGTTTAAAAAAAATTTGATCCAGAGTTATTTTCGAAATCCAGCAATATTCTCATTACATATTTCTTCTGTACTTACCACCAATTTCATATAAGAGATTCGTTATTCTCCCTAGAGAAACATATTGCACGGTGTTAAGTAGTTCTTCAAAAATGTTACCATTTTTTAAAGCCACCTGCCTCAATGCAATCATGGCTTTTTCGGCATTTTCCTTATTGATTGCTTCAAATTCCAATAAATTATCGAGTTGTTTCTGTTTATCAGTCGGTGTTGCCCTCTGAACTTTCATGTTTTCAAAATGGCTTTTTTGATGCGCTTTGGGCAAAAAGGTATTAACACCAATGATTGGTATTTCACCGCTGTGTTTCATTTCTTCATAAAACAATGATTCTTCCTGAATTTTACTCCGTTGATACTGTTTTTCCATAGCCCCTAAGACCCCTCCCCTATGGGAAAGCCGTCTAAACTCCTGCAGGACAGCAGTTTCTACTAAGTCAGTTAATTCATCAATAATGTACGAGCCCTGATTTTGGTTTTCATTTTTCATTAACCCATATTCTTTTGACAGAATTAGCTGTATGGCCATAGAACGTCTCACTGATGCTTCAGTAGGTGTTGTTACTGCTTCGTCATAGGAGTTGGTATGGAGTGAATTGCAATTATCATAAAATGCCATTAATGCTTGAAGTGTGGTTCGAATATCATTAAAGTCAATTTCCTGGGCATGCAAAGACCTACCTGATGTTTGGATGTGATATTTAAGTTTCTGTACTTTCTCATCGGCGCCGTAAAGCTCTTTCATGACAATTGCCCAGATGCGTCTGGCTACTCGACCGATAACAGAATACTCAGGTTCCATTCCATTACTAAAAAAGAAAGAAAAGTTCTCCGCAAATTCATCTACCTTTAATCCCAAATTACGATAATGTTCAATATAATGGAACCCGTTAGCCAGTGTAAAAGCCAGTTGAGTGATTGGGTTGGCCCCTGCTTCAGCAATATGATAACCACTGATACTAATGGTATAGTAGTTTTTAATCTGGTTCCGGGTAAAATAAGATTGTACATCACCCATCATCTTCAAGGCAAAATCCAGAGAAAATATGCAGGTATTTTGCCCCTGATCTTCTTTAAGAATATCTGCCTGAACAGTTCCTCTTAGTTTTCTAAAGACCTCAATTTGCTCCTGTTTATCCAGTTTTTTACCCTGTTTTTCTTCCACCTGGGCGACTGCGGCTTTAAAATAAATAGCCAGCATAATCGGTGCCGGCCCGTTGATTGTCATGGAAACAGAGGTGGTGGGTGCGGTAAGGTCGAAATCCTTAAATAGTGTTTTCATATTTTCAATACTACAGATACTCACACCCGATTCACCTACTTTTCCAAAAATATCAGGAGAGGGGCTTGGATTTTCACCGTATAAGGAGACACCATCAAAAGCAACAGACAAGCGATGAACTGTTTCTTCTTCTGTCAGGTAATGAAACCGTTTATTGGTCTGTTCCGGAGTGCCTTCTCCCGCAAAAAGCCTTTTAGGATCTTCGAATGTCCGTTTAAAAGGAAAGACACCAGCAGTAAAAGGGAAAAATCCGGGTAAATTCTCCTTGTAATAGAACCTTAATAATTCTCCCCAGGCCTGATAAGGAGGCAAAGCTACTTTTGGAATCAAGGAGCCACTAATTGTTTCCAGCCGGGTGTCCACTGTAACCTCTCGATTCCGGACGGTATAAGTGATTTTATCCTGCTGATATTGATTTTTACATTCAGTCCAGTTATCCAGAAATTGTTTAGCTTTTTTATCTAGCTGATCAATCTTATTTTGTAAGATGACTTTCAAAGTTGGGAGGGTTTCTGTGGAATAGTGGTCTGCTTCAGATTCAATCATCTCAACAGTTTTCTGGAGGGCGTAACATTGATCTGCCAGGGTGACATTTTTGGCTGATAGAGCGTGATATTTATCTACAGTACTGGCGATATCAGCCAGGTAGTGGGTACTATCTTCTTGAATCAAATTAAAATCTTTATGCCCTGCGGTGGGTAAAATGTTCAGAATCGTCCGATCTATGGTAAAAGCCTTGTGTTCATCCTTTATTTTATCCAGGATGCCCTTAAACAGAATATTAATCCCGGGATTATTAAATTCACTGGCTTCCGTAGCAAGAATCGGTAAATCCAAAGCGAATAATGAACGGTTACTGGTTTTACTAAATTTAAGCTCTTTATTCCGAATATATCTAATAATTACTTCTCGCAGTGCATCTTCTGAACCCGGTTTTCGGCACTTATTGACGATTATAAAGTCTGCCAAATCCAGCATATCGATTTTATCCAGTTGACTCGGGGCCCCAAATTCCGAAGTCATCACATAAAGAGAGTAATCACTGATCTTTGTCACCAGATTATCACCCTGACCAATGCCACTGGTTTCCACGATAATTAAATCAAAGGCTGCTGCTTTAAGAATAGAAATCGCATCTTCAAGTGCAGCACTAAGTTCCGAGGAGCTATCCCGGGTGGCAAAACTTCGCATATAAACACGATCATGATATATCGAATTCATACGGATTCGGTCTCCCAACAAAGCTCCACCTGTTGCGCTTTTAGAAGGATCAACCGCCAATACCGCCACATGAATATCAGGAGAAACCTTTATAAAACGATTGACTAGCTCATCAGTGATCGAGCTTTTACCACTACCACCTGTACCGGTAATTCCTAAGACAAGGGATTGTTTTTGAGATTCTGACTTTACTTTAATATGCTTTTTACATTCTATAAATGCCGGATTATCTCCATAGTTTTCTGAAAAAGAGATGAGTTTGGATATCTTTTTAACGGAACCCGTATTCAAGCTATCGATATCAATAAACCTGAGATCATCAATTTCATTTTTTAAGGCTACTTTTTTTGTAATTTGTTGTTGAATCTCATCAACAATACCATGAATACCTAATTGTCTACCAATATCCGCATGATAAATTCTGGCAACGCCATATGCTTCCAGTTTTTTAATTTCAGTTGGGAGAATTACCCCACCGCCACCACCAAACACCAAAATATGTTCTGCTTTTTTTTCTTTTAACAAATCGATAACATAGGTGTAATATTCGTTATGACCACCCTGATAACTACTGACCAATATAGCGTTTGCATCTTCTTCAATTGCGGTATCCACGACTTCCAAAACTGAACGGTTATGACCTAAATGAATCACCTCAAAGCCTTGTTTTTGGAAAAGCCTTCTAAAAATGTTGATCGAGGCATCATGACCATCAAACAAAGATGTGGCCGTTACAACTCTTATTTTTTTCAAGGGATTTCTCCATAGATTGATAATAGCGCGACCATAAAGCACTTCAAATTAACACAGAAAGACCTGATAACTTGATTTTACTCGTATGCGGATATCAGATTTACTGATTATAAAATATCGATTTAAACCTGAAAGAAACCGAATGGATTCTTTTAGCCAACCTTTAAAACCGTCTTTATATATAATAGAAATAAAATGTTCCTTATGCAAATTGTGCGGCTCTTTTTTCTATAAAGGCTGTCATACCTTCTAAACGGTCAACCGATGCAAAACAAACAGCGCAACACTGTTTCTCTAGTTCCAGCGCATCTCGTATAGAAAGAGCACTGCCATTATTAATTGATCGTTTAGCCTGGGTTACGGCCGAAAAGGCATTTTTATGAATTCGATTTGCGGTTTTATAACAGTTATCCATCAGTTCGTTTAAAGGCATCACTTTATTCACAAGTCCAATATTCAATGCTTCTACCGCATTGATTTGATTGCCTGTCATCACCAACTCTTTCGCCCGGCGTGTTCCAACTGCCCTTAGCAATCTCTGGGTTCCACCAAAACCGGGAATCAATCCCAGCGATACTTCAGGCAAACCCAATTTGGCATTCTCACTGGCGTATATAAAATCGCAGGCCAACGCGATTTCCAGACCACCGCCCAGAGCATAACCGTTAACAGCAGCAATTGTCACAACATCGATGGACTCGAGTAAGATACTGATCTTCTGACCCAGATCACAAAATTTCAACATCTCAAAATGATTCAATTTTTGCATCTGTTTAATATCAGCACCAGCGATAAAAGCTTTTGCTCCGGCACCTGTTATAATCAAAACCCGCGTATCCTGTTGAGGAAGGGTATTTTGCAGAAAATCTTCTAATTCAAGCAGAAGATCATGATTTAACGCATTAAGGGCTTGCTCACGATTGATCGTTAGCAAACCAGTTTGATTGGTTTGTTCAAATTTCAAATGTTCCATATTTTTCTCCCTGCAAATATGATCATAACTTCAAATTCGAAATTAATTCCTAAAACCATACCTTGAATTTCCAGTTTAATACAAGGAGAATTCATTAAATGAGAAATTGTTTCTTCAACATTTTTCCTGTAAAAAAAGCTAAAATTGGAGTGATTGTTTTCAGTAATTACTATAATAATAACTTTCGCAGAAGTAGAAATCCAGAAGGAAGGGGGAATTTGAGTTCCCCCTTTTTTAATGAATCAATTCGACAAAGCAGCATTTACTACTTACTTTTTAACCAGTCATTATTGTGCTTAAATTGTATCCCTGACTCTCCAAGAATCTCCATTGAATCAGAAGAAATCAGACTATTATTATAGTAAAATGGTAGTCTGTTAATTAAAATCGTTTGATCGAGCAGCGTGTGGGATTTTAATAAAATGGTATTTAAATAAGCCTTTTTAAGCAGGGGACTGCTGTTTCTGACTTTTTGACTGACTTTAACTTCAGTTTTTATGACCTTGTTTTTAGTTTCATTTTGGATATGGCCATAAATCTCTCCAAAATGGTTTGATTGATCATAAAATTGAATATAATAGGGCTGAGACTCATCACCAATCAGTTTGCTCGCTTTAATAATAAGGCTCAAACCGTTAGGTTCAGGTTTAAGGTTCCATTTTTCACCTTTAATTTTAGCCTCCAATCTTTTGATTTTTTCACTAAATATTATTTTTATGGAACTATCGACTGATAACCTTAAATTTTCCAGGTTTGCTTTTGGCACTACTTTCAATACTTTCGGTTTTGTCTGATCCAGTATTATGGTCAATAACAACTCTCCAGATTTACCAGCTGCATTTTCAGCCTTTATACTTAAATGGTAATGTCCATCCGGCTGGTCATTTAAAACCTGCTTTGGAATTTTTAATGACCGATCCTGAACCAAATCCATTTTTTCATTCATAAATGCTAATACTTTATCTTCCAATTTAACGATCCAGCTTTTTATCTTCTGATCCGATTGGATATTTATATCCTGAGATTGGGTCCACCGTAGTTCTGTGGATTGATGATCAGTACTTAGCTTGGGTTGGTGTGGATTCAGTATTTTAAGCTTAATGTCCTGATCTTGCTGGTTACCGGCCTTATCCATTGCAATAACTGAGGCTTTGTGCTCAGCTGCTTTTTTAAAAAAATCAGGTATTGAATCGAAGCTAAAAAGTGCACTTTTTTTATCTTCCTGGATTTTCCCGATAATTTTTGTTTGAGCAACAGTAACCTCAGCCGAAGCAATCATTTCATCCCAGGTGAGTTTTAAAGGTTCTTTTTCCGTCAGTTCCCATATGCTTTTTTGTGGTTCTTCTGTTTTAACCTGAGGTGATTTGGTGTCAACAATAAATTGAATAGATTTGACATAAGGCTGCTCGCCAAAGCCTTTTATCTCCAATTGATGTTTACCATCCTGCAAATCGTTAAGCATTTGGTTCAACTTGAAGTTCTCTAATAGTGTCTGATCCAGATAAACTTCAAACAGAGCGTCCACCGGCACCGTTTGAAAATTTAAAATCGGTTTAGCATAAGCGGTTTCAGACTCTAAAGAGATGTTTTTAAGATCAGTCAAGACAACAGCAGTGGAAACCACGCCTGTCAATTTTAACTGCTTAAAACGCTCAGGAGGGATTGGTATAGGCTCTTTAGGTAATTCACCGGCAGCAATAGTCGTCATCATCCCTTCAGCAACATCTACTTCACCGGCACCGCTGGGATCACTAACACCAACCAGACCCTCCACCGTTGCCACTTCTGATGAAACTTCACTAGCGATCGCTTCAAAATCAGTTCCTTTGACACCGATAAGGGCTGTGGCTGTTTTGAATCGAATCATCCCTTTTTTGAGCCGTTTTTTAATTTTTGCTCTGATTTTTCCTTTAAAAATAAAGCTGATTTTATCTGCCTTTTTCTGATAGTCATCCACGACAAACTCAGATGAACCGGAAACTTTAATATCATCTTTGGATAGAAAATTTAAGTCAGCCGTTTGATTTTCACCAGTTATGATTTTATCACCATTAAACAAGGTTATTGGTGTACGATAAATATCCATTGGTTTTTGGAAGCGTATCATACTAATCCTGTCCTGATCAAAAGTTAAACTACCCACTTGCTGATAGTTTCCCAGTGATTCATAACCGCTAACCGTTGATAGTTCATAAAGTTTACGATTAAATGAAAAATCGTTTTGTTCGATAATCTCACCATCATGTTTGGTAAAACCGGCACCGTTTTCTAATAAAATATGATTTTCTGAATCCGTATCTGAAGTTTGATCTGATTGTCCAGTCGATATTCCCGGCAGAGTAATTTCTCCTGAAATTACCACCAGATTAAAACTTTGACTTGAGCCATTAAAATATAGATAACTTTTTGGGGATTGGATTAGCGTATCATTGATTCGAATAGCGACGGGTTGATCTTCTTTTTCAGATACCAGAAATATGTGTGCGATTCCTTCCAATTGTAAATTTTGAAATAGATTATCCTCTTCAGGGTTTAACTGAAAAACTGATCCATTTGACAAAACCATCGTCATCTGACTGTTTAATTGGAATACACTCCAATGCTCCTGAACTTTTTGAGGATTTTCGCTGAAGCTGCTGTTCTCCATTAATTCACCCACCCGAATCCGCTGAAATTCTATCAGGTCTTCACCTAAAGATTCAAAATCCTCGTTCAATTGTTGATAAATTTCCCCTTTCTTTTCCAGGATTGTGATTTGAGGATCATTCGCTACGCCGAGCGCTGTTTGTATAAATAAGAATATATAACTTATAAATATAATTCCGGTTCGGAGTACAAATAGATTCGTTTTTATCATTTTAGTTTCCTCTTAACCATTTATTAGATCGGGCTTTAACAGATTCCGCTGAAGCAAACTTGTCCAATTGCTGAATCCGATTTAGAGCATCATACCTCAAAGCAATCGTATCATGTTTATCCGCAATTGTGATTAATATTTTAAGCGCTGCTTCGGCTATTTCAGGGTTCGGAGAATTCCCTGCCAAAGTGAAAATATTAGTGACCAGACGACGTTTAACCCAAATCGGTAGTGGGAAATTTAAGAATATTTTTATTTCTTCCAAAACTGGTTTTGTCAGTTGTATATATTCAGTTGAAGACAATAAACTGTCTAACATTGTTAAGGGAATTTGGGACTTGATACTGTTTCCGAATTGTGCAATTTCACTTAAAAATATCATTGCCGATCGATAGAAAAAGAGCGGTGAATTAGTATTGTGTGCCATTTTAATAATGGTTTCATTGACCAGGCGCAGTTTAAACAGGCTAATTTCCGGATTTAAGCTTTGTTCAATCAGCTTTTGATATATCTGGTAAAGAATAACCCGATCTGATTGTGAAAGTTTAATGAGACGATCTAAAACAGCTTCCAAATCAACCAGATCTTCAACATCATTAATTTCTTCTAAAATTTCATTCAATGGTTGTTTGTTTAACTTCTTCAATGATTCCTCATCATCCAAGGCTTCTTTGATTTCTTCAATTTCATCTTTAAACAAATCCCCAGAATTAGTCTTAATCAATGATTTTATAGCGGATTTGACTGTGCTTTGTAATATAGGGCTGGTAATTTCTTCATAATTGGCAGCAACGACTTCCCAAAGATGGACAATTGCTTCAGATTTAGACTGAGCAATTTTGATAGTATCCAATGAGACAAAAAAACTGAAACGCTGTAGATCGGTATCGCTATTTTCCAAATCAGCGCCAATAAACTGGGCACTACTTTCAGCCAGATCGTTCCATTGATCATCTGATTTAACTGCAAATGCTGTTGCCGCCACCATCGCTGTATGTCTTAATACTGGACTATCAACACTTCCTGCCTCCAATATTGCATCGACACTTTTTTGGATGAAATCAAAATTATCTGATTTAATGGTAGTTACAATCAGAGCCAATTGTTCCATTAAATATTCCCGATCCCCGGTGGATAATTCATCATTAACCACATTTTCTATTATATATTCCAGCACCTCCATTTGAAGATCTTCCAAATCTTCCATGTAATCTTCATCTGATTTTAGTTTTTTAGGCAACTCCTGACTCAGCACAAATTGCGTCAAAATAGTAAATGGAATGATTCTGTCTGACTGTCGTTTGGATTGTCCGGAGACTTTTTTAAAATTTTCAAAACTATTTTCTCTTTTATCTTCATCTTCATGGTATAAAGCTTTAAGTTGTTGTTTAAAAAAACTGTTCAATTCTGTGGTTTTCACTTTATAAGCAGTGTCATAAAATGATTCAGCAATCACGATATTTGAATATAAAAAAAGTGCAGAAATAAACAGAATCAACGTTTTCATATAACCTCCATCTCAAGCTTTATTTGTGGTAAATATTTGAATACAAAAAATTATTAATCTAAATGAAAACATTTTAACTTAATTAATATTAATTTAGGAAGTGTTTTTTAAGGTTCTTCGTTTTTAAATAATTTCAACATTGTTTATGATTTATAACAAATGTCATTCTCATAAACCAATTTCTTCCATACTGGAAATAGTAGAATTGGGGAACATCACAATGATGGTAGCTATAATAGGGAATCGCCAGATCAAGATTGTCACTATATTTGAAAGAATTGGCCAGGCTTAGTGTGACCATCGATGAAATCAGAACAAAAAGGTTATAATCTCCATTTCGACAAGGCTGCCAGCCTTGTCAAAGCATTAGGACAATTTCAGAAAACACTTTTTAAGTTGGGAGTTTTTTTTAAGTTTATGAAGACCAATCAATGTGTCTAATAATTAGTCCTTGAACGAAAATGCACCAATCCGGTAATTAGGGGTATCGCTACGAAATCTCACGATCCTCGTAACTATCTGGTATTTCATGGTTAAGTCTTTGCTAAGTATTGTACATGTCCCCGAATTACCTATTTTTCGTTCAGACACTAATTAATCATCTTTTTTATTGATCAGTTTAATCGCCGCCTGGATTATTTCAAAGGCTTCAGGGGTTTTTCTAACAACTTCATCAGCACCTGCTTTTAAAGCCTTTTTCTTGGTTTCACTTGTTTCATCACCTGTAAATAATACTAACTTAACCGCTTTTAGTTTGGGATCTTTTCGCACTTCCTGACAAACTTCAATACCGGATAGATTAGGCAACATATAATCAATAATGGCGGCCACCGGTTTTTCTTCACGAATCAGCTGCAATCCTTGCTCTCCGTCCATTGCAGTTAAAGGGTTAAATCCAGCTTTTTGAAAAAGCCTAACATACAACCTTAAAATCACAATATTATCATCAATAATCACAATTTTAGGCGGATTGGATGGTATGGTTGTTTCTCCGGACTTCTCTTCATTTACCGCTTCTGCTACTACTAATAACATGTCAGTGGCGTTGATGATAGTTCCCGATTCCGGAAAAATATAATCAGTGTCCCCAACACGTAATCCAATGATTTCCCTACCCATTTCGTCAGATATTTTTTGAACTGTTTGCCCAATCATGCTGGATCCTTCCTGAACCGAAATCCATTGAGGGATCATCTCAAATATGGCTGAATCTACTGGTTTAACCTTTAATATCCCGGTATCTGTAAGAATATCATCCGCAATTCGTCTACCGGCAGTTAGAAAGGGAGAGATAACCCTATCTGCACCTGCCTGCAAAATTCTTTTTTCAGATGATTTTTCTTCACCCCGGGCTATAATATGAAGGGTTGGATTCAGTTCACGACTGGTTAGGGAAATAAAGAGGTTATTTGGATCAGAAGATAATAAAGCAAGCAAGCCTTTAGCAGACTTAATTCCTGCCTCTAAAAGGACTTCCTCTCGGGTGGCATCACCCTGAATGAATAAATACCCTTTAGCTGTCATTTTTTCACAGAGGTTGTGATCAGGTTCAATTACAACATAACTGGCGTTTTGTCTTTCAAACTCTTCAACGGCTGCTTCTCCTACTCTACCAAATCCACACACTATAAAATGTGACTTCAACTTATTTATCTTCTTTTTCATTTTTAATAACCCAGCGCGACCGGTCCAAATTCTCTGAATGACTGATTCAACAATTGACGTACCAATAAATCCAATACTACCAATTCCAATCAATATTAATACAGCTGTAAATAGTCTACCAATATCAGAAAGTGGTTTTACCTCACCAAAGCCAACGGTAGTAATACTGATAATCACCATGTAAAATGCTTCAACGACGGTATAATTTTCAATTAATACATATCCGACCGTACCAAACGTGATAATCGTCAATAGTAAAGATAAAGCAGTAAAAACTCTACTACCTAATAATTTCCGCATTTCTATCGATTCAATAAAATTATTAAAAAATAATAATCGTTGCAATTCCCGTATTTTCTATAGAATGAAAAACATCTTGTCCATCATTGAATTTTCAGAAAATTTCCAATATATAAAAATCCAGGTAACAGTCAACATCAGCTTTTCATCTCATTCTAAATGGAGATGTTTTATTTAAAAAATCAAACACCCACCCAAAACAAAAAAATGGGAATAAAAAGAAATTTTATATTTTGATTTAAAAGATAAAGATTTCAAATCGTTTTCATTTGACCAAAAGTCAATATTTCTTTTATTTTGAACATAATTGATTTATATCAATGATACCCAAGACGGTAATTTTTATCGGAATAATCTGTCTTTCGTTTGATATTTTTCAGTTAGCCAAAAGCACCTTAACCCGGAATATTTAGCATTTCAAATTAGCAAAGAGGTAACACCTTTTAACATATCATTATCATGTTTAAATCCGACCCATGTAAAATCATATGAGTGAATTTGGTTTATTTACCAGAATGAATTTTAGTTTACTCAACATATTCACCTTTAACAAAACCTTGTTTATAATTGAAAGCATTATCATCAGCGATCATAGGAGTAAAATATGGGAATACCACAAGTAAAAAGTATCTGGATGAATGGAAAGCTGACACCCTGGCAGGATGCTAAAGTTCATGTCCTCTCACATTCTTTACATTACGGATCTGGTGTTTTTGAAGGCATTCGATGTTATAACACCATAAACGGGCCTGCTGTATTTAGGCTAAGAGAACATATTGAACGCCTGTTTTTTTCTGCCAAAATCCATCGCATAAAGATTCCCTATACGATTGAAGAAATTGAGTCCGCCATATTTGAGACCATAAAGGAAAACAAGCTGGAAGCCTGCTATATTCGCCCTTTAGTCATTTTTGGAATGGATAGCCTGGGTGTTCACCCCGGAAGTTGTCCCATTGAGGTGTCCATTGCCACCTGGCCCTGGGCGGCCTACCTGGGAGAGGAAGCTTTACAAAATGGCATTCGGGCGACAATCAGCTCATGGCGGAAGTTTCATTCCAGCATGATGCCTACTTCAGCTAAAGCCACCGGCCAATATCTTAATTCTGTATTGGCAGTCAGCGATGCGGTTAGCAAAGGATATGATGAAGCTATTTTACTGAATATGAATGGTGAAGTTGCTGAAGGATCAGGGGAAAATCTCTTTCTGGTCAAAAACAATACCATTATTACCAACCCGGAAAATGATTCTATTCTAAATGGAATTACCCGTCATTCCTCTATTCAAATTATCAAGCATTTAGGTTTGGACATTCAGGAGCGGTCTATTGGCGTCCCGGAACTATTTTGTGCGGATGAACTTTTTTTCACCGGTACTGCAGCCGAAGTGACACCTATTCGGGAGGTCGATCACCGAATCATCAGCCAAGGTAAAATGGGACCCATCACTCAAAAAATTCAGAAACTATTTTTTGATGTCGTGAATGGTCGTAATGAAGATTTTAAAAACTGGTTAACTTATCTGGAGACCTAAAAATAAAAACCATCCCTGAAGAATTCGAGATGACAATTGATAACACTTTGATTTTAAAGGCACAAAATTCAAGTTCATTAACAGGGTACCAAAGAATCTCAATGAGTAAGTGTAATGGGTCCTTCGCTATGCACAAGATAACAGTAATTTGATATTATCAGTTTTTGTAGGCCAATTAGAATAACAGCAACTATATATTTAACTCAGGTTGATTAACTGGAATACTTCAAGATATTTATTTTTTTAAATCATATCGGCTCAATTCAGGACTTACCCAAATGGATTGAGCTTTTAACAGATTTACACGGGTTAAATAAGCGGCACCTCTAAGGATTTGCAGGGCCACATCTGCCGCACTTCGGTTTTCTGCTTGTTCAAGGTAGGAACCCTTAACCCATTCATTAAAGGCACCCATAGCCGGACCACACCAGATCTGATAATCCATTTCACGTCCGGATACTCCGGATTTGGCCCAGAAAGAAGACAATCCTAAATACCACCTGAATATCAAAGCCATTTTCTTTTTAGGATTTTGAGCGGCTTTATTGATTTGTGTAGGATCTCGTTGGCTGAAGAATGAAACTGTTTCCTGCCAAACCTCATCCAGGCTTTTTTGGAACAATTGCTTTTCCAATTTTAATTTTTCAGTGGGGGGTATCTCATCGATACTTTGATATTTTTGATAAATTTCATAGAGTTTGGTACCTCTCATGGGAAACAGGGTTCCCTTTTTTAAGGTCTGTAATTTAACCCCCATTTCAAACATATCAGATGCAGGAGCCATGGTTACATCTGCAATGTCCACCTGGGTCAGCAGTTTTTTAACCCGATCTGACGTTCCGGCCTCCAGACACCCTTGATTGATTGATCCTGTCATTATATAGGCGGCCCCCATTGCGAAAGCAGCCAGGGCTGATTCAGGAGTACTGATGCCTCCGGCAGCTCCGACACGAATCGGGGTTAAATACTGAAATTTGGTTTGCAATTGATCACGTAATGAAATGATGGAAGGTAGTAGTGATACCAAAGGACGATTATCTGTATGCCCGCCTGAATCTGCTTCGACTGTTATATCATCTGCAACAGGAATGTTTTGAGCCAGGGTAGCTTGTTCCTGTGAGATTAGTCCTTCTGATATCAACTGATTTAGTATTTTATCAGAAGGAGGACTCATAAATTTTTCGGCAACTTCTTTCCTGGATATTTTGGCTATAATTTTATTCCGGACCTCGATACCATTGCTACCACGGGATAATCCAGCGATACGGTAGTAAACAACAGCAGCTGTTAAATCAATATAAGCGGATGCTTCAATCACATTTACATTATATTTTAAATATAATTCAACCGCCTTTTTTTCCAGTTCCGGTTCAAAGGGGCTGTGAATTAGATTAAAAGCATAGGGTTCTGTTGGTAAGGCAGATTGAATCTGCCTGATAGCTTTTTCGATATTGGCTGGTATCAACCCTCCGGAACCAAAAGAGGCCATACAACCGGCCTTGCCCAGTGCAATTACCATTTCTGCTGAAGAGATCCCATTAGCCATTGAACCTCCAAAATAGGGGTATCTTAAACCGTAACTGGTTTTAAATGCAGGGTCGCCTAAGTCTGAGGGTAAAAAAGGAAAACAGCACGGAATTGGCTGGTATGGTTTTGTGCCTTTTCCTGAGCTGGCTCCCAGATAACCATCATTGCTTAAGCCCGTTTTTGTTTGATCATCAATCACAAAACAGGGTGATTGAAAATTTTCCAGGCAATGTTTCATTCCTTCTAAATCATAAGCAATCCGGCTGGATTCTCCCTGCCATTTCTGCGGTGTTCCTTTAGGATAATCATTTAGATTTTTTATATACTGCTTCATGGTCATTTTAATTACTCCGGGTTATTTTTCAATCAGTTCTATTCCTACATCTTTAAAATTTACCACCACACGATTTTCAAGAATTATATCTACATTAGCAATGGCATAGGGATTAGGGCTCAAACCAATTTCAGTGACTTCCATTTTATAAGTTAGCAACTTGTCGGTTGGAACAACCTGCCCTCTACATTTAACTATATTGGACAGCTTTTTAATTGGCTGGAACCTGGCATTTTTAGTTTGGGTATGGAGCCCGATATAGAGGGCATAAAACTGCAATAATTGTACACAACCTTCTGCCATCAGACTACCTGCCATCACCTGATCATCTTTAAAGTGGCAGGGAAAAAACCAGTCATCAGGAGTCAGGTCCTTCTCAGAAACAACTTCACCCAACCCCCATAATCCACCCTTGATATTTACAGAAATAATTCGGTCATGCATTAAAATTTGCTCTGCCGAAAATCGTAAGGATGGGTTGGATCCAAGTGTGGCATATTGGGCACCAAAACAATTTGCCACTTCGCCTTTTACAATATCAATGAGTTGTTGTCGATTGAAGGTATTTTTGTCACAGGACAGCAAAGGTTGAAAAGACTGCTTCAAAACTTTAGCACGATCCTGACGTTCCTTTTCTGAACGTAAAACACCTTTCCCTTTGTCCAGTTCATCAATGGTAAAAAAACCGGCACAACCACCTGTCATCTTCAGTATTAAGCGATCTTCTACAAAACAGTCATATCTGAAAAAAAAGAGTAGTGTTTCCCCTTGTCTGGCAAAAGAATCGATATATATTTCATAGCGTAAGGTATCACCCTCTTTTGGCATTTCATCCATATAAGTTAAAGTGCAGTCCAGTAAACGATACATCCGTTGCCCTTTAGCGGAAAAATCAATTCCCATATAGCTGATCAATAATAAATCACACTGACCGGACTCAACCGCAACTGCCCAGGGAATTTGCCCATCTACACTATACCAGGAGTTATCGGGAACATCATATTCAGTGACAATAGTAGATGGTTTGAAATGATGGATTTCAGCCTCTATGGCAGTAACCCGGGTTACCAAAAAATATGGCGGCATTGGTAAGCGTACCCGACAGGGATAACTATCAATAATGGCGTATTCTTCTCCAAAAATATTGGCAATCTTTCCTTCGGCAAATTCCATTAAATCACTTTCAGACCAAATAGCATCTTTTATTGGTTTAGAAAGGGGTGACAATGATTCAACTTCTGGTAACTCCTGGAAGGTATCTTTTTTTGAAGGAGGATAAGCACCGGTTATCTGTCGACTGATATGTGCTTTAATTATATTTAAGCCTTCTTGTCGACTTTGTAAAAACTGACTTTGCATACGGCTCAACTGGTTCCTATATTCATAAAAAGCATCGATATCTATCTGATGATTATCAGCGGATTCTGTTTCCTCAACCTTATTTATCTTGTTACTCGTCAGGTCTTTTGATTTGGATTTTCCCAGGAAGATTTTTTTGTCCTGTAAATTTTGTCTTTCTGGTGGTAAGACATGGTTCTTTTTTTGCATTCCATCCATTTCCAGTTTTGGTTTATATGAACCAATAGCAATCTTATATTTTGTTTTGGTGGTATTTTGATGGTGATTCACAAATTGATCTAAAAAAGAAAGATCGACATCATGCCCGTGACTTAGTAATTGAGCACATAATCGAAAAGAGTTTTCCAGAACATTCAATTTAGGTTGATCCATCGACAGCGAAAGACAGGGTTGATGATTTTTCAATTGATCTACTGCGGTTTTCATTAAACAATTGGGTCCAATTTCAATAAAAGTGCTAACTCCCTGCTGCCTAATGTTTTGTAATTGTTCTGAAAAACTATAATTCTGACAAAGCATGCTACTGATATTTGCCGCATGTTTTTCAGGATCACTATTAACATCCAGAGGATTCACCGGATAAAGAGACAAATGTTTATTGAAGTCATTCAGCCGAATCGTTTGATTAAAGCATTTATTCAATTTCTGAATATCATTATCCGAGACATTTTCCAGGAAGTTCATCTCATTCCATGATTTATTTTTAAATAAACCTAAGCGCTCAATATACCCGAAATAGTTTTGTAAATCCTGCCAGTATCCCAGGGAAAACATTAGATTATTGTAACCCAAACCATACCCTACAGCTGCATCTGTTTTAATTTTCAAAACATCTTTTACGATATAAGTATTGAGAATTGCAGCCATAGCTGACTGCCTAATCTGGTTGATCGGTTTTCTTATTTCAGTTTCTTTGATATCCAGAACTTCCAGAGGATTAAGCTGGTAAGTTTCAAAAAGATGATAAACTTCCGGAAAAACCTGAAAAATATCTTTCCACATTCCAGCATAATTACTTTGAATTCCCGGGTAGAGATAGGCAATCTTAGAAGATCTACCCATTGGATTTGCAGTAAAATAACTTCCGGAAGATGAAATCCACTCTTTTGGTTGATTCTGTAAGGCTGGTAGTTGTGTTAATAATGATTGAATGTCTTTTTCTAAGTTAGTCAGATTACTGGCAATAAAGACGGCGGTATAGATTTGGCCTTTTTGATGGGTATTGTATTCAGCCAGATGCTGTGCCGACAATTGTTGAAAACTGATAGATTGACTTAGCTTTGAATTAAACTGTTCCAGGCTTTGCCTCAATTGATCTATGGTTTGCGCCTTAACCATAAACATTTTTTCCGGTGCTGTTTCAATATAATCAGGCTGAACGACCTGGGCTGATTCATGTTCACTCAGCAATAAATGGGTCGAGGATTGGTGGTGATTAATATTGCAAATCGAAGCACGTCTTTTGGTTTGCCCCTTTGATAAATTCCAGGTTTTTGATTGATCCAACACCAAAAAACCAGCCGTTTTAATATCCTCAATAAAATCATTAGTAGGTTTTTTACTCCATCCGGGCAAATAACGATGATAAATGGCTAAGACCGCTTTTAACATAGAAGCAGCACCACTACTACAACTCAAACGACCAAAATGATCATTGGTCCGACCAATGCATGTTTGGGAGTTTTGATTATAAACACGACTAAAATCTTCAATATATTTTTTATTTCCGGTAACTAATCCGGATATTTCCAGATAATCAATCTGATTCGAATTTATTTGGCTACTTTCTAAATCATTTTTAATTCTATTTGAAACGTCACCGTTCGTTTTATTAATACAAATCGCATCTAAATGGGCGTAAGTTTTTTGCTTATTTTGGGTAATATCCTCTGATCTTTTCAATACTAAAACAGCGACCCCTTCACTAACTGGCAGTTGTTCAATGTTTAAGGATGCAGATTGCTTTAACTTATCCAATAACAGCTTATGAAAATAAACATCTTCTATGTTTCCGGTCATATCCACCGCACCTACTACCATCATATCCACTTCTTTTCTGGCAAGAAACATCTGAGCGATTTCCAGGGCCCTGAAAAAGGAATACTCTTCTTCGGATACGGTAAAAGCAGGCCCATTGAAATCCCATAGCGCTGATATCCGGCTGGCCATGGTATTTCCAATAAAACTGGTAAATTCATTAATCTCAACTGGTTTATGGATAAAATCTTTTAGCTGATTTTCAAGATTACTTTTTTCTTCTGATGACAATGATATATTTTGCTGATTTAAGAACGCTTCCAGCCTTTGGGATACTTCTATTCGCCCCCTGAATTGATGCAATGATAAATCCGGTTCCATGGCTATAATAACTCCGGCATTTATGCCTTTTTCTGCATCGGCATCTTTTAGGGCTGCGTCTGCTGTTTTTAATACCAGCATTTGTTGGGGAAGCAGGGTGGATATTTCAAAAGGTGGTATTTTAAAGTATCTGAAATCCATCTCAATTGAGTTATAATACAAACCTTTTTTCGTATCCGAGCCGAAGTCAAACCACCGTTTTCCCGGTTGTTGATAGTCTCCGAGAAGCCCATTGAATATGTTATAGTTTAACTGATTCAAATCCTGTTCGCCGCCGAAATACGCGGACATTCCAATAATCGCCAAACGCTGATTAGGAGGTGTTAGCTGGTTATTTTCTAGTTTTAAACTGGTCTGTTTTACTGCTGCTCCCAATATCAAATGCGCATTGGTTCCGCCGAAACCGAACGCATTAATAGCTGCATATTTATTTTCCCCCTCAGGGAAAGTCCGGTTTTCTGCAATTACCTTATCGGAGTTAATAATATTTCCAGGTGAAGCAATGGGCTCTTTAACATGTATTGTGGCAGGAATAGTACCTTTATTCATGCTTAGAATAATTTTGATTAAACTGGCCATACCGGCGGCAGTTAACAGATGTCCGATACTTGATTTCACAGAGCCCACCAGTGGTGGTTCAGGGCTTTCCTGAAATACCGTATCCAGGGTCTGCATTTCAGCTTTATCACCAACCGGAGTTCCGGTCGCATGACATTCAATGTAGCTCACTTCACTGGTTTTCACACCACTCATTTCATACGCTCTGTTGAGTGCTAAAACCTGTCCCTCACTACTGGGAACCAAAATAAATTTACCACTACCATCATTAGACAATCCGACACCTTCAATAACGGCGTATATCTGATCATTATCCCGTACCGCAGCAGCATATCTTTTTAACAAAACCATCCCGGCACCTTCCCCCGAGGTCAGACCGCCACTCCTTTTATCTAAAGGACAACTAAGGTCTTTATCAGAATAGGCCTGGAAAATAGAAAACCCTGTACTAATAAAAAAGGGATCTGCGGCACTGACCGCTCCGGCCAGCATCATATCAGCTTTACCAGCTTCCAGATAATCAATAGCTAATTTAATTGAATATAATGATGTCGCACAGGCGGAATCGATTGAGAAAGCAATATTAGACAATCTTAAAGCTTGCTGAATCAACATGGCTGGGTAACCGCCAATACGGAGATTATCCAGGTGAACCTGATCCGGAGTTTTATTATGAAAAGAGATTCCCGGATCGGGGACTTTTGCATTCAGCTGTTTCTGGATAGCATTGTGGTAAATCGGTATACATAGCTGATTAGACGTTTTTGTTGGAAAAGATAAATTCCCTAGTACCACACCACATCGATTCAAAACATCGACCTGTTCCAAATATCCACTATCTCTGAGTGCTTCTCTGGCTACGTATAAAGACCATTGATGAATATCATCCAATTGTTCCAGATAGTCACAATCAACCGCAAAATCAGTGGTATCCAATTTAAAATCATGAATAAACCCACCTCTCATATTGTAGTATTTATCTACCTGCCCTTTTTGGGGATGAAAATATTTTTTTGGATCTTCAAATAACTGGTTTTCTTGCATCAAAGACGTACAATCTTTATTTTGCAATAAATTTTCATAATATTTTTCAGGAGAATTCGCCTCGGGAAACAAACAGGAAATTCCAATGATAGCCGTTTTAGACATTAAATTTTCTCTTTTTTGGTAATAGGGTTGTTATCTACGGTTGACCCTTTATTGTTTTTTCTGATTCAAAAATACTACAAATTGCTTTTTCACCACACTCATTTTAAATTATTCTCTGACACCCAGGTCCGTTTATGGTGCTCTTACCCCCTGAAATAGGTAATACATTTATTTGGGTACTAATGCGATCCTTTAAAGTTGGGACATGAGAAATAACACCAATTAATTTTCCATCTTGTTGCAATCCAGAAAGCGTTTCTAAAGCTGTTTCCAAAGCATCATCATCCAGAGTCCCAAATCCTTCATCTAAAAATAAAGAGTCAACGCGAACTTTTCGACTGGCCATTTTAGATAGCCCAAGTGCCAGTGAAAGACTGACAATAAAACTTTCACCCCCTGATAAATTTTTTATGGAGCGAATTTCACCTGCCTGATAATTATCAATAACGTTTAACTCAAGTGGCTCATTGTCATCCCTCATCAGAAGGTAGCGATCGGTCATTTTCCCAAGTTGCAGATTTGCATGGGAAACCATCAATTCAAAAGTTAAACCTTGTGCAAAATTCCTATATTTTTTCCCGTCAGCAGAACCAATATATTTATGTAGTTTTCCCCATTTATGATACTCTTGCCTTTGCTTATCAATCTGCCCTTGTTTTTCTTTGATTTTATCCTTGGCAGCATTGTTATCAATCAGCTTTTGTTTCAAACCGGCAATGACATCTCTTGTTTCCTTTAAATTCTTTTCGAATTCTTTATTTAAGGGTTCCAATACTTCCAGTGAAGATTCGCTGACCTTTTTTTCCAATTCCAGATTTAATAGATTTTCACGATCTTTCCTGCGGGCTTGAATTTCTGTTTTTTTCTGATCAAGTTTTTTAGATTGTTTTAGTAGCAAATTTCTTTCCTGGGCAGATAATCGGTCTTTGACAAACGATTGTTCATCCTGGAAATCAGTGTTAGCTAGATGGGTCATAAAATTAGTTTCCAATGACTGTAGTTCGGTAGTTATTTTAAGAATGCGTTTTTTCAGTGAGGCAATATTTGCTTTCACCGAATGTAATAACTCTTTAGTTTTATCCCTTTCAGCCCGGGCGTTACTTATTGCCAGTTCTGCCTCAGAAACCACTTTTGCCAGATTCGCTTCTTCAATATCTGGTTTTTTATCACTAAATTGTTCATATCGTTCCGTTTTTTGACCCTCATATTCCTTTTTAAGCGTATTCAATACATTTTGCTTATCAACCAGTGACTGGTTTTGAGTTTTTACAATGCCATCCAGTCTTTGCATTACGATTTTTATCTCAGAACCTTCTTTTTCAATTTTTTCTTTATTTTGGTAGTGATGTTGCCATTTTTTTAGACGACTTTTTAGTTTGGATATTAACGATGGTACATCTTTTTCAACTATTTCATTGATACCGAGGGGTTGCAAATTGATTAAGGTTGTTGCCTTTTGTTGAATATAGCGCTCTTTAACTTTGTCGAGCGCTAAGGCAGCCTCATTTTTACTTTTCTCCGCATTGCTTGTGTCATTGCTTGCATCAACCACCAATTTTTCAGCAGCAATCACTTTTTTTGAAATATCCTTTTCTAAAACTTCCAGTTCTTTAATGTTAGTATTAATCACCTCGGCTTTTTGGATCACCATCGTTAATTTATTGATCCTTTTTTCAGTGTCATCCGGTTCAGGGATGTTACCTTCTGCATAAGGATGTTTTTCGGAACCGCATAAAGGACAAGGTTGACTATCTTCGAGTTTTGTCCTTTCTGATTCTAGATTTGCAATTGTTTTTAAAAACACCATTTCCCGTAATAAAGAGTCTTTTTCAGCTTGATACTCCCGGAGTAAACGATTTTCAAGAAGATTCGTCAATTCAGTTTTTTTATTGAATACTTGTTGTTCGGATTCTTTCAACGCCTTCTGGTTTTTGGCTAAATCTTGAGAATGGTTAGATAGTGTTTTTGTTGTCAAAATTAATTGTTGTTCAGTAGACTGTAATAAAGCACTTTTTTCTATGATATCCTGCTGGATAGATTGAATGTTCCTGATTTGCTCTTCAATCCCTGCGAATTGCGTCACAAGTGATTCATCCCGGGCATGTGTATGTAAATAGTTTTGAGCTTGCTTCCAGTCTTTTTGAGCAGATTTATATTTTAATTCTGTCTTTTCCAGTTTAGTTTTTTCAATGGAAATCTGTCGCGTTAGTTGATTACAGTTGGCTTTTGCATCTTTAGTCAATTTATTTTTATCTAATATTTGCTGATCCAAGGTACGGATTTTTTGAATCAAGGGTTGATGCGATTTCTGTCTTTCCCTGGCCTGAATAATCAACTTGTCTGTTTCTTTGAATAAAGCCTCCTTTTTTTGGTTTGAGGCTTCAAAGGCTGGTAATTGCTCCTCTTCAGTTTTAAGGGCATTTTGATCCTCTTCCTTTTGTTTACGGGCTGAGATTAATTTAGCCCAATCACTGTCCAACTCTGCTGCCTTTAAGGCAAGATCGAGCTTTTTCTGTTCCGGTTCAAATAATTTAAGCGTTGTATTTAATTTTACCGTTTCTTCCGAAATAGCAGCAACTTCCTTCCGCAAATTGTTTGTTGCCATCAGCCAAGTTATCGATTTTCCTGTCTCCTGAACTTTATTGGCTATTTCTTTTTCCAGTTTTTGTTTTACAGTAACTTCACCGGTAATTTCTGTTTCCTTTTCCTCTGTTAAAATAATAATCCCGGATGTTTCCGCCTTTAAAAGATTCAGTTTATCATTTTCTGCTTTTTGTCGCTCATGGACGCGTTTAGATATTTCAGTGTAAATTTCAGTACCAGTTATCTGCTCTAATGTTTTGGATTTTTGTTCCGTATTTGCTTTCAGAAAAGTATCAAATCCACCTTGAGCAAGTAAAATTGAACGGGTGAATCTCTCAAAATCCATCCCCGTTTTTTCCTCAATAACGTTGGCGACATCCTTCTTTTTAGATTCAAGAATTTTACCGCTATCAGCCTCTGCAAGTTCATGTTTTGCTTCAACCAGATTCCCCTCCGCTTTTCTCCGTGCTTTGTGTTGACTCCAATGGCATCTGAATTTGCCAGCCTGGGATTCAAAAATCACTTCTGCAAAACATTCCCCCGTTTGCCGGGACATGATTTCATTACCGCTTTTAGAAATTTTTCCCAGTCGCGGCGTTGTTCCATAGAGTGCCAAACATATGGCATCCAGGATGGTTGATTTTCCTGCACCGGTGGGTCCGGTCAGCGCAAAAATTCCAGATGTTTCGTATTCCGGTGTTTTGAAATCGATTGACCACTCACCATAGAGTGAATTCAAGTTTTTAAATCTCAACTCAAGAATTTTCATAAATTGTCTCCCTATTCGGCATTGACGTCTTCTTCATAAAGAGACTTAATGATTTCATTGTAGGATTCTGTCATTTCAGATCGGTCATCCAGAGGAACCTCAAAAGCGTCGAGACAGAGATTAAAAACATCTTTTTCATCTAAATCATCCAGTGTTTCATTTTCTTGTATACTATTAATTACCTGGTCAACAATCCGTTTGTTTTTGATACGTCTGATTTCCATAGATGATCCATCTATTATTTCATCCAAAAGCTCCCGGAGGTTATTGATAATTTCCGAACCAGTATATTCTATTTCGAGCCAGGCACGGCTTTTTTCATTTTTTAGCTGGTTAAGCCTGCTTTGAATTTTATCAAAAGATCCGGAAATTTTTTCCAACGGTTGAAAGCAAGGCACTATAATTTTTTGAATAGTCGGTATTTTACCTTTGAATTCAACAATAAGCACTTGCTTTTCCTGCTTTGCCTCACCATAACCCATAGGGATGGGTGAGCCTGAATATCGTAGATGTTCCTGCTTACCGATGCATTGAGGAACGTGTAGATGCCCTAAGGCCAGATAGTCGATTGTGGAGGGGAATACTTCCTGACCAACATAAGCCAGGGATCCTACATAAAGTTCTCTAACCCCATCACCATCAATGGTTTTACCACCTGCAGCGAAAAGATGACCCATTGCAATAATCGGTAAATCGTCTTTACCACCTAATGTTTGCTGTTTTGCTTCTGCGATAGCACAGACATCTGCATAATGCAGTTGAAGGCCTTTAACCAGGTTTTTATTTTTATCATCAATGGATTCGTCGGCTTTCACGGTACGAATATCACGATCCCGTAAATAAGGAACTGCACATATAATCGCTTCTGCTTTTTTATGCGAATCTCTTAAAACGATTACCTCATCATTGGGTTCATCTGGGGTGGAACCAACCACATTGACATTTAAAGCTTTCAGAATCTCTTTCGGAGCATCCAGGAATGAGGGGGAGTCGTGGTTTCCAGCTATTACAACCACATGGCGACAACAACCTTGTGAAACCTTACACAGAAAACGGTAATAGAGTTCCTGAGCACGATTACTCGGCAAACTGGTATCAAAAATATCACCAGCAACCAGTAAAATATCGATACAATGATGGCCAATAATTTCCGCTAACCAATCTAAAAATGAGGCAAATTCCTGATAACGTTTCCGGCCATAAAGCGAGCGTCCAAGATGCCAATCTGAGGTATGGAGAATCTTCATTTAGACAAACTATATTTATTTAACGCTGAAACCAAAAACCTTGAGGCCCACTAAAATAATGCTGTCTTTATTGACCACCAAAATCCAAGCAACATTAATCCAAATCCGATCCAGGTTCTGATTTGAAATGGTTTTCAAACATTCAGTTAATCAGTCGTATAAGATTATAATTTAGTAAAATTAAAAAGTTTTTCTATTTAAGCTGGTTTTCTAAAAATTTTTGATTGAGATTTTTACTCAGTGTAATTTCAATTCCTGATAATTTCATATAAATACTTCCCTGTTGGTCAACACATTTAATGTTTGAAATAACTTTAACACTACTTTTTACAGTAATTTCTACTTCAATAATGTAATTCTGCTCAAATGGCACTGGTTTGTAAAAAATTCCGTCAGTAATTTTCAAGGGTAGACTGGCAACACCATATTGTTTCCGTGCCCATACAACAACGGATTGCAACATAACATCAGCGACATAATGATTCATCGCATTTATAGGAAATTGTCCCTGCTGTTTGAAGGATATTGCAGAGTTGCGGCAATTGAGAAGCATTATTTGATCATCAATGGCCAGCACTGTTTTAATCCCTTGCAGACTGGAACCGTGAAAAAGAGTTCCATCCTCGTAAAACGCTGGGTTCTTAATAGCGGTGTCTTCCATGGCAGTGGAAAGAAAATGAACCGGTGCTGGTTCCACTCTTTTCTTCAAAGTGAGTTCACATTTATAATGAAACACTGGAAGCCTTCCTTTACCTCGGCTATTAACGGAAACCGACAAGTCAATTGTTTCGATATTTGTTGTGGTTAACTGGGTGATCTCCATGTGGTAATCACCTGGATCATCCTGCTTAAAAATAATTCCTTTTAATACCTGCATATTACGACATTGGTAGAAACGATAACCCGGGTATTGATTCAAACAACTATCTGCAATCCAGGACAGTGCAAATACAATGGGTAATACAGCTTCCCCTCCAATAACATGATCGATAATGGTTGGATTGGATTTTAGATCAATCGATCGTTTTACAACTACCTGTTTTGTTTGATCAGGCTGAACAGGTGTAACCATCGAACTACCGATAACAATTTGAGTAAGATTTTTGTTAAGGTTGGAAAGTTCATTACATAAAATTTCCGTTCCAACCGATTCAGGAATAACTTTAATATTACGCTCATTAAAAAGTTTTTTTAATTGCGGAGTAACCATACCCATATCCCAGGGTCCCCAATTTGCCGAAATAACATGACAATTCGGATTCAATTGTTTTATCAGATGGCTGGTTTTATTTAATATTTCATTTGCTAGTGCGTAGTCTGATTGCGCTTCATTGCCATAGAAACCGGCGGCTGATGAAAATAGAACCAGATGTTTCAATTGTTGAATATCAATGGTTTTTAATATGACCTGTAAACCTTTTATTTTTGTTTGATAAACATGGTCATAATCAGACTCAGTTTTTTTATGAAGCTGTTTATCGGCTAAAACGCCAGCACCATGTAAAACACCAGTAACTGGCCCTATTTGGTTTTGAACTTTTCCAACAGTCTGCTGCATCATCACCAAATCAGTAATATCTGCTGCATAATAAAAAACCTGGCTTCCGGAAGATTTAACTTTTTGAATGGTACTACTAATTTCCCTTGATGATAGAATACCGCTAACAGTAGCTTCTACAATTTTCGGGACTGGTTTTTCTCCTTTAGCTATTAAAAAATTTATATAATTTTTCTTCAATAGATTAATCTCGAAACAATCGACTGCCCATACAGGTTCTTCTAAAAATATTTCCGATCGCCCAATTAAAACAAATTTATTTTTGAATTTTTTCGCCATTTCAATCACGCAGGAAGCCGTAACACCCTTACCACCACCCGGTACTACAAAAACATCGGAAGGGCTTATATCCAAACCTGTTTGACTATTCAAGATCGGATGATTTTTTTTAACAGTTCCTATGGTGTACCTGCAGTTGGCTGAATAGCCAACTTCAACCAAATTCAAAGCAGGGTCAAGAAGTTCACTGGAAATATGGCTGGCCTGTTCTTGAGTCGATAAGGCTGATGACAGGTCAATAATTCTGGTAAAAACCGATTCCCATTCCACATTAATCGTTTTCAATAAACCGTAATATCCCCCTTGAATAGGATCATACCATTGATCACCACGCAACCCCAACTGTCCATCCATATGTGTCACGATTAAAAAATTATGACGTTCATTTCCTTTAAAACGATTTTGCGTCAATTCAGGTTGCAAATATTTAGAAACGAAAAAGAGATATTTTAAGACCTGTTCAGGTAAACTGCTTGTAAATAATTCAGATTTTGATGTTGGAAGCTGTGGGATTAGGTAAATCGCTGAATCAATTGTTCCTAGCTGCTGCTTAATCTTTTGAAGTGCTTCCTGAATTGCCTGTTCAGACAATTCAGCCATTTCAATAGATAAAACAGAAACTGAAGGATCTATATTTTGTGGAATACACGTGGCGGGGAAATTCAAAATAGCTATCCTGGACCAACCTTTCAGTTGTAATTCTCCGATCACTTTAGTTGTTAGTTCTGACCCATCATTGACAACTAAAAAAACATGATCATCCGACGGGGAAAATTCCAGTCGATCCGGCAAGGGAAGGAATTTCAGAAAAACTTCCTTCCTGTCAATATCATGATCCGGTTGGGCGATTAATTGGGGATTTTTTTTTTTATTTTTTTGATATGATCAATAATCTGCTGAAGTGTCCGAATTTCAGTTAGCTCATCCGGATTAATAACCCCCAAAGATGGGAAAACTTCCTGCAGAGCATTAATAATTTCCACACGTTTAATGGAGTCAATCCCTAAATCAGCTTCCAGGTCCATATTCATATCCAACATATCCGGCGGATAACCGGTTTTTTCACCAACAACGTCCAGCAAAGCTGATGATATTTCAGTATCTGACAATCCATTTTGGACATCCTGCTGCAGCGGCTGTTTATCTTCAGCAATTACTGAAATCTGACCAGAATTAGAAACCAGAAAATCAACAATTTGCTGCAATGTCCGGAGTTCTGATAAATCGTCCGTATTAACACCTGGTAAATCAGTGATTTTTTCCTGAATCCCATTTAAAATTTCGACCCTTTTGATAGAATCAATACCTAAATCGGCTTCCAGATCCATATCCAGTTCCAGCATTTCTTCCACATATCCGGTTTTTTCACTGATCACTTCAATAAGTACTTGTTGAATAGTAGCTTTAGAAAAGGAGGATTTTTGTGGCAGAGGTGTTTCCTGAACCTGATTGGTTTTAGTTTCAGCACCGGATGCATTTTCAAGAAACTGACAGATGGCTCTTAATGTTCGTTTTTCAGATAATTGATCGTTATTAATTTCAGGTAATCCGCTGACTTTTTCTTTTATTTCATTTAATATTTCAACCCGTTTAATTGAATCAATACCTAAATCGGCTTCCAGATCCATATCTAATTCCAGCATCTCAACTAAATACCCGGTTTTTTCACTGACAACCTGCAATAAAAGATCTTTAACCGCCTGGGTACCAGATTCGGGTTCAACTTTAATTCCTACCAGCGGGATAGGCTGACTAGGTGCTGAAACAGTTTCCGGCGCAGGTGAAGTTTTTGATGTTCCTCCGGATAAGAATTCAACAATTTGTCCCAGAGTTTCAATTCCTGAAATTTCCTCGGGTGTCATCTGATTAGTAGCTGGAAATTCATCCTGTATGCTATTAACAATCTCAACCCGTTTTATAGAATCGATGCCGAGATCTGCCTCAATATTCATACTTAAATCCAGCATATCCGGTAAGTATCCGGTTTTATCACTGACAATTTTTAAAACTTTCTCTTTAATATCACCATCTGGTTGCGCCACTGATGTTTCAGGCATAGTGGTGACAGGAATGGGATCTATTTTATTTACTACTTGAACAGTATCCCTGGAAACTACCGGTTCTATCGGTTTCTGATCCTCAACCACAGGATTTGCTGATTCGACATATTGAACCGGTGACACAGTTTTTATGGCAACTGGCTCTGAGTATGGTACAGCTTGTCCTGAAAGTTGTTTTATAAATTGAAAAGACTCCTTAGAGTGTGATACCTGTTGATTCAGATAGTTTTCATGCACGCGCAAAGTATCAGACTGGTGTTTATGAAACTGATTGATGCTATTAACAACATCTACCGAAAAGGCATTTGGGTTGGTGGATTGTGTTTGTTGCAACATGATCTGCATAAAACTTTTTGAATATTCCGATTGCTGCTTAAGGAATTGATTATGAACTTTTAAAGTTTCATTTTGATGCTGATAAAAATGCTCCATTGATCGGTCCACATTTGCCTGGGCCGGTTGATTTTTAAAGCGACTGCTTAATTTAGCCTGATCGGATTGTGTTGACATGGTTGTTTGTGTATTGGCTTGTATTTTGGGTTGCGATTGCTGGATTACTTTAATTTGTTTCTGAACTTCCTGTTCAATAAAGGAATGTTTTTCGGCCAGGGCTGATTCAAATTCCTGTTTGGTCTTATCGCTGATATAATTGGAACCATTAAGCATTACTGACATGGCATTTTTACCAATTTCCTGTTTTGATTCCGGTTCTCTATAGGGATCAATATCACCCAGTTTAACACCGGCCACCCGCATTTTTACGACAGCCTCTTTCAATAAATAATCACTATCTTCTCCGGCTGACTTATTAATAGCAACAGAGATATGGGGTTGATCTTTTAGGATGTTGCTCACTAATTTACAAAGTATATTCTGAGGACCAAACTCTACAAACAGATAACCACCATCCTTGTAAATATTGGTGATTTCATCTTTGAAGTTTACCGGTTCTAAAATATGTTCTTTAAGCTTCTTTTTTATTGATTGAGTTTGAACACTATGTTTTTTGGCAGTCCCATTAGAATAAACAGCAATTTTTGGCTTTTTAAATTTTACCTGATCTAAGGCTGAAGCAAATGGTTTTTGAGCATGTGCCACCAAAGGTGTATGAAATGCCGCAGAAACCGGTAACAGAATAGCGCGGTAACTCAATTGATTCAGATGATCTTTCACCCGTCCAATTTCATCTTTGGGACCAGCCAGTACTATTTGTTGATGAGAATTAATATTCGCCATCACAATATTTTTAAAACCGGCAATATCTTTTTTTAGATTCTCCAAATCTCCGATAACGGCCAACATGCTTCCCGCATCAAAACCAGGATCGGCTGGTGCTGCCATCGCTTCACCTCTGGCCTTAGCCAGCATTAGATATTCAGACTCATTAAAAACACCTGAGGCCCATAAGGCTGTTAATTCTCCAAAACTATGACCTGCAGTATAATTAGGATTGAAACCCGCCTGATTTAAAATTTTATATTGACCAGCACTAAATGCCCCAATTGCGGGCTGTGCATTTTCTGTTAATTGTAGCTCTTTGGCCTGAATATCCTTTTCTGCTTTTGTAAAGACCGGTTTAGGATAGACCACTTTTGAAACAGGGTTTTGACCGGTTTCTAATAAATGTTGGTTCACTATTGTAAAACATTCCCGGACCGGTGGAAAATTACAGGCCAATTCTTTACCCATATTCACATATGGTGATCCCTGTCCTGCAAATAAAGCTACCAACTTACCTTCCAAGGCTAACCCTGTGGAACGAAAAAATACCCCGTTTGGAAGTTCCCAGTTATCAGCCAAAAGATCCTGCTCTAGTTTCTTAATACCGGCATTAAGTTTATCAATACATTGTTGTTTATCTTTAACGGCAAAACCTAATCGGGCATTCTTGATGGGTAATTCACAATCCTGGCTATCAGTGGCCAGTTGCTGGAAACTTGAATCATCAGTAGTTAATCGCTTGACTATCTGCTGACAATTTTGAAGCAGTGCTGTTGTATTTTCCGCTTGTAGTAATATCTGATCCGACGATTGATGTAACCGGTAAACCGTCTCATTTTCGGGCTGATATTCTTCCAGAGCTAAATGGAAATTAGTTCCTCCGAAGCCAAAGGCACTAATCCCGGCCCGTCTTGGTATGCCAGGTTGACTGGGTATCCAGGGGCGAACTTCCGAATTTAGGTATAAGGCAGATGAATCGAGGTCCAGTTTAGGGTTTGGTTCTTTAACATTAATGGTTGCCGGTAATATTTTATGATAGAGAGATAAAGCTCCCTTGATCAATCCTGCAACGCCGGCTGCATTTTTAGTATGTCCTATCTGAGATTTAACACTACCCAGTGCCACCTGATCTTTTGGAGTATTATATTTTTCAAACAGCATTTTTAAAGCATTAACTTCAGCAATGTCACCAGCAGCAGTTCCGGTACCATGAGCTTCTATCATGCCAACAGTAGCGGGGCTAAATCCTGCATCCTGATAGGCGCGTTCCAGTGCTATTATTTGACCTTCAGAATTCGGAGCATAAATGCTCTTTGAGCGTCCATCACTGGAAGTTCCTATACCTTTAATCACAGCGTAAATTCGGTCCTGATCTCTTTCAGCATCTTCCAGTCGTTTTAACAGAAGCAGGCCAATCCCTTCACCAATCAGCATACCGGCTGAATCTTTATCGAAAGGTTGAGATTTTTCTCCCCTGGAAAAGGCTGGCGTTTTACTAAAACATAAATAGGCATATACGGAATTATCCATATCCACACCACCAGTGATCATCATATCGCTTCGATAATCCAGCAATTCGTGAACGGCCATGCGTATTCCAGCCAACGAGCTGGCACAAGCTGCATCGACAACACAATTGGTACCGGAAAGATCAAATCGGTTTGCAATTCGGCCAGAAGTAATGTTTCCCAAAGCTCCCGGGAATGAATTTTCCTCCCATTTAACATAGGCTTTGCTAAGGCGATTAATAATTAGTTCTGCGGCATCCCCCGTTATACTCACACTATCCAACACACGTTTCCAAATGGGATATTGCAAGCGGGACATCAACGGCGTCATTAATTTTTGGGCCCCGCCCACACCTAAAATCACACCTGTCATTTTACGTAATTCAGCACTGGCCTTTTCATATCCACCATTTTTCAGCAAATCGCGAGTGAGTACCAAGGTCAACAGTTGTGAAACCTCTGTCAGTTCCAACAGGTTAGGGGGCAACCCAAATTCTAAGGGATTAAATTCAATATCAGGTATAAAAGCACCCCGTTTACTGTAAGTTTTATCCGGCACTTTGGGATCCGGATCATAATAATCCGCAATGTTCCACCTGGAAGCAGGTACATCGGTGATACAGTCTACCTCACTGATAATATTTGACCAATATTGATTGATATTTTTGGAATTAGGAAAAATGGAAGAAATACCAATAATGGCAATTGGTGTTTTCTGTAATCTGGATTGTTCAGATTCAGGTGACTGTTGAGTGCTCATTTTTATTTTAATACAAACTGATTTCCGAAAAACAATAATGAAGTAATTTTGATTTTGAATATTTCAGGAAAGTGCAATGTTCGGACCCATCATCCTATTAAATATTTTTCTTTTAAAAAACGATCAGTTATCGCATTCTCTTTTGGCAGGTTTTCACATCAACACATTCCTTAAGGGAGTCATTCTCTTTTTTAAAAAAAGGAACAACAATAACTGAAGGCAGTTTTGAGAAAGCAATAACCCCTTAAAACCTGTATCATTTTTACAACAGTTTATAAGAGGCTACCTCATATTTAGTGGTTTGTTAAAAATGATTAATCATAAAGTTCCATATCAACCTGAATAATGTCATTTCCGACGGTATCGGAGGTGAAGAATCTGGGAGTAAACCCTTTATGGGTTAATTTATGACCGGCATCATCATAACTGGCCAGATCACCCAGCGTATTAATCGCAAAATCAGTGGCGACTACGACCACCTGCCAGTTAGCTGCTGTATCCGGAGGAATCAGAAAGTTGATATAATCCCCACTAACTGGTAAATTTGCAATAGTAATATAACTAATAGAATTAGTCAGTTGGGTAACTAATTCATCTTCAACAGTTTGGGTCATCACGGTATCACTTGTGTAAGGTGTAGTCCTGGCTGTCACTACTATAGCCCCGATTAGCAATCCCTTCACAACTGATGGTGCATCGATACTTTTTAAAGAAGTATCGGTATTCAGTTGTTGTAATATGTTACCCAAATCAACAGAAATCGTTTTGCTCTCACCTTCGTCATTACTGAATTCCTTACAGGATGATAGAAACAGTGCCGAAACTATCATCGTCAGCAACAGAAATTTAACGATTATTCTTTGTCTCATTTTTTTCTCCTGTTAAATTTAGAATTGGCCATTGACAGTTAAACCGTGGATGTTGCGCACATATGGCACTTTGTTTGATAAATTTGTTTCATACTTATGGTTATACATGGCTTTCCACTGATCATTAAAAGCCCAACCCAGACCAGCTGAAAACCTAAAAGGAATATCAACTCTCTTGGTACCCAATGGGGTATCTTCCGAAAGGGGGATATCATTTTCATAGGTTCGGTATTGAAAACCAGTACCGATATCAAACAATAATCCGGAATCCCATTTATTGAACCAATCAAAATCCATCTGCCAGAAAGTATATTCGGAGATCTCAGTACCATCATTAACCGTACCATAGGCAAAAATCCGGTAATATTTGTCCTGTTTTTCAGGATCAAAACTTTCATAGGTCCACTTCAACACTATCTCCGATCCATTTTCAAATTGTGAATCAGCAAAGTCTTTTATAGTATAGTCAATGGCAATTAAATCCTTATATGATCCATCGCTGTCTTTTGACTCAAACAATAATCCCGGTGAAAATACATGGTTTTGAGAGAAATCTTCTCCTCCGACATTAATATCCAGCAGCATATAGGACATCACAAAAGCAGAATCATCGGACATTGCCATTGAAAGACCGGCACCCAAAAACAGGGCCCGTGAATTTAAGAAATCATTCTCGGATTTACTGTAATTTGTTTGCTCAACTCCGGCAAAAGCATACATTGTATCCACTATTACAACAGCAGTTGCTCCCAGGGTTATTCTGGTATCGGGTTGTTCTTCATCCGGGATCACACCGCTGATTTCCAAATCTCCCAGTTTAACAGGTGTACTTAAGTCCTGGGTTGGATTGTCATCATCTTCATAGCTGGCTTTAACATTGACCATCCATTTAATTTCTGGCTCTGCTTTCTCTTCGGAAAACTGTTTGTCATCTTTAAGATTATAACCGACCAGAAATTGTTTCGTCCGTTCGTTCCCTTTTTCATCCGCGGCGATAACTGTAATTACTGTACGGCCTGCCTGAAAAGTATATTTTTTGGTAATTGCAATCGTGCTGGCGGATTCAAATTCCTGAGCTTCTCCATTGATCTCAATTCGCTCAATAATATCATCATCTACAAACACAAAACTGACCGTCTGCGTGGGCTCATATACTACCTGTTTTCGAATCAGATCTGAAGTTAGAATTTGAGGTGCGGCATTAGGGTCGACGTCATCCTGTGCCAATAGACTACTCATAAACAGAAGTAAAAAACTATTAATGAGTACCAATATTCGTAATATTTTCAAAGTCATCTCCTGGTAAATAAATTCAATAGTTTACTCTATTAAAATTTTGGTTTCATTCGACCAATTCTTATCAAACTCTGCATGCGAGCACTGTTCACTAAATCGCCAAAAAGAGGAGTATTTACGCCATCGGTCCCTGTTTCTTTTTCCTTTCCGGTTCCGGCTGTATTATTGGGATCCAAAACTGTACTCTCGCCTTCTTCTGCCTTAGTAACATCCGCCTGGGCACCATCATCCGGTTCATCCGGAGCATTATCTACCGGTGGTTCTGACGGAAAAGAATCAAGGCTTTCATTGGCTTCAACCAGTTCTCCTTTACTGGCATCCAACTCGTCCTGGGTAAAGCCGATCATCATAGGTATTCCGGGATCATTAAAATCACCGCTGCCTTCCGTAACAATAGACACTTTATCCAGGCCGCCCGTCTCTGGTGCCGTTGGTTGCTGCAACCTGGCTAAAACAATTGGTACCTTTACTTCTTTTCCTCCAATTGAGAATGTAATCGTATTTATAGGAACAGTCATAGTTGGGCCAATCCGGGACTGAATAGTCGGTTCACCTTCTATAGATAATATTTGCACATTAGAATTGGAAGTTACTTCTACTTCTCCTTCTGTTCCTTTAACACCGATCGTTGCCGTAGCTGTTTTAAATCTAAACTTTCTTTTTTTCTTAAGCAGTTTTTTGGTTTTAAACACTAATTTTCCGTACAACATCCTTAAATAACCAATTTTTTTACGCTGCTTCCAGGGTCTAATTTGAAAGACAGCATTGGCACCCATTTTTATCCGGGTATCTTCAACAGTATTTAATACTACATACGATTTTTTACCCACCCGGAGTACATCGTTCTTTAACACCGGGACATCACCACTATTTGTGTCATATAAAAAAGTCCGGCCGTCCCGAACAATAATCAGTTTACCTTTTTTGACTTCTGCGTCTCCATATTTTGTCAGCCCAAATCCTATTTCCATAAAAAGGAATATAAAAAATGGAATGAGTAATAGCCGTTTATCCATACTATACCTACCCAGTTATAGGTTAAACTAAAAACGATTGATTAAATTATCTCAATTCATTGCTGTTAATGAACTTAAATTTTGTGCCTTTAAATTCAAAGTGTTATCAATTGTCATCTCGGCGAAGAATGAGGAGAGATCTTTTTTATCTCAATTTATAAGATTTCTCCTCACTGAATTAGCGAAACTTGCAGCCAAGAACTCGTCGAAATGACATACGCAAGTACATTGCGAACATTTCACGGTTTTATCTGTGTAAAAACTCAGTATGAACAACAATGATGGTAAAATTCAACCATAAAAGCACTCAAAGGAACAGTTTTATGAAAATCTAAATGACTCTGGCTAATGTTAACACATGAATGTTTTCTACTCCGGCTGCTTTGAGCACCTGGCATAGTTCCCCAATTGTTGTTCCGGTAGTACAAACATCATCAAACAACAAAACTGAAGTTTTATTTAAACTTTTTTTAACCCTGAAGGCATTTTCCATATTTTGATTGCGATTTTCTTTACTTAATCCAGCCTGATGGGGTGTTTTCCTGATACGTTTCAATATATTAGAAGAAACGGGTAATTGTTGCTGCTTCTTAAGTAAATAGACAGCTTGATTAAAACTTCTCCAGTGCAATCGAGTGCTATGTAAAGGTACCGGTAATAAAACATCAATGGTCTCAAGCATTAGCTGATGCTGACTAAACCAGTTGGCAATCAATTGTTGTAAAATTTTTCCGGCAAATAAATTTCTAAAATACTTAAGATTACTAATCCAACCGGAAATAGGTTCCTGATAATTAAAGATAGCATTAAATTGCGTAATGTCAGTTGCCCAGGTACTTCGACAGGAAATGAGTGAATGCTTCAGACCACATTTGGGACAAAGTGCTTTTTCAGCAAAAGGAAGTTTTTGATAACAAATACTGCAAAGATATGGGGAAGGAGACTTTAATTCTGAAGATATATATTTCTTACAAGAGAAACACCAGACCGGAATACTAAAATAGTGTTGCAGTTTTTGAGTTAGAAAAATTCCAGTCTGCTTATCTTCCATAGGATTACTTTTTAGGTTTTTTCAATTTAGATTTTAAGTAATGCTCTGCCGCCTGATATGAACTTCTTACTAAAGGTCCCGACGCAACATAATCAAAACCCATTTTTAAACCGATCTCACGATAGTGGTCAAATTGATCTGGATGAATATATTCTACTACCGGAAGCTTATTTTTTGTTGGCTGTAAATATTGCCCCAGGGTTAAAAAATCCGTATCAATGTCTCGTAAATCCTTCATCGATTCAATCACTTCCTCACTTGTTTCACCAAACCCCAACATCAAAGAAGATTTGGTATAAAGGTGGGGATAACTGCTTTTAACATAGTCCAGTACCTTTAAAGACTGGTCGTAGTTAGCCCGCCGATCTCTGACGATGGGTGAAAATTTCCGGGTAGTTTCCAGGTTATGTGAAACAACTACCGCACCTGACTTTGCAACAATATCCAATAAGTCGGTTTTCCCCTGAAAGTCCGGAATTAATATTTCAACCAACAAATTCGGTAATTCTTTCAATACCTCCTGAACGCAGGCCGTAATATGGCCAGCACCCAGGTCAGGAAGGTCGTCCCGATCCACCGTTGTTAATACAATGTATTTCAGATGTAAGGATTTAAGCGTCTCTGCCATTTTTTTAGGTTCTTCCGGGTTTAATGGTGAAGGAGATCTGGAGGTATTCACCGCACAAAATCGGCAGGCTCTGGTGCAGGTGTCCCCCATCAACATAAATGAAGCAGTACCGGAATTCCAACATTCACCCAAATTTGGACAATTGGCTTCCTGGCAGACAGTATTTAAATGTAATTGATCTTTGTGGTTTTTAATTTTTAAGTAATTTTTACCGGAAGGCATCTTAATTTTTAACCATTCCGGCTTTTTTAAACGTTGAGACTGAGTCATTTTTTCCTTTTACAAAACCCTAATATCTGGCTAAATAAGCAGATACTGTATTAACGAACTACCCCGCCGCAAGCGGTCGGGGTATCCATATTAACTGTAGAATGGCTGCATGTCATTTCGACCGCAGGGAGAAATCTTTCTTTTAGGACAAGATCTCTCACATTCGTTCGAGATGACAGAACGCCCCAAGGGGCGGGGTATTAAACCCAAAGCTGCGCAATAAATACAAAATAATTTTTCAAACCTTAATATAATGTCAATAGTTAACCTGCCTGGTCTTCGGATAATTCCGTTCAAAAAATACTCTGCTGCCTTTAATATGGCAGCTGACGAGTATCTGCTCTCTTTAGACCAACCCATTTTAAGATTTTACGGTTGGGAAAACCGCACACTTTCATTTGGACGAAGCAATTTTAACCCCAAAGGGATAAACCCTGATATCCTTAAAGACTCATCAACCGACAAGGTTAAACGATTATCGGGAGGAAAAACTGTTCTTCATCACCATGAATTAACATACAACTTTTGTTGCAATTCGGATTTATTTCCTGCTTCTATTCTTGAATCTTACCGGTTAATAAGTCAACCACTTGCAGATGCATTTAGACAATTAGGGTTAGCGCCGGAGATGAAAAAAACCGGTAAAATTAAATCTGAAACCAGCATCTGTTTTAAAGAAGTTTCTTCTTATGAGATTACTTTAAAACAGAAAAAAATCATTGGCAGTGCTCAATATCGGCGTAAAAAACGATTTTTCCAACATGGATCCATCGTTATTGATATCGATTGGGATTTCTGGCATCTTACTTGGAACCTTCCTTTGGATAGTCAGATATTAAAAAAACGAATTACCAGTATATACGAAGCATCAGGGGAAAAGCCAGGCCCTGATGCTTTAATGGAAAATATTTCAGATAAATTTCAGAAACGATTTGAGGTTACTGCCACCATTGAAGAATTTTCAGATCAGGAATACCAAGGAATAGGCACACTAATGAACAAGTATCGTTGGAAAGGATTTGAGTAATTGATTTTAGTGTGAACCGGTTAAAAAAAACGCTCCCACTAACTAATTTCGATATTTTTGATTGTTGGCCTCAATTCTTGGATAAATAAGATTCAAGGCTCGGTTATAATGGCTCTGATCATCGATTTCAGTCCAAACCAGATCTTCTACTTTTAAATAATGAATTTCATCGTTTTTTGAAAGACCGGAGATGCAATCTTCATAATGAAAATTGGATGGAAATTTAATCTGCTGCTGATAATAATCACACATTTTTTTAAAAAGATTAAGCGATATCCGGGAAACGCCCACCAGTTCTCCTTGTAAAGTCAAAGATGCCAGTTTTTCCTTAGTAATTTTCTCAATTTTATCTGACCCCCCATATATATATACTTCATCTCCGGAATTAGTTGCTCCTGAAATTAAAACCGTGCTTCTATTTTGTTGTAACAGAGTGGAAATCGTTCGTGCTTCATAAAGCAGATCTGATTCCAGCAACAGAAAATCACTTTGAATATGGTCTGCCGCCAGTAACAGAGAGTGCATACTTCCCGTTATGGCGTAATCTTCATTGGTTATAAAAGTCATGTCAGGAAATTTCTGTTTTAAAGCTTCATGATATTTCTCTTCCTGGTAACCCGTCACCACAATAAATTGATTAACACCAAATGATTTCAAACATTCCAACGATCTTGAAATCAAAGTTTGCCCATTAATTTCCAACAATCCCTTGGGAATTTCACCAACTACATTTCTTAGACGCACGCCCATGCCGGCTGCCAGGATAACAGCTGGTATTGATTCAGTCTGATTTTTTAAGCTCATATTAATATTATGAAAAAATTAAGTATAAAAGGAAGATTCAACTTTTAAAAATTGCATCAGTCGATTTTTCACTTCATAGGGTTTTATCTTAGGACGACCCAGATCTCTCGGTGAACCTTTCTTAAGCCTGAAATGGATTAGTACCGGTCCTTTTTCAATGAGCTTGCCAGCCAAAATAGATTCCAGTTCGTTTAATTGATCAGTAGAGAATACACTTTCATAACCACATGCCTGTGCTACTGCAGCCAGGGATACATGATCACTGATCGTTTGTTGTCCACCTGTTGAGTCATTTACTTCGTTATCTAAAATGATATGAAGAAAATTATGGGGATGGTAGGCACCAACAGAGGCCAAGTTTCCCATTCTCATCAATGCAGCTGCATCACCATCAATCGTCACCCATCTCTGTTGCTGATTACAAATTGCGGCACCTAGTGAAAAAGAAGAGGCTGAACCCATTGAACCCACCATATATAAATTCTGTTCAGAATCTTCCAAAGTGTAAAGCTCCCTTCCGGTTTTTCCGGTAGTTGCCACAACCACATCATTGCTTTGACGATATTTATATAATAGTTTTAGCACCTCAAATCTGCTAGATCGTTCTGAATATTTCAATGAAATATTTTCTTCAAATTCAAAGGTCCTCTTACCAATAGGTGTATCACTCTTTTTCTTTTTTAATTCCTGAGATGCCACACCCCCTTTCCGCATTATCAAGGCAACCGGTAATTTAAACTTTGCCATATATTGATTTGCCCTTTGAAAAACACCTTCTAAGTCCTTTTGTTTATCTGGAAAATGTTCCCACTTAATCTGCATCGCCGTCAGAACATCTTCTGTCACAGCTCCCATTAATTCATGCTGAGGTTCATCAGCTGGTCCACCAGGTTGACCACGATGGGTGACGATCATCATAAATGGAAAGCGGAATGGATAAGAGAGGGATGTCAAAGCATTTACAGCATTTCCTAATCCGGAATTCTGGAAAATAGCAACACCTTTATTACCTGTTAAATACGCACCACAAACCATTGCTACAGCATCACCCTCATTAACCGCACCATGATAATTCACAAGATCGTTATCAATAACTTCATTTATGAGCGGTTTAAGATATGAGCAGGGAGTTCCGGAAAAAAAGGTAAACTTATTTTTAATACACAGTTGAATAAAATCATTGGCGACAATCATCGTTAAAACCTACTGGCTGAAGTGAGGTTAGTAAAAGAAGTCTGATCTTTATGACGATTAAAACTCAGCGAATCGATTATTTTAATTATGTTTAGTTTTTTCCTCAAAATATTGATCTTTTTAGTTTTTATAGATCTAATTTGAATCAAAAATAGCTCAATCATTATTCCTAGGTTGGATAATGATTGAGCTATTTTTCCCAAAACATATAAATCTATTCGGGTATTCGATCTTTGTCTATGAAATTCAGAAAAATCACTACTAACCATTGAAGTTATTTTGGGGTACTAAACACTATTTTTCGGATTTGTAACTACGGTTTATAATCAACAGTTCTTTGAATTTATACAATTTAATCGAAAATCAACCTCTGTTTCCAAATGGGTAGGCACACCTGTTATTTGTTAAAGTTGAGGTGAATGCTTAGATTTAGCTGCTATTGAGTAACTTTTAACTGCAGGACCCTATATACAATTTAAAAAGTTTTGAGTTGCATGCCTTAGAACTACTCGGTAAACTACTGGCTAATTCAGCTTTAAATTTACTAATAAAGCTGGGGAAATAATCAGCCACTTTCAAATCCTAATACAATCAGTAATTTCGGAATCAGCATCACTATCAGGATAAAAGGTCAGCCATGGAAAACAATATTATAAACAGACTAATTTCAGCTGCGATCGATGAGGATATTCCCTGGGGAGATATTACATCTGATTATTTAATTAATAAAAAGGATGAAAGCGAATTAGTCTTTAATATGCGAGATGATGGTATCATCGCAGGTTTGCCCATCGCACAAAAAGTTTTTAAAACCATAGATTCAAATATCACCTGGATCAATCTGGTTGAAGATGGAGACTATGTTGAAAAGGGGGATGTCATTGCTAAAGTTCGTGGAAATTCTATTGCATTATTAAAAGCTGAAAGAACAGCCTTAAACTTCATGCAGCGATTAAGTGGAATTGCCACTTTAACCAGAAAATATGTAGAATTGGCACGAACAAAATCGGAAACTGTTCGTATTGTCGATACCCGTAAAACAACACCAGGCTTAAGATATTTAGAGAAATATGCTGTACGTATTGGTGGCGGATACAATCATCGTTATAGTCTTTCAGATGCTGTACTCATCAAAAGTCATCACATGGAAATTTTATATGAAAGTGGCATGACAATAAAGAGAGCTATCGATAAGTTGAAAAGTCATATCTCACATACTATTGTGATTGAGGTTGAAATTGATGAAATGGAAGATCTCAGTGATGCACTTCGCTCCAAAGTAGATATTATCCTCCTTAAAAACATGAGTATTGATCAGTTAAAATTGGCTGTCAAAAAAAATAATAGCTTAAAAAAACTAGAGGTCACAGGAGGAGTTAACCTTGAAAATGTAGCAAATATTGCTGAAACAGGCATTGACTATATTTCAGTCGACACCTTAACGCATTCGGCCAGGGCATTGGATATCAACTTTGATTTTGTACCGATCAGAGAAGAGTTATATCCATATGAAGCTGCTGTTGAAGCTGAATAATTAGCTCTCCCACAAAAAACAGACCCATTATTTAAAATGCTGGTTCCTAATTTCAGCCACTATATAAAGAGGAAATGACTATGAAATTTTACTTCAAAGCACTCAATTTATCAATTTTATTATCTTTTTACTTTTTCACTTCCGTACTTCTGGGATTTGACTTCTCAGACGTTCACAATTCCTTCCAACAGGATATCACAAAAATATACGGGAACTATCAATCAAGCCGCATGGCTATTGTTTATAATAACAAGTATCGGAGTCAATTAAAATACAAACTAAACTTAGTCAAATTCAAAAAAGAGTTGTCCCACGAGCTAAATACATCGTTCCAAATTACTGATCCTATTATTGTGCAGGAAATTTTAAAGACAAATCAAATTGACTATCAACAAATTGCTTCCGATGGTTTTATCTTAAAAAGTTTTTCTGATCGTGCGGATTGCACCCAGATCTTGATGGTAGATATAAAACCACACGGAGACAATATTCAAGCTGATTTCAAACTCTACACACCGGAAAACGATATTATCTCACAGGTTATAATGGACCTCCCCGCCAATAACCAGCAGGACATTGTTCAGCCTGTGACTGAGAAACAAACTGAAGAACCTTCCGCGTTTGACGACTATACCAGTAATTATGAACCCTCTCAATTCTCAGAAGACCATAATGAATCATGGCTGTTCTTTTCTCCAACTGCGTATATTAATCCTCAAGACAATTATCTGGATTTATTATCCTGGGTTAATGATCTGGCAGAAGTAGATATTCGCTTGATTAGAATGAGATATGATTATAGTGCCATCGGAAAATTGCAATTTGGAATGGAAGTGAACACTATTCAGGAAAAGAAAAGCGCCCGGATCAAGGAACCAAATACGGAAAATTTGGATGGGATGCACTCAGGCTATGTCTCAGCTAGATATCAAGTCATTGGAGATGATGAATTGCCAGTAGCATTTTTAATTGGATTAAAATATAGAGTTTACTGGAACAAATATAATACTGATTTTGTCTCTGATGATACAGAAGACGAAGACATCGACGATCAAAATAACACCTATAACAAAGCAACTGTGATGGCTACCATATCTGGGAAATTGAAATCGATTGGCCTTTTATATAATGTTTATCTCGACAACCAAACGTTTGGAGTGGGGGCAAAATATTTAATAACTTCAAATATTAAAATATATCTGGATAACATTTTTTATTACTATGAAAATGCACAAGTTCCTAATGATGCAGCCATTGGTATTCAAGCATATAGTTCTGCCGGCGCGACCACCACTTTAAGTTATCAAGCTGAAACAGAGCAGGTACAGTTTGGTATTTCTTTAACTTGGTAAGCTTTTTACCTTTAAAATTTAAAACCAATCATCGAGTATAATCTTGAAAAACATTGTAGTTGGAACCAGTGGACATGTTGACCATGGAAAGTCTACTATGGTTAATGCACTAACGGGAATTGATCCGGATCGATTTGCGGAAGAAAAAAAGAGAGGAATTACAATCGATTTGGGTTTTGCTCACTACACCTGGCAAGATGAATTTAAAGTTTCATTTGTTGATGTTCCGGGGCATGAAAAATTCGTTCATAATATGTTAGCTGGTGCCGGTGGCATTCAGGTACTCATTCTGGTTGTTGCGGCAGATGGTGGTGTTATGCCGCAAACCAGGGAACATCTTCACATATGTCATTTGCTAGGAGTGAAGCATGGTTTCACCGTAATTACGCGATGCGACCTGGTAGATGAAGAGATGATTGAGTTAGTTGAATCTGAAATTCTTGAGCTAACTGAAAATACCTTCCTCGATAATCAAGCCATACTCAAAATATCATCAACAACAGGAGAAGGATTAGATAATCTAAAACAAACAATTGCCACCTACGCAAAACAAATTTCACCAGAGAATATGGATGATATTTTTCGTTTTCCGGTAGATAGATCTTTTACTTTAAAAGGTCACGGAACTGTAATTACAGGTACAGTATTATCAGGAAAAGCGGAACTGTCTGATGAATTGATTATTTATCCTCAAAATGAAAAATTAAAAATCAGAGGGTTTCAATCGCACCAGGATAAAGTTGACACTGCCAAAGCAGGGCAAAGATTGGCAATCAACGTTTCAGGTTACTCCAAAGACCAGATTTTAAGGGGCAATCAGGTTTCTTTCAAAAGCGGTTTAGTATTATCTCATGTGATTGGTGTTGAATTATTTTGGTTACCGGAACTAAAAAACACCCTTAAAAATAAGCAAAAAATACGGGTTTACCTCCATGCTCAGGAAATCACTGCCCGAATTATTTTAATTACAAAATCGGACATACAGGAATCTGATCGGCAGTATGCCCAAATTCGTCTTGAAAAACCGATTATATGTCGACATGGGGATCGATTTATCATCCGGCAGTTATCTCCGTTGGAAACCATTGCCGGTGGGAAGATTATTGCCCCTTATGGCAATCAAAGTCGACGCAATAATAACAGACTCTACGACTCCCTAAATGGGTTGGCCCAGGATAATAGTGAGGATCGAATCGAAGAAGCCATATTTTTGACCGGTTCAGGAGGAATCGCTATAAAAACACTCCCCCCTTTAATTAACGTTCCAAGCAAACAAATCAACAAAACAATTCAACGGTTATCTTCTCTCAGTAGAATTATATGTGTTGATAGCAATAGAAAAAAGTACATCCACAATTACCATGTCACACGAGTGGCTCATTTTTTTAAGAAAGCCTTAAAAGTTTTTCATCAAAAATACCCGGAAAAAACAGGTGCTCCAGGTACAGATTTCCTTGGTAAAATGAATAAAATATATTCATTGCCTGAGATTCTTATTCTTTTAAATTGGACAGCCAAACAGGGATCCATTATAAAAGAGGACAATACCTATCGACTTCCGGACTTTAAAGGGGGATTGAATAAGAAACAAAATCAATTAAAAGCGGGAGCTATCCAACTTTTAAAAAAAGGCAATTATGCTCCTTTGGGAATAGGCAATTTATCTGCCCAATTATCGGTATCAAAAAAAGAACTGGAAACACTTTTCAAAACAGGTATTGCAGAGAAATGGATTGTTCGTGTAAAAGATGACATCTGGTATTTACCTGATATAATTTCTGAAATAGAAGCACAACTTCGGAATTACTTTAAGTCTCACGAAACTATTACGATTATTGAATTTAAAGATTTGTTTGATTTTTCTAGAAAACATGCCATAGGTTTGCTCGAGTATTTTGATAGCCAGCATCTTACTCGAAGGTTTGAAAACTATCGAATTCTAAAAACTACCAATTCTTAATATCTTTCTGAATAATAATATTTTCATCAACGTCGTAATGTCTTTATTTGTCTATATCTCTTCAAAATCTGTTGTTATTCAGAAGTATAAACTGGAATTTCCGTTTACCCCTCCCCCTGCAAACATTACCAATGCTGCACTAGGAGCCTATCAATTGCTACGAAACTCAGTTTTTATGCAAACAGAATCTAATCGGGAAGAGCAACAAGAAGTTATCGACTTGATTAAAGCTTATGGTCAGGCGTTATATCATTCCATTATACCTGATTCCCTTAAGGATCAAATTTATAATGAGGGGGGTATTTTCATATTTGCAATGGAACTAAAGCTGATTAATCTGCCCTGGGAATTATTACATGATGGACGTAATTTTTTTAATTTAACCCAGGGGGTTGTTCGCATTAATTATTCCAAACAACAGTTAATGCTATCACCCGATTTAAGTAATAAAGCATCGATTCAGATTTCGTTAAATGCCTACCCGCCGATTGCAGATAACAGCATTGATCCAAGTAAACCTATAACACTCCATAAGGGGATTGATTTTATCAATCAGGTCGAGCTACTTTCCAGAGGAAATTTAGCGAGTAATCCTAATATCAACATTTCTTACAACGGGAATAGCAGCAAACAGACATTGTTATATGAATTTGAAAAAGAACCTGATATATTAATGTTTACCGGTTATGATTGTATAGATGGATGGGTTTTAAAAGATGACGATTCAGATAAAAATAAAAATATTTCATTTTATGATGGACAGTTTCAAAAACATTTGACGACAGCCATTCGTCAGGGACTGAGAATTTTAATACTCAATAGTTCAGATCTCATCGAAAAATCCAAACAATTTATCAACGATCCCTTATCTAAGTATTTTGATTGTGGTATTCCTTATATTATCAGCGTCAACGGCAGGGTTTCACAAAGAAGATTCAGAGACTACTTCCAGAGATTTGTTAATAATCTGGCCCATGGTGAAAGTATTTTAAAGTCACATCGTTTTGCTATTAACTACATACAATCAGCATTACCACTAAGTTGGGATTGGTCGTGGATTCAATTGCACATTAACAAATCTCTGCTCGAAAACAACAAAGAGGTCCCTTTTGCACCTTTCAGATTAATTAATGAGGTTCAAAAGACAACTAAAATTAGCCACCTGCGTCAAGCTTCATTTAACACATTTCGAAGGTTTTGCGGCAATCATACACGGTTTATTGAAATTCAATCTGAGCTTAACAAAAAAGACCAAAATAAAATCCTAATTCTTCTATCCTCAAAGGGAAGCCTGGTTGAAGATTATATTTTTGAATATTTTCGCAGACTAAGAGCCCATCAGAACATCCATTTGGAGCTGTTATATTATAAACGATGGGGATACCATCAGCCAGAAAAACATAACATTCCAAAATCAATTGTTAAACAATTTTCCTTTCTTTTTCAAGAAAAAGCCATTCAGGAATATTTCGACCAAAGTTGCAGTGTTATTTACACCTCTGACGATTTACCTAACCAACTTCGTTTTCTGGTCGTTTTATACCCACCAGATAGGATAGACACGGAATTGGACAACTGGCTCCTTTTAAAAAAACAGAGCGGCTATCGTATTATCCTGATATCCAGTCGAAAAAAGATTAGCCGGATAAAAGCAACTATTATCAATACAAATCTGATCACAATCGATGATATTAGAAATAATTTTGAAGATTTTTTACCGGAAGAATGGGTGGATTTGATAAAAAGAAATATCCCCTCACACATGGAGAATTTTTCTCTATTAAGAATTGCGCGAAATACCAATAATTCTCAATTATTTGATCTATTTACTTCAGTAACTAATGTAAAAGCCCTCTGGAAAGCCAGTTTTAAAACGATACTTCCAGAATTATCCACTTTAAAATTAAAAATCCTACTCATTCTCTTCTTTCTGAGAACTCGAATTTCTATATCCTATCTTAAAATGCTGACCCATACTAAAAAATTGGGAAAAGAAATTCAATACTTATACAAGCTGGGACTCATTGAGGCGGACTACTCTTTTAGAAATTTCTGGATGCCGTACCAGATAAACTTACAATTTAAGACTTATCAGCTAATTCCAAAAGAGCAACTTAAAAAACATTGTGAGAACATTATCCAATCTCAAATTTCCATATTGAACCAGGATCGTCTTCCGGACCTTATGGAAATTGTTGGATTTCAATACAATGTCAGCTATTTTGCTGAACTGGGCGCAGCTGAAGCTGCGACACAAAGATATTTACAATACCTAAGAAAAATTCTACAGTTCAATTTAAATTACCATAACTTTTTTCTACAGGGAGTTAGTGTTTGTCTGGAATTTGCCTATTTATCCAAAGACCGAAAAACAATTCAAAAAACAATCATCACCACCATAGATATTCTAGATCAACTATCCAGGGCTGAAGCTTTAAATTTATATGAATGGCTTCAAAAAGGTGAGGAAAAAAACCGTAACTGGTTAATGGTCGCCGAAACGCAAGTAAAAATAGCAGAAATTTATGCACGTCGCAAACAGCCCGAGAAGGCTATTGGATTAATAACTTCAGCGATTCAGTTAAATAATGATATTAAAAATTTTTCAAATCGCTCTCGAAACATCATCACGATAGCATTACTGTTATTAGACCTTGAAGAATATGACCAATTACAAAATCTTTTAAGCCAACAAAACTTCAATTTTAACAAGTTAAATAAAGAGGATGTTCAAAAATTATGGTTAATTGATGGCCATATTTTATATCATGAGAAGAAATACCCTGAAGCTTTAGAATCTTTAACTAAATTCACTAAATATACCGAATTAAATATCAGTGTTCATTTATTCGCTAAAACTTACCTCCTATTGGCTGAAATATATCAAAAAGATAATCAATTTCAAAAAAGTAGTCAATTCTGGAGTAAAGCCGCTGTTTATCTGGAATCCCTTGATGATACCCAGCAAGCCGATCAGATTCATGAAAAATTATGGGAATATTATTATAATTCCGGAGATTACCAAAAAGCAGTTCGACATTTGGAATGGATGTACGAAAATCAAAAACAAAAAGGCACGAAAGAGAAAATTAAGGAACTGGCGAACCAGCTGGGAGGAATATACTATAAATTGGGAGATCGTAAGAATTCAACTAAATACTATAAAATATCTCAGGAAAGTTTATCCTAGAAATTTTATTGATAAATTCCTTTTCCAAAATAGAAAAAATCATTTAATTTGCAACATCCTATTGCCGATTCTTTATCATTCGATTGCGTATTGCAATTGTTTTGAACCCTGTTAAACAAAGTGACGTACGTCTGAACCCTTCGACTTCACTCAGCATAATGAAGGGGGCAACTTAATTGAAAATTGCTACAAATATCATAAAACGATTATGAGAAGTTTTAACTCTATCAAAAAGTCAATGCTTAAAGAGCATTGTTCAGAGCATGAAATTACATTATTTCGGTCATTGTTTGAACGATATATCAGTGATAAAGAAAAAAAAGTTGACTGGCAGAACATTTCTTCACCGGATGATCAATCTATTATAAATTATGAACAGATACCAACTTGCAATCAACAAGAAGCCAAACAACTATTATCGCAACTTGTCGTTTGCCGGTTAAACGGCGGACTTGGCACAGGTATGGGTTGTTTAGGTCCCAAATCTGCGATCGAAGTTAGAGATGGGAAAAGCTTTTTGGATTTATTAGTATCACAAATTCAAAACATCAATGATACTTACCAGGTAAATGTTCCCTTATTATTAATGAATAGTTTCAACACCGATCAGGATACAAATAGAATCATTAAAAAATACAATAACAATCTAAATATTAGAACTTTTCAACAAAATAAATTCCCTCGTCTAACCAAAGATGCCTTAACACCACTTTCAGTCGAATCATTTGGCGATCAGGCATTTTACCCGCCAGGACATGGAGATGTATTTAATAGCATTAATGATTCAGGAATTCTGGATGAATTAATTAAACAAGGAAAAAAATTTATTTATATCGCTAATGCAGATAACCTGGGAGCTTCTGTTGACCTAAACATCCTGAAATTAATTTCTGATACAATAGCACCATATATAATGGAAGTTACCGATAAAACCAGAGCAGATGTCAAAGGAGGAACACTGGTTTATACAAAAGATAAGCCTTTGCATTTACTTGAGTTTGCCCAGGTTCCGGTTGAATACCAGGAAGAGTTTAAAAGTGTGAAAAAATTTAAAATTTTCAATACTAATAACATCTGGTTGAATTTAGCAAAGCTCAAACAAAAATTAAATGAGGGATCACTGAACCTTGATTTAATTGTGAACAAAAAGACTGTCAATCATCACCAGGTTATTCAGCTTGAAATTGCTATCGGTTCAGGCATCAGTTCATTTAGGGATAGCCTGGCTGTTAAAGTTCCTCGGAAGCGTTTTTTACCCGTAAAAAAAACAAACGACTTATTGCTGGTTCAGTCTAACTTATTTATTGAAGAAAATGGGATTTTAAAAATGAACCCGGAGCGACAATTTGCAGGTCTTCCTTTAATTCGACTTGGCGAAAATTTTTCAACCATCGCCGATTATCAAAAACATTTTCAAGAAATCCCGGATATTCTGGAACTGGATCTTTTAACTGTTGTAGGGAAAGTGTATTTTGGGAAAGATATTATTCTCAAAGGGAATGTCATTTTAGTTTGTGATGGAGAAGCTTTGCATATCCCTGATTCAGCCAAACTGGAAAACAAGGTACTTACTGGAAATATCCAACTTGCAGAGCTATAATATGCGATGGGTTAATACAAAAATAGGGAAAAAAAACATACTGCTGCTACTTTATTTCATGCTGCTAAACTTTTGTATTTTCGCCCAGGATGCCGGTCAGGAGCTTTTTATGGAAAACTTATGTCACACCTGCCATGGCGTACAAGGAAAGACCATCTATCCAAATTATCCAAATCTGGCCGGTCACGACGCCATGTATATCCGAAACCAATTTTTGGACATTCAATCAAAAAACAGAAAAAACGGTTTGACGATTTTGATGAATACTTTCCCAACTATTAGCAAAATAAAACCCCAGGAAATTCATAATATTGCTGCTCATCTATCCAAATTACCCTAGGTAATCACATCCAGACCATACTACTAAAAATCAAATCTTTTGTAATTTGAAGTCTGCCGGAAATTTCCATTTCTGTTAATTTTCCGGTAATCGGACTTCTGGTTAAAACGGCTTTAAAACTATTTTCGCTAAGGTCTAAAATAGCAGCATCCATAAATCCCAAATATACCTTATGTTTAGGATAAAAGCATTTAAAGATACACTCCTTTATCGAAAAAATTATTTTAAGATTTTGAAGACTTGTTGATTTCTGAGTAAACCAATGCTTTTGTTCTTCCGGATTTAATACATGACTGCTGATATTTGGATTAACTGATCGTTTCAAATTTTCAAGGTCAATTCCTACCCCTTGTACAAGATGACCAGGGCCGACAATTAAAGCCGCTGCATCACTGCTGGAATGGGTAATGCTTCCGGTAATGGAGGATGGCCAGTTTGGTGATCTATCCCGATTGGTCAATATAGGAATATTGAAAAACCCAGCCTGTTCCATGGCTAAATGGGCACATCTTCGACCAGAAATATATTCTAAGCGCCGTTGATCTGACTTGAATTGATTACTCCACAATATTTCTAAAGAATGCAATTTTTTGTTATCTTCAGAGACGATGTCAGTATGAAAGTAACAAATATCAGGATAAGGATTTAGTAATGTCATGGGAGTCGTTTAAAAATTCATTTGAGACATGGTATCTCACAAAATTATTAATTACTTTTTTTTTTCATTATGGTAAACAGAATTAATTTGTTTGGAGATATGTTTTCTATGTGGACTCTTTACCGGATAATATATTATAAATACTATATTTAAAGTATATTACATCGAAAAATAAAGATCCGGATCATCAAAAAAACAACCTTATTACACATATTAAATACAGTTTTTTCTTCTTTCTAAAGTTGTTTCAGATAGGAAAACATGGAAAATATACCCATAATATCTACGGCAAAAACGCAAAACAGCCAACAATATATCACCTTCAAAATAGGGGAAGAACTATACGGTATCGGTATCATGTCTGTAAAAGAGGCAATGCCCCCCGACCTGTAACTGTGATTCCTCGTACTCCAAAATATCTCAATCGACCTTATAGATGACGGTGCTGGTATTGACACAGCCAGAGTTTTGGATATCGCCGTTGAAAAAGGTTTAGTGTAACCGGAGAATCGGAATAAGGACATTGCACCCATATTCGCTTATTACTGCCACCGACACTGGCAGTAGTGGATGCACTAATGGTAATAAACCAAAATCAAAAATTTGCAATACCATTAGATTCTGTAATAGAGACCATCGAAATCAGGCAAAGTAAACTTCAGAAGATTAAGAAAAAAGAAGGCATTAATTTAAGAGGTGAAGTTATCGGTGTTTCCCGTCTTTCGGATTTACTGGATCGTGAACGTCTTGATCCGAACCTGGATACTGTATTGAGTATTGTTTTTCTTCAGGTTGGTACAAGGTCAATAGGATTAGCATCTTTATAGTAGCTATAAACTGACGATAGCAAATATCAGATATCTTTCGGAATCTAAAATTCCCGGTCCACTTCTTTACTACAAAATTGTTGTTGACGGGTCCTGCTTATATGGAATAGTTATTGACTTCATTTGCTTATCAAAAAGGCATCTTTTATTATCCCATACACCACTTATCAACCGGATTATAATAATCCTGATTATTTTTATCTGACGAAAGAAATCACTAAAAGACTCTAAAAACTGTGTGCTGACTGGATGTTTTCAGTAAACATGAAAACACCTATCTATCTAACACCGGTAGTCTTGAATTTTCAAGAACTTACTAATTATTGTCTGAACGAAAAGTAGGTAATTTGGGGACATGTACAATTTGTAGAAAAAACTTTAATAATTAAATACCAAGTTGTTACGTGTACCCTAATTACCGGACTAATATTCAATAATTGAATTTTCGTTCAGCCACTAATTATTGATTTATCCAGGATGTCGTTAATAGGAACATGGAATACTCATTGAGCATTAATTTTAAATAATCTAAAACTGTAAAGTAATCATGAAAGCAAAAAAGCTAATAACATCGGCACTTCCTTACGTTAACAATGTGCCTCATTTAGGCAATGTTATTGGTTGCGTATTATCGGCGGATGTTTATGCCAGATTTTGTCGGGTGATGGACTATGAAACCCTTTATATTTGCGCAACCGATGAGTATGGTACAGCCACAGAAACCAAAGCCAGACAAGAAGGTGTTTCTCCAAAGGAGATCTGTGACAAGTATCATAAAATCCATAAACAGATTTACGGAGAATTCAATATTGCTTTTGATTTTTTTGGCAGAACTTCAGACCCGGAGCAGACGGAGGTCGTTCAGCAAATATTCATGGATCTGGAATGTAATAAAATGGTGGAAGAGCAGGAAACGGCACAAACTTATTGTGAGCATGACCAAATGTTTTTAGCCGATCGTTTTGTGGAAGGAGATTGTCCTTTTTGTGGTTATGATGGTGCACGAGGGGATCAGTGTGACCAATGCGGAAAACTATTGCAACCAATGGAACTGAAAAATCCTAAATGCCAGATTTGCGGTAATACACCTACCGAGAAAAAAACAAAACACCTATACATTAAATTGCCAGAATTAACACCGCAAATTAAAGATTTTCAGGAAAAATCTAATCATAAAGGTAAATGGAGTAACAGTGCTGTGGGTGTTAGTAGAAGTTGGTTAGAAAGAGGACTTTTACCCCGACCTATCACCAGGGATTTAAAATGGGGTATTCCCGTACCTAGAGCAGGATATGAGAACAAAGTATTCTATGTATGGTTTGATGCACCAATCGGATACATCTCCGCCACCAAAAAATATTTACCGGACTCCTGGGAACAATGGTGGAAGAATCCCGATGAAACAGAATTATACCAATTTATGGGTAAAGACAATGTCCCGTTTCATACGGTTATTTTTCCAGCTACATTGCTGGGAACCAAACAAAATTGGACCATGTTACACCATATCAACACTACTGAATATCTAAACTATGAAAACCAGAAGTTTTCAAAGTCCAGAAATACAGGAGTTTTTGCGAACCAGGTAACGAACATAGATATTCATATCGATTTATGGCGTTTTTATCTACTACACAACCGACCGGAAAAATCTGACTCCAATTTTAGTTGGGATGGTTTTATTGAAGATATCAATAGCAATTTTATAGACAATATCGGTAACCTGCTTAACCGGGTACTGGTATTTTTTAACCGATATTTTAAAGGAAAACTGAAACAACCATCATTATCCGATAGGCATCAGGAATTTCTGGAAGAAGTCTTATCTGAAGAAAAAAAAATTGTGTCAGCCTTTGAAAGCGTCGCCATCCGAGAAACTCTTAACAAAATATTAGCACTGGGTCGAAAAGGAAATAAATATTTCCAGGATTCAGAGCCGTGGGCAACCATTAAAACAGATTCAGAATACACCCAAGCAACACTCACCACTTTAATTTATCTGGCCCGGGATATTGGTATATTACTTTTCCCCTATATGCCGGAAACCTCAGCTAAAATCCTATCCATGATTGATGGTTCAACTGCGGATTTTAAAAATTTAGGGCAATGGGATCAATTAAGTGATATACAACTAAAGGCCCCTGAAATTCTTTATCAAAAATTACAACAGAAAAAAATTAATCAACTCAAAGATAAATTTGGTGGCAAACCAGAGGAAGAAACTGTTGATCCGCTATCCGCCTGGGATAAAATTGAGATTAAAGTAGGAGAAATCAAGTCAATACAGGTTCATCCCTCTGCCGATCGATTATACCAGGAAGAAATTGACTGTGGTGAAGGTCGGCTTCGAACCATTGTATCAGGGTTGGTTAAATATTATCAACCCGATGAATTATTAGGAAAAAAGGTATTAATTGCTACAAACCTAAAACCGGTGGATTTAAGGGGTGTCTTGTCTGAAGGAATGGTACTCACTGCGGAGAAAAAGAAAAAGCTGGAAGTTATTACCCAGGAAGATCGCACCGTTGGTTCAATCGTTACTATGGAAAATAGGGAATACATTGATAGACCTGAAGACATCTCAATTGACACGTTTTTTGAAGCTAAAATCAGTGTCAAAGACAATCAGGTTAATATTGATAGCAAGCTCTTGCAGATCGATAATCAAACGATTACGACACAAATAGTCGCAAATGGTAAAATAAAATAGGAAGGAACAAACTCAAATCCTTTAAAGCAGTATAAAACGGATTTGAGTTAAAATCGTACTTGTACTCCGAATAGTAATATCCGTGAATGATCTATCTCCTCGTTAAATCTGTCAGAAGCCTGTAAATGTGGCATTTGAGATAATTGATAATCTCGCATGGGGGTAGCTGGCAATGCCCCTATATAAGGCTGGTTAAATTCATTATCCGGTAAAGGTGAAGAATTAGGCACAACTACTTGTTTATTGAGTTGAACAAAGCTGAAAATTAGCCCGGCAAAAGAACCAATACCCATCCCGACTAACATATCATTTCGAATATCCGCATCAGGATTTAACGGGTCTAGCATATAATAAGCCATCCCTAAAGCCGCACCTGCACCAGCTCCTCCTATGGTATAAAATGTAACTGTCCTCATAACAGGGGTCCCCTTATCCTGAGCAAAAGCGGGATTTGAAATTAACAGCCCTCTACCACATACCAGTATAATAAAGAGAAAACGAATAATCTTTATAACCATTGAACCTCTAAAAATGTAATTTGATAAATATATCTATTATTTTGTCTGTACAAAAAATATACCGATAATTTTATTTTTAAAATTTTTATTGGTATTCATGAATGCGGAGAACACATCTTATAAAAGTTCAGAGTTTTATTTGCTAAAACAGATAAGCTAAATCTGTTTTGATATTCCAACAACGCATTTTCTGCCAACTTTGCTCGGAAATCACATCGATTTGCCAATGTCTGAATCGATTCGGCCAGTGAATCGGAAGTTTTATGGGCACAAACCAATCCTGATAAGTTATGTTTCACAACCTCCGGCAGGCTACCTGTCGGAAAAACAATCACCGGTTTAGCAAGTGAAAAAAACTCCACTGCTACCCGGCAATTTACTTCACTTGCCAACGATGGAATAATGCCAAAATCGATTAATGAAAGCGTATCACCCAAATCCGGCAAAAAATCGGTAACCGTTACCTGTTTCCCTAGTTCTTCATCTTCGATGATTTGTTTAATATTGACCAACTCGTCAGGGTATTCCTCTAAGTCTTTAACGAGGAAAAAGAGATGGATCTTCAAGCTTTTTATTTTTGCCAATGCTTTTAAAGCGATTTGATGTCCCTTAATATCCTGTGTTCTTCCGACTAATGCCATAGTAATCGTTTCCGGTCCAAGACTCTTAAACAGAGGATGATTGATACGATTTAAATCCGGTTTATACGGAACTGGAGAATCCCCATAATAAATTGTTTCAAATTGGTCAATTTTTGCGTTTAATTTGTTAATCCCGGTTTTTACAATATTCCCCACGGCAATAACTCCATCACAGGATTTTTTTTCATAGGATAAGCGATTTAAAAAATGATTTTTGGGAGGTCTGGCTTCTCCCCTGGTTCTGATATGTATCAGTTGTGGTCTCAAATATCGGGCTATCGAGAATAAAAAAGAACCATTGGATTTAAACGAATGAATAATCTGAATTTTATATAAATCGATATATTTTAATATTTTCCGTAAATTGGATAGTTGCTTAATCAGGGAAAAAGAATCCAGTTCAATATCCGTAATCACCGGAATATTATAGTCCAGTGCTTTAATATGAACCGGACTGTCTTTATTAACCAGCAACCATATTTTATTTCCCCTGCTAGTTAGTGCTCTAGTCAGATTGATGGCATAGGCCGCCTCAGCATTCCACCAGCGAACATTGATCGTTATAATAATTCCCTGCGATTTACTCCTTACATTACTTGATTGCATGGTTCATTATTTTTAATATTGATTCAAAAACATATTCTGGTAGAATTCCGGTCAAACATTCATAATGCTGGTACTTACAGGTCCGTTTAAAACAAGGAGAACATTTATAATTAATCGTCATTACTTCTGCTAGAGGATTTTCAGGGCCGGTCCAGGTTATTGAAGTCGAACCAAATAAAGCAATTTGAGGTTTTGCTAAAGCGGACATCACATGCATCGTTCCAGAATCATTACTGACAAGCAATTTTGATCTTGCCATCACAGCAATCATTTCCAACAAACTGGTTTTACCACATAAATTAGTATCCTGTTTAGATTCAGATACAATAGAATCACCCAATTCCACCTCTTCCTGAGTACCAATAATCAGTACTGGTATTCCGTGCTCATTTAATTGTTCAGCCAGTTTTTTATAATGCTGCACCGGCCACATCTTAGCCGGTCCATATTTAGCTCCAGGTGCAAAAACAATAAAATCTTGGGGAAGTGTTAAACCTGATTGTTGAATTTGTGATGAAATCCAATTTTCATCCATGGGTAAATATGGGTGGTAGGTTTTTTCCGGTAGCGGTTCCAGTAATTGTAAATATTCATTGATCAAGTGCTGTGTTCGATGGGGTTTTTGATATTTTTTTAAGTCATTCAGCCAGATGCTTCGTCCATCGCCCGGATAACCCGTTCTTTTAGGTGTTCTAGACCAAAAGGCCATCAGTGCTGATGAAAAACTGGGGGGCAGGACGAAAATCTGATCATAATTATCCGCTTTTATTTCCCTGGCAAACTGAAATAATGAAACCTGTTTTTTATCATACGCAATAGTTCTACCACGTTGGGGAAGTGGTATAGACTCAAAACCTTTCCGAACAATCAAATCCACCTGAGCATCTTTATTGCGTTCTAAAAGTGCCTGAATAAATGCAGTGGACATCATTAAATCACCCAGCCAGTTTGGCGTTCGAATGAGGATTTTATCCGGCATCTTTATTTTTTTCCTCTTTTTTTCAAGTCAATCCAATTAATTTATAGAACGCCTTTGGTGGACGGTAGTACGTCAAATCCGGCTCGTTTGGAAATTGCCTGGCAAATTGCCCTGGCAAATCCTTTAAACAAAGATTCGATCTTATGGTGGTCATTATCTCCGTATAGGATTTCCTGGTGAAGGGTTATTCCTGCCGCAGACGAAAAAGACTGAAAAAAATGTTTAATCATTTCTGTCGGCAGTTGTCCGACATTTTCTGTATTGAACTGCCCTAAAAAAACATGATAGCTTCTACCAGAAACGTCAATTACTGTCCTGGTAAGGGATTCATCCATCGGTAAATAACATGTTGCATAACGGTGAATTCCTTTCTTGTCTTTTAATGCTTTCTGAAAGGCTGCCCCCAGAGCCAGTGCGATATCTTCAATCGTATGGTGTGGGCAAACGTGTAAATCACCTTCTACATCCAGTTCCAAATCAAATCCGGCATGAAATTTAAATAGCTCCAGCATATGATCCAAAAATCCAATACCTGATTGAATGGTTCCTTTTCCAGATCCTCTTAAATTTATAGAACCTTTAATTTTGGTTTCAAAAGTCTCTCTTTTAAATTTTGCAGTATTTGCCATAGGTTTATTTCAGTCTTTCGGTTATCGCAGCTGCATGGCCAAATAAATCTTCTAACTCGGCGAAACGAGCAATCTGCTTACCCTGGTTAATCAAGCGTTTTTTTGAATAGTGAATGATGGAACTATATTTTTGAAAATCCCTGACAGATAGTGGTGATGAGAAACGGGCTGCGCCACTGGTTGGTATCGTATGATTCGGTCCTGCCATATAATCACCAACCGGTTCAGTAGACCAGCGACCAATAAAAATGGCTCCTGCGTTTTTAATACAATCTATTTTTGATTCATCAATCAGCAATAATTCAAGATGTTCGGGAGCAATCTGATTGGAAATTTCAATACCATCTTCAATATTTCCAACCAGAATTATTTTTCCATGGTTTTTTAAAGATTTCTCAATGATCTCTTTCCTGGGAAGCGTTGGTACCAATTCACCAAGGCGTTTCTGTACCGCTTTAGCTGTTTCCGGGACTGTTGTAATCAAAATAGATTGTGCATCCTCATCATGTTCAGCCTGGGAAATTAAATCCCGGACAATAAATTCAACAGGTATTTCTGGAACATCATGCAAAATTAGTATTTCGCTAGGTCCGGCAATAGAATCAATACCAACTTTACCATAAACTTGCCGCTTAGCCTCAGCGACATATTTATTTCCCGGACCGGTAATTTTACAAACCGGCTGAATTGTTTCTGTACCATATGCCAGTGCAGCAATGGCTTGTGCCCCACCCATCGCATACACTTCATTGATACCCAACATCGCACAGATACCCAGTACTAATTGATGGGGATAACCATCTTTATCAGGTGGCGATGCAACAGCAATAGAAGAAACACCAGCCAGTAATGCCGGGATGGCATTCATAATCATGGATGAGGGATAAAAAGCCCTTCCACCAGGGACATATATTCCAGCCCGGTCCATAGGTCTCACCAGTTCACCTAGACGGGTCCCATCTTTATCTATATTTGCCCATTCAGTTTGAATTTGATGTTTATGAAAAGCTTTGATATTTTCAATTGCCGTTTCAAAAATAGCTTTAGTCTGTGGATCAATTTGATTTTCTGCTACCAGAATTTTCGATTCAGGAACTCTTGATTGAGACACATTTACTTTATCAAATTTACGGGTATATTCCACAACTCCCTGATCACCCTTTTCAATCACATTGAAGACAATTTCTGAAACCAGCTGTCGGGTTTCATTATCACTGATCAGACTGGCCCGTTCACTGTTTTTGAAATCATCTTTTTTAATTATTTCCACCAAATGCATAGCTTTTGCTCATCCATATAATTTATTATAAATCATTGATTCATTTTTAATTTAGCCGTCAACAATTTATGACTATACTAAAACTAACGAAGTCAATATCTTGAAATTAAAATTTCAATAAATATCATTCTTTATTCGAACATTATAAGTCTTATAAAAATTAAATAATTACGTAAATGAATACTCTAAAAGAAAATAATTTTCAGCCCTGGCCAAATCTGACTCCGGAAGAAAAACAAATTCTGCAACAAATTTGTCGGGATAGTATCATAGAGCCATTTGAAGGTAGAAAAGGACTGGAAACCATTCAAAAAACCCGCACTAATATTGAAAAAGGAATTGGAAAATTAAAAAACTTTTCCAAATCAACCAGTGATAAAATTAAAGACTCTAAATGGCTGGAAACCTCCAAGTCTAAAATCAATAACCTGATCACTGATGTCAAAAAAGGATCGAAAAGTTCACAAATACCTGATATTTTAAATAAATTAAATTTTATAACAGACACTCTCCCAAAATCATCGACCATTAAATTTAAAAATCTGGAAAAAAAGCTGGTAGAGTTAACACAGGATCTGCAAAAAGCAACCAGGAATAAATACCAGGATCTAGGCACAAAAGCTAGAGAAGCCGCACTGATTTATACCAAAAAAGGTCTGGAATTGCTACTTTATGAAGATACAGAATCATGGATATTAGATAAAGCCAATAAAATCTTAAACAAATCCAATATTAACACCATAGAAGATATCCGCAAGCTCAGCACTGCGGATCGTAAAATATTAATTGAAAAATTATACCCTTATAATAGCCCCAACTACAGTATTTTTATTCAAAAATATGATTCCACCATTAATATTACCCTGGGAGCTATCGTAGCAACAAATTTTCCCGGCACCGGTATTGCTGTTGGTCTGTTTAATATTGGAAAAACTTTACTTAAATTAGGGAATAGAATCAACATCATGTCATCGATTTATGGATATCAGGTATCCTCCCCATCAGCACTATTTAAGGTCAGTGCCAAAATTCTAAAATCCATGGATGATTGGGAAAACAACATCAATCATGTCCCCTTATCGATTGATGTTCTGGATGATTTATATTCAGAATATCAAGATGATGACGAATCCGCCTTCCAGAATCTATTAAATGCAGCTGTCAAAAAAGAAGCCTATATTGCTATTCCAGGAATCGGTATGATCAGCCTGGGAAAGATAAATCTGGATGACTTGAAAATGGATATCCTCGTAAAACATCTGGTACAAAATTACTTTAATAAAAGCCAACTCATTCTACAGATCAATGAAATTGAATTTCAATCCATATTAGCAGATTATCAGTTGATCTATGGATCGTTTATGAAACACGATTATTTTCAAAAATCCAGGAAAGCAAGCGAGCAGGAGAGACTCCAGCAAAGTAATAAAAAATGGCAAACCCATTTGCAAATACTGGCAGGAATAGATCTGGCCTTGGAATCAGCCTCAACAAATTTAAATCGATTTACCAGTGATATTTACCAGAAAATTTGTCATTTGAAAATAAAATCAGAAAAACAAAAAATCATTCAAAACGAAATTGAAACTCTTTTAAAAATGATTGAATTGTAATACTCGATTAATAATTTGATCGCCTCTCAATACGTGTAAAATCCTTTATTTAATGTACAAAATGCTATTTTCCATATAGTTTTTGAAGTTAACTAATTAAAAATTTAATACCCAATTTTTATTAAAATAGATCATGGCAAAGATTCAAACTTTGAATCTCAACTATACTGCTCAAAATAATAATAATGTCTCTGAGAATATTCTGGAAGATGTAAACTTTACCATTAATAAAGGTGAGTTTATCGTCTTGTTAGGAGAATCCGGATGTGGAAAATCAACCTTGCTGAATACTTTATCCGGTCTTCAGAAACCAACTTCCGGTCAAGTTCTTATCGACGGTGAAAATCTAAAAGGACCAGACTCTTCAATTTCTCTCATCTTTCAAAAATCAACATTATTACCGTGGCTCAGTGTCAAGGAAAACATTGCCTTTGGTTGTAAAATTCGTAAAGACTTTGAAAACTTGGATGACCGGGTTGCGCAATATATTGAAATGATAGGGTTGCATAACCATAGAAATTCATACCCCCATGAGTTATCCGTAGGGATGGCCAAAAGGGTGGACATCGCCCGGGCCCTGGTAGGAGGTCCTGATATATTACTTTTAGATGAACCATTCGCACCCCTGGATTTATATACCCGACGCAAACTTCAGGATGAGCTTATTTATATCTGGCAGGAAAGTGGTATGACCTGTGTTTTTGTTACCCATAATATCGAGTCGGCAATCGTGCTTGGACAGCGAATCATCATCATGAGCAACAATCCCGGAAAAATAGATAGTATTTTGGATGTACCATTGGAATACCCCCGTAGACATTCCCATCAACTATTTGATAAATTAAAACGCAAATTATTGAAAAAATTTGGAATGGCATTCCATTTATAACGGATTTGCTTTATTTGTTTGAAATGTTTTATAATACAATACCAATCTGACCAATAAATATTTTTCTTAGGCAGATAAACAAAATGACTCATAAAATTTCCCGCAGAAAATTTGTAAAACAGTCAACCGGATTAATTGCCACTGGTTTTACCAGCCAAATTTATATTCCCGAAGGATTCAGCCAATCTCAAAGGACCCTAAAAATTGGATACTTACCTATTACTGATGCAGCACCTTTATTGATTGCTTATGCCAAAAATTTTTTTCAAGATGAAGGATTAATAGTACCGCGACCAAAATTGGTACGAACGTGGTCAATATTGGCAGAGTCTTTTATGGCAAATCGATTCAATATAACGCACCTGCTGTTTCCTATCCCTATCTGGATGCGTTATAAAAATAAAATGCCCGTAAAAGTTCTAGCCTGGGATCATACCAATGGTAGTGCAATTACTGTTCGAGCAGATTCAGGAATCAATAACTTTAGTGATTTTGGTGGGAAACAAATTGCAGTACCCTATTGGTATTCGATGCACAACATGATACTTCAAATGGGACTAAGAACTGTAGGCCTAACACCAGTTATTAAACCACAATCACAAGCGTTAAAACCCAATGAAGTTAACCTGTTTATTTTACCACCGCCAGAAATGCCGAACGCTTTGTTTGGCAGAAAAATCGATGGGTTTATTGTGGCTGAGCCTTTTAATGCTTTATCTGAAATCAAGTTAAAAGCCAAAATTTTTCGATTTGTTGGTGATATCTGGAAAAACCACCCCTGTTGTGTCGTGGTTGCCAAAGATAAACTCATAAAGGAAAGCCCCGTTTTTACAGGTAAAGTCACTAACGCCATTGTCAGAGCTCAATCCTGGTTAAATGAAAATCGTACAGAAGCAGCAAGAGTATTATCCTCTCAAGGTTTACGATTACTACCCCAAAATGAAACCGTTTTAAAAAGAGCCTTAAGCGCATATGACCTAAATACTTACGGACCAGGTCAACGCCCCCAGGCGATACGTCATCCGGACTGGGGAATCAATCGTATTGATTTTCAACCTTACCCTTATCCTTCTGCTACCAATTTAATTATTGAAAACATGAAAAAGACCAGAGTTGAAGGGAGTAACAGCTTTTTAAATCAATTAGACAGCCAGTTTGTCATCAAGGATTTGGTCGAAGATCGTTTTGTAAAAGAAGCAATCAAGAACCTTGGAGGGTTCGACCTGTTTCCACTAATAGACATTAATAAACCCTGGTCCCGGGAAGAAATGATAGCTTTTAATTAAAATCTCAGCGTATTATGAATGATTCAAACCACACATTCAAAGAAAAATTAATTTTTGGAATTGCAGGAAGTGTAATTTTTTTACTGATTTGGACCGGCGCCGGATACTTGCTGACCATTCATCCTGATTTTCAGCACTTTGCCGGATTTCACCCCAAAGCAACATTTAAGGCCTTATATCACTTACTATTTGATGATTTATTTTGGAATTCAGTATTAGCCAGTTTAAATAGAATCATTGTTGGCTTATGTTTTTCATTGGTGTTGGGAATACCGATAGGAATGTTGATCGGATTTTATAAACTGATCTGGCAAATTACTTACTTTCCGATTCAGTTCTTAAGGATGATCAGTCCGCTATCATGGATGCCGATTGCTATTTTGGTATTTGCTTCTTTTGATTCCTCTATCTATTTTCTGATAACAGTGGCCTGTGTTTGGCCAATCCTGTTAAATACCGCCCAGGGGGTTAACAGGGTTAATAAAGATTTTATAAACATGGCGATCAACCAGGGGGCAACTGATTGGCAATTGCTGACCAAAATTATTCTGCCTTCTGCTTTGCCTTATATGATCATTGGTTTACGACTGGCTTTAGGTATTGCCTGGGTAATATTGGTTCCGGCAGAATTTTTGGGAGTATCGAGTGGTTTAGGTTACAGCATTAACGATGCCAGAGATACCTTGGAATATGACCGTTTGCTGGCCATTGTTTTTGCTATTGGCTGTTTGGGATTAATGCTGGACAGTTTGGTTCAGTTTGTTGAAAAAAGATGCTATCTAAAATTTATGGCCAAACCCGGCTAATAGTTATTGCTTTGCCGGGAATGGTATATTTAGTAATTACATGGATCACCGGCTTCTTTATATTCATTCAGTTTATTTCTCAATGTTCGAATACTGATTCCCAGGATTTCAGCCGCTTTAGTACGATTACCATTGGTTTTAGTCAGAGTTTTAAAAATCAACTGTTTTTCCGCTTCACTTAAGGATACACCAACCTCAAGTTCCAGTGTTTGTCGAGTTGAAGTACTACTACTTTCTACAATAGCTGGTTTACCAGATTCTCTAGAACGTTTGGTAATGGAACTGGGATTCATCAGTAAATCAGCTATGGTAATAAATTTCCCATCACAAAGGAGTACTGCACGCTCGATGACATTTTCCAATTCTCTAACATTACCTCGCCAATTATAGTTTTCCAGCAATCTAAAGACATCTTCCTGAATTTTTGGTAGGGGTTTATCACTAATTTCAGAAAATTTATTAACAAAATAATCTGCCAGAATTCGGATATCTTTTTTACGTTCCCGTAGGGGTGATAATTCCAGTGGAATTACATTAAGTCTGAAATATAAATCTTCTCTAAAGGTCTCATTCTCAATACATTCTAACAAATTTCGATTGGTGGTGGCAACAACCCTAACATCCACCGGGATCGTATCAGTACCACCAACACGATCAATCGTATATTCTTGAAGTACCCGCAAAAGCTTTGCCTGCAGTGATAAAGGCATTTCACTGATTTCATCCAATAAAATAGTACCCCCATTCGCCTGTTCAAATTTTCCACGATGCTCATTGATGGCTCCTGTAAAAGCACCTTTTTTATGACCAAATAGCTCACTTTCCAGCAAGTTTTCAGGTAGAGCTGCACAGTTAATAGCAACGAAAGCCTTATCATTTCGTTCGGATTGATTGTGGATATATCTGGCTAATAATTCTTTACCCGTCCCGCTTTCAGATTGAATGAGAACGGTAGCTTTACTGGGAGCAATACTACTGGCAATTTCCAGCAACTTAATCATTCCCTTGTCATCTGTGATAATTTCTTTATAAGACGCTTTGTTTTTAACACCATCTCCCGTCGATTTTTTCCCACTTTTGTTCCCGTTGTTGTCTGGTGCCGGTGCTAGTTGTTGTTCCTGTTTAAAAGCCAGGGCTCTTTCAATCAAAAAGATAAATGTATCAAAATCGAACGGTTTTTGAACATAATCGAAAGCACCGTGTTTCATGGCTGATATTGCGGTATCAATCGTACCATAAGCTGTGATCAAAATAATCGGGATATTACTGTTGATACTTTTGATATCCTTTAACAGTTCCAAACCACTTCTTTTTGGCATGGTCATATCAGTGATCACCAGGCTGTAATCATTTTTTTTACATTTATTTAAGGCATCAATCGCATTATGTGAAAGCTCAACCGGATAACCACATTTTTTTAAAGCAGCCGACATGGCTATTCTCATTTCAACTTCATCATCGACAATTAAAATTGGATTTTTGATCACCATAATTTTTTTGCTATATAATTTATATTAATTCTCAGTTGGTCGACAATTATAACAGAGTCACCGTTTTTTGATGCGTGCTTCGTCAATTTTACCAATCAATTCAATAAATTTTGACCTTAAATAACTGCTAATCTAAATACATAGGATGTTTTGGTCAAAATAAAAATCTATTAATCTATTTTTCAGCCCAGAGATTCTGGATCAGACTACCGGGTACCGGTTACGACGATCGAAAGACTCGGGCGAGAGCCTTATTTTTTCCGGTTCTAAATACATGTAGTAAAAAAGCGATTAAGGTTGAAACACTACTTTAGATATGCCTTAAACTTAACTTTTGAAACATGGCAGCAATTCCAGCACAGATTGTAAAAATAGACTCAAAATCCAGGTTTTTATTTGCGGAAGAATCAAAACAAAAAACAAAATCTGATTCAAATTCACCATCTGCTTTCCAATAGCTGATTAATACGGGTAGCTTAGGAAGGGGATATAAAACCAGAGATATATCTGACTGATTTTGGTTCTCAATTTGCTCACCATTAAATACATGAATCATATCCTCGAAAAGGCCGGTATAAGCGTCTGCAATTTTTTTAAGCCTTTTTTCACATTGCTGTCGGAAGAGAAGATCTTTGGGTGCAGCGTTCTTCAAATCCCGATAATAAACCCAATTTCCAGTAATTGCTTCTTTTTGATGATGCGTAATATATTCAATTAAAGGAATTAACACCCATGAATTCAAGTGAATTTCTGAGCTTATGTCTCCATTTGGGTATATATAAAAATCTTTCCCAAGCGCCTTAACTGACAGCATCCCATTTTTAAAAACTCCTCCAATATCATCAGCAACAGCGGGGAGATCCACTTGTTTTATTTTTTCTTTTAATTCTGCTGTTACTTTTTCCATGACCTGGTCAGGATTGTCATGCCCTTTAATTAACTCACTATATTGTGCAATTATAGCTGGATCAAGTAATGGGCATTCGCTGAGTTGTTTTTGACCTTGATATACTGCTCCGGCAAAGGCCATACAGGTCTTCTCATGACATTTTTTACAATTTGATTTATCCAGAAGTTTATAGATCTCAAATGGGGTCGTTAATTTAGTCATATTTCGTACAAATTATTGCAGTTTAAGAAATACAAATTACACTATTTTTTCTTGAAAGTGCATCCAGGTCGAACCAATAATGCTTGTTCTTTTTAAAGTCAATATTCTGATATTAAGGTTTTATGATTAAAAATAATTCTCCGACAAAATCTAAAATATTCATTTCAACTACTGTTTTTTAGTTCTCTGTAAGCTTATTTACACCAAATTTAATTAATGTATCAACAGAATTGTATCTACGAACGACACGAATCATTCTAACAAAGGAACCTGACAAACTGACATAAAAACAGTGTTCCAAATTTCAAAATAAAAAAATCCAATATCCTGCTTTTATTTCAATTTTTTAAATGACATAATTGTCCTATATTTAGAAGAGAAATTCTCATTACTTATTAAATAACATCGACTGGATCAGCAATGAATATCATTAAAATTCTATTTTTAATTTGCATATTTCCAGTAAGTATTTGGGCGGGGGAATTTCAACAAGATCTTGTTAAAGCAGCGTTATTTCGCACTACTCAGGATGTTCGGTATGATGGGTCCTATTATTCAATCGCTTACCCTGGAGGAGATGTCCCGGCAGGAATTGGTGTATGTACAGATGTGATTATCCGATCTTATCGGGCGATTGGATTTGATCTACAAAAAGCCGTTCATGAAGATATGTCTGAAAACTTCAAACTGTATCCTTCCAAACGTATCTGGGGCTTAAAAAAACCGGATAAAAATATTGATCACAGAAGAGTGCCGAATTTACAGATCTATTTTAAAAGATTCGGGGAAACATTAAGGAAATCAAATCAGCCTTATGATTATCATCCGGGTGATCTGATCACCTGGATGATACCTGGAAATTTACCCCATATTGGTATTGTCAGCGATCAGAAAAACATCAGTCGAAATCGACCTTTAATGGTGCATAACATCGGTATCGGACCGAAACTGGAAGATATGTTATTCGATTTCAAAATCACCGGACACTACCGATTCGTGCCACCGGATTACAAAAAAGACTAAAAAGAAGATCCGGGTTGCTGCAAGAATTCCAATTCCTCAGGAGTGGATTCTCGCCCTAATAGTTCATTGCGATGAGGATATCGTCCAAATCTCTCAATAATTGCTTTATGTTTCTTTTCATATTCCAAAGTTCCCTCATTACCCATCTCGGCAAATAGTACCAAGCCCACTTCATGGATTTGTAGAGATTCACTGTGCATAAAAGGCATATACAAGAAACTCCGTTTTTCTTTAGATATTTCCTGATCTTGTTTTAAGGAAACTGCTTCCTGAGCCAACATCAGAGCTAATGGATCATAAAAAAAAGCCTCTGGGGTGTTCCGAAACATATTTCTGGAAAACTGATCCAATATAATAATTTCAGCTAATCTCCCATCTGGAGTTACTCTCCAATTAAATAATTCTCCTTTGGCCGCAGCCTTATGAATGGCTGAAAACCGATTAATTAATGCTACATCAAAAGCTTCATCTTTCTTGAACCAGGCCTGGGTTGGAATCTCTTCAAACCAGAATTTAATGATCATTTCAGATTTCATTTTTTCCAATTATTAACAATTTCAAAAATCGTTTTTACAAACTCAATGACACTTTTTAAAATATTAAGAGTTTAATTGCGGTAGCACAACATAATGTTTGTCAAAAATCTTTGATAATTAGTAACTATTCAGTTAATCTTTAATTCTTTATTCAGTTTGCAGAACACAGTTTACTGAGCACTGAAATTGCGATTCTCTGAGCAAAGAACGATACCTCGACTTCGCTCGGTAAACGTCGTTTTGTAGTCCTTCGACTTCGCTCAACATACAGATAAGGGCAACGAAATTGTAAATTGCTATGGTACAAATCACGGGTAACGTCCCAGGAAACAATTATCGCTAATTTCATCAGGGTTTAAAATGTGAAGTTAATGATGTCATGTTCTTAAGCAATGTAATATTAGTATATTTAATGTTTAATAATATTTTTATTAATTATATTAACACTTTTTATTGACTAAGTCTTTTTTTTTAACAATCATTAATTTATCAACTTAATTATGGAGAATTTTATGACAAAACCCCTTGAAAAATGCCCAGTTTGCCAGGAAAAAATGTTTATCCGCACACTGGAATGTTCTAAATGCCAAACTCAGGTTAAGAGCCAATTCAGTCTTTCAAATGGTGACCTACAGGTACCGGAAGACTTTCTCAGCTTTATCAAAGTCTTTATTTATGCAGAGGGAAATATAAAGCAATGTGAAAAACTGATGAATTGTTCTTACCCCAAGATCAAAAATCTATTGAAAAAAACTAAAACAGCACTTGGCGTTCAGGACACGCCAAAAGAGGACAATACTTCAATTCTGGAGCAACTGGAACAAGGAGAAATTGATGTTGAAGTGGCGTTGAATAAATTAAAAAAAATGAACCAATAATTATCGGAGGATCAAATGAATTTTATTTTAGAAAAAAGCTATCTTGATATAAATATCAAACTGAACAAAACAAGTATCGAAATCGAAGAAGAAGAGCGAGAAGATATGAAAATTGATTTTAAGGAACTTAGAAAAAAAACCTCTGGTGAGTTATTTGATATTAGTTTTTGGGAAGACAAACTGGTAATCAAAGAAAAAGACTGGAGCATTTTACCGATGGCTATGAGCTTCTTCAACGATGAGCTAGAAACCACATTAGTGTTAAAAATCCCTAAAAACATTTCAGTAGAAGGAAACATTGTTACAGTAAATGGTGATATTGACATTAATGCTATTAAATTGGATGGCAAGCTTAAAACCGTTAATGGTGACATTCAAATTGGATATATTCAGTGCAATACCCTTAAAATAGATTGTATTAGTGGTGATACCAGGATTGAAAAAGTAAATGGATTTATAAAAAGCAAAGGTGTCAGTGGGCGATTTTTAATTGAAAAAGGCCACTTAAAAGGTTTCAGTCACAAAGGAGTTTCTGGAGATATTTATATCAACGCAGATTTTGAACTGGAAGATGACATCCAAATTAACTCTGTATCCGGGGATATTTATCTAAATGTTCACAGTTACCATAATGATCGTCATATCTATATCACCAGTTTGAGTAGTGACACCGATATTAAAGGAACCTTTCCTAAAGACAAGATTCATATCAAAAAGAAGATGCCAACCATCAAATCTTTCCCATTTAAAGATTTCATGCCAATGATCAAGGATGTATTTTCCGGGTTTAATACGTATAAAGATGATATCGACGGTGAACCCAATGCTGAAAAACAGGAACCAAAATCAGAAAAACACCAAAATGAAGTCGCCATGATATTAAAGATGGTTTCGGATGGTAAAATCAATATAGATGAAGCTGAAAGGCTAATCAAAGCACTGAAGTAGAGCGATTGAATCAATATACTATATAAGGAGGAATGCTATGACTGAAACTGAAAAAATACTGGAAATGATATCAGAAGGAAAAATATCAGCCGACGACGGTGAAAGATTGTTGAATGCCATTCATGGCAAAGAATCTTCAAAGGTACCAAAATCCATCAATAAAATTGAACAGTCAAGTAACCAGGATCTCAATGAAGGGAATATTATCATAGAGATTAAAAGTACAGATTGTGAGCTGATTAAGCTTAATTTACCGGTAGAATTTGCTAGATTTATGCTCAATATGGTAACCAAAGACAAAATTTCAGAGTTTGAAATGAATGGGATAAATCTTCAGGAAATACTTAACAGTATTCCTAAAATGTCTATTGGTGAGGATCAGGAAATCTTAAATTTCAGTACTGAAGACGGAACCAGCATAAAAATTTATGTAAAATATCAATAGAATTTTTTTTAATTTGTTACATTTTATTACTTTTTTTAACAACACCGCAATGAATTATACCCGGCAAACTTTAATAATCCATTTAAAACCATTGATCAAATTAAATCTGTAAAAAATAAAAAAAATAGTTTTAATGCCATCAACAAGGTTTCAATTTTTTAATAATTACTCCTTTTTAAACGATTCTTCTGCAACACTCATAAATTAGTTTGAAAGGGATTTTTTTTTCCTATCATTGGAAAGGTTTTAAAAATCAGATAACTTTAATTAAAACTTATTGAGCAAAAAGATTCGTCTATAGTCTTTGAATGTCAATATTACACCGATACGTGGCAGCAATTTTCTTGCTGTAAATCATAATTTCATTTAATTATGGGTAATTTTACAATTTGATTTTGTATTTTTAAATCAAATATCTCCAACATCAAAACTCTTTTTCAAATGGTCTAAAAATGGAAAAAGTACTTTTTCAGAAAATAAAAAAAATCATCTTATTTAGTTTCTTGAGCTTTTTTTACTTATCAACTGCCAATTTTCTTTTTGGACAGTCCAATAGCATTGATCCAGACTTACTAAAAAACTTCCAATTTTCCGAGCAGGACGGTCAAAAAGTAGTCAAGGTCAATATGTCAGCCATTTTAGCCCTGACTTTGGATCGGGCACCTACTATGGAAATTATTGCTATTGATCAACAAGTTGCACAGGAAGCCTTGGCAGCCAATAAGGAAATTTACAACCCTAAATTGGTCAACTCAGTTGGCCTGGGTAAAACGATCTCAAAGACCGGTTCCGATCTTGATGATCAATACAGAAGCAGTCCCTATTTAAGCCTTTCAAATACCAATACAACAACATTGAGTACTTCCTGGCAGCAAATGATCGATAATGGCATTCAATACAGCTTGACCCTTTCAGACACACAGAGTGAGACCACTACCGGTTCAGTTGCTGATAAGGGTAGTTCTGTCGAAGGTTGGGAATCCGGGAGTGATCAAATCCATTCAGGGAACCTTACAGCCGCTGTATCAATTCCGCTTTACCAGGGTTGGGGAGATATTAATAAACTGGCTGAATTTAAAAGCACTATCGGTTTGGAACAAACACAATTAGGTAATAAAAAACAAACCCTGAGTTTATTGTCCACCATCGCAGGAATATACTGGGACCTGGTTGGAGTATTAAAAACAATAGAAACGTTAGAAAGCAGCGTTGTTCTTTCCCAACAGTTTTTAGAGGATAATAAAGTCCGTTATGACCTTGGATTGTTGGATATTGTTGAAGTAAAACAAAGCGAAAGCCAGTTGGCCAGAGCAAAACAGTTACTATTAGCCGAAAAAATTGCCAAAAAAGAGATAGAAGATCAGATCAAAGCTGCCTTAAATCTGGAAGATTTTCCTTTCGGTTATTTACCGACAGAAGAGCTGGCTATTCATCCTGTTAAACAAAGCTATGATGAACTATTAGAGCTTTCATTCAAAAAAGACCCTGATTTACAGATTTTACAGGCCGATATCAAGTCTAACGGGTTAGATAAATTAGCAGCTGAAGATGCCAATGAAAATAATTTGGATTTATCGCTGCAATATACCATGAATGGTTATGGAGAATCACTGACTGAAACCACAGCTGGTTTTTCAAAAACGAAAATGCACGGTTATTATGTTGGTTTAACCTGGTCGATCCCTTTTAATGACAAGATAACGCCTCAGAAAATTAACAAAGCAGCTTTAGAACATGCTAAGTTGATGGTAAATGTTCAAAACAGGCAAACAGAAATAAAAGTTCAATTACAGGGTATATTAAGAAACCTGGAATTGGCAAAAGAGGGTATTAAATTAGCAGAAATCAGCACAGATTTAGCTAAAGATCTAATGAATAAGGAAACGGAAAAATTCAAACTGGGGAATAGCACCAGTTTTCGAGTTGCCCAGGTTCGGCAGGATTTATCAGATGCTCAAAAAGATGAAATTCAAGCCCGGATTAATTACGAAAAAATATATTTATCTCTTTTGGTTCTAACCGATCAAATCCATCAACAGTATAACATTTAGACTGAAACCCGTTTTGCTCTCGCTCATTCCTCCCTCATTTAAAAATACGGGGGAGGACTGATTTCATCAGAAAACCCGATTACCAGCTATTAATTCTGCATTATTTAACTTCCTGGCTAGCTAAAGTTTATAAAAACTGCAAATATATCAATTTTACACCGTTAGATATTTATTTATACGTCTCAAAGACAGCGGAATACAAATCAATTGATGACACAGATAGTACCTTATATCACATTGATAAAGAGAGCATATGTTAAGAGATTACGGGAAAACAATCGAATTAATCGAAAATTTTATCCAAAAAGAAGATACCGATAAGTTAAAAAATTTTTTGCAAGGGGTATTTCCGACAGATATCGCCTACCTCACTTCACATATTGATGAAGATTATAACGAAGCTTTTTTGAATGAGGTTCGCCAACTATCCAATCTTAGCGAAATACTGCATGAAATGGAAGATGACGAAATTCGGAATCTTATCCAATCACTGGATGACTCACAATTCGCACCATTGTTCGCAGATCTGGACCCGGATGATTCTGCTAAAATTATTTCGGTTTTACCTGACGAATTAAAAGATCGTGCTTTTTCAAATATGAAAATAGAAGATTCGGTGGAAGCCGCTTCATTGTTAAGGTACAATGATGAAGCAGCTGGTCGGATTATGACCACCGAGTATTTTTGTATTCATGAAAAAGCGACTGTTTTGGAGGCCTTTAATGCCTTGAAAGAATCTCATGACGCGGAGTTAATATACTATTTATATTTAATCGATGATCACCAGCATCTGGTTGGAGTCTCATCTTTAAGGGACTTACTAACCAAACCGAACCATTTTGCCATGAAAGATATCATGCAAAAGGAGATCATATCGATTCCAGTAACGATGGATCAGGAAAAGGTAGCCTCAGTGGTGGAGCGCTACAACCTTATGGCTGTCCCCGTTGTAGATGAAAGACACAAACTGGTAGGGATTATTACAGTGGATGATGTCATTGATATTATTCGCTCAGAAGCCACTGAAGATATCATGAAACTGGCTGGTACCACTGAAGAAGAATTCTCATTACAATCTCCCTATAAAGGTTTCTTAAGAAGGATGCCGTGGCTATTAGTTTCATTTATTGGCGGCATGCTAACCATTCAATCTAATCTGTTTTTTTCTACAAAAATTGCCCATATTGAATTAATGGCATTTATTACAATTATCGCCGGAATGGGGGGAAATATTGCTTCCCAGTCGTCTACTATTGTCGTTAGAGGACTGGCAACGGGGAAAATTCTCGTCACCGAGCTTTGGGAAGTGTTAATCAAGGAGGTTTCCATTGGTGTATTACTCGGGATTTTCTTTGGAATCCTGCTTGGTATTGTTTCAGCATTACAATTCCAGGATTTCTCCATTATCGGCATCAGTGTAGCCATTGGTATGTTATCATCAATGATCATTGCAGCAACAATTGGATCACTGATGCCAATTATTTTCCAACGGCTGCATATTGATCCTGCAGTGGCAACAGGCCCATTTGTATCGACTACCATTGATAACCTGGGTTTGCTTAGCTATTTTGGAACAACACTCGTTATATTGAAATTTTTAGGGTAGTATTTACATCCCCCCTAAACTAAAAAGTCTTCAAGCAATTTTTAGGATATTTATCATTTTATTTTTTTTAGGCACTAAACCATGAAAAAAGTATTGATTACCGGCGCACTTAATCCTATTGCATTGGAACGATTTCAAGAAGAAAAAGATCTGGATATTGATTATCAACCGGATCTACCCTATGTACAGGTTTTAAAGATTATTGAAAATTACCACTGCATTATCAGCCGTTCTGAAACAAAAATTGACGCAGCCCTGATTGAAAAAGGGAAAAAATTATCTGTTATCGCCAGAGCTGCAGTAGGCATCGGTAATATTGATGTCAATTACGCAACTCAAAAAGGAGTATTAGTGTTCAATACTCCCGGGAAAAACACTAATTCTGCAGCAGAATTAACCTTAATGCTAATGCTGGCGGTGATTAGGAAATTAACGAATGCCCATAAAAGTATGGAAAGCAACTTTTGGAACCGTCATGAGTTTACCGGTACTGAATTGCAAGGGAAAACAATTGGATTAATTGGATTGGGAAACGTCGGACACCGTGTTTCCCGTTTTTTAAATGCTTTTGATTGCGAAGTGTTAACTTACGATCCATATGTTTCAAAATCCTATTGTGAAAAACATCAGGCTAAACCGGTTGAATTTGACGTTTTACTGACACAATCTGATATTATCAGCCTCCATGTTCCAAAAAATCAGGAAACAATCAATATGATAGACACCCCGGAAATTAATAAAACGAAAAAGGGAGTCATTATTATCAACACAGCCAGAGGGGGACTGGTTAATGAACAAGCACTGCAGGAAGCATTGAAATCAGAAAAAATTGCGGGTGGAGGTATTGACACCTGGGATATTGAACCCGTTATTGAGCATCCGCTAAAAAACTTTGATAATATCGTCATGACCCCCCACATTGGTGCTTCTACTGTTGAAGCTCAAATCAGGATTGCTAAATCAGTATCGGAAAATACCATCAAAGCCTTACAGGGTGGCATCGTCAGCTCTCCAATTAATCTTCCTGAAGTCCACACGATACATGGTCAAAAAACACAGCTATATGCCGAGCTAGCAGGGAAACTAGGATCATTCAGTCGTCAGTTTATTGATAAAAATTTACTGCCTAAACACATTAAATTTTTATATCACGGGGATTTACACTCGGAAGACTGGGCATTAATCAAGCTATCTTATTTAAAAGAGTTTTTAAGTCAAACCGTCGATATTGGTGTAACCTATGTCAATGTTTTACAAATTGCAGCTGAAAAATATATTGAAATCTCAGAAAAAGAAGACAAGCATTTTTCCAATTATGAATCTGCCATACGAATCTCAATCAAAGGAGAGAATTCGCAGTTAAGCATTGGTGGTACGGTTTTTGGAAGTAACATCCAACGACTGAGCTATATCAATAATTTTGTTTTTGAAATCGAACCACACGGCATGATATTAGCTATTGAAAACGTAGATTTACCCGGTGTTATTGGATTTGTGGGCACTTTACTGGCAAAGAATAATATCAACATTCAGCAATTTGAACTTTCCAGGAATCAAAAAGGTGGCAAGGCCATGGCCTTGGTCGTCGTTGATGAAGCGGTCAACAAAGAAATTATTCAGCAACTTTTGGATCATGAACTAATAAAAAAAGTGAAACACATTGTTATTTAAACACTTATTTACAATGATAAATTCTAACATTAACACTGTTGATAGCTACGATATCGTCTTCATTCAGAAATTCTTAAACAATTAAATCAGGTCTTCATAATAACATGGCGGATCTATCAAATTTCATAATAATGCGCTTTCTTTCTGAACTGATTCCTAAAATCAAACTAATTTTGCTGTCAGTGCTCTTTTTCCTTGGCTTCACTTGCCAAAATGGTTTTGCTGTTCACTATTCTTTAATCGGAGGAACTTACCTTAGTGATACCAGCCAGATTGTTTGGGATGCCTCTCTATTCTTCAATCAACAGTGGGGATTACGCTACACTGTAATTCCCGAATTTGAATATCATAACAAAAACTCCCTGACTAGAACAGATAATTCAGTTTCAAATTATACAATCACAGGAGAATATAAGGCACCTTCTTTGGTCTATTTGTTGGATTACCAAACAATTAGTTCTACAGAACCTGGTCCATTTGATTTCATTACCGCTTATGTATCAGTAGGGTATGCCGAGCAAAATATAACCATTGAGGAAAACCGATATACAGCTTCTGGAAATAATATCGACAAAACCACTCATGAATCTTCTACCAAAACACCTGTTACTTCAGCTGCTTTTGGATTTTATGGCGGTGAAAAATTTATGGTTTTTGATACCAGTATTCGATATCTGAGAGGGGCAATTGATGACAAAGAGGCAATAGTGGAAAAAATTGAATTCGAACACTGGCTAATATCAGCGTCAATAGGCTTTGGTTTTTAAAAATAGCATTATCAATATATTGAAAGATTTACAGGTATCTGTGTTCCTTCTATAATAAGTTCAATTTTTACTGAATTAAAAATATAAAAAATACAGATTTATGAAAAAAATACTAGTAAAGACAAGATCCTTTCTCAGTAGATTGAGGAATAATGGTTTCTTCCTGGCATCAGCTGGTTTCCTGTTTTTTTTAATATTTGCCGCTGTATTGATGTTCTCAATCGAATCTGGCCAACAGAGTTCAAAATTTAGTGATTTCTTTCAATCTCTCTGGTTTACTGTCGTAACGGTTACAACAGTCGGTTATGGGGATATGTCTCCTTTCTCAACCCTGGGAAAACTGGCAGCGGTTGCCATTATGTTTATGGGGATCGGCTACTCCGGGATATTAACCGGTAACATTACCAGCTGGTTGGTGGAAAAAAATCGTAAAAAAGCGCTAGGGTTAGTTCCCTTGAAAAACAAGCAAAATCATATGGTGATTTTTGGCTGGCGACCAGATATGCCATTACTGTTAATCAACATATTAAAGTTACATCAACAAAGCTCTAAATATCTGGTATTGGTCAATAATGTAGACATCAATAAAATCAACAATTTGAGGCAATACCCAGCCCTTCAGGATTTATATTATTTTCGAGGCAATTACACCAATACTGAAGTGTTACATAATATCTGTATTGAATCAGCTGAGAAAGCTTTAATTCTGGCTGATGAAGAATCAGGAAAATCAGCGGATGAAATTGATTTTAAAACAGTACAAGCCGCTAAAGCAGTTGAGCGTTTAAATCCAAAAATTTTTACGATTGCTGAGATTATTCAACCTGAATTTGGTTCTTCATTAACCAGGGCTAATGTTGAAGAAACCATTACAAATCGCTATACTTGTCGCGCTTTAACTTCAAACCTGGCACTTTTATCGGGTTTACACAGTATCATACGCATCTTATTTAATAACAAATCCGGACTGTTACAGATTCTGGATTTGCCCGATAAATATATTGGGAAGACTTTCGTAGAATTAACCCAGGATTACAACGATATTTTAGTTATAGGGATGCTTGAAAATTCAGGGGATCTTGCCTGGCTAAAGCAGGAGAAAATGCATGACATTCAAAAATCAGTTTCCATACAACTGGCGATCCAAAAATTGATGGAAATTAAGAACATGCGAAGTAATTTTCCGATGATCAATCCTACACCAAACTATACTATCAAGGAAAACAGCTCATTAATTTATATTCAAACTAACCCTGAATCAATTAATTACTGGTATCAAAAAAGAATTAAAGAAAATGAGGGAAAAGGTTTTTCCTTTGACCAGGAATTTCTTGCATCAAAATTAACAGAAATTACGCCTAAATATAAACATCATCAGCATTTATCTAAACAACTTCAGGAATTAGAAATTGAATTGTATGAATACAATGATGAAGTTTGTGGTGTATTTTATAAAAATAACAGGTACCTTTTTGAATCATTACAATTGGATGAAGCAATTATTAATTTAATCAATATTCTATATGAAAATAAATCTCCACTGTTACTGGAAAATCAGAAAAAACTATCCAAGCTACAAACAGCTGAACATGAAGCACTAGATGCAATGTTAGTTGATTACAAACACAATAAACGCCAAGCCCCCTATAAAAAAACAAGAACAGATTCTATATTACTAATCTGCGGATGGAAAACACACCTACCCGATATGATTAACTTTATGCTCAAACATCACAACAGTCGGGAGACAGAATGGGATCAAATAGTGATTGTAGCTGATATCACACCTGATGCCGTAAACACATTTAATGATCAATTTAAAGAAGATTCACGTGTTAAACTTGTCCGGGGAGATTTTGTTAATCGCAGTGTATTGCTCAAAGCAGGTATTAAAAAAGCCAATAAAATAATGATTTTAGCTGAAATCGACTCCAAACGCTCCTATCATGAAATAGACGCCCGAACAGTGCTAACAGCCATGTCAATCAATGAATTAAACAAGCGGGCATATAAGATCGTCGAAATTCTGAATCAAAAATATGAAGAAACATTAAAACATTCAGATATCGAAGAGATCATCCCTCTGGATGAAATATACCAAATCATGTTATCAAATGGAGCTCATGGACTGGGGGTTACTCATGTTGTTGATACAATTATAAATCTGGAAGATCGGCTCTTTCACCTAAATCCCATCGCATCAAACTATATCAATAAACCATTTTCTGAACTGTTGGAAGGTACTAAAGAATTGGATAAAATGATCATCGGAATTTTAGAAGAAACCGGAAACACATATGTAAGAAAAGCTGAAGTTATTCGAAGAGCACAGTTGGAACCAAAAATTACAGATTCTGTTATCGATCTAAAAAGAGTAAAAGACATATCCGCCAATCAAGTAGTTTTAAGTCCTGAAGCAGACTATCTTATCAAACCTTATTCCAAACTAATTTCACTGGCGAGTTCAGACAAAAAAGGATGGAGGGTATATATCGAGAGGCACAACTGAGTGAATGATAGCATTCCGTTAATGCAACAATGATTCACTATACATCATTGATTTGTTGTTTTTCATCTGCTTCTGTATTTCACTAACCAGAAAATATAGACAACGTTGGCTATCTTCAGCCAACCAGTGCTTTTCCGGCATTAAATGGAGGATGTAATAAAGGGTTTCATAGTACATGATCATATTATCCCCGGTCATGGGTTTCTCGTTATAGATTTGTTTATTACCATCGATCTCCACTTCCCGGCTTAGAATCCTCCCAAATTGTTTTTCTGCTCCTTTTTCAAACAATAATGCATAAGGAAAAATATCTTTTTCCTGAATCAATTGCTCTCCCGGCTGTTTGGTATGTGTGGTTCCAAAACAAAACAAGTAATTATCAAAAATATAGGCTGAAGCAAATTCTAAAATTCGTTTTTGACCTTTAAAGGAAATTTGTTTGAACAACTCATCCTGGCTTTGACTCTGAAATAAGCGATTAAAGCATTTGTTAAAATTTATTATGGCAATATCATCCTGTTTAAATAAGCGAATATTATACCCATAATCTTTCTGACTGGCACCTTCATGTTTCCCTCTAAAAGCTAATATATCCGGGTCAACAAGGGTATAATGTTTCTGAAGCTGTGACAGGCAATTCTGATCTTTTTCAATGGGTTGATCTGCCTGATATCCAGATTTTTTTTGACTTTTTTCTCTTCTGGCAACTTTTTGGGATTTTTTCTTTTCAGACAGTTGAAAGGTCTTAAATGTATTGGTAATCTGCGAAAATAAATTTGAAACCGGGTCAGACGCTGAAGCAGTACCGGATTCAAGTACGTCCGTTACATTTGTCCAGATTTTTTTCAGGATAGTTTTTACCGACATTTTCTGAACTTCAATAAATTCCTCAGAAAGGTTTTCTTTAGAAATTAATTGAATCTGTACCAATACTTGCCCAATAAGCGTGTATATATTTGAGGGGGAAATTTGATTGAAAAAAGCTTTTTTGGCTAAAAAGGTGTTTTTTGATCCATGCTCCTTTTCACTAAGCATTGCCTGAATCAGAGCTGTATCGGGTCTCAATTGATTATTGGTGACAATACATCCAGCCAGGATTTTACTAATTTGAAAGGGATTCAGTTTTTTAAATCGATCCTTGGTAGTAAGTTTCAGCAGGAATAATTTATAGAACTCATGACGTTTTAGAGAGTAATCAAACAAAGTATCATGGGTTTGAATTGTATCTATGAATTTCAAAACTATTTTAGAAATGCATTGCTGATCATCAACAATATTTTTAAAAGCCGGATTTGCTTTTTTATCATGCTTTATGACCAACATAATCTGTTCAATAACGGACCTGACTGAACCCAGCTTATTTAAGTATTCGGGTTTAAACAAATTAACAATTACTTTGGCAATATCTGCCCCGAATAAATAAAGACTTCCTCTTTCAATATGTAGGTCTTTTTTATCAAAAATGTCATCAGTTGAAACCAATGTTTCCACATTGTTATTAATGGTCAAAAAAGTTGGGTAAACAAATTCCCAGATAATTCTTTTCTGGTCATTTCCAGACATTACCATGAGCGCAGGAACAAGTTTTCCAATGCTTATTTTGCTACTAAAAAAATTCATGGTGTTCAAAATGAAAAATCGTTTAATCAGCGGGAAGTCATTTACTTTTTCTAAAATACCATGAAGAACAGTATTGATTTCATCTACGGCGCGGTCATTTAATAATGCTTGATGGGCACCATCGAAAAAGACTTCTACAATATCTTTCGAAAGTGGTTCTGAAGTCTGCACCAGATCTTTTAATGTCTTGTTTTCACGAGCATGCCGCTTATCCAGGTCAATACCAATTTTATTTTGTCTATCCAAAAAGCTTTCGATTTTTACATCGATATTGTTTGCAGCCATAATATTTTTTTTCATCGTTTTAAAATACCGATTATCAATCCTATTTTCAAGAAGCTTTTTTCAATTGAGCGACCAATCTGGTTACCAAACCATGAATCATATCTATTTTACTCACCTCAGAAGCTGATGTAGTATCTAATTGAGAATATTTATCTTTCATTGTTTCCAGGAAAGTTTTTTGCTGCTTAACTTCAAGCAATAATTGATATGATTGTTCGGAAACTATTTCAAATATTGACTGGTATAATTTAATAATATCCTGACTATTATTATGTTTATCCGGGTGTAATATCGAGAGGATATTTAAGCCTGGATTACCGGAAAGAATCGGGTTTTGTTTCTTCCAGGTATCCTCCAAAATATGCGATAAAATAGGTGTTAATTTTTTGGCTAAGCGATCAAATGCAGGTACTGGTGGATTATTTGGCAAAGCTCTTACAATTTTGTTTAAGGATGATATTTGACCGACAATTTCAAATAAAATGTTTCGCCATTTAGTATAAGCCAGGTTACCACATTGTTCAATGGAAAGATCTGGTTTGTCAGAGCTGGTTGAGCGCAGTACAAAATTATAGATTCGTTTTGACAATTGGTTTGAAATCATAGCTTCATTCTGATCGATATTTAGTCCCAAGTTATCCTTCAACCAGGCGGATATTTGAAACCCTTCCTCTCTTGGCAATCGTAATGCTTTTTGTTCAAACTGATTTGTTTTTTGTGACAGTTCCAGAACTTTTTTCATTTCCAACCATTGTTGAACAAACTGATCCCGCATCTCCTTTAAAAACACAAACTGTTCAATCTGTTTATCAAATAACCACTGCATTAACGGTAAATACTCTTCAATAAGGATCTGATTGGTTGGGCTCTGATTACTCGTCCAGGGAAGATTAATAATCGGTAAAATTAATATCAGACTTGTATTTTCAGCCTGAAGCGAAACTTTGGAATCAGTTTCTATTTCACCTTTTTGTTTTTGGAGGCCCCAATATTCACCCCCAATTTCCATACCGGGATTGGAATCTAATAAAATTTCATTTTCGTATTTTAGTTTAATTTGATCAGAAAAAGTAAACCAATAGTTAGCATATATTTCATTAGGTAAAATCGTATCATTTTTTTCAATCAAACAAATATGAAAAAGAGAATGCAAACTTTCATTAGTCAATATATCTTTTTGGAACTTAAAGGCCTTTAAGACAGAAAGAAAACTACTATGCATCTGTTTTCTCAAGGCCTGAGACCTCATTGTCACTTGAAAAGTCGAAAATGTTGGAAATTTATTAGGGTCAAATTTGATCTTTCCAATTTCACCTGAAAAAAATGTCGCAGCATTGTCTTTATAAATTTCCATTCCTCGTTGCAGTATCAGCACCAGTTTATTAATTTTTGACATATCAATTTGTTTTTCCGTAGCTTCACTTTTAGTCGCAATATTCCTTTTTTTAACATCCGTAATAAAATTCTGCATTTTAACAGCTGATTGATTAAATTGATTTTCACATTCAGCCGCAATAGACGCTATCTTTTGAGCAATTTGAGCCTGAATTCTTCTGGGGTTTTTTGTCCTAAAATATTTATAAAAGTTAGCCAGATAATTGATTAAATTAAACTCATTACTTCTATCACCAACACCAAAAAAATCATTATGCCCTGGTACCATTTTTTCTATTTTGGCTTTCTCAAAACGTTTTTCCAGTTTCCTCAAAAGGTCAATTAATCGCATTCGGTAAATACTGGGATTAAAAAGTTCCAATTGAGGTAGAGGAAATAATTTTTTGTTTTCTGGCAGGCTTTTTAAAACACGTTCACTGACACTTAATAGAAAATTACGCCATTCCATCTGTTTGATGGTATGTGATTTTGTAACATCGAGACTGGCAAACTTCTTATCCAGAAATCTTAAAACCCCAATCCTTAAATTAGCAATATTTAAAGGAGCACTGGCCGGCCAGGTTAAACCAAGCTTTAGCTTTAAATGTTTTTGTACTATACTCCAAATTTCTGGCTCCCAACCTGGATCTTTCTGATTATCCAGGGATTTGGCTAACATCTGAGTATTGAGTAATTCTAAAGTTGAATTTGTTTCTTCCCACAAACTTTTCTGAAGATAAATATAATCAAACAATCGTTCCTGTATACCCTGAAACAAATTTTGGTAAATTTTTTCAACCTGGGTAAATTGATCATCTCTAATTGAAGTATCATTAAAGTCTCTCAGGAAGCTTCCCATCGGGATTTTTACCACCAGCGCTTCATCTTTATCTGTGATCTTGATTGTTGCTGCCCGTTTCGAGTTTTCAGAAATGATCCCCTTTTCCCCAACCAAAGAGGGAGATTCCATCTTAACAACCACTTGATTATTTACGATTACATCCATTTTACCCGTACAAAGCAGGAAAATATCTCTACCTGAGTCACCTTCAGTGATAATATCTTTACCGATATTAAAAAATCCAAAAGCCAATTTTTCCTGAAGTTTGATCCCCAGCGTATCCAGACAACCTTTGGTCAAGGGGTATGCCTTTAATAAGCTGATCACAATCTGTAAACACATTGGATCTGCTTCTTTAAGTGAATAGTAGTGGTTAGATTCCCATTGCATATTTACAAACCTTTTTTAATCTTAAAAACCAAACGCCTGGATTGTCTGAATTCTAAACTCGGAATTAATCCTTAACCGGGATGCTTGAAATTAACAGTTAATACGAATACGATGTCATTCAATAGTATTTATAAATTTTTCCTTTTAAAAGCTCATGAAAATTGAAAAAGAATCCGTTTTTATATTGTCAAACACTCCTTATCGGGATTCTGATTTAATTGTCAATTTGCTCTCCTCAAATTATGGTCTTTTATCCGCAACAATATATGGCGGCAAAAAAATTGGAAAACAAACCAGTTTCCCGTTTCATTTGGGTGATTATATAGATATTGATTTTCAAATTCAAGAGAGGAATGATTTCATTAAAATATACAGTTCTCAAAAAATTGTTTTGCTTGATATAGACCGTTTTTCCTATTTGCACTTTTTATTCCATTGCTATTTTCTGGAAACCATCCGTCAAATAGCTAAGCCCGGAAATCCGGCTAAGGATTTAACAGCACTTTTAAACAATTATGTAAAAACTGATTGGCAGAATCAGTTTGAAATCAACCAAATGGTATTCTTTATTGACAAGCTTATTAAAAATATTGGTTTTGGAATCAATTATGACCTATGTTTATCATGTTTTCTGCCTACCCTAAAACCTCAACAAAACAAAACAATATTTCGTAAAAATATGTATTATTTAGATGTTATTGAATCTGGACTAATCTGTCAGTCATGTGCCCAAAATACCACAAACCTTGTAACCCCAGCCATGATTAAATTATTATGGTTACTGGATGTACACCCTGCGGATATATATGAAAAAATCCCGATGAAAACCCTAATCTCAGTTCTGAAAATTCAGGATCTCTACTTAAAGCAAACGCTTGAAATTAAAACAAAATCAGCTGAAATACTATTTAAAGAACTTAGTAAACTGGAGATATAGTTCACATCCCCCGGATCTCCTGTTTTAATAAGAAAATTCCCAAATTATACCCATTACACTTGATGATATTAAGCGTTTTGGATATATTAAGCAACATGGCTGATTGACAGGAATCTTTTTTTCTCGCCAAGGCAGGTAAAATCAAATCTCATCTCAAAATACACCAGACTTTTTAATTTCTCAGCAATGATTTATTGAATCGTAAATCAGTAAACATATGAAGTAAACAAGGTTAAAATGGACAAGAAAGATCATTCCTCACCATTAAATTTTATCCAACAAATTATTACCGCTGATATCGAAGCTGGTAAAAATCAAGGACAGATTATTACCCGTTTTCCACCTGAGCCAAACGGTTTTTTACATATCGGACATGCAAAGTCTATCTGCATCAACTTTGGGTTAGCCAATCAGTATGGCGGAAAAACATATCTGAGATTTGACGACACCAACCCTAGTAAAGAAAGTAAAGAGTATACTGATTCAATTATAGACTCCGTCAAATGGCTCGGATTTGGCTGGGAAAACAGATTGCGACATGCATCCGACTATTTTGATCAATTGTATGAATTTGCAGTTCAATTAATTAAGCGGAACAAGGCCTATGTTTGCAGTTTAAAACCGGAAGAGATTAAGGCACAAAGAGGCACTCTTAAAGAGCCCGGAGTCAACAGCCCTTATCGGGACCGTTCGGTTACTGAAAATCTGGAACTGTTCGAAGAGATGAAACTCGGTAAACATGAGAACGGTGCACATGTGCTTAGAGTAAAAATTGATATGGCATCTCCAAATATCAATATGCGTGATCCTGTTATCTATCGAATCTTGAAAGTATCGCATCATCGTACCGGTGACAAATGGGGTATTTATCCTTTATATGATTTTACCCATTGCCTATCTGATGCGATTGAAGGTATCACGCACTCATTATGTTCTCTTGAATTTGCTGATCACAGACCATTGTATGATTGGGTTTTAGACAATACTGACTCACCCTGTCATCCCCAGCAAATTGAATTTTCACGACTGGCTTTGCATTATACCGTCACCAGTAAACGGAAACTAAATGAATTGGTAGATACAGGTTTGGTAAATGGCTGGGATGATCCTAGAATGCCAACCTTGATGGGAATGAGACGAAGAGGTTATACACCTTCAGCTATTCGTGAATTTTGTGATCGTATCGGTGTCACAAAAAAAGAGAACTATATTGAAATGAGTGCTCTGGAAACTTGTGTTAGGGAAGACCTGGATCAGAAATCCCCCCGGGTTATGGCAGTATTACAACCACTTAAGGTAATTATTGAAAATTTCCCTGATAAAGATGAAGAAATGGATGCGCCATTCCATCCTTATAACGATATATTTGGCTCCCGAAAACTACCTTTTACAAAAGAACTATATATTGAACAGGATGATTTTATGGAAGATCCACCCAAAAAGTTTTTCCGTTTAAAACCTGGTGGTGAGGTTAGATTGCGTTATGGATATATTATCAAATGCGAAGCTGTTATTAGAGATCCTCAAACTGGGGAAATCGTTACTCTAAAATGCAGCTATGATCCTGAAACAAGAAGTGGAACCGGCACTTCTATCAAAAAAGTAAAAGGAACCATCCATTGGGTATCGGCTAGTCATGCCATTGATGCGGAAGTTAGACTCTATGATCGATTATTTACAGTAGCGAACCCTACCGGGAATAAGGAAGGAAAAGATTTTAAAGAATTCTTAAATCCTGAATCAATGAAGATATTAAAGAACTGTAAACTTGAGAAAAGTTTAATTGAGGCAAAATCTGAAGAACCGTTTCAATTTGAGCGTCAGGGATATTTCTGTGTGGATCGCAACGATTCAAAACCAGACCATCTGATATTTAACAGGACTGTAACCTTGAGAGATTCCTGGGCTAAAATTGAAAAGGCAAATCGACAGCAAAAGAAATAAGGTCATTAAGGGTTTTAGAACCTGGCTCAAATAAAAAAGAACCAGGTCACAACATTTATTTAGTTCCGAAAATCTTATCTCCGGCATCTCCCAACCCTGGAAGAATATAGCCAATATCATTTAAACACTCATCAACCGCAGCGACATAAATGTCGACATCAGGATGAGCAGATTGAATTTTTTCAATGCCTTCAGGTGCTGCAACAATAAATAGTCCTTTTATCTTTTTGCAACCTGCCTTTTTTAAGAGTTCAATAGTTCCTAAAAGCGTCCCACCGGTTGCTAACATTGGATCAAGAATTAAAGTCGTTCTGTCTTCAATATTTCTGGCTAGTTTTTCATAATATTTGACCGGTTGTAAGGTTTCTTCATTCCGATAAAAACCAACCACACTGACCTTGGCAGAAGGAATCATATCTAATACGCCATCCATCATCCCTAGCCCTGCTCTTAAAATTGGAACAATAGTAATTTTTTTCCCTTTTATCCGATCCACTTCAATTTCTGATGCCCAACCTTCAATGACTTTTTTTTCGGTTTCTAAATCCTTAGTTGCTTCATAAGTTAGCAGTCGTGCCACTTCTGAAGACAAACTCCTAAAATCTTTGGTAGACCTGTCTTTTTTCCGCATTAAACCAACTTTGTGTTTAACGAGTGGGTGATCAATCACGTAAAGTCCCATTTTAACCTCTTGCTAATATCATTAGAAATTCCTTGAATTATCAGGCAATAACAATTATGCCTTAACTGGTAAGTTTTGTTTTTAAACCAAATTTAAAACTGTTTTCACCATTTTGCTTTTAAATCCACTTTCTATTCATTTAAAAGATTACACAACCTGTTTTTAACGAGTGTATCGTTTATGTAGCATCTCATTACAATTTAGTATAGATTTTTGATAGTTAATTAGTGCTACTGAAAATTATTTTTTAAAAACAACACCACAACTATTTAGCTAAGATCTATGAACGCACAAATATACGATATCAATGGAACCTCACTCCTTAATGTTCGAAATTCTTATGAAATTAAAGTGATTAAGGCTATGAAAAACTTGTTGGCGGAATACGATAAGTGCGACGGTTGCTCAATTTGCTTACAAGATATATATGCACTGAGTCTAAGCAAGATAAAACCTAAGTATGTGCAGGAGGGAACTATTATTTTGAAAAAGGATGATGATCAAAAAATCATTGAAAAAGTAGTCAGACACGCCATAGAAAAAGTTATCGAAAATCCAAATCATTCTTAAAAACAGGGACATTAGCCGTATTTATGGACAGACACCTGTTTTTTTAAACAACATCACCACCACCACCACCACTGATAATGATTTTCCCTTCTTCTTCAAGTTTCCTGGCCACTTTAACCAATTTTTGCTGAGCGATATCAACATCGGCAACCCGTACCGGGCCAAGTGCGTCCAAATCATCACGAACCATATCAGAGGCTCTTTCAGACATATTACTGAAAATATGTTCTTTTACAGCATCGGAAGCTGTTTTTAGAGCCAGAACCAAATCGTTTTGAGGAACTTCTTTTAAAATTGTCTGCATACCATTGGGATCCACCAAAACCAAATCTTCAAAAGTAAACATTAATTCACGAATCTGTTCTGCCAGATCCGGATTGGATTCCTCAATCGTCGCCAAAATCCTACTTTCAGTTGATTTATCCATGGTATTGAGCATTTCTGCAACCGATTCAACACCCCCTACTTTTGCAGTGGAAGCCGCACCGGTAGCTTTCAATTCTTTAGCTAATACTTCTTCAATTTCTTTAATAACACCAGGTGGTATCGCTTCCAGAATTGCCATCCGGTAAGTGACATCTGCCTGTAAATTCTCCGGAAGTTCTTTTAATACCATAGCTGTTTGTTCAGGATCATCCAGATGCGCTAAAATCAGAGCGATTGTTTGTGGATGCTCGTTCACAATAAAACCGGCAATCATCTTTGGTTCCAACCATTTCAGTGAATCCAAAGAACCTTCATCTGTCGATGATTTTAAATTATCGACTAAATCTTTGGCTTTATCATCTCCTAATGCTTTGGTTAAAGCATTCTTAACAAAATCACCACTGGCATTAATCGTAACACCCTGATCCTGCATGGCGGCTTTACGGTAAAATTCTTCCAGTACATTATCCAATTCCTCGGGAGCGACATCCGTAAAACGTGCCATATAGTAACCAACCTGTTGAATCTCGCGATCTTCAAGGTTTTTTAATACGTCAGAGGCACCTTCTTCTCCCAACGCCAGCAAAAGAATCGCTGCTTTTTTTGGACCTGTCAGTTTTCCGACACTCACAGTACTAACCTCACCATAGTAATTATGTTAAAAATTTTCATAAGAAATTTATTAAGAACTACCTGTTTTTAAAACGATTTAGGGTGAAAAATCAAGCGCAATCACAAACTTTGCTCTGTAATTGAAATATCAGTTCAATTAGATATTCAAAAAAAATACCGAATATTACTTTCCTTGACTGGTTATTGTGTTTTTTGAAGATATTTGGTTAAAAAAATCAGGACAATATATGACTTCCTGCGTGCTATATTGTTTTGATAACCCCCAGGGCTTATAAACTAAAACATAGTTATCGTTCATACGACAAGCGATGACTCTCTTTCTTTCGAATTTTAAACCGACCCAAACCACCGTACCATTTGCTTTAATCCAATTCTGTTTTTTAAGGATTAATTCTGAAATATTTGCCCCAAAGGTAATATTGAATGATGCCAGAATAAAGATTAACCAGGCAATTAGTTTCTTTTTTAGATGGTATTTAATTGCTGAACCCATATTCCAGAATAAGTTTATTAATGATCGTCAAAAAAGGTTCATCTAATGAAATGTACTTGAAACCAATATCAAAATGACTCTTATTTTGAGAAACGGTACAACGGACACATTCAGCATCAAAAATAATGGAGTCTATTTCATTGATCGTAAACGGAAGTATTATTTTTAAGCTGAATATTTTATTTAGTTCCAGCATGGATTCACTAATAATGAGAACGCCGCCCTTTGTAATATCAATAACATGCCCGGTTAGTTCGCCGCTTTCATTATCATAAACTTCCAAATAATAGATTAAGTTTCTTCTTTTTTCACTTCGTCGTTTTGCAAACATTTATCGTTTTTTGATTATCTTTTATTGTACAGTAAGTATGTATGAATAATAAGATATTACACCTATAAAATCGATTCAAGTTTATTATCCGATTTTATATTTTCACTTTTTCTATGGGTTATTAGATATTATCATTATCAAAACAATATACTTGCCCTTCTTCAATCCAGTCAGGCTCTACCCTGGAAATTGTTCCGCCATTTTCCAGATATTTCTTAATAGCCTGTTCCAGTTCTTCACGATTAATTTGTTTCCCAGATTCATTTTTCGAAGACTGTTTATATTTTTTTATTTTTTTAACCATTCTAAAACCTCATTCCAACATTAAATCAAATATACATACAAATCCGATAACTTTAGTGTTTATTTTATTATCGGAATACTTTGAATTAACTTTAAAATTTCAAATTGAGGTTTTTAATAGGGGGTGTAAAATCATAAAAATACTCGTAGAGGCTCTATAAATTGAAAAGAACCCAAGACTTTGGCTGCCATCCGAATTGAGCTTATCCGCATTCTTTTCACAGATTGAACTGGGTTGATAAAAACTAACTGGAGCTCGACCAAATGATTAAACAGTGATGACAAGACAAATAATCAGTTGTTGACGGTCTTGGGGCTTTGTTCAGTTTCCTGCAGGCGATTTTAAAAACTAATGATATGAACGTAGATGATTGTTCGAAAATCTTCAGGTATTTTGATTTTTAGTTTAAAGATCTTTTTCCGTTTCTTATTAACCTGGGAAAGTACTTTCTTAACAATTGGAGTTATTAAGAACATACTTTGTCCTACCATGAGTAAGCCTATAGCTCATATGACTAATTCTGTTGCTCAACAAATGCGTTAAGTTGAATTTTACCCACCGGTCCGCTAACTTTAGCCATTTGTTAAGCCGGAATTTTTATTTATCGCCGTAATGGTGTTGAAGTTTGTGTAACAAATCAAGGCCCCGTTTTTTGCTACCTTTACTCGCTATAACCCTAAAACGATTTTCAGCATCAAATTCGGTTAAAGCCATTACAGTGAATTCCCCATAAAGTTTGTTTATGCTTGTTTTTCTTGTCGCAGCCAATTCTTTAATTCTTTTATGTGTGTCATCTGGAAGTCTTACTGTGATTGTTCCCATAATTTCTCCTTAATAAATTCATCAGGCGTTTTAATCTGCAATTTCTTGAATAGTAATTCACCGCTTTTTAAGTCTTTAATATTTTTTGTGACGATATAATTTGCCCCCCCTGCAACAGCCAATTCAATAATATGATTATCACCTTCGTCTTGAAGATTGGGTCTCCAATTGTAGTATATTTTACACCATAAACAGCATTTCATGAATGCCTGAAGAAATTCTAGCCTTTCTTTTTTGTTTAAAACGCATAGTTTGAAAATATCATGTCTATTGGTAACCTCTGTATACTCGTTAAATAAAGCTTCTCCCATAAGTGGAGTAATTAAATTATCGAATACTTTTTCAATGATTTTCCTTGAATAGCTACCGCTCCTGCTTATCAACGCTGAAACAATGATGTTCGTATCAATTACGATTTTGCCCATATTGCAATATAATAAGAGATTTTTATTTTGATGCTAGCATATATGCTGGCAAAATTCAAAGTGAAATAAGGTCTGTTAAAATATTTGTTTACTCCAAATCAGCCTCTTGCAAAGGGATATCCCATTTTTTCATATATTTCCAAATGGCTGTACGGCTTACTCCAACAATTCTGGCTACTTCAGCCTTATTCCAATGGCATTGTTTTAATAACTCAATTAAAGATTCCCGATCAACGTTGTTTTTCACTCTTGGTGCTCTTTCCCGATGTGATGGTGTTGAAACACTGTCAAATTGTCTGTCTTCCCGAATTTCTATCGGTAAATCCACCAATTCAATAGTTTTTTGATTACAGATGACAAAAGCATGTTCAATAGCATTTTCCAATTCACGGACATTTCCTGGCCATTGATAGTCCATCAACTTGCGCATGACATCAGGAGAAACACCATCAATATCTTTATGGGTCTTAAAATTCTGCCTGTCGATAAACTTTTCAACCAGAAGAGGAATATCATCTTTTCTTTTTCTCAGGGGAGGAACATTGATCGGAAATACTTTTAGACGATAATATAAATCTTCACGAAATACACCCTCTTTCATTTTCTGGAACAGATCCTGATTCGCAGCCGCGATTACCCTGATATCAAATTTTCTTTTCCTGGACTCTCCGACTCTCTCAATTTCACGCTCCTGCAAAACCCTTAATAATTTTACCTGGATATACGGACTCAGCTCACTGACTTCATCTAAAAATATTGTACCCCCTTCCGCTTCTTCAAATCGACCGGCTCTATCCCTTATTGCACCGGTAAAGGCTCCTTTGATATGACCAAATAATTCACTTTCCAACAATGTTTCTGATAAGGCACTACAATTTACGATAACTAATGGCTGCTTTGCCCGAACACTATGATAATGAATGGCGCTCGTCACCAACTCTTTTCCGGTACCACTTTCTCCCTGAATCAGTGTTGTAACATCACTAGCGCTGGCAGATTTTATAGCTGAAAAAACCTGGTTCATAATATGACTTTTACCGATAATATTATCGAAACTATATAATTGGACTAATTTTGACTGCACCGATTCCATTTTATTTCGATAAAAATAGATTTCAGTTAGATCTGTAATATTCTCTATGACCCCTAATAAATTTCCATCCTCACTTAAAACTTTTCTGGCTTTTTTTAAAACGGGTATGGCCCGGCCATCTCTATGTTTTAAATGGCACTCTTTGGCTTCAAGTACATCCGGCTGAAAAATACCACAATTGGTAAAATCAGTTAAACAGCCTCGATCTGCACATTTATCAAAAGCCAACATTCCACATTTTTTTCCGATGGCTTCCTCAGCCTTAAATCCTGTCATTCGCTCCATGGCAGGATTCCAGGAAGTTATCTTCCCCTGATTATCCAATGTAAAAACCCCGTCCGCCATTGCATTCAACAATTGGGAGGTGAACCGATGATCAAAGTTTTCAATATCCATGATATATTTTTCCGTTACCATAACGTTACTTTACGTATTAATCTAGTTTAGTAACGTTACCCAATTATACTTAAATTGACAACACATTTATCTCATTATGATATTTAGGGGCTATACAGATTTTAAAATAAATTGGCATAATCATTGAAATTATTTCAAAGCTAATTCAAAATTAACTGGTAAGAAATCATTAATTTTACAAATTTACTGATCAACATAATTTAACCAATATAACATCAAAGGAGTCTGAAATGCCGCTTTTTGAATTTAAATGCAATGATTGTGGTTATCAATTTGAGGAGCTTACGTCTTCAACAGCCACTGAACTGCCTCTTTGCCCGGAATGTAAAAAGGCAGACACCAAGAAATTACCCAGCCTCACCAGTCTGGGCAGTGTGGCCGGGCAAAGTGGGTCAAATCAATTTCAAGCGCCATCCTGTTCCCCGGGCGGTGGTTGAGGAATCTAACATACATCTCAGTTTGAGATACTCAAAAAGGAATTTAATGGAATCATTCTCATTTATTATTTTTATCGTTATTTGGTTCGTACTGCAAAAATGGATTTTGCCTAAATTAGGTGTTCAAACCTGAATGAGTGCCAATAGCTGTCGCGTGTCGACAGATACAAATAAAAAAACAGAAGAACCTCAAAAAGAAGACACCAATAATCCCTCCAACCATTAAAAGTAATTTTAATGGTTCCATTTATATAAAGACAGAAGCCAAAGCAGTTAAAAAGCTTCTGTCTTCTAAAAATAGAGCCCCTTCAGTTTTAGTCGCACCGGCTTTATTCCTCTAATGCTTTCATCATGAGTTAAAATTAAAAATAATAGCTTGATTTAACGATATAACTTGGTTAATTTTCTAGGTTGCAGATTAAATGATAGCCATTGAATATAAACTGGTAAATCGGCTAATATTATCGCCACCCACGTTTATAGGTTCTTTTTAATTTTTTATAAGCAGTATCCTATATGTCCGCAAGTTTAAAAGCCTTCTATTCCTTCTGTTCAAGGAAAACAGTTTCATTGGTAGACCGCGCCAAAATGACAGAACATACTTTCATGATAATCATTGCGATTATCATCGGAGCATTGGCTGGATTTGGTGCAATTGCGATTCGAACCCTGATAAAAACCATCTCAAACTTCTCTTTTCCGGGTACAGGGACTTTATTAGATAATATTATTAATGCCCCCTGGTATATCGTCATCATTATTCCGATTATCGGAGGGTTATTAGTTGGCCCCTTAATTTACTTTTTTGCGCCAGAAGCTAAAGGTCATGGTGTTCCAGAAGTAATGCAGGCTGTCTTATTAAAAGGTGGCGTTATTCGTCCCAGGGTAGCCTTAGTTAAAGCGTTAGCTTCTTCTATTACTATCGGAACAGGGGGGTCTGTCGGCAGGGAAGGTCCAATTATTCAAATTGGAGCCAGCCTGGGATCAACTGTCGGACAATTTTTCAGAATGTCCGGAAATCGCATGAAAACACTAGTGGGTTGTGGTGCCGCGGCTGGGATTGCGGCAGCTTTTAATGCTCCTATCGCAGGTGCTTTATTTGCCGTTGAGATTATCTTAATGGATTTTGCATTTGTTCAATTTTCCCCCATTGTCATATCTTCCGTTATGGCTACAGTAATATCTCACCATTACGAAGGGAATTTTGCAGCTTTCCAGGTGCCACCTTATCATTTGGTTAACCCATTTGAATTGATTTTTTACGCGGCTTTAGGTTTATTAGCTGGGATTGCATCCTATGGGTTTATAAAAGTGCTATATGCTTTTGAAGATTTTTTTGATAATAAACTTAAACTTCCATCCTATCTACAACCTGCCATTGGTGGATTGATTATTGGAATTATCGCCTTAAAATTTCCTCAAATTATGGGAGTTGGCTACGATTCCATTAATGATGCCCTGCACGGAAATACAATTTGGTACATGGCACTGGGACTAATATTCCTAAAAATACTGGCAACTTCATTTACGCTCGGCTCCGGGGGATCCGGAGGTATTTTTGCACCCTCTCTATTTATGGGAGCGATGCTGGGTTGTTTTTTTGGATACTTTGTGCACTCTTACTTCCCTTCAATATCTGCGTCACCCGGTGCGTATGCTCTGGTGGCAATGGGTGGTCTGGTTGCCGGTACAACCCGGGCACCAATTACTGCTATTATTATAGTGTTTGAGCTCACAAAGGATTATGAAATCATCCTGCCCTTAATGATCACCTGTATTATTAGTGCTATTTTATCTTCAAAACTATCACGGGAATCAATATACACCTTAAAATTACTGCTAAGAAACATCAATTTAAAAGAAGGGACAGAAACCAATATCATGAAATCTATTTTTGTCCGTAATGTCTTCACACCAACTTTTGAAACGGTGCACGAAACAGCAAACTTTAACGAAGTGGTTAATAAAGTAATTTCCAAAGAAGATCCTTATTTTGCCGTTCAGAATGACCATTCTGACTTAATCGGTATGATTTCTATTCATGATATTAAAAGTTTCCTATTTGATATGCAGGATTTACAAGACATCGTCATTGCACGGGATATTGCGGAAAAAGATTTCGATAAAGTAACGCCTGAAGACAATTGTCAAATAGTATTGGACATCTTAAGCAGAAATGGCCTTTCCGGTTTACCGGTGGTGGACCCCAAAAAACAAAATAAAATCCTGGGCATGATTTGGCGACGAGATATTTTAAAAACCTATAACCAGGAAGTAGAGAAAAAAGATATCGCATTAACATTTGTTGATAAACTGGTACGTCAAAATTCAACACAGGATGTTCAATTTATGGGCGGGTATTCTGTCTCGGAAATTAAAATTCCCGAATCCTTTATTAACCAGTCTATTAAGGATTTAAATATCCGGGCCAAATACAATGTCAATGTTTTATCCATTCGCCACGAAACAAATCAAGGTACTAAAATTAATGCATTTCCAACACCTGAATATATTATTAAACAAGGGGATCGATTAATTGTTGCCGGTGAAATAAAAATGATTAATTTAGTTAAAGGACTATCTTAAATTCTGCACATGAATAAACATTTTTAAATTGACAATTCACTAAAATTAGTTTGTCATAATAAATTGATACAAATTGCAACATTTTTAAAAATAAATATTTTTATATTATAACTATCAAGTCATTTTTGTAGGAACATTATGGAAGTAAATGTAGTTAATAATCAGGTAGAACAAGCAATGCAGCGACTTAAGCGATTGCTGATTAAAGAAGGTATGTTTAAAGAACTGAAAAAAAGAAGATATTACGCTAAACCTTCAATTCACAATAAACTTAAGCGTGAAGAAGCAGAAAAAAACAGACATAAAGAAAGAAAACGTGCTTTGGCCAGATCTAGAAATTATTTATAACAACTACCTGTTTGATTAACTAATTCTTCCAAATTGCGATTTATATCCACTCAATTTCAATATTAAGGGAAAGTCAACCAAGGTTTATATTTCCCTTAATTCGAATTTGATATCCATTCTTTGACTACTGCAGTCGTTCTCAAAATTTCAGACTTTGCAAACCGTATAATCTCTAAATTCCCGGTACTCTTAGGGTTAGGCAGTGGAGATTCTGTATCATTTTCCATAAGTCCAGAAGCACTCACTTTCAATCCTTTTGGTCTCTCAGATTTTATTTCCATGGACAGATTTATCCCCAAAAATACTGTCAACTATTGACATTTTCAGAACATGCCTGCAAAAATTAGCCTTACAAGTTACTTAAATCACTTGCAAAATTTCACGTTTATCAGATACCATTTGTATTAAAAACCAAGGTTTTGATTTAACTTTAGGCTATCCCCTATCAAAAATCCAATTGAATCGTATTCAAGTAAATAAAATCGATTTAAACCACTACAGATTATAAAACAATGGCAAAAATGATAAGATCCAGGTTGCCGGAGCAACCAAAATCTAATTTTTGGAAGATATTCAGTATTTTTTTGATATGTTTTACTTTGATTTCTGAAATATATTTAGTGGTCATTATTTATCAAAAAAATAACCAAAATAATAGCATGCAAGCTAAGATCAATAATTTAATGTCGGAAATCCATCAGACAGGTATTCAGCAGAAAGAACAGGAAATAATCAAAAAAAAGAAAATTGCCAATCAGGAAATCCAATTTAACAGTGCTAACTTTATCACCACCAGGCAATTTGAAGTTTTCAAAAAAGCCCACTATCGAGAAATTAAAAGCCTTAAACGAGAGATTGGCCGACTAAAAACAAAAAAATAACCACCCACCATTAAAGTTATTCCACTATATTCCGATAAAAAGAGAAAATATATTGATCACTAAATTTCTTAAGGAATACCATGGATAAAACGAGAGTAAAGGAAGCGCTGAGCACGGCATTGATGCTGTCACAGATTGCATCTAAAAAGCACAAGGTAAAAATTGATTGGCTTGGAGAAGTCTTTATTGATAACAACTACAGTGCTTATGTTTCTGACAAAGGTAAATTGACGCAATTGACCAGCGCTAATATTGATGAAAAGGCGGAAGAGTTGATACATGAATCATTCGAGTTTAGCGTCAAAAGGCGGATTAAAGAACTAAGTTATATTTAGCTGGTTTAATTAATTCTTGGTCACTCACAAAAAGTGATCAAGCATTAATTAATTTTTCAATACAGATCCGATAACAAGTCAACAAACCTATTCTTTCATATTTGCTAAGATCAGCCACAAACTCTATTTTTTCTTCATTTCTTAAATGTTTCAATATTTGCAGATTGCAATTCGTTTTATTTTCTAAATCAACAGTATTGGTTAATAGTTCGATAGCATCTATCATCTGTTTATTCATCATATTCTCCCCCTTGGCAGGTTCTTTTTTCAGTGAATAAAATTCTTATGTTATATCAAAGCATTAATTATGCCCAAAAGTTTCTATTGAAATGGTCGCTATTAAGTTTTAACTACCCTTTCTACAGGAAATTTAATATTATAATTTTTATCATTTACTTTAAAAAGAAATCGTGTTGTTCAAATGCATGGGTTTCCCTACGCTAAATATCTCATAAGTATTAGTAATCAAATAAAATCTTATGGTTCATCACTCTTTTTAATATTCTTCAATGATCAAATTTAAACTTAGCCATAAAATCTTTTTTTCCTTTTTTGCAACCTCACTGGTGATCGTCGGTTTAATGATATTCATTTTAAAATATTATGTTTCTGATAGCTTTTCCACCTATATTAACAAAATCGAATTAGATAGTTTTGATACCATTGCTCAAACGCTGGAATCACATTATCAAAAGAAACTCAATTGGAATGCTTTTCAAAATAACCATTCAAAATGGCAGCAATTAGTATGGTCGGCAATTGGTGACGGAGGTATGGGAACACTTTCCCAACCCAGGCAGGGTGATAAACAAAGGAAATATCGCCGGCGAAGAATGACGGGATTATCGACTGATCAAACAACCGGAAATTCAATGCATCAAAGAGGAAGCATGATGGGTTTAGGAAGAAGGTTAACGCTTCTTGATATTCAAAAACATTCCCTCATTGATAACGAAAATGATATCTCTTTAGAGGATTATCTTCTTAAACCTTTAAGACTGAATAATGAAATTATCGGTTGGCTGGGTTACAAAAAGGCGATGCAATTAACTAATCCATTGGATATCACCTTCTTGAAAAGTCAAACTCAAATTCTATATTTCACTGGTGCCGGTATACTGATTTTAGCTGCTATCTTCTCATTTTTATTGTCCAGACATCTGCTTCAACCTATAAAAACTTTAATTCGTGGAACTAAAAACATCGCTTCCAGAAAATTTGATTCCAGAATAATTGTAAATACAGGTGATGAATTTAATGATCTCGCTGAACAGTTTAATCAAATGTCTCAAACCCTAGAAAGCTATGAAGATTTAAGGAAACAATGGTTTTCCGATATATCGCATGAATTAGGCACACCATTATCCATATTGAGGGGTGAAATTGAAGCATTGCAGGATGGCATTCGTTTGCCATCGAATGAAAATCTTGAATCTTTGCATTATGAAGTCAACCACATTAGTAAAATCGTCAATGACTTAAGAGAACTCTCTTTAGCAGAAACGGGTGCAATGCAACTCGATAAATCACCGATCGCTCCGATTGACATATTACAAAAAAGTATCCTTTTTTTTACGAACGAATTTAATAGTAAAAAACTTAAAATTATCAATAATCTAAATAGCAGTAGCAGTATTATTCATGGTGATGAACAGAGACTTCACCAGGTATTTCATAATTTACTGGAAAATAATTTAAAATATACCCATCAACCAGGCTCAGTCATATTTGAATCAGAAATCAATCATCAAAACCTGATCATCACTGTTCGGGATTCCGGACCCGGAGTTCCAGATGGATCAATTGATTCCTTGTTTGATCGCCTCTACCGCGTTGATACTTCCCGAAACCGCAAAACCGGCGGCAGCGGTCTCGGTTTAGCAATTTGCAAATATATCATCATCAATCACCAGGGTGAGATTTCAGCCTCCAATTTCCAAAATGGACTTCAGATTAAGATTTCCTTGCCATTAAACAGCACCCCATAATCGAAAAACAATTATGCATAATCATATATTAATCGTAGAAGACGAAGAAAAAATTGCTTCAATTTTAAAAGATTATCTGGAACAAAACGATTATAAAACCCATTGGATCAGCAATGGTTCAATGGTTATTTCTTATGTTAAAGAGAATCAGGTGGATTTAATCTTATTAGACTTAATGCTACCCGGATTAAATGGCACTGAAATCTGCAAGGAAATCAGAAAATTTTCTGACTTGCCCATTATAATGTTAACAGCCAAAGTTGATGAAATTGATCGATTAATAGGTCTGGAACTCGGTGCAGATGATTATATTTGTAAACCATTTAGTCCTCGTGAAGTAGTCGCCAGAGTGAAATCTGTCTTAAGAAGGGCCCACCCGACGATACAGGAGCAGGATATTAGACTGGGACCCATTCATTTAAATTTGGATACCAGAATTACACAAATCAAAGGCAAAAACCTTGATTTAACCCCCAGTGAGTTCGGAATACTGGCCACAATGGCCCAGCATCCTAATAAAGTCTTTTCCAGAAATGAATTACTCAACAAGGTTTTAGGCAATGATTTTGAAGGATATGATCGAACGATTGATACGCATATTAAGAACCTTAGAAAAAAAATTACCAATGCAATACCTGAACAGGAAATTATCACTTCAATTTATGGTGTGGGTTATAAACTGAATATCACCGATTGACAGACCTATTTTTGGCCGCAACAATCCAACTATCATCATATTATCAACCAACTGCAGCCAACATGTGATTAATTAACCAGTAGATTGAACTATGAAATTTTCTGTTCGTAACAAGCTCATATTTGGAAATGCAACCCTATTGCTTTCTCTAATTGTTGTTGCTATTAATGGCTACTTTTCCTTTACTGAAGTTAATAAAAGCAAACAAACTTTAAGTTTGTATACAGATATCGTCATACAATCTAACACTATTTATCGTTATATTACAGAAGCACGTCTCATTCAGGATGAGTACCTCCTAAACAAAAGTGCCATGCATGCACACCGTGTTTTAAATAAGATCAATTATTTACAGCGTCATGCCAAAGAATATGTATTTTTAGTTAATCAAACAGAGATTTCAGAACTAATGAAAGCAGCAAATGTGATTGTGAAATCTTCAACAGATTATCTGGAAATATCAAAAAAACTAACTAAAACAATATCCAACAGAGGTATTGGAAACAAAAGTGGATTATCCGGAGACCTGAGCAAAATTTTAAATATTCTGACGAGCCATCTATCAAAATCGAACTTTCTAACAATAAAGCTACTCTATTTTGAATACCAAAATAATTCTTTAAAAGATAATGCGGAAACTTCTGAAAAAAGGCTGGTAAAACAGTTACAGGAATACTTAGACTTTTATCAGGATAAAGTGGCAACGAATGAACTTCTGGATCAGTTTTATCAAAACAAACACAAAATCACAGCCAGATATCTGAAAAAATTTATGTCCGTTTTGAATAAATTGATTGAAGAAGATAATAAAATACAAAATTTAATCCCTTTAATGAAGTCAAAAGCAGGATTGATCAATTTGCTTGTCAATGACAATGTTATCGCTGTCCAAAAAGAATTAGAAAAACAGTCACAATTATCAAACTTACTCTCAAATCGCCAAAAAACATCCCTGATTTTAATCAGTTTCGGGGCAATATTGATCGGGATTATATCGCTGTTTCTGTTTGGTTCGGAACCGCTTGCCATGACCAAGCTAATCCAGGAACAAGCCGCAATTCTACAAGCTGTCAGTGATGGTTTGATTGTGGTAGATCGTTCTGCAAATATCAAAATGATCAACCACAAAGGAAAGGAAATATTAGGCGTTACTGATAAATGTATTGGCAAGAATATCCAGGAGATTATTCCTGATTCTACCTTAATTAATGTTATGCAAACGGGTATCCCGGAATATAATCAAGAGATGAGATCGGGTAAAGCCACTATATTAGTGACCCGCATTCCGATTATTCTGAATAATAATACTATTGGGTGTATTGCCTGTATTAAGGCAAAAGGAGAGTTGTCAAAATTAGCCGGTCAGTTAACCCAAATTAACGCTTATATTGACGCACTCAGAGCCAATAACCATGAATTTAAGAATAAATTGCAGACGATTCAAGGCATGGTTCAATTGGATCAAACAGAGGAGGTGTTAAATTATATTCAGTCCATCCAGCTTTCTCATCAACAACGAATCTCATTATATGTTGATAAAATCAAAGATCCCGCCATATCTGCTATTTTACTTGGGAAATATAATCGAACTAATGAATTGGGAATATCGCTATTTTTAGATAAGCAATCCAATTTAGAAACGCTACCTAGCTATCTGGACAGAAATGGATTTGTCAGTGTCATCGGAAATTTGATTGATAACGCCATAGATTCTGTATTAAAGCAACCAGCTAATAACAGAAAAATCTGGATCACTATCAAAGAGTTTGAAAAATCGATATATATAGCTGTCAAAGATGCTGGTCCGGGTATACCGTCAGAAATTTCCAGCAAGATATTCGAAAGAGGGTTCTCAACTAAACATGGGCATGCTACTGATAATCCTGACGAGTTACAAAACAAAAAAGAACAAAACAGAGGCATGGGACTTTATATTACTCAAAATCACGTATTTAGTATGGGTGGAAACATACAATTTAAAACAAATGGCGGTACCACCTTCGAAATTATTATTCCAACATTAAGTACATAAATCAGGATAGCAAATGAAGCAATATCAAGTGTTAATCGCAGAAGATGATTTCCGCGTCGCTGGAATTTGGAAAGAATTTACCGAAAAAGATTCAAATTTCAGTGTTGTAGCAGATGTGCGAAATGGTGAAGAAGCATTAAAAATACTAAAAGAAAATAAAATTGACCTGATTATTATGGATGTTTACATGCCTGAAATGGATGGTTATCAACTGTTACTGGAACTTCGTAAAAAAGAAACATCCATTGATGTCATTGCTGTTACAGCCGCCAAGGAAACTCAAATGATCCAACGTTTTTTCAGACTTGGAGTGATTGATTATATCATCAAACCTTGTGTTTATGAGCGGTATAAAAAGGCTTTAGATCGATTTTTACAAATTAACAATGCCTTTCAGGGTGAAGACTTTGAACAACAAACATTGGATGCTTTAATCCTTAATGAAACAGTTTCACAAAGTATTACCAGGAAACTTCCTAAAGGAATGCAGCAGATCACCATGGATCGGATCATCAGTAAATTCAATGAAAATCCTTTTTCTCAGAGTGCAGAAGAGTTGACAAAGGAAACTGGCCTTTCTATCGCAACCATCCAAAGATATTTGAGATACCTGGCCAAGGAGAAAATCATTAAAAAAGAATTGACTTATGGCACCCAGGGGCGTCCTGAACATAAATACTCAAAAATGTAAGCTTACTTTATTAGGTATTTTCTAAAACTACAGCACTTCTCAATTTTGTTGCCTATCTCGGTATGCATAGATTGTAGAAACTTGATTCTTTCAACAATCTTGTGGTTCAACTTAATAAGTTCTTGTTCTGTCAGTTTATCTATATCTGTCTTCATGTTTCTGTTTGATTTATAAACTTCATTTTTGCGCACATAACATCAGCTGCAGCAACTTGTTAACACATTACATCAATTAGATACAAGCCTATACATGCAAAAGCAAATCTTAATCTGTATGCTGAATGTATGTTATATGTAAATACATTCTAAAATCGAGGTCCAAAATGGAAAAATCAGCTACAATTCAGGCTCGGATTAACCTCGAAGTTAAACGTGAAGCACAAAGAATACTAAGTCAGTTACACATTTCAATGTCTGAAGCCATTGCCATGTATCTAACTCAAATCACTTTACACCAAGGTATCCCGTTTGAAATAAGGATTCCAAATGAGTTAACACAGAAAACACTCAAAGAGTCTGAAGACGGCAAAAATCTTCATCAAGTGAATAATGTAAGCGATCTCTTTGAGGAACTAAATTGCTGACTATTTACTACTCCACACAGTTTAAGAAGGATTGCAAACGGGTTAAGAAGCAACATAAAGAGCTGTCCAAATTTCAGACTACTATTGAAATCCTTGTTAACGAAAAACCACTCGATCCGCGTTACAAAGACCACCATCTAATCGGGGATTACATAGCATGGTAACGATCCTCCCAAAAAGCTCCTGTTCTTTTCTTCCTAACGGATTTTAATTCTACTGTCAAAAGGTCGTTGAATCTTTTGATTTTTTCTATTTCAGTTAAATCTGAAACTATCTGATATAATTTCTTCGTGCAGTTGATAATTCACTGATCGTGGCAACGATATTTTTTGTCTAACGCTGAGTTGAGCCGATACACCAGAGCGACGAAGTCGCGGCGGTGTGTTCGGCCTCAAACGACTTGTTCGGTTGCTGTTGTTGATCTGTGAGCTAAATTGAACTGATTGGTGAATTGGTTTTGTTTAACTTAAAAGTATTAACTAAACTATTAAGATTACTTGCAAGCCTTGATAACTCTAAAGCACTATCATTAATGGTGTTACTACTTTTGTTAATTTCACTCGAATCATTGCTAACCCCTGAAACATCTTGAGTTATACTTGAAATTGCAATTGTACTTTGCGCAACATTTTCATTGACTTCTGCTATGCCACTCGATGTTTGAGAAATGTTGGTGGTAATTTCAATAGTTGCTACTGATTGCTCTTCTACAGCGATGGCAACTGTTTTAATAACATCGCTTATTTCATTTATTACTTCACCAATTTGTCCTAAATCTGAAATCGTTTCTTCGGTAATATTTTGCATACCATTAATCTGTTTTTTTATGTCAACAGTGGCATCTACTGTCTGTTTTGCGAGATCTTTAACTTCATTGGCCACGACCGCAAAACCTTTACCTGCATCACCTGCTCGGGCTGCTTCAATAGTGGCATTAAGTGCGAGAAGATTGGTTTTGTCCGAAATCGCAGTAATTGTCTCCGTCACATTGCCTATGTTACTTGCGGACCGTCCTAATTTGCTAATTCCTTGAGTTGAATTTTGGGCTTGAACAACAGCAGATTCTGAAATATCTTTTGCTTTTTCTATACGTTGCTTAATAGCTGTCAAAGTTGAAGAAATTTTTTCTGCCGCTACTGACACCATGTTTATATTACTAGCTGACTGCTCCATTGTAGCTGAAACAGAACTCATATTTGTCATTATTTCTTCTGAAGCAGAAGCGACATTGTCTGCTTGAAGTGATAATTTTTCTGTCCCGCCAGCCAGTTGAGAAGATGTCGCGGAAAATTCCTCCGATGCCGCAGCCAACTGATTACTGCTGTCGTAAATACTGACAACTATTTTTTGCAGGCTTTCGGTCATTACTGCTAACGATTTGTAAAGACCTGTCAGGTTACTCTTGCCAAAACTTATGCGTAAATCTCCTCCAGCTATCTTTTGAGCAATACTGACCATTTCATAAGGCTCTCCCCCAAGTTGATCAACAATACCTTTTGTCAGTCGTAGACTTATTACAATTGACAGTAAAATCGCAATCGCAACTGACAAAATGACTGTTATTGATGTTTTTTTACTATTTGCTTGAAGAGCATCAATAAGAGATAACATCTCATTATTATGGTCATTTACAAGTTTTTCATTGATGGAGGATAGTTTTGCCGCAAACGGGTCAAATTTTTCCATCATGGGATTCCCCTGCGCTGGACCTCCTGATATATATGCATTGGCCATTTTTTCCCCCATGGCATAATAAGCATCGAGGCTTGCAAGCATATCTTTTAAAAGAGAGACCATTTCTTCGTCACCATATTTTTGATGGTCTTTTATTGCTTGATGTATACGCGTTACCGCATCTTCATAATATTTATCTGCTTCCGTAAAGCCATCATCGTAGCCTTTTGCTGCTCTCGTAGCAGATATATCTGTTAGCCAGCTTTGAATCTGTTCAACATCTCTCTGTATTTTTGTAAAATTGATAACATGAGGAATTACCTCATCGGCAATTTTGTGTGAATTTTGAGTAGTAATAGTGTTGTAGCTAAAAACTAAATAACCAGAGATAATGAACAACGCACAAATTATTCCAAATGAAACCAAAAGCTTAGTTTTAACTGGTGTATTTTGTAAATTCACAATTTACCTCCACTTCAAGATTACTGTAAAAGCTAGATTCAAGTTGTAAGTCAATATTCAGTTTGTCATTTTATCTGAATATATTGAATAATTCTACTTGAAAAAACCCAACGCTATGCTAACCCGAGTTTTTGCGTAGCAAAAAGTTCGGGTTACACAATTTGTTGGTACTTTATTTTTGATTAATCAATCGATCCAATAATACATCCTCAACATTCCGTCTTCCATCTATAACTGATACTACATAAACCTTGTTTTCAGCTATCTTATATATGATCCTCCAAGGTTTATAAATTATTTCACGATATTGTAAAATATTATATTCTTTGAGTTCAGGAACAATACGACCTCTCATGGGATAATTTACCAAGACAGATGTCTTTGTTTTTATCTTGGATAGGATGTTAAGTGCATTTGTAATACTATCCTCAGCAATATATTCAATTATTGTTTCAAGATCTAACTTTGCTGTTTTTGACCATATCACTTTATAACGGTTAGACATTTTTTCTCTTTTTCAGCTTAGATTCCAGTTTTTTGAATACATTTTCTTGGGTTGTGGTTTTCTTGTTTTTTATATCTTCTTCACCTTGAGATATTAGTTTCAATAAACCAATAGCGTTACGCATTTTCTCATAACTTGTTGGATCTTGGAGAACAGCCTTGGGTTCACCATTTTGAGTGATAATGACAGGTCGGTGTGTATCATTAATTTGTTTTAATAGATCTGCTGATTTGGATTTCAAGTAACTAACAGGTCTGATGTCGGTTGAAATACTCATGAGGGCCTCTTTTTTAAAAGATTGCAAGTTTTATATGTCCTTTTATGGTACTAAATATGGACTGATTGTCAAGAGGTCTCTGTTTTTATTGTGCCAACAGTGAATTCGACAGAAATATTAAATATGGTGCTAGCTATATTCTTTCTAGCACTATATATTTAAGTTCTGTCTAGTAATAAGTACATCTTGTTTATTGTTTATTTTCCCCTCCACCCTAGAGAAATGGGCTTAAAAAATCATGATTTAAAAAAATTGTTGATATTAAAAGGTTTTGGGGTTGCCATATTCAAACTTTACACTCAAAAAAACACTCATGAAAATGCTACCCAGTGATATGTAACCGAGTTGAGCAATATATTTACACAGATATGGAAAAAGGGCTGATTGAACATGATATGAAGGATATAGAACTTAATTTTCAAAAAATGGTCAGGAATGAACGTTTGCTATCCCGGTTTTTTTCAAAGATCTTCCTTGCTATACAGATTAATTATCTGAATTTTATAAAAACTAATTGCCTAAAGGTGGCGCACGACTAATACGGACAACAGCTTCTTTATAGATTAAGGGTTAATTAAATGCACATAGCTGGTCTTTAACTTTTCCTGCTTATTATTATAGGTGTAGTCTTCGTGATTATTTCAAAGGGGAAGATACTACTGACGTTCCCAGATAAGATCGGTGTGAGGTTTTAAAAAAAGGGCGAAAAAAAAGGCCGTTTTTAGAATCATTATCTAAAAACGGCCTTTATCAAATCTTTTTCTTTCTTAGTACTTCCAGGATTAGGAAATTTTTCCGTAAAGCATGAAAGCAATCAAAAGAGCATAAATAACTAGTGATTCAATCAAAGCCAAACCAATAATCATAGGGACAAAAAGCTTGTCAGCAGCACCAGGATTTCTTCCGATTCCTTCCAAAGCAGCAGCAGCAGCTTTACCTTGACCATTAGCACCACCAATGACTGCGATACCGATAGCAAGTCCAGCACCAAGAGCCAAACCTAAGTTTTTGTAAGTATCTGCACCAGCTGTAGCTGCAGTTTCAGCGAAAGCAGCAACAGGTACTAAAAGACCAAAAAGCATCAAGCTGATTTTTGTAATTAAATTTTTCATATCTTTCCTTCTAAAATTAAATAGCTGTTATTAATGATCGTGTGACATTGCCATCTGTATATAAACTAAGGATAACAGAATAAAAACAAATGTCTGCACAAATGCAACAAAAACTCCCAAACCTAAGAAAGGTAAAGGAATAATTAATGGAATCAATAAGAAGAATTGTGCACCAACGGCATGATCTCCTGTAATGTTTCCAAATAAACGTAAGGCAAGTGATAGAGGCCTTACAAGATGACTGATAAGTTCAATTGGGAATATCAACCAGGATAACCACCAAAGTGGCCCCAAAAACTGCTTAATGTATGAACCACCGTGAACAGAGATTCCTACAATATGAGTAGCAATAAAAATAATCAGTCCAAGAACGATTGTAACGTTGAATTGGTCAGTAGGAGGATTAAATCCGGGGATAGAACCTATTAAGTTATTAAACAGGATGAAAAGAGCAGTACTTCCAAATAAGAAAAACATTGGTTTTGCTTTTTCACTGATAAATCCCTTAAAAAACGAATACATCCCACCAATTACAATCTCAAAGAAAGTCGAAAAATCCAACTTCCCGTTTGGCTCAACCATGGCTGACTTTCGATATCTCGCACCACCAAAAATGGCTAATGCAATTAATAATACCGAAGTAACCAAAACGTCAAAACCCACATGGGCATCTACTCCTAAATGATGCAGCGCATCATTAACAGGAGGAGCAAGTGATCCCCAAGTAAATGCATTTCCTGAAGCCATAATTACTTTCTTGAAATTGGTTATAAAAAAAAATGCGTTAAACTTTTTCACCGTCAACTTGCGACGACTGCCCTCTAAAAAGAGAACTAATCATAATCGCAATGAAAATAGAGCTGAGACCTATCATTAGCCCCCAAGCATCAAAATCATTATCAATTGCAAGATAAATGATTAAACCGGAAACACCCAATTTAGCCATGTAAATAAACAGCGCTATTTTTGGTATCTTACCCTCGGTAATAACACGTGATAATAGTCGCTGTGATACAAAAAAGTTAATCGCAACCACCAGGCAACCTAACAAGGTTGCTTTCGCAAAGTCAAGACCATTAAAAAAATATCCCCCCAGGGGTAAGATGATAAACATTGAAACCAATGTTATATTTAAGGAAATGACTCTTTTACGTTCGATCGGATCCTTCATCGTTGTTTTCTTCTTCGTTTTCTTCTTCATTTTGCTTGCCTTGTTTTTGAAATTTTATAGTCATTCGATATAATGCCAAGAAACCAGCAATGATCCCAAATATCATCCAACTGATAAATAACCAGGGTTCTGTTTTAATCCCAAATTTGGTGATCATCAACCAATCTAAGCCATATCCTATTAATCCACCGACAATCACTGATGCCGCCATCTCTATGCCAATAGCGCTATATTGAAGATGTTTATACCAATCGGGTTCTTTACTCATTATTTATATTCGATGTAATTGTTGAAAAATCAATTCTATCATTTAATTTTTTAACCTAATGTTGACAATTTGAAATAAAATTATGTTTTAAGTTTAACGTTCTAATTTTAATTATATTTTTTATTTGAGCGATTTTCTACTGGGTTAAAATAGAACATTGTTATGAAAAAGCACTAAAGAAATCTGGATTTTTTATTTCAATTTTATTTCAATACCTTATGCTAATCAATGTAATTCGGGGGAAAATGAATACAAATCTAAGATTTTTTTTTTTCAAAACCTAAGCAGTTGCAATTTGTATAAAATATGGTAATTTAATAGGATAGTTTTAACTTAACATTATCGCATGAAACTGATTTACAACCCCTTGTAATTTCATACCGTACAATAATTAAGGAGAAAGGTTATGGCAACCCTAAAAGAAAAATTAGCAACTAAGATTGAAGAGTGGAGACCCAGAACAACAAAGCTATTACGACAGTACGGTGATGTTAAAATTGGAGAAGTAACCGTCGCCCAAGCAATCGGCGGAATGAGAGGTATAAAGGGACTTGTGACTGATATTTCATATTTAGACCCAAATGAAGGTATAAGATTCAGAGGATATACCATTCCCGAAACACTGGAAAAGCTTCCCAAAGTCCCGGGAAGTGAAATGCCCTACGTCGAAGGTCTGTTTTTTTTGTTATTGACAGGAGATATTCCTACAGAAACAGAGGTCAACAAATTATGTGAATCCTTCAAAAAAAGAAGTAGCGTACCGGAATATGTATTTGATATTTTAAAAGCAATGCCTATCGACACCCATCCAATGACAATGCTTTCCACGGCAATTGTTGCCATGCAAAGGGAATCAAAATTTGTGACTCAATATCACCAAGGTCTTAATAAGCAGGATTTTTGGAAACCGACTTATGAAGATTCAATGAGCTTATTAGCTAAAATGCCTCAGATCGCAGCATTTATCTATCGTTTAAAATATAAGAGTGGTGACATTATTGAACCAAATCCTGATCTGGATATGGGTGGTAATTTTGCGCATATGATGGGAATTGAACAACCATATGATGATGTCTCCCGCCTCTACTTTATCCTTCATAGTGATCATGAAAGTG
>JABHWU010000142.1 GCA_018657625.1 Deltaproteobacteria bacterium | reverse complement strand
TCGCCCAACCACTAAAACTTGAACCTCTTAAATTATTCAATAAACTGGCTGCTCGTTGAAAATGCAAGGACATGTATTGGAGGATAGAATTTGGGATCATCCTTAGCAAAAAAGATTCCACTAAATTAAAGGTCAGCGCTGTCATAGAATCCATTTTGGGCATTTCCATAAGCGAGGCTTCCTGACTCCAGCACCAGCAATTTGAACGGGTATGATTAGATTTTATTTTTACAATAGGGAAAACAGAACTGCATCTTATCAAATCTCTTTGAATCGACCTGACATCAATCTCATATCCCTGGTCAATTAATTTTTCCCAAAGTAAACCGGTATCAATTGAATGCGGTTCCCTTGGGATCATTTGAAGCATCAAAATATTTCGCAGTAATGTTTCTTTTTCCATCGATATCCAAAGCTACATTCTTTATTAGAATTCTATTCCAGTCATCTAAGTATGAATTTAATACTAAAACATGACGCCGACATATCGTGTCGCCGTGGTAATTTACCAGATGAGAAAATAATTACAATACATCTAAATGGGCTGGAACTTTTAAAAAATCCTTATCGAAAGACACAATCTTTCTATTAGTTGTTGACATGGCAGCCAGGAGACAGTCCGGGAAATCGATATTGACAGATTGATACATATTAAGGGCGTTTATTAAAATACTATGATCCTGGTTAATCACTCCTTGAAAACTCAAAATTTTTAAAAGACTGGTAACAAATTCCTGCTTTGGAACTTTATAAAACTTTAATAATACATGTACACATTCAGCTAAAACAAAAGCTGGTATTTCAGCACTGTTTTCATTTTTTGCTACTTTTTTAAAAAAATCAGTTGCTTTGGGACTGAATTCATCATGATCAGCCAGTAAATACCGAAGAATAACATTGGTATCGACAAGGTTTATTTTAATATCCTGCTTAATCATAGATCCTCTTTTGCTATATCTTCTGCGACCTCCATACCGATATCCTCTCGAACTTTACTCAATTCAACATAGCTTTTAGCGTATTTTTTCAAGCTCCCTGAAAGCTCCTCAGCATTAGAAACCGGTATTCCCATTAATTTAATGTCATCGTTTTCAACCACAAACAGAACATTCCCTTGTTTTTCTATTTTCAATAATTCACGAATTTTTTTCGGAATTGTAATCTGTCCTTTTTTTGATACTTTTGCATACATATTGAAATCTCCTTTACATTTCTTTTTTTCTTTACTTTTATGATATTTCTCTTAATATGCAAATGTCAATATATTGGTAATATTAATTACTTAGTGTCTGACCGAGAAAGATATTAATTGCTATTAATTCGGTCATTAGGGGTATCGCTACGAAATCTCACGATCCTCATAACTATCTGGTATTTCATGGTTAAGTCTTTGCTAAGTATTGTACATGTATTTTTCGTTCAGACACTAAATATCTTAAATTGAGGGCTTAATGAAGCGTCATTTTTTCTTCTCTTTTCGTTAGTTCGAATAAAAAGCTGTTGCTTACTTAGCTAATATTAGCTAAGTTAATCTAAAGAAATTTTTTTTTCATAGGAGTATAATATGCAGGTCAATATGCACGAAGCTAAATCGAGACTTTCTGAACTGGCTGAAAAGGTCTTAAAAGGCGAGAAAGTTGTAATTGCAAGGTCAGGAAAACCAATATTGGATTTAATTCCCCATGTCGAAAAAAAACAATTCCGAATTCCTGGTGGTTATGAAAACAAAATAAAGATGGCAGACGATTTTGATAATACCCCAGATGAAATCATTGACATGTTTTATGGAAATTCAGATGAATAGATTTTTATTGGACACTCATACATTTCTTTGGTGGTTGATGAATTCGAAACAGCTAGGTTCTGAAGCAAGATCTAAAATTAGCAACCCTGATTTTATCATTTTTGTTAGCGCAGTTAGTATATGGGAAATATCAATTAAGAAAAAGATAGGTAAATTGGAAGCTCCGGATAATATTACAAATATTGTTGATCAAAAAGAATTTGAATATCTACCTATTTCACTTTTTCATGGGGAGTCGATACTAAATTTGCCAAGCATTCATAAAGACCCTTTTGATCGTATGTTAATTGTTCAGGCACAATTAGAAAATTTAATAATTATTACCAATGATGATTTAATTCAAAAGTATAATGTAAATACAATTTTGACATCTGAATAGCGACTGCCCACTGAAACAGATAGTCGAGATTCTTTAAATTTCTAAGATATGGTGATTTATGAGTACAATTAGTGATGTTTCCAGCAAAGCGTTTACACAAAACCCCTACAATCAGGGTATCAAAAACGCAGCTGAAGGAAAAAAATTCCTGGAGGAAAATAAACACAAATCTGAGGTTGAAACAACGGAAAGTGGTTTGCAATACAAGGTCATTAAAAAAGGAAGTGGACGCAACCCTAAAGCCTCAGATGAGGTTGAAGTGCATTACCGGGGCACCCTGCTCAATGGGCAGGAATTTGACAGCTCATATCAAAGGAATAAATCAACAACATTTAAACTGGACCAAGTAATCGCCGGGTGGACAGAAGGTTTGCAAAAGATGAGTAAAGGCAGCAAGTTTGAATTTTACATTCCACCGGAATTGGCTTATGGAAAAATGGGTACCATGGGAAAAATAGGCCCCAACGCTACCTTGATATTTGAGGTTGAATTACTTGATATTAAACATTAACAGAGCACCTTATTGACATGTTAAATCGGGGGACATTCTGTGTTACCATGTTGTATATTTCTTAGATAAGAGCAAGGAACCATATAGTCTACTATTTCTGACCAGCATCATTCAAAGCTTACTCAATAAATTTGCGGCGTTGGCTTTATCCTGAATGCCGCCACTAATGGAGGAGGGGTTTTTTATTTTGAGTAAAATTTTTAAGATTTTTTTGGCTTGTTTTTGCTGCTGGGTTTTTATTAAAAAATCGGCTTTTATCATATAGGCCATGGTATAATTATGATCAATAGTGAGTGCCTGATTGACAATTTGAAAACTTTTCAGTTTGCTGCCTCCCAGTAGTTCAGGCACATGAAAATACCAACTGGCCAACCCCAGATAGGCATCCATGTTTTTTGGATCCAGTGATATCGTTTTTTCCAGGGCAGATTTGATGACATCCTTTTGATAAATCATTTTCATGACCCCTTTTTCAAGAGCTAAGCTTCCCAGTGTTAATGCATGCCATAAATATGATTTAGAATTCTGAGCATCTTCTTCAAGCGCTTTCTGGGCGTAAATAACGCCCTTTTCGAAATATATTATTTTGTTGTCAGAACTCACAGATGCTTCTCCCATTAGCCAGTAACAGCGGCTGATTTTCCAAAGCAGTGACGGTTTTTGGGCTTTAAGATAGTTTTTGAGCGCTAATTCCAAATGACCTGGGACTTCCCGGGATTGATGGAAAAAATCGGCTAGATGTCCATAATATTCTGATTCTAGTTCACTGAATTGATCTGATTTCGCTATCATTGGATTCAGCAAAACAATCGAAATGGTGATTACAGTTAATAGATTTCTAATTTTCATTTTAAAGATCCCTGTCTCAATTGAAATAAATTTTTTAATTCCATGTTTGTGGCCATGAAATCAGGGTACACGTAACAGTTTAATGCTATTGGTTTCTAATGACCCGAAATTCAGGGTACACGTAACAGTTTAATGCTATTAAATTCAGGGTACACGTAACGACTTAATATCTAGTAAATGAAAGTTTATCTGTAGATGTACATGTCCCCTGAATTCAATATCAGTAAATGAAAGTTTATCTGTAGATGTACAAGTCCCCTGAATTTCTTGACGAGTCTATGTCACCGGATTTACTGATCTTTGATTATTGTACAGACAATGGGACGTTTTTTTCGAGGACCATCAAATTCACAAAGGAAAATATTTTGCCAACGTGAAAGTCCCATTTTTCCGTTGATAATCGGAATTGTTTCACTGGGGCCAACAATTCCGGCTTTAAGATGGGAATCTCCATTACCATCTTGTTGATCGTGCAGCCAGACTCCGTTTGGGATCAGTTTTTTTAATAAATTTACGACATCGGTTTGAACACTGTCATCCCAGTTTTCCTGAATCATGATACCCGAAGTTGCACCTTGGGCGTAGACGTTAATTAAGCCATTTTGAACACTGGAATTTGCGACAAAAGTTTCCACGATATGGGTGATATCCTGTAATTCTTCTCTGGAGAATGTTTCAATGGTAAATTGATAGTTCATTTAGTTACCTGATTGTTAGTTGAACTGGTTTTTTTAACCATAGACTGACTGAATCAATTTTGACAATTAATAGATAAACGAAGGCACTTTTTTTTTACTTTAAATATTTCCAATCAAAATCAAATGACTGAATTTATTACCCTTAGAAAACCTGATGATTTTCACCTTCATGTTCGTGATGACGAGGTTTTAAAATGTGTTTTACCCCATGTAGCCAGGTATTTTAAAAGAGCCATGATCATGCCAAACTTATCCCCGCCGGTATCAAATATTGAGATGGCTTTGGATTATAAGAGACGAATCGGAGATGCTGTTCAAAATCTGGATTTTAATCCTAAAATGACGCTTTATCTGACCCCTTTTACAAAACCTGAAGATATTAAAGCAGCCCGAAACGAAGATTCTGTGATTGCTATGAAATATTACCCGGCCGGGGCGACAACAAATTCGGAATATGGTGTCAGGGATATTTACCAATGCCGTAAAGTATTAGATGAAATGCAAAAGATTGGCTTGCCTTTGTCTATTCATGGTGAAATTGTCGATCCTGATATCGATGTATTTGATCGGGAACAGGTCTTTGTTGATACTATATTATCCAAACTTGTGGCTGATTTTCCACAATTAAAAATCATACTGGAACATGTTTCAACTATTGAGGGCGTTCAGTTTGTCGAAGAGACAGGGGATAATGTTGCCGCTACGATTACTGCTCATCATATGCTATTAAATCGTAATCACATGTTGTTAAATGGTATTAAATCTTACCTTTTTTGTTTTCCTATATTAAAGTCTGAAAAGCACCGTAAAGCGGTATTAAAGGCCGCTGTCAGTGGTAATAAAAAGTTTTTTTTGGGAACAGATAGCGCCCCCCATGAAATAGCAAAAAAAACAGGATTAGTTAACGCCGGAGGCATTTACTCAAGTTTTAATGCGCTTCCGATATATATTGAACTGTTTAAACAACAAAATGCACTGGAAAAATTTGAAGCCTTTTCAAGTCAATTTGGCGCAGATTTTTATAGACTGGATCATAACGAAGAGCGGATTAAGCTGGAGCGTCAACAGGTTGAGATTCCGGAAGTATTAACCATCAATCAATTGCAATTGATTCCTTTAAAATCCGGGGAAACAATTAATTGGAGACTGGTAGACTCCGAAACTGAATTTTCTGTTCCCTGAGCACTGAATTTGCAATACTTTGAGCAAAGAACGAAGGGTAAAATGGTTTTTTTTTAATGAAAACTGAATGGAATTGCATTTCTGATGGAAATGCTTTTCAAGGTTATTTGAACATCATAAACCAGTATTTCAATTCCAATTTGATAGGCTTTAAACAGTGCCGCGGCATATGCAGGGTCTATATGATTGGCTGGTAGAAAGCGTTCAGCATCCATCCTCTGGATTAGGTAAAACATAATGGCCCGATGTCCCTGCTTTTTTAATTTTACGAGTTCTTCAATATGTTTTAGTCCTCTGGATGTAACCGCATCGGGGAAATACGCAGTTTTTTCCTCGACCAGGGTACAATTTTTGACTTCGATATAGCATTTTTCTCCGGAATCTTTTTCAAGCATTAAATCTAACCGGCTTTTTTCCCCGACTTTTACTTCGGACCGAACCTGTTCATATCCATCTAGTTCTTTAATAAGTCCACATTCTATACTTAATTTTACTAATTTATTGGGTAGTATAGTATTGATACCTACCAAAGATGTAGGCATTTTTATAAGCTCCCAGCTATATTTTAGCTTTCGTTTTGGATTATCATGATAACTGACATAAACAGGTTGACCGACTTGGGCACAGGTCAACATAGTGCCAGTATTGGGACAATGTGCGGTGATTTGAGATCTGTTTTTTAACCGGATATCCGTTAAAAACCTCTTGTAACGCTTAATTAAGGTTCCTTCTATTAATTCAGGAAACCTGATTTCACCTTTTTTTGTTTTCATTCCAATGCTCTTGCGAAGTAAAAATATTTAATATTATCTGGTTTCTCCGTGGTTTTAACTAAAATAACCTTATAAGTGAGACACATAAACATTAATAGGGTTTGTCTTAAGTTTCTAAATAGTATCTGGACGAGAATACCATTATTTGCTGTCAACCCAGTAATTCGGGGACACGTAACAGCCTGGTATTTAAAAGTTTGAGTCTTTTCTAAAAAATGTACATGTCCCCAAATTACCGGGGCTGTCTTAAGTTTCTAAATACTATGATTTAGGTATTGTTGTTGGGCACTGTTTTTTTTTACGATTAAGGAATAGTTATTCTGTCAGATTTATTTCAGTAAATGAAGGTTCTGTGGTTTGTTAATAGTATTATCTTGTATATAGTTGAAATATTTGAATATTTAATTTTATTGACCATGAGTATTGAATTGTATCAAACTGTTTTTTTCGAAAAATCTAAATACTAAACTTAAAGCAATAGCTCATTATGTGTGGTGTTTTTGGTGTGATTGGTCATCCTATGGCCAAAGAATTTCTACCGACTGTTTTAAAATCGCTTCAACATCGTGGACATGATTCAGCTGGTGTGGCCGGATATGTTACCAGTGATGTTTCCTGCCTGGAAACAGTAAAAGGTGTGGGAAAGGTGGCGACAGTATTGACACCCGAAAATTTGAGTAAATTTAATGGTTCTACTTATATTGCCCATACAAGATATTGTACTCGAAATGAAGCGTCTTCTGTTCGTGAAATCCATCCCCATTGGGCCCAAAGTATGTTAGGTAAAATGGCTATCGTGAGCAATGGTGATTTAGTGAATGTCAATACCTTGATAGAAGAAATACGTAAGCTTAATGTAAAGGTTTATACTAAAAATGATGCAGAAGTTATAGCAGCTTTAATTAACATTCAAATTCGACGAAACGGGAAAAAGGTATTTAGTTCGATTAGTGAAACCATGAATAACATTCGCGGCGGATATGCGGCCCTAATGATTATGGAAGATGATAAACGACTATTTGCTTTTAGAGACCCCTGGGGAATAAGACCGCTTCACATAGGAGAGTTTAATATCAATGGTGACAAATGCATTGCCGTTGCTTCTGAAACCTGTGCCTTTGACATGATCCAACGGTATAACCTTTCACGATATCCTGACCATAAAGTTTCCTATACCCATCGATCGGTGAAACCTGGTGAAATTATTGGTATTGATGCTAATGGTGAGATTGAATCAGCCTATTATAAGGATATTGTACGGGATAAAATTGGCTGTGTTTTTGAAAGTATCTATTTTTCTCGTCCGGATAGTATGCAAAAACAAGAATCTTTCCAGGTGTTACGAGAACGGATGGGTATGGAGCTGTTTAAGGAATCACCCATGGATGTCGATTTAGTAACGGCAGTTCCCAAGGGAGGTATTCCCTCAGCTGTAGGATTTGCGAAAGCTTCTGGAATTCCATATAGTGTGGCGATATTAGAGGAACCTACCACAGGTGGTTTAAGGTCATTCACCACTAATGATAATGATCGTCAGGCCCTGGCTACCATGAAGTATAATATATTACATGATGTGGTAAAAGATAAACGACTCTTAGTGGTAGATGATTCTATCGTACGGGGTACCACAGCTCGCTTATTGGTCAAAAACCTGTTTGCTGCCGGTGCCAAAGAAGTCCACCTTCGAATCCCCTGTCCACCTTATAGTTATTCCTGCTTTTATGGCATTGAAACCAGAGATCCCAAAACGCTGATTTCTCATGGAAGAACCATACAGGAAATTAATGATGAACTAGGAACCACTTCATTGGCATATTTAAGTCTGGAAGGTTTGTACCGAGCAATTAAACAGGATAGATCACTTTTTTGTGATGAATGCTTATCCAACTGCAATCCGATGGATGAATTAATGGTACAGGTATAATTACATCGGTGCGATTAAATTGTGTTTGGCACCTAAATCTCTTACCAATGCAATAAAATGATTCGGTAAGGGTAATTCTCTATCTTTTCTTAAAATTTTCAACTGTTCTGCTTGTTTCAATATCGGTGTACTATCAATATTATTATGCCCATCGCAAAGAATCTGGATTCGCAAAGTATCTGTAAATGAAAAAGATTAAGAAATCATATTATGTTGCTTTAGGATTTGAAGTGCCGAATCTAGATCCTGACTTCTAACTTTAATCTCCATATTGATGCCTTCAATTGAAGGATAGATGGAAGCCATGTGTTGGTTTTCAATAAAACACTCAATAGCATTGGAAGTTAGCAGGGATCGAATCAATTCTATTTTGGTTTTTTCACAGCTTGAAAATAGCGTAACTGTTTTGTCGTATTGTTGAAGTTTCCTGGGAGATTTTGATACTTTCCTTTTCTGCTTTTGCTTTCGATAATGGTTTAAGTCAACAATTTTTGAATCATCTTTATACCGGTCAATCTGAAGATTTATCTGGCTGAAAATCCAGAATATGATAAAAATCGATATGATATAGTAAGAATGATTCCAGGTGCTTCGCTTATCAAATTGATATAAAAAAAACATCGAAATGACAGTTAGTATAAAGGATAGAAAGATACGGGGATTCATATTTGGTTTTTTAAGGATTTCAAAGTTTTGTCAGAATTTGAGAGTTAATCATAAGGTAATTAGCACCGGATAGCCATAAAAAGATTAAGTAATGTTGTTCTTTAAATAAAAAACTTTTATTTTATTAAACAGGCTTTTTGTGTCCAAACCCGCTGCCTTAATTTGTTCTTCAGGTGTGGCATGCCCAAAAAATTGATCAGGAATGCCAAATGTTGCAATTGGTTTGAAAAGATTGTTTGCCGATAATAACTCCATTACAGCACTGCCAAAACCACCTATTCTGGCATTTTCTTCCAGGGTAACGATACAGCTTGATTTTTTGATCATTTTTAATATTAATTTATCATCAAGTGGTTTTACAAATCTGGCATTAATTAAACCAACAGAAAGTCCTTCCTTTTGAAGCTCTTCAGCGACCTGTTGTGCTCTTTTAACCATGGTTCCCACTGCCAGAATCAAAATATCTTTCCCCTGATTAATTAATTCACCCTTTCCAAAACTTATTTCCGGTGCCGTTTCTTTTTCCAGATCTAAGTAGGTTTCTGTATTTCCTCTTGGAAATCGGATGGCTATCGGTCCATCATTGTATTCATAAGCGAGTTTGATCATTGATTGAAGTTCAATGCCGTTTTTAGGAACCATTATAACCATGTTTGGGATCATTCTCAAATAGGTCAGATCTAGCATACCATGATGCGTTGCTCCATCAGCACCTACAAAACCAGCACGATCCAGAATAAACTTTACTGGAAGATTTTGAAGGGCGATATCATGAACAATACTATCAATTGCGCGTTGTAAAAAAGTTGAATAAATAACAATAAAAGGTTTGATTTTCTGTGTTGCTAACCCTCCGGCAAATATAACAGCATGGCTTTCTGCAATACCTACATCAAAAACCCGGTCCGGAAATTCGTTTTGCATTTTAGATAAGCCGGTATTTGCGATCATGGCGGCACTAATAGCAACAACTTTATTATCTTTTTTAATAATGGGATAAAAAGTATCACTCCAAACTGAAGTATAGCTTTTTCCTGTGGTGATCGATTTGGCAACAACACCGGTTTTTGGATTGAAAGGGCCAATTCCATGAAATCGCGCTGCATTTTTTTCTGCTTCAGGAAAACCCTTTCCTTTTCGAGTAATGACATGTAATAACACGGGCCCATCTACATTCTTTACGACTTTTAATAAGGAGACCAATTTTTTGATATCGTGCCCCTCCACTTGTCCAAAATATCTGAAATTTAATTTTTCAAACCAGATACCTTTCGTGAAAAAGGTCATAAATGATTCATTAACACGCTGTAAGGTGTTTTTTATCGCTAGTGGGAATTTGCCATCGCGATGTTGCTTGATGAATTCTGCCCGTAGAAGATTAAAAGTTTTTGAGGAGGAAATATTTAATATGGTTTTTGACAAGGCTCCGACGGCTGAGTCGATACTCATATCGTTGTCATTTAAAATGACGACGATGTTTTCATCCAAATGTCCTGCGTGATTAAGCGCTTCAAAAGCAACGCCTCCGGTCATTGATCCATCACCAATGACAGCTATGGTTTTAAAGTTCTGATGGTTTAGGGTTTTGCCGACATTAATGCCCAATGCTGCCGATATAGAGGTTGAAGCATGTCCGGCCCCAAAATGATCATATTTTGATTCTTTTCTAGAAAGAAATTTGGCAATACCTCTTTTCTTACCAATGAACTCAAATTGATCATTTCTTCCAGTAAGTAATTTATAAGTATAGGTTTGATGTCCAACATCCCAGATAATTTTGTCTTTCTTAAAATTAAAAACCTTTGCCAGAGCAACAGTTAATTCCACAGAACCAAGAGATGAGGCCAAATGTCCACCGGTTTGACTGATAACTTCTATAATTCGGTTTCGACAATTATCCGCCAGTTTTTTTAGATTTTTGGTAGAATAGTTTTGAACTTCGGAACACTCTTTTAGCTCACTTAAAAGATTATCCACACCTTCCCTTGGCATATATCTCACCTGATTTTATTTTTTATCCAACATCATTGAGGCTTGTTCCCGGTTTAACAGGGAACTATCCTTTTCTTTAATTTCAATTAGCTGATTTTCTGAAATATCAATTTGAAATTGATCAATCATTTTTAGTGCATGCCATCTAACATTGGTATCATCATCATTTAATAAAGACTTGATCATTTCTGCCTGATCTTTATCCGCATGCTGCTCAAGATATTTTAAGCAGGGGATAATGATCTGCTCTAAAATGAAATCACCTTCCAGACCTTGTTTTTTTGTTTTTTTGGGTGCTGATTTTTGCAATACCTTAATTTTATCTGTGATAGGAATAACAAAGTCAGCCTGGTCGTAACTGATAAATGCTTCAATATATGATATTAGGATGATCGGATCAAATGATTGAGCAAAATCATTAATTAATTTAGACTTCAGTTCCTCAATTTTCATCCGACCCACGGCACCAATGGCATAATTTCTGGTTACTGAATCGTCATCATTCAGAAGTGTTTTTATGTCAAGTGGTTTTGTTAAACCACTATCTTCAAGTGCTTTCAAGCCGATAAGTGCATCTTTTCTTTCGGAAAAGGACTGTCCAAATCTTAATTGATCTAATAATTGGAGTTGTTCTTCCTGGAGCATTTTTAGTACCTTGAAAATGAATTTAAATTTATATCAATTGCGTTTGACTTTGAATTGCAGCCCCTTCACAATGATCAATCTATCTTGAAAACTTTATGCACCCAACCCATTTTTAATGGGTTGCTTGCTACTTTGTCTATAAAGAACTTTTATCTTAAAGTTAGAGATATTAATTAAAGCCTGGTTGCCTGAATTTAATTTTAGATTTGGATTAGTACTATGAAACATTCAATTATTGTTATTTCAGAAGGAAATTATCTTTTTGGATTTTCTCCTGAAATTTTTGATGAACATTACCCATTGAATGAAATTTGGCTTTCCCAGGATAAACAGAATAGTAAAATTTGGAATTTTGAAAAAAAAGACAATTCCCAGTGTGGAATTCTTGTCAACTTGAATCAATTTATAAACCCGGCCAGTGCTACGTTTGATTTTAATGGGAACGTCTTTACTAAAAGTATTGCCGGATCTTCAGATTCGATTTTCGGTTTTTTCTGTAACCAGGTAATCGCACAGATCATCATTGAAGAAAGAGATAAAAGAATTGTTGATATTGAGAGTGTTAAAAAGCACCCCGATAATATCAATATAATTTCTTATTCAAAAGTGATAAAATATAAACGAAAAAATGTATTTGTTATCGATCCCGAAACTTTTTTTAAACTGCATATACAGAATTAAAGCTTACTTAAATGTTGCTTGATTTCCAACAGTACCTGCTCGATGCTTAATTCAGAAGTGTCAATTATTGTTGCATCTTTGGCAATTGCCAGAGGTCCAATCGTACGTGTTATGTCTTCCTGATCTCGTCTTTTAATATCTGTTAATAAACCATTAAATTGTTCGCCTACAGTTGGAATTTTCATTTCAAGTGCTCTTCTGGTAGCTCTGACTTCAGTTTTTGCATCCAAGTAAAACTTAAAAGGAGTATCCGGGAAGACGATGGTACCGATATCTCTGCCATCAATGACTACTGAATATTTCCGTGCTGTCTCCCTAATGGTTTGATTTACCAGTTCTCTGCATTCAATATTATTGGCAATGTGTTTTATCTGAAGCGTAACTTCCGGAGTTCGTATTTTTGCTGAAACATCATCACCCATTAATATCATTTTTTGGGTATGATCTTTATATTCGATTTTAAGTACATCAGAATGAAATTTGAAATGTTTAGCTATTTTTTGTTCATTTCCCTGACATTGACCATTGAACGTTTTGATCCCAAATAGGGTAAAGGTCCTGTATATAGCTCCGGAATCGATGTATTCAATTTTAAGCATTTGAGACAATTGTCTGGCAATGGTGCTTTTCCCTGAACCTGCTGGGCCGTCTAAGGCGATAACAAATAAATCCAGTTTTTGATGTAATGATTCCATAGTCAATGTATTTTTATCATTTATTTTAAAGTGTTTAATCAATAAATGAAACATGAGGTGTGAATCGTCAATCAATAAATAAAGGTCTGATTCCATAGCTGAGCATAAAATAATCACATAGAAACCAGCATGGTGCTTTATTTGCATTTTAATCAGTAGACCTAAAAATAACAAATTCATAAAACGATTAAATCACTTATTATTACAGGAAAAGTAATGCTTTTTATAAAACCTTTTATTGCCGTAATTCTTATTATGGCCATATACGGTCATTCACTTTTTGCCGAAATTATATATATCAATTTTAATGATGGTAAAGTGCAGACAGCAGAGTTAATAACAGAAGGTGAAGAAACAATTACCATTCAACCCTTAAATGGAGGACCACCTGAAATAGTACCAAGAACTGAGATAAAAATGTTCCAATTACTGGTTAAAGGAGAAGGTGGGGTAGAGGGAACTCAACCGGAATGGATAATCTATTTGCGCACTGGTGAGGTTATTGAAGCGAATATTACTCAGTTTACCAGCGATTTTTTAACCATTGAATCTTTAGTGGGAGATGGCGTATTGCAAATTCCAACCAGGCATATCCAGTTGATAACCTCCAAAAAATCATCAATGTTCCTTGAAGGAAGAGAAGGAATCGGTTATGTCCAAAATAAATCTACCCTGAATTCCAGTAATGGCCCGTATCACTATAATGCTGATCAACTGAGTTATAAGTTTTTTATGTCCAATGATTCTTTTGGAAATTTTCTGGGAGCTTATGGGGATGCCCGCTATAATGGGGAAAAATTGCAGATAGCCTCACTGGAATATAAAATGGGATTTATCTTTAAACATTTCCAGAACACTTTATTGTATTATGGTGGATCTTTTGGTTATCTGGAAATTAATGACACCGCTAATGACGTTTCTGGCATTGGAATCAGTCTGAGAGCAATGGTAGGTGCTGAAATATTTTTTAATGCTTTACCCAATTTTGGATTTGCCGGGGAAATTGGAATCGGTATGAAAAAAATTGGGGATTATGAAGTCACAGATATGTCTACCAGTAACTTTCCCTCATTCCAAATTCATTACTATTTCTAAGACCAATTGACTGTTTAACGAGATTAGAGTGAAATACTGTTTTTAAAAAAAACAATATTACTCTAATTTTACTGAGCTCATGATTCCCAGTTTACCAAATCACCAACCTTCGATTCCATTATACGATCAATTTATTTCAAAACTGCATTTTTCAGATTTTAGTGGTGACATAAAATCTGACCTGGGAACAAGATTGGTTACCGCAACAGATAACAGTGTCTATCAAATTATGCCCCAGGCCGTGATAGCGCCTAAAAATAAAGATGACTTGTTAATACTGGTATCACTTTTAAAACTTCCTGATTTTCAATCCATTAAAGTCGCACCTCGTGGTGGTGGTACCGGCACCAATGGGCAGTCTTTATGTGACGGAATTATTGTCGATTTATCCCGGTATTTAACTGAAATTTTAGAATTAAATCTTGAAGCTGGTTGGGTAAGAGTGCAACCGGGAGTTATTCTTGATCAGCTAAATGATTTTTTATTACCTCACGGTGTATTTTTCCCGCCAACGGTTTCAACCAGTAATCGGGCGACATTAGGCGGAATGATTAGCACCGACGCTTCCGGAAAGGGCTCCAGAATTTATGGAAAGACCAGTCAACATATTTTAGAACTTGAATCGGTGCTTTTGGATGGTACAGTATACAACTCCAAACCGATAGCCTTAGATAAACTACAGGATTATAAGCAAAAGAAAAATATTGTTGGTGAAATAGTTAGCCTGGTTGATCAAATCGTTACAGAAAAAAAAGAGCTGATTAAAGTTAAAATGCCAAAAATGAAACGATTTATTACCGGTTACAACCTGGAAAAAATCGTTGATGGAAAGAACAATGCGTTCAACCTCAATTACATGTTAGCGGGTTCTGAAGGAACTTTAGGGTTTGTTTCTGAGGCTAAACTTAAAATATCACCTATACCGAAACATAAAAAGGTATTTGTTGCCAAATACCAAAAGTTTGAACAGGCGCTCCAGGACGCCGAAATCCTGATTGGGAAGAATCCCTCTGCCATTGAAACCATCGATGATAAAATATTGGAATTGGCCAAAGAGGATGAAATCTATTTTCTTGTCAAACACATGATTGGGGATGTTGGTGATCAAAAAACTACCGCCATCAATTTAATTGAGTTTTCAGCCAATGACTTAAATGCGTTGAATCAGCAAATTGATGATTTAGAGCTGTTTCTGCAACAAGATGATAGCGGCTCAAAGGCAATTGGTTATTTCAAGCCTGAATCACAAAAAGATATCGATGCGCTCTGGTCGTTTCGTAAAAAAGGTGTCGGGTTATTAGGGAATACTAAAGGGTGCCGCAGGCCGATTCCTTTTGTTGAAGATACTGCTGTACCACCACACAATTTGTCAGCTTATATTAAAGAGTTCAGAGCAATCTTGGAAAAACATGGATTAAGTTATGGTATGTTTGGGCATGTCGATGTGGGATGTCTTCATGTCAGACCGGCTTTGGATATGCAAGATCCCAAAGATGAATCCCTGCTCTTTGAAATATCAGATCAGATTGCCCATTTAGTGAAAAAATACGGAGGCGTGATCTGGGGGGAACATGGAAAAGGTTTAAGAAGTGAATATTCGGCGCTGTTTTTTGGTGAAGAACTCTATCTGGATCTTCGAAAAATTAAAGGATTATTTGATCCACATAACCAATTAAATCCCGGGAAAATTGCTACTCCTATACAATCCAATGATCGCATTAGCTCTATACGTTCCCAAACACGTGGCCAATTGGATCGGAGGATTGATCAGGAATGGCAAAAGAAATTCGAAACCAGTATTACCTGTAATGGTAATGGTGCCTGTTTTAATTATCAGGTAGACGATGTTATGTGCCCTTCATCAAAATCAACGCGGGACCGGGTTCACTCTCCTAAGGGTCGTGCTGGTTTGTTAAGGGAATGGATCAGACGGCTGAGTATCAGTGAATACAGTCCTGATCATTCAATGAAAACTTACTTATCTGCCTTGTGTAAACCCATTAATACCTTGTTCAAAAAAATTGGAATATATGATTATAGCCATGAAGTCTATAAAGCTATGAAAGGGTGCTTGTCCTGTAAAGCTTGTGCCGTTCAATGTCCGGTAAAGGTTGATATCTCTGAGATAAAATCCCGGTTTATGGAACTATATCATACCCGGTATCTAAGACCCCTGAGAGATCATCTGGTGGGGAATATTGAAACAATGGCGAAATATCAATCCTGTTTTCCACATTTTTTCAATTTTTTCCTGAGAAGAAAGCTAACACATATACTTGTAAAATATTCTGTTGGCATGGTTGATCTTCCTGAATTAGGTGAGTTAAACGACACCCAAAAAACTGATATTAAATCATTAACCTTTTCAAACCCTATAGAATCAATTGATTCATCTGTACTTAAGAAATCTGTTGTCATTTTGCAGGATGCTTTCACCTCTTTTTATGATGTATCGGTTCTGGTAACCTGTATAGATCTTTTGCGCTTATTAGGGTTTAATGTGATTGTTCATCCCTTTTTTCTGAACGGGAAACCTTTTCATATCCAGGGATTTTTAAAACGGTTCGAAAAAACGGTAAAACGCAATCATATTCATTTAAATCAATTGGCGGCTTCGGGTATTCCGATGATAGGGATTGATCCGGCCATTACCTTAACTTATCGGGACGAGTATCTGCAAACTCTGGGAATAAAGAAGAGTGATTATCGAATTAACCTAATACAGGATTGGTTATGTGATCACTTAGAAGATATTCAAAAAACAACTCCAGATTTAATAAGCAAAAAAGCTGATGCCGAAAAAGTATTTTTATTTGGGCATTGTACGGAAAAAACGGCTGTTTTTAATTCACAATCTAATTGGGAGAAAATTTTTAATCAATTTAATATTCCGATTGAAATTGTACAGGTGGGCTGTTGTGGTATGGGGGGCACCTATGGTCATGAAAAAGAAAATGTCAGTGAAAGTCGTAAAATTTATGAATTGAGTTGGGGAAGAAAAATATCTGAATTACAAACAAAGCCAGCCAGTATTATGACAACAGGCTATTCCTGTAGATGTCAGGTTAAACGGTTTGGGAATTTCAGACCGTCTCATCCGGTTGAAGTGCTATTCCAAAAATTAAAAGAGTAGTCCGGATAAGAAGCGCATGAACTATCGAAGTTTTTACTGGTTCATATGTTTAGTCAATGCCGATTCTAATGGATTGTGGCTGAACGTTTTCTTTCCGTTTTGGAAAATTATTTCGGGGTTTTGCTATTCGGACTTTTAGTATTCTTTTTTGATATTCGCTTTCGTTGAGTTCTTCAACTGCTTTTAAAGCATCATCCTTTCCCATCATTACGAAAGCATAACCTTTAGAACGACCGGACTGTTTATAACGGATCACATTTGCTTCCTCAACATTTCCGAAAGGATCGAAAATTTGCTTCAGCTCATCATCCGTAGTTTTAAAAGGCAAATTGCCGACATAAATTCTTTCGCTCACAATCAATCCTTCATTTATAATTTGCCTAAAAGTTTGTTTCACTTTATTTAAAAGTAAAACAACTGTGAAAAAGAAAACATATTGTCATGTTCTGAGCTGTTATGTATTTTAACTCAGACACAATACGGCGTGATGCTATATTTTTATAATTAAATATCAAAAAAAAACAAAAAAGACCATTTTTTTATTAATATTTTTAAAAATAAATCTCAATTATCACAATCGTATGCCTAAGTATTCTTGGTATAATTAAATTAATAAGTGTGGTTCAATACAGATCGAACGAAGTTTGAATGATCGATGATGCTTTTCAATACCAGAAGGAAAAGATGAAAAAGATAGAAGAATTATTTTGTAGTTTTGCTGAGAAAATGAAACCTTATTCACCTATAGAGCCTCCCGACCAGGTGGCGAAACGATTAAATTTGAATGAAGTTGATATTATAAAACTGGACGCCAATGAAAATCCCTATGGAACACCTCAGATTGTTTTAGATGCATTGGCCAAAGGAAAATATTACCATATCTATCCGGACCCGGCCCAGATCCAATTAAGGGAATCTATCGCAAAGTATGTCGGCTTGGAATCAGAAAATATTGTGTTGGGAACGGGCGCAGATGAGCTGATCGATTTGTTGTGTCGTCTGTTTATTAACCCGGATGACTGTGTATTGGGATTTGTACCGACCTTTACTTATTATGAACACGTCATTACATTGAATCGGGGACGCTATATCAAACTAAACAGAAATGAAGATTTTTCCATCGATTCGGATCAGGCCCAAAAACAAAATCTGGACCAGGTAAAAATGGTGATGCTGTGTTCCCCGAATAATCCATCTGGAAATATGTTAGATGAGTCTATATTAGACCATTTCCTTAAACAAAATGTTGTTGTGATAGTTGACGAAGCCTATTTTGAATTTTCAGGTGTTTCTTATGTTAATCAGTTAAAACAAAATGATAATTTAGTTGTTTTAAGAACTTTTTCAAAATGTTTTGCTTTGGCAGGATTAAGAGTTGGTTATGCTGTGACCTCATCAAAAATTTCCAAAATGCTCCTAAAGATTAAACCCCCTTTTAGTGTCAATGTAGCCGCTGAAATTGCTTTAAAAACCTGTATCAAACATTTTAGCTATTTTGAAAAACAGGTGAATCAGATCATAGAAACCCGGGATCAGACCATTGCTTCTTTACAGAAATTTAAGGAGCTTACTGTTTATCCCTCAAAATCTAATTTTATATTGTGTAAAGTGGACGGGATTCCTGCCCAAAAAATTAAATTGGATCTTGAATTAAAAGGGATCTTAATTCGATATTTTGATGTGGATTTACTTCGGAACTATATTAGGATATCAGTAGGGACTCCTGACCAAATGGAATCTTTAATTCAGGAATTATCAGGTATTTTATCCTGATTTAATTTATCGCGACCGATATTGTAGTTGTCATTTCGATGAGTTCTTTGCTGCAGGTTTCGCAAATTCAGTGAGGAGAAATCTTATCAATTGAGATAAAAAAGGATCTCTCCTTATTTTTCGTCGAGATGACAATTTATAACACTTTGATTTTAAAGGTAAAAAATTCAAGTTTATTAACAGAACTAAATCAACGACTATTGCTATAATAGCTGGCGCCTGTTGATGATTTGCTTCAAGGTTGGACCGTTTTATTGATATATTGGTCGATCCATTGATTTTGGTATATTTTTATAATATTCTGATTATAAATATCAGCATATTCGATAGAAGCCTTGATACCCCCCTGATACCATCCGATTTCAAAAAAAAGTAGTAAGGCTGTAATTCCCCACTTTTTTTGATGATAGTAGTTGATACAACCGGCAATAAACAGGGCATTTAGTAAAAAAGAAGTGCCTGCTTTTCCATAGTTTTCACTGAGTAGAAAACCGGAACCAGGTAAGATGGTTGAATACCATCCTGCTTTTTGTGGATCAATTAATCCTTCAATGTTTTCTTCCTGCGGGAAATTCTTGACACTGTCACCCTGAAAAGAGTTTGACCAAACCTGAAATGCATCCTTGGCTTTGTTCTGCTTTAAGTAGCTGAGGGTGAGAATCTTTAGTATCTCCTGAATAGTTATTGGAGAATAGTTATCTGGTGTTTGTAAGATTGAAAAAGCCTGATTCTCCAATTCAATATAATGTTTGAGGTATAACAGGTTCCTCAAGTTATAAATTTTAATATCAGATAAGCGTGTTTGCCTAGGATATTGAAATTCAAGTTTTAAAATTTCTGAATTGGAACGATAATAATCTTTATCCCGATACAGTTTTAAGGAATAGTCATACTGCCGTTGAAAATCGTTCGCCCGGATTGTCGGACATACTAATAAAGAAAAACTAATAAATAGGGCAATCGGGAGATTTATTTTCATAGAACATCAGAAAGAATCAAAAAAAGAAAATTTCAAGAATCGCTGATATATTATTCATAGATCGACAAAATAACAAGTGTAAGATGTCAATCCAGTTAAAATACTAAGGAATCATGGAAATCGAATATTTTGAATTTGAGCAGACTTCTGATCAGGAAATCGTTCGGGGTGTTCATGTCCCAGTACCGTTAATCAACCGGAGTTTTAGGGGTGATTTTACATCTGGGAGAGAGATTCTGGCAGGTTACACGGCATTGATTGGAAGTGATTGAATATAAAATGGTGTGAAAAAGCCGATGCGGTAAAATCGGCTTAGTAGCATTTTAATAGATTAGCGGTTAAATCGATCTGAAAATATCCCTGCATAATCGTTAACCGAAAAAGGCTCCAGTCGAATACCCACACTGCCTTTTCGAACCCATAATCTGATTATTTGGATAGCAGTACCATCTTTTTGGGTCAATGTATTGACATCTTCCGCAAACACGATATCGCTGGAATTGAATTCAAGCATCTGTCCATGGCTTGAAATTGAGTCCAGTCTGAGAAAAACTTTACCCGGTGAAGAACTCACTTGCTTTGCCTGCCCAATATAAGGAACCGCTTCTTTTTGCAAGCGATCAGGGTCTGTATACTGTTCCAATTCTCGTTTTTCTGAGATTACTTTTACAATATCAAAAGACAATTTTGACTCCTGGAAGATAATTAAAAAAAGTTCGATCGATCCCTTTGCAAATATACTAACCTAAGCCAGGCTTTGAGTTGCAAAGTTAGAATGTAGTAGTTTATTTCATTTTTAGAGACAAAAGCATCAGCGCCATCCATAAAAGCTTTTTTTCGTTGTTCCGGTGCTGCCGATAAAAAAACAAAAAAACCATAGGGGTCTGACGCTTCTCTTTCATTTTTAAAGTAATCCAATACTTCAAAACCATTTTTTTTAGGCATATCAATATCGCACATGATAATATTCGGTTGTGCCACGTTGATCATTTGGATCGCCTCATCACCATCATGTGCCTCGATGATCTCGCAGTTTAGATCCTTTCTTTGCTGCGCTTTAGCAAAATATTTCTTCATTAGATTAAGCGTAGGTTGATTATCATCTACGATTAGTATTTTAGGCACCTTTTGAACTGGTTTTTCTTTTTTTTCTTCCGCTTGTGACATAAGTATTTTTTTAATAAAAGTTTTCTCTTTCTCTTTCTAACTCTGCTAATTTTAACCACGAGCGTATTTGCAGTGTGAAATTAAAATAATTCAGATCACCTTTACTAATAAAGCCATCCACTCGCTCTTTAAAAGCTTTACTCCTTTCTTCGGGAGAGGCTGTAATAAAGGTAAAAAAACAATATGGTGTTGCGGGGTTACGGATATTTCTGAAATAATCCAATACTTCAAAACCATCTTTTTTGGGTAATCCAATATCGCATAATATGATATCTGGTTGCTCCGATTCCAGCATAATCATTGCCTCTTCGCCATCTTCTGACTCGACAACAATACAATTAAGGTCTCTACGCTCCTGAGCTTTTTTAAAAAAAAGCTGCATTAATTCTCGTGTCTGCTTATTGTCCTCAACAACCAGTATTTTTTGAACTCGCTGGTTGGCATTATCGTTAGTTTCCATATTAAATGTTGTAATAAAATGTGAATCGCTTTAGATTTATACTAAATATCAAGTAGTAGCGCTATCATTCGACTATTCAAAAACCAATTCTGGAAACGAAAATATTTATAATTTATGATTTAGAGTACTAATGATGTGACTCACAATCAATCGAAAAATAAAAAAACTAAAGATGGGTTAATATCATTTTATGTTAGTCTGCTCCTTACAATCTTATTTTTCAAGAAAAAATTATAGTCCAATATATAATAAACATATGAAAAAACAAAACAAAATTAAAAAACAAGAGATCAAAGACCATGAAAAATCTCAAAAAAATAATCAGATGGAATGTTTTCAATCAATTGCAGAATTGTTGCCTCCCAACTGTATCCATAACATTATTGATCATTCCTTTGATGGTATAGCTGTTTTTCATTATACCGGTAAGATTGTATATGCTAATCAGACAATTTTAGATAATACGGGTTACAGCATCAGAGATGTTGTCAATAGTCGAGTCACTTCATTTTTTTATGCCAGCGATCTCAAAAAAAATCTGACTTTGTGGGAGAAAAATAAAACAGTTCCGGTTGCTCAATATGAAATAAAAGTGAAATGTAAAAATGGTAGTTTTAGACTATTTTTATGCCATCAGAATTTAATTCAGACACCAGAAAGAAATCTATATTGTATTGTTTTTAAAGATATAACCAAGCAGCAAGAGTTAATCGAGGAGAAAGAATTTTCACAAAATATCATTGAAAGTTCTTTAAATATAATTGTCAGTACCGATAAAAACCGTAGAATTATCTGGTTTAATAAGGCTGCACAAGCTTCCCTTGGTTATTCAAAGTCAGAGATTATGGGGAAATTGGTTTATGAAATATGCGCAGATAAAACTGAAGTTGATCGGATTATTAAACAAATAGCTGCCCATGAAAAATTTATCGGGGAAATACTGCTGATTCGGAAAAATGGGGAAGTCTTTCCAAGTCTTTTATCTGCCTCTGTTATTAAAGATCAAAACGGTAATATTAACGAGTACATTGGGAGTTTCAGAGATATTACGAATGAAAAAAACGTTGAAAAAAAACTGACTGAATATCGGATTAATTTAGAAGAAGAAATAGAAAAAAGGACGATTCAATTGAAACAAGCTACAAGGCAAGCAGAAATTGCCAATCATTCAAAATCAGAATTTATTGCCAATATGAGTCATGAATTACGTACGCCGATGCAGAGTATACTAGGGTTTGCGAAGCTAGGCATCATAAAATCTCAAAGGAGAAATACAAAAAAATTAAATGAGTTTTTTAACGATATACACACCAGTGGTCAACGCTTACAACTTCTACTGAATGATCTTTTAGACTTATCAAAATTTGAAGCTGGAAAAATCATTTATCAGTATAAACAGGAAAAGCTATCGGTACTGATCACTAAAGCAATTAATGGTTTAAGTGACCTGATTAAAGAAAGAGCCGTTCAAATATTATATCAGGAACCGGAATTTAACGATACAGCTGTTATCGATACTCATAAAACACTCCGGGTGATTCATTATCTTATTGCAAATGCAATCAATAATTCAGATCAGAAAGATCAGGTAGCTATTATATTAACCAGGGATAATGATTGGTTTATAATTACTTTTAAGGATAAGGGGAAGGATCCCTCTAAAGAGGACCTGTTGAATTTCTTTGATACTTTTTCAGGTAAAAATGCCAATGCGTCTAATTCTGATAGTTCCGGATTCGGATTAGCTATCTCGCAAAAAATAGCTAGTGATCATAATGGTAAAATTTGGGCGGAACAAAATCCAGAGGGTGGAACGATTGTCCAATTTCAAATTCCACACCATCGTTAACCTTTAATCTTCAATTAATGGGGAATGAATATCCTTAGCGCGTGGTAAGAAATAGCAAAGGATTAAACCTAATATTACCAATAAAGTCATCCAGGAAATTGCATCAGGTACCTTGCCACCACTTTTCGGGTCGGCCAGCCAACTAAATATAGAAATTGATAAACCGGCTAAGCACCAAACACATCCCATTAGTAAACCACATATTGTCCCCGCCTGATTAGGGAACATCTTGCTGCCATAGGCAACCCCTACGACACTGCAAGTACTGGTTGAAGCCCCCAATAACAACAAATTAGGAATGATAAAAACCGGATTTCCGGAGTTCATCATAACCAGGGTTATTAATAACCCACCGGAGGCAAAAAGCCCTGCCAACATAACCTGTCTGGGGCCAAATTTATCAGCTAAAATACCTGCAGGTGCCAAACCGGAGCAACCACCCATAACATAAACTAAATGACCACCACCCATGATCATCCAGGTCGTTGAAGCCATACTGGTTAATAAATCCGGTAGCAGAAAAATAAGACTGGCATGGATCGATGCTGACATTACCATAGTGAAGAATAGTAAAAATAGTGGCTTTCTGAGTGGCTTTGTTTCATTCCAGATTTGATTTAAGGAATTGGTTTTTTTTTCAGGTATAGGAGCAAATTTCGCCAGCAAAAAAGCGGTGATGACTGGGAAAAGATACATGATGGCAGTATGCCCATCTGTATATTCATATATTTGTGTAAACAGAAGTTGAGAAAAGGCATATCCAACAAACCCCCCTGATAAAAATAAGGCGACAATGATACCATTGTTTTTGGTAGATACAGTACCAGAGGTTCCTGTAGCCACTGGGTGAAAGGATGAGGAACCAATATAGGTAGCTAACACTACAATACCCATTAACCAATAATTGCTGGTATCGATATAAGATATCATCGAAACTGAACCTGCCATTAAAACACCGAAGCAGATTAAAAAACGGCTCCAACCTTTGTCCCCCAGAATTCCAAAAAATATCTGTAAACTGTTTCCAATTAGACTCCCAATTGAAACGATCAGGCCAGCTTTTACCAGATCCAGGTTTGCCATGGTTTTATAAATCGGCCAGATACCGGTAAAAGAATCTACCATGAAATGACCAAACCAAAGGGGTAATACTACTGTGAGAATTCGAACGGTACTAATATTTTTTTGAGGTAGAGGGATAGCTTTATCCATGGTTTTAATAAAAAAATTAATGTTTGCTGCTGTGAGAACCTCCGGAGGTTCCCATATAAATGGCTGCTAAAGTGATGAATATTCCTGAGGCAATCACCCAGTTTAGCAATCGATCAAAAAATAGAACATCCCATACAAAAGTTAATGCCGGTTGCATTAATAGAATAAACCCGGCTAAAGAAGCCTTGATACGAGGCATAGACCAGGCGATAATTACCCAACCAATAACCTGGCTAAAAAAACCATAACACATCAAATACACAAAATTGCGGAAGTTGGGGATTGACAAAGATTCTTGTCTAAAAACCGCGATGATAAACAAAATAAGGGCCGAAATCGCAGTCATAATAAATAAATTGGTTACCGATGACAAAGGACTGTTCATCGTTTGAACAACTCTTAAAAATAGTAGATATGTGGCATAACATACAGCAACTACAAATCCAAGGTATATACCAAGTTGATAATATTCTGAAGCCTGGTCCCAGTTGGTACCAATCATTAAAAATAGTCCGAAAAAGGCTAAAAAAATTGAAAATATGAATCTAATTTTTAGTTTTTCTTTAAATATAAAAAAGCCAAATAAAGCCATCATAAAAACCTGGAAATTTCCCAATATCGTTGCTAAACCCGGACCAATATAGAGTATACTCATATGCCACATAACCATATTTAGTGCGATGGCTAAACCGCCAATAAATGTAAATGTAAAATAAAGACCACTATGCCAATATCGTTTTTTCTGGATGACAACAATAAATAATAACATTATTGCCCCAAAAAACATGCGGTAAAAGGCTGATACTGAAGGCGTGACATCAACCAGTTTCACATATACAGCTGAAAAGCTAATGGTGATAGCACCGAGCATCATGCTTAAAATCGGTATAATTTCATTGAGATTACCATTACTCTGCCGAAGTTTCCATTTTCTTAAATAATTAATCATATCACAGGTTGCCATGAAATCGGGGGTTCTTTTAAGGTTTCAGAAATGATTTGGAACAACTGCTGATGTGAATAACCTGTTCCGGGATTAAATTCACCAGGGGTGTCGGTCTGTTGGCCATTAAACTGGATTGTGCTTCATCCTCAATGACCAGCAGTTGGTGTTTTTTAATCACTTCTACCAATTCCTGACGTCGGGATTCGGAACTAATAATAACACTGGGGTTTTGCAAGGTTGGTATGGCATATAATACCTTTGCCTGAAAACGCTGACAATACTCATCCAATTTATCGGGAATAATACCATCACTGTCCATTGGTAGACCTTGTTGTTTTAAAAAGCGCTGTTTGGCCACAATATTAAAACCAGGATAGGTAATTGACTCAGATAAAATAATATCTCCTGGCTTGGTAGTTGCCTGAACAGCTAAATTAATGGCATGTTGCCCACCTGCGCAAATAACAATACGCTCTGCATCAGCTGCTACACCATCTGATCTTAACCAGTTTTCAGCGGCCTGACAGGGACAATAACTTATAATTGTGGCTAAGTGTATATTTATTTTTATTGAATAATAAATACAATTATATAAAAACTTATTATCTATTTGAAAAGATTGCTAACTTGAAGATTTTATTTCCAGCCTCATAATTATTTTTAACCTAATATTGAAAATCATCCGCTTTCAACGCTTATGCTCCTTTGGGGACGGATTTTTATTTTACCTATATAAAGTCTTTTATTAAGGGTAAACTCATTATCAGCTAGATTGTCAGTTTTGCGTCTATTTATTGATTTATTAATTCAATATGGTGCTGAAATTAAGGAAGTTTGAAAAAGATATCTGAAAAGAAGCGCTTTTAATGTTTTTTAAAAATATTGATGGCCCTGGGGTTTACACTGAGACAAATGCGTTCATTTCTGGCAAAGGATTGTTGAAAATCAACATCTTTAGGCAATATCACATTGATAAGAGTGTTATTGAATTCAACTTCAAACTCTGTAATGGTGCCTCGAAAATAGGTATGCCTAACTGTCCCTGAAAAATTGTTCGGATTTCTTTCTCCGGGTTTCAAAATACTGATTGCTTCCGGTTTAATACCAAGCAAGACTGTGTCGCCTTGGTTAATATCACCTGTGGCCTGTTGCTTGGGTATTTTTAATATTTTGTCTTTGACCTGAATATTAATATGATTATCTAGTAGTGATTCAATCGTTCCTTCCACAAAATTTGTATTTCCTATAAAATCCGCCACGAAAACACTTTTGGGATGGTGATAGATGGTTTCAGGTGAACCGATCTGTTCAATCTTCCCCTTTTTCATAACCACAATTGAATCCGACATACTCAAAGCTTCTTCCTGATCGTGAGTGACGTACAAGGTGGTAATTCCTAGTAAATTCTGTAGGCGTTTAATTTCCATTCGCGTTTGTAGGCGCAACTTAACATCCAAATTGGAAAGTGGCTCATCGAAAAGAATTATTTTGGGTTTTATAACCAGAGCTCGTGCGAGAGCTACTCTTTGTTGTTGTCCTCCTGATATTTCTTTGGGGTAACGATTTTCCATGCCGACCAGATTAACCAGTTGGAGCATCATCTCTACGTCATTTTTAATAATATTTCCGGGTACTTTTCTTATTTTTAGTCCATAGGCGATATTATCGTAAATCGAAAGGTGTGGAAAAAGCGCATAACTCTGAAATACCATTGGCATATTTCGGTTGAAGGCCGGAATACTATTGATGGATTTACCACCCATCAATACTTCTCCTGAATCCGGAATTTCAAAACCGGCGATGACACGAAGTACGGTTGTTTTACCACATCCGGATGGTCCAACCAGGGTGGTAAATTCTCCTTTACCAATTTTAAGTGAAAAATTATTAACAGCATGAATCAAGTTTCCACGTCTGTCATGATAGGTTTTAACGACATTTTTTAAATCGAGATCTGCTACTTCCCAATCATCTGATTTTTGAGTGGGCATCGGGGACGGATTTCTAAATAGTTTAATCATGGCTGATTCCCCCAAATACGCTTGTCTGCCCCAGGGTCATAAAGTTTTTAAACACGGCAAAACTAATAAGTATGATTAGGGTTAAAACCACTGACATTGCATAGGCTTGCCCCAGTAACATGTTTTCTGTTTGAGCCAGAATGAGGGTCGTCATATGTTTCCAACTGGCAGATACCAGAAAAATGACAGCACTAAGGCCTGTCATACATTTTACAAATGTGAATGTTGCTGCTGAAATAAAAGAGGGTGTGATCAAGGGTAGTGTAATTGACCGAAAAGTTATGGCACTGGAAGCTCCCAAATTGGTAGATGATTCCCCGATATCTTTCGAAACCTGACTGAGTGCTGCCATTCCGGATTCAATACCTATTGGTACATAACGGAAAACATAACAAGCCAGTAAAATATACATGGTTCCGGTTAATAACAAAGGTTCCTGATTAAAAGATATCATATAACCAAAACCGACTGCCGTCCCCGGGATGGAAAACATTAAAACCGCGGCAATGGCCATCAGGTTTTTGCCTGGAAATGATTTTCTCACCACCAAAAAAGCGATAACCATACCGAATATAACTGTTATTGGTGTTGCAATGGTCGCCAGTAAAACAGTATCTTTTATGGTTTGCAAGCCAACATCAAATGCATAGATATAATGTGAGAATGTCAATGTCCAATTGATGCCCCATAGTTTGATAAAACTGCCGGCAAAGATTGAAATGTAGAATATTGAAATAATCGCTGAAATCAGAATAGAGAAAAAAATCAGTAAAACGTGTATTAACTGGGAGACGGAAACAATAGACCGACGCGTTGATTTACCGGTAACCGTTATAAACGACTTTTTTCTGAGAATATAGCGCTGTAAGATAAAGAGACTGACGGTGGGTACCAGTAATAAAACGGCCAGTCCTGCTCCCCTGGGCAAATTCCCCATTCCGACAAATTCTAAATATGTTTGGACGGATAACACCGGAAAATCGCCCCCTAAAATCAGCGGATTACCGAAATCAGTAAGTGACTGGACAAATATTAATAACCATGAAGCCCATAATCCGGGTAAGGCCAATGGAAATGTTACGGTAGTAAAGGTTTTCCAGCGTTTAGCGCCTAAATTCATCGCACAGGTTTCGAGGTCGGGATCAATCGCTTGTAAAATGCCGGATAATATTAAAAAACCGATGGGAAACATGCTGAGGGTTTGTACAATCACTAATCCTTTAAAGCCATAAATATTAAAATTTTCAATGCCTAAAAGTTGTTGGGTGAGTAGCCCATTTCTGCCCAGTAATAAAACGGCTGACAATGCGAATATAAAAGGTGGTGAAATAATCGGTAAGATAACCATACCTTTAAAAAAATGTTTCCCTGGAAATTGTATTCGGGTGAGGGTGTAAGCAAATAAAAAAGCGATAATTGTTCCAAGTGTCGCAACCACAATTCCCAGTAATATACTATTGGAAATAGCGATTTTGAATCTCTGTTGGTTAAGAATGGTTTTATAAACAATCAGATCAAAATGACCATTGGGCATCAAGCTGACTTTGATTGTACTATAAAGCGGATAAAGAACAAAAAGTCCTAAACAAAAAATAATAGATAGTACCAGAATCAATTGCAGTGGTTCATTTAATAGACGTTTCAGCGTTATTTTTTGATTTTTAAAATAATTTGAAAAAGAGAGTGTTGTCATTGTTCAATAAAATAGTAGTAATTATTCACTTTGGCTGCTTGTAACGACATTATGCCACTTTTCTACCAAACGTGATCTGTTTTTAGCTGCCCACTCATCATCCTGTTCCACTGTTTTTACTTCAGAAATCGGAATTGCGCCCTTTGCAAGTGGCACATTGACAAAAGGGACGGCAAAGCTTTGTGAGACATAAACTTTGGCGGCACTTTTTCCAAATGCCCAGTTATAAAGCTTTTTTGCATTTTCTGTTTCATCTTTAGGCCCATTTTTTATCAACGAAACAGCGGCAATTTCGTATCCGGTACCTTCTGCAGGAAATTGAATGGCCAGTGGAAAACCGTCTGAAATAAATTTCACCGCATCATGGGCATATCCGATAGCAATGGTCACTTCTCCAATGGCGGCTCGTTTTCCAGGAGCAGATCCGGATCGACTGTACATGGGAATGTTCCGGTTAAGTGCTTGAATATACTTAAATGCGGAAGTTTCCCCGAATATTTCTACAATTGTGGTAAGAATATTATAGGCTGTGCCTGAGAATCCAGGATTTGCCATCTGAATATGTCCTTTGTACTCTGATTTTGTCAGATCCCGCCAGGAAACCGGTATGGGTAAGGCATATCTTTTTAACATGATCGTATTGTATTCAAATACCAAAGGTGCCGCGTATATTCCTGCCCAATGATGGTCTTTATCTTTATATTTTGGTTCCAGGTGCTTTGTGGCAGTGGTGGGGTTGGCAACGGAAAGCCCTTTATTTTTAGCTCGAATATGTCCGATCCCAACTCCACCAAACCAGATACTTACTTGTGGATTTAATCGTTCTGCGTCCAGTTTGGAAACAGCTTCCCCGGTTGATAGACGAACAAAAAAAACTTTGAGTCCACTTTCTTTCTCAAATTGGTTGAAAACAGCTCTGGCTACAGGTTCATGGAGTGAGGTGTAAGCTGTGACGCGCTTGCTTCGTGCCAAGACGGAATCAAACATTAACAATAAAAATACTAAACTGAGGGTAATGAAAAAAATAGTATGTTTAAGACGCATCAGTTTTAGATTTATATAATATCTGTTACCGTTAAACGCTATAGCGCTTTTTAATTGGAATGTATTACTTCGCTGAAAAGTGTCTCCTCATCCAGTGTTACTATTTTGTAACTAATATCACCCTGAATTGTTTCTTGTTTCTTCGCCTGGATTATTATATTTTTAACTATATTTTTTAATAAAGGTATCTTCTTTTGCAGATAAGTAAAAGGAGATAGTTGATGATTGTTACGTTTCTTGTTTGAACAGTGTTAAAATTGAAGAACCGGTTATCAACGGACCCGATTAATTTTGATACAAGCATTTAATCAAAGGAGTTAAAATGGGAACAAATTTTAAAAAAACAATGCTGGTTTTGGCCTTAATAGTGTTTTCAACAGCTGCTTTTGCAAAAGGTAGACTGACGATCTATTGCAGTATGCAACCATTCTGGTGTCAAGCTGCTGCGGATACATTTGCTAAAAAGTACAGTGTTAAGGTGGCTATGACAAGGTCCGGTTCTGGTAGTACATACGCAAAAATTCTGGCTGAAAAAGGTAATCCCAAAGGTGATGTCTGGTATGGTGGAACGCTGGATCCACATTCACAAGCTGGTGTGAATGATCTTTTATTATCCTATGCATCTCCGAAATTGAATGAAATTGGTGATCGATTTAAAAATCCGGCTGCTAGCCAGAAGAATCATTCGGTCGGTATTTATGCCGGTGTGTTAGGCTATAGTGTTAATACCGAATTACTGAGATCATATAATTTACCGATGCCAACCAGCTGGAATGATTTAATAAAACCGATTTATAAAGGTCATATCCAGGTAGCCAGTCCACAGAGTTCAGGGACTGCTTATACTGTATTAGCGACAATTACCCAAATTTGGGGTGAAGAAGTTGCGTTTGCCTATTTGGAGAAATTGCATAAAAATGTTGGACAATATACAAAATCAGGTTCTGCACCTGGAAAAGCCGCGGCACGAGGTGAGACATTGATTGGTATTGGTTTTTTACATGATCATGCCCTTCAACTGGCCAATGGTTTTCCAATCAAACTGATCGTTCCTTCTGAAGGAACCGGTTTTGAAATTGGTGGAATGAGTATTATTAAAAATGCCCGAAATACTGAAAATGCAAAGCTTTTTGTAGATTGGGCTTTGTCAAAATCTGGTCAGGAAGTCGGTGGTTCTGTAAAGGCGTTCCAGGTTCCAACCAATATGAAGGCAGATGTTCCTAAAGAAGCAATTCGATTGGAAGAGGTTAATTTAATTGACTATGATTTCGTTAAATTCGGCACCGACAAGATGCGAAGTCATCTGATTGCACGGTGGGCCAGTGAAGTTAAGCCATTGGAAAGATAATTAGTGATAGGTAGTCTTCTGATTCATACTTGATCTTTAATTCAGGCTGCTGATGATAGTAGCCTGAATTTGATCCAAGCCTTGTTTTCTGATTGAAATTAATATCGGAAAGCAAACGCAAATACAACTTTTTACCTGCTTTTAGGAATGGATGTAATTCAAGACAAATCATTGGTTAAAAAGACAAACAAATTAATTTACATATTCCTGCCCCTCATTGGAATTATCGCCTATCTGGGACTACCATGGTTTGGACTGGAATATGGATTAACTGACTCCTCCTTAGAAGAAATATCAGAGGGTTTTGCCTGGCACAGCGTAAACATTGCCATCATACCTTTGATTACCTGCTTTCTTTTCTTGCTTCATCCCTGGCGTTTTCTGCCAGAAATTAAAGGTTTAGTTATTGATATTTCTTTGGCAATCGGAACGGTATTTTTTATCATTATTGCAGGTATGATTCTAAAACAATCGCTCGGACTGGGTGCCGGAATTCAATTGATAATTTTATGTCTGATTGTTTCGTCTGTTTGTTCAAAGTTGGGATTTTTGAGGGGCGATGGATTTTTAGCCGGTGCCATTATATTGATTGTTTTGATGGTGCTGCTTTTTATAATTTATCCATTGGGACGAATCTTTCTTCAGGTGTTTTATGCCCGAACAGGGGAGTTTATTCCTTTTCAATTCTTTGAGATAATTACCTCTTTTGGGGTGGGGCGGGTATTGTGGAATACATTGGTAATGGCATTTAGTGTTGGTCTTTCCACCACCTTTTTTGGCCTGGTATTTGCGATATATTCTGTACGCTCAACTTCCCGACTGAGAAGTCTGATAAAGGTATTTTATATATTACCTATTATTACTCCACCGTTCGTGGTTGGATTGTCATTAATATTGATATTTGGGCGGTCAGGATCTATCAATGATATTTTGCTTTTTTTTATTGGTCCTGAAGGAATTTTCACTCCTGAAGGTGGGCAGGGTATTTTTAAACGATCATCTTATATTTACGGATTTCCGGGAATTTTCCTGGCACAAACACTGGCCTTAACACCCGTTAGCTATATGATGCTGGTGGGTATGGTTTCCGCGATTAGTCCGGCCCTGGAAGAAGCCTCACTGACGATGCGGGCCACCAGATGGCAAACTTTTAAACGAGTGACACTGCCATTGATCCGTCCGGGTATTGCCAACTCTTTTTTATTAGGTGTGATCTCTTCGGCCGCAGATTTCGGTAATCCACTGGTACTTGGTGGTGAATATGATGTGCTCTCCACAGAAATTTATTTTTCAATCGCGGGGTCGCAATTAGACTTTGCCAGGGCTGCTACACTGGGTTCATTATTGTTTGGAATATCCTTATTAGTGTATTATCTACAGAAAAAATGGATTGGAAAGTATTCGTATGTCACCGTCACTGGTATGCAAACAGCGGGAAATGTAATTTCATTACCGGGCTGGTTACAAAAAATAATGAGTAGCATTGTGTTGCTCTGGATTACTGTTGTTGGTGTACTTTATACCAGTATTATCATGGGTGGATTAGTGGCAAAATGGGGCGCGGATTATACTTTCACCCTGGAACATCATATTGAACTCTGGGGTAAGGGTTTTAATTCAGGTGGTTGGCCGTCATTCTTTAATTCATTGTCCTATTCACTCATTGCAGCACCCATAACAGGTCTTACCGGTGTTCTAATCGCCTATGTAATTACCCGAAAGCAATTTAAAGGCCGGGGTGTGATTAACTTTGGTACCACCTTAATATTTGCCATACCGGGTACAGTAGTCGGTGTGGCTTATATTTTTGCATTTAATACAGCCCCTATTGAATTGACAGGAACTGCCTTAATATTAATTGTTACCATGGTTATTCGGTCAATGCCGGTAGGAATTCGTGGCGGAATATCGGCGCTTTCACAAATTGATAAGTCCCTGGAGGAAGCTTCTTTGATGCAGCGTGCCAACAGTTTCCAAACAATCAGGTCAGTGGTTTTACCCCTGTTAAAGCCTGCCATAATATCTTCAATCGCATATAGTTTTATTAGGGCAATGACCACGGTTAGCGCGGTCATTTTTTTAGCAACGGCCGGAACCAGCGTATCAACGACTTATATTTTGGGACGTGTGGAAGATGGTGATTATGGTATCTCCATTGCTTATGGCTCTGTATTGATTCTTTCAATGTTATTTTTCACTCTACTTGTTCAAAAATTGATCGGGCGATCCAGAACAGAACGCTCCGTTTCAACCAAATGATAAAAACAGACTATGACAGTAGCAAATCAATCAGTTGGTGTATCTTTGCAGAATATTACTAAAAAGTTTGGTGATACGATTGCGGTGCAAAAAATAAATCTTGAATTTGCTCCAGGGACGTTAACAACAGTACTTGGACCCTCCGGTTGCGGGAAAACGACTATTCTCAGAATAATCGGCGGATTAGAAATACCAACGTCAGGCAAAATTCTGTTTGGTGATGAAGATGTTTCCCATCTTTCAGCCACTAACCGGGATGTCGGTATGGTTTTTCAATCATATGCGCTTTTCCCACATATGAATGTCGGCCAGAATATTGGGTATGGGCTGAAAATAAAAGGAACGCCACAAAATGAGATCAAAGAACGTGTCGCGGATGTACTAAAAACAGTTGGTTTATCCGGTTATGAAAGTCGTTATGCTGATGAAATGTCCGGTGGTCAGCAACAACGTGTCGCAGTAGCGCGTTCCCTGATTTTGGAACCAAAGGTACTATTATTCGATGAACCACTCAGTAATATAGACAGTAAATTACGACGTTCCATGCGGGAAGATATTCGGAAACTCCAACAGGAAACTGGCATTACTTCGATATATGTCACCCATGATCAATCGGAAGCCTTGGCTGTCTCAGACGATGTTATCGTAATGAATGTTGGTAAGATTGAACAAATGGGGGGACCGGAACAATTGTATCGACATCCAAAAAATGCTTTTGTAGCTACTTTTATAGGTGATGCGAATATATTGGAAGGAGAGCTGATTCAAGTTGACGGTAGAAATGATATTCAATTGGGAGAAATGACGATTTCCGCTGAAACTGTTCCGGATAATGCCCATGTGGGTAAAGTACAGGTGGCTATCCGCCCGGAAGTTGTTACCATGCATGCCGATAAAGGTACGAATCGAATGGAAGGAAAAGTAAACTGGCGCTCATTTGTCGGGTCAGCTTTTGAGTATACCATTGAAACTTCTGCCGGTGAGCTATTTATTGTTGTCACATCAACAGGAGATCAATTTGAAACAGGAGATACCATCTATATTTCTGTGAATAATATTGGTGTTGCTGTTCTTGAACCCAGTTAAAAGTAGTGACTGAAATCAGCTGTAGATCAAAATATTAAATAATCCCTACGGATTTATTCTACAGCTACAAAATTTTATAGCATCTTCTTTAATACGCATTGCAGTATTTTGATATTTATTTTAGATTCAACTTCGAGTATTGCTCCTTTCTTCTTAATAAAATGATTTTCATCTATTTCTTCTCTGTGCTTAAAATTGATGAAAAAAAAGCTTAACGAAAATTTCCTAAATCTTTCAATCTTCACCTCTTGCCTTTTCTTTCTGATTACATTGTCCCTAGCTGTTATTCATCACTTGCTTTTTTCTCCGGTTTTTTATCTACCATTTCTGATATTATTTCTATATATTCTAATCCTGATTTATATTTCATCCCAGGGATTAAAAATCCATCCGTTTTTAGTTCACTTTGATGAGGTTGAAGCTATTTTTTATTTTTGGTATCTTTTAATTTTCCAGGAACCCTTGCTGGTTTTTTTCCCAATGGTTCATTTGGTATTAGACGATACTGTCTGGCGTCTAAAATATCAGGTTGGTAAACTGGTTATATATTATTTACTTACGGCTTCTTCAGCATGTGTCTGGTATTATGCGAATAGTACAGCTCCTACCCTGGTTATTCGTCAAATCCTGATGATGATATTGTTTTTAACCATTGGTTTGTTGATCAATCGTTATATTAAAAAGCTACGAGCAGACGATCTAAAAAATATAAAAGCACTGAACCGTCAAATTCGTTCAAAAAACTTATTGTTTTCCACCATGTCGCATGAGTTACGGACACCACTGACAATGATTCAATCGGCAGCCAGTCTTTTAATTGAAGAACGTCCTGGAAAAATCAATGAAATGCAGAGAACTTTCTTGCAAACCGTTGATCGAAACACCACTCGTCTGATTGATTTAACAGAAAGTATATTAACACGAATCAAAATCGAAACAACTTGGCTAAAGTTGAATTCCCAAAAAATCGATATTCAGACGGTGATTCGGGATGTCATCAATCAGGTCGATCCCGTTATTCACCAGGAAGATAAATCTATTGATTTTACCCATCCAAAATTATTGCCATCTATCAATGGCGATTATAACTGGTTGTCACAAGTAATGATTAATTTAATCCATAATGCTAAAAAGAACATCGACATTGGTGGCAAAATATTTATTCATGTTAAGGAAAATGAACAATTTATAGTTGTTTCAGTGAGTGATAATGGTACAGGTGTTGATGATAAAAATAAATCTTTAGTCTATGATGAATTTTATAGCGAAAATAAGCATTCGAATGTTGCTGTTGAAGGAATAGGGATGGGATTAGCCATTGTGAAGTTCGTCATTGAAAAGCATGGTGGAAAAATTTATATGGGATCCATCGCAGGACTGGGAACGACATTTTCATTTACACTGCCTAAAATTAGGAGTCATCAGTGAAATATAAAATCCTGATTGTCGAAGATGAGCCGGAACTGGTTGGTATTTTGACTTTTCTTTTAAAAGATGAGGGCTATGATACCGAGGTAGCTTTTGATGGTGAACAGGCTTTGATTGAAATTAATAAAAATAAACCGGACTTGATATTACTTGATATAATGTTGCCAAAAATTGATGGATTTGATCTTTGTAATATCATCAGAAGAGAAACATCTATTCCGGTGATTATTCTGAGTGCAAAAATCAATGATGAATTTATCATTAAAGGACTTGAGCTGGGTGCCGATGATTATGTTACCAAACCATTTAATCATAGGGAATTGATATTACGGATTAACAAACTGCTCCAGCGTATTAATCAGAAAAAAAATACGGATCAAATATTTATTGGAAATATCTGTATTAATCCGGAATTGAAAACGGTATCGGTGGGTGATCAGGAAATTAAATTAACCGGAAATGAATTTAATTTATTGCATTATCTGGCGGTTAATGAAAATCGGGTACTTTCATGGCAATTATTACTAAAAGAAATATGGGGAAGAGAACCTGGAGAGGGTGGTAATGAATTGGTGAAAGTAAATATCCGTCGTTTAAGAAAAAAACTGGAACCTGATGCTTCAAACCCCATATATTTGATCAATATTTGGGGAATGGGATATAAATTCACTTCGCCCTGATTTTAGGCGACTATAATAATATCAGTTCAGTTGCTTTAACACGGTTTTATCATTTAAAAATCAGATGATGTAACCCTCTTAAAACATCTCTTCGGGTAATTTGTCCGACCAAAATACCATTATCAATTACGGGCATTCGTCTAAAACTGTTGTTAAAAAAGATCTCAACAACTTCTGTAATCAACATTGAACTGGACACTGGTTCCGGACATTTTTGCATTAAATTACTGACATTATCTTTTGGTAGTTGATTGTAGGTTTGATCCAGAATTAACTTTAAACAGTCTCGCTCTGATAACAATCCAATCACTTTATTTTTATCTTCGTCATCAAGCACCATAACGGCAATTAAGTGATTTTTCTTCAATAAATTAATGGCTTCGTTTACTGAATTATTAGGGTTTAGAGTAAAGAATTTTGTATCCATGTAGTCGGCGACAATTGGTGCCTGGCTCATTTTTTTCTCCTGCATGGTGTATTGTGATCAATTCATGATTAATTTTAAACAGGTTTGAATGTCATATTAAAATGCAAACTTTTGAATCGATTTCATAATATCTCTTCTGGTGATTTGTCCGACCAATTTACCCCCATCTACGACAGGAATTCGTCTGAATTCACTATTTAAAAAAACCTGGGCGGCATCTACTACATTCGTATTACTAGACATGGTTTGGTATTCAGGATACATAATTTCAGAGACCGGAACAGCAGCAATATCTTTTGAAAGCTTTCCCTGAATTTCTTTGCTATACAAATTGATACACTGTTTTTCAGATAAGATCCCTAATAATTTTCCTTCTTCACCCACAATACAGGCACCAAAAAGATTTTGTTTAATTAAGGTGTCAATCGCTTCCTTAACTGTTGTATCTGGTGTGAATTTTAGAAAATGTGTTTCCATGATTTCACCAATAATCTGTAATTTTTTCATAATATTTTTATATTTCTGTCAGTTAATTGAAAGCCCTAATATGGAGTAACAATACTTTTTTTAGCGTTATTCCTTTTACTTGAATACATATCATTATTCAATCAGTTTTTTCCTATTAGGTAAATAAACTTCACAGATTTATGATTAAAGTCTTATTATTTAAATACTAAAGTTTACTATTTCCAGAATTAAAGAAACTGGTCTATGAGATTGTAGAAACGCAACATTCCAGAATTTAACTCTTCTGCAGGAAGTTCAAAATCTGTAACTTCCAGCGCTTGAATGACTCCTCTTTTGAAAGCATTATAGGGTGTATAATGACACATGCTAATGGGGATATCTAAATTCTGATTTTTTAAATATTTTTGACAAACTTTACTATCTTTACTGTAATAAGCACGGCAAGTGAATGGTCTGGCTTCATAAATACTGCAGGCATTATTCTCTAGAAAACTACACTGAATTGCCAGCCTTTCTGCTAAATCTGCACACCTGTTCTTTTCTGAAACAGTTTTACGCAAAGTTGTCTTCAAAGCCTTGATTTTTTCCTTTGGAAATGTTTCTTGGATGTAATTTGAAATGATGTGGAATTCAGGAGCGGTAACCATCACTTTTAAATGGCAGCAAAAAGAACACCCTCTTTGGCAAGCTATAGCAATATCGTTTTTATTATTTTTAGAAAAAGAATTGATAGATATTTGACTAATCACCTTCGCTTCTTCATAAAAACTTGTAATTTTCTGGAGGAAATCGGAATTAAAAGTTTTGTTATTCTTAAGAAGACTTACTACTGTGTGTTGAAATGCTTTTGGAATGATTTGCCTTTCGATGGTTTCAAAAATCTCATTTGATAACTTTTCAGAATTTTTATTTTGATACATTTATCTTTGAGTATATTCTCCAATGATTTTTTTGTTCACTTAAAATATCTGGAACTCCAATCTTCGCCATTGGCTTTGTAGTAGGTTTAGGTCTTAAAATCAAAAATTCAATTGGGTTTTTTTCATAAAATAATATCTACTATGCGTTAGATATTACAACCGTTTTCTCTGAAATCAAATAAATTAACAGTGAATTCAGGTTCAGGCATATTTCCGGTTGCTGATAACAGCTTTTTAATTTTTAAATCTTCTTCGTAAAAAGATGGGTGAATATATCAATCAACAATAATATTTAAAAATTTATCAGATCAACCTCTAATGGTCAGGCGTCTAGTAGATTATAGAGAAAAAGGGATTGGAATATCGGCTGGTATTTGTTAGTTCTCTTTGATAACAATAAATTGATTGTGAACTTTCTATGGTGTGCCATATCAAAGTTGTCGGAGTAGACCCGCTGAAATCAGGGTACACGTAACAATTCGATACTGTTATTTTATGGGATGAACCAGAGTGTACATGTCCCCCAATTTCAGCTAGATTGTAACCTTGCTAAGTTGAAATGACACTAGGATCACTGTTTTACATGTAACCAGCCTGAAAGATCATCATGGATTAGTAATTTCAATATACGAAGATACCAAAAAAAAACTAAAAAGCTGAAATATTGTTAAAACCTATATTGATGGAGAAGCAGTATGAATAAAAAAGAGATTCTGGATGCATTTATGTATCGACATGCCTGCAAAGAATTTGATCCGGAAAAAACAATATCACCTGAAGATTTTGATTTTATCCTAGAAACCATGAGACTCTCCCCCAGTTCGTTTGGTTTGGAACCCTGGAAATTTTTAATCATTCAGGATCAGGCAGATAGAAAGAAGTTTCTACCAAATACCTGGGGTGGGCAGAAACAAATACCAACCTGCAGTCATTTTGTGGTCTGTCTGGCAAAAAAAGAACATTTTATGAAAAATGGTTCTGATTATGTGACAAATTTTATGAAAAACATTCAAAAGACTCCGGAGGATATGCTTGTAAAACGAAGCCAGTTTTATAAAAATTTTCAGGAAACTGGATTTGATTTATTAAATAATGACCGGGCAATGTTTGATTGGGCTTGCAAGCAGTGTTATATTGCCTTGGGCAATATGATGACAGCCGCGGCAATGATCGGTATTGACAGTTGCCCCATTGAGGGGTTTCAAAGAAAAGAACTGGAACAAATTCTGGACGGTGATTTTAATGTTAATCTCAGTCATTATGGATTGGCTTATATGCTTTGTTTCGGCTATCGGGTGAATCCACCCAAAGTTAAAACCCGTCAAACGATTGATCAAGTCACAGAGTGGGTTTAGTAACCATCTTCTGTCTCACATTGTTCTTTAAGTTTTTAATAGATTGTGAAATGATTTAAGCGAATCACATAATCGTTCTATTACTCAGAGGCAAAAATGAAGATGAAAACTATCTGGCAATATTTCTTTTTAACACTAGCAGCTACTTTTATAGTTTCCCCTGTTTTTGGAGAGATGCCGGGACCCGACGCTAGTGAAATTTGGAATTATATTACGAAAGCCTCTCCTTATCAAAAATGGTCCCATTGGCCAGAACATCAAGGGATTCAACCTGGGAGAGCACCCCATGGTCCCAAACATAAAGTATTTGTTAATGATTTGGCCTTAAATTCAAAACGACCCCCGTTGAAATATGGATCTATGCAGGTTAAAGAGAATTATAACCGGGCTGAAGAGTTGAAATCTATTACAGTGATGTATAAAATAAAAAATTATAATCCCCGTGATGGCGACTGGCTTTGGGCAAAGTTTACTTTAAACGGAAAAGCCCGTCCTTTTGGAAAAGTCAGGGGTTGCATTGGATGTCATGGTACCCGAGAAAGAAATGACTTTGTGCTGGTTCATGATTTTTAATATGGCGGTAGGATGAGATAAGACTCATCGAGATGACAAAATTTAGCGACCTTGGGATGTTGACATAACACAAGTTACAGTGGCGTGATAAAACGTGTTAGATATCCCGATGGATTAAAATCGAGAATTCTGTACCAAAGCCTTCCTTAGATCTTACCTTAATGGAACCTTGATGCTGTTCAATCTGGTGTTTAACAGCATCTAACCCAACCCCTCTTCCTGAAATATCTGTGACAGATTCAGAGGTGGAAAATCCCGGGGCAAAAATGAGATTTAGAACTTCATTCGGTTTTACTGCTGTGGCATCTTTGATGACACCTTTGCCAATGGCGCTTTCCAATAGCTTTTCCGGATTAATTCCTTTTCCATCATCCTGAATTTTAATATCTATCATTTTATCCTTGTTATCAACAAAAATACGGATCAGACCCACTTCTGCTTTTCCTGATTCTTTTCGGATCATGGGTTCCTCAATACCATGACTAACGGCATTTCTCAGAATATGGGTTAATGTCAGGCTAATGATTTCTGAACTTTGTCTGGATACGCGACCTTCATGACCATTCACTTTAAGTTTAATTGTTTTTTGAAGATAACGACTACTGGCGTTGACGATACCTTTGGCTTTACGTTTGATGAAATCAAGTTGTCGTTTCTTTGACCAGGAAACCGTCAATTGCTCTAAAGCCGGGTACTGCTTTAAGACGGCTTTAATTTCATCCGGGGATACAATCATATCATTGGTCTGCTCTTCATAGCCAATAAATTTTTCATAGATGGCTTGCGCCTGGTTCAGTTCATGGATTAAAGAAGTCAGCATTGGATGGAGAATATCAGCATCGATTTTCTTATTCTGTTGGATGAGATCAATCAGTTTATCTTCTGCCTGGTGCGCATTAGCAACCATATCATGTAACTGAAAGATGGAGGCAGATCCTTTCAGTGTATGCAATAATCTTTGAATATCAGTTAATTGGTTTTGACTTAATTGGCCTTTGGTTTGACGTAGTATCAAGACACCATTTTGCAGCATACTTTCACTTTCTTTATAAAACTCTGAAAACCCCATGGGGTTTTTAACAATTTCTAAAATCTTTTCATTTTCCTTTTGTTCCAAAGCCCTGGCTTTTTCAGATTTTCTTAAGGCTGTGATATTTTCCCCAATTAACAGAACTTTAAGAAGGTTTTTATCTTTATCATAAATGGGATAATAGTTTAATTTTATAATCTGGTTAAAAATTTCAATCTCTTTGGGGGCTACCACGATTAAATCATCAAACGGAATTTTTAGGTTTTTAGAAAAAAGCGTATCTAGTATTTCTTTGAAATTTTGTCCTGCCGGTTGAAACATGATATTGTCGACATCCTTATCCTGTATTTCTCCAAACAAGTCTCTAGTCGATTTGGAATAGTTGGGAGAAGCTTTTCCATTTTGATCTACGATCAATAAAAGGCCTGGCATACTCTGTAAAACATCATAGATAAAATCATGGATTTTTAATCGAGCCCCTTCAAAGCTGTTAGCCAGGCTGGCTATTTCCTTTGTCCCTTTTGAATGGATGCTTGAATCATAATTTCCTTCACCGAATGTTAGCGCTTGTTGACTTAAATCTGCCAGTGATCCTGACATCATTTTAGATATTAAGAACACAATTAATAATATAATGAAAATGATACCGGCACCAAAGATTATCACTCTTCTGGTTAAAAGCATAATGGCTGATTGAGGTTTTTTCATATCGGCAATAATCGAAATAGCGGCTAGTGGTTGCCCCTCAACAGCCATGGTATGACAACTAATACATACCGCCCCTGCCAGGATTGGTGCCGTGACCTGAAAATAAGGTTTACCTTTCATTGCTACTTTGCCCTGAAAGCGGACTCCCGTAGCAATAACCAGCTTTTCTATGGCTTCCGGTATTGGGTAACGATCCGGAAAAAGTTTGACAACATCCTGCAACTTCTCGATACGGACCACAGGCGCGGGGAAAATCGTTGTTTTTATATCAAGATCTTTGGGAAGTTTTTGAACCTGAAACAGTTGCTGGTGAAAACGTTTTTGAAGTCGAGCGATTTCTTCGGTGCCGGCAACAGCCATCTCCTTTGAATTCATGGCTCTTTTTAAAGCCGGTTTAATGTTCCTAAGCATATAATCAGTGTCTTCATTTAACCGTTCCAGAACATTTGGATTCCCTCGCAAACCGTCGATTAAACGGTAAAATCCCAGTACTCTTCTGGGATCATTAATCATCATGGTTCTAAGCGTTAGTTCCACGTCCTTGGCAACTTCCAGCAAAGATCGGTTTACTTCATTGGTAGTGATCTCATCCGAATTAGACCGAACATAATAGGTTAGAAAGGAGAAAAGCAGGATAACGGCAATGGTTATTGGCAGTAAAATAAACCAAAAGGTAGGTACGCCATGTTTCTGGGAAGCCATATTTTCCTCTCTAAAAAATATTTTTGACCAATGAATAGTATTTAATTGATCTAAAAAGGGATAAGGTGATTTTCGGTGATTTTATGTTTTGAATCGTACCAAACGCAACCAATGAAATCCAGTGTAATTCTGATCGTTTAATTCTGTCTGTTTTTCCAAGGGATAAATGAACGGCTGATGTGAAGAAGGATAGTATGAAATTATTGAAAAATAATTCAATTCATTTGAATTAAATCACTAAAATCAAAAGAACATGGAATAGTGGTTTCACACTATTATTTGAATTTAGAATTTCAATATTATAAGGCCTTATCTTTCCCAAATATCCATAAATTTAGAAAATATAAGAATCCATCACTAAGTACTGGAAACAATTGAAAGAATAGTGTTAAAATAACTTTTTAGTACTTGATACCTCTTTACTTTAACTTTGATGATAAATGTAGCAAACGACATTCTAATAGCCCCGCAAAATCGGGGTTCTTTGCTCAAAGTTTCGCAAATTCAGTGCTACGAGTCTCGCGATACAGCATATAAATACAACCCATCCTTTAATTTTGTTATTTCTATTAACTGGAGATAATGTCAATAGTAAATACATTCGCTACATAATAAATCTGAAACTCAACTTAATTAAATAAAAATATGAAATTCTTAAAAGTATTCATATCAGCAATCATGCTATTGTCTCTTATTTCCTGTATGAAAGATGATCAATATTCATCTATCAATTTTTCTGATACGGTTACCGTTCCTAAAGCTGTTCAAAATAAGAACAAAGAGATATTGCGGGTCGCCGTTGCTGCGATGATTTCACCGAAAGAGACATTTGCCTATTATCGTAAGCTTTTAAGCTATATCGGAACCAAATTAGACAGGGATACTATATTAGTGCAACGTAAAACCTATAAAGAAATTAATGAACTATTCCCTAAAAATGAAATTGATCTGGCATTTATTTGCAGTGGACCTTATGCATTAGAACGGAAAAAATATACTTTTCAAGCCTTGGCAACTCCGGTCGTTAGAGGAAGTCAATACTACCAATCTTATTTAATCGTGAATAAGAATAGTAAATTTCAAACCTTATCTGATTTACGACAGCATTCATTTGCTTACTCAGATCCAAATTCCAACACCGGATCCTTGGTTCCTAAATATTGGTTACATCAGATGGGGGAAAGCTCCAAATCCTTTTTTCGTAGCACGAACTATACATATAGTCATGATAACTCGATTCTTTCAGTTGCCAAATCCCTGGTTGACGGAGCTGCAGTGGATGGACATAAATGGGAGTACTTTCAATCAAAAAAAAATGTATATACTTCTCAAACTCGTGTGATCAAGAAATCAGAAGATTTTGGAAGTCCTCCTCTGGTTGCCGCCTTAAGTTTGTCAGACGATTTAAAAAAGAAAATCCAGGATATCATCCTTTTAATGCATGAAGACCCAAAAGGACGGGAAATTCTTAATAATCTGTTAATTGACCGATTTTTAAAACCCAAAGAAGAATGGTATCAACCCATTTGGAAGATGCAACAAGTTATGAAGGGAGCTTAAATTTAATTGATGAAAAATAGTAGTCTAAGAGGATCACTGCAACTTGTTATAACGATTTTAGTGATTTTAATCGGGTTTTCAGTTTCTCAGCTAGTTACCCGTCAATATAACAAAGCACTTTTAGATAGTGCCAAAGCAAAAGCGGAAAACATTGCCCACAAGCTCGCTGTAGACAGTGCCGATCTTATATTAATCAATGATCTGGTTACACTTCAAAAAGAAATTGACAACCAGGTAATTGCAACCCCCAGCGTCGCTTATATCTTCATTGAAAGAGAAGGGCAGGTGATCGCCCATACTTTTAAAGAAGGCATCCCAAGTGCCTTGATCGGTTTTAACCAACCACCCGACAGGAAACACAGCAGCTTAAAGAAGATTCAGTCTGAAAACGGTGAGAGGTTTTTGGATATTGCCTGGCCGATTTTTGATGGCCATGCCGGGAGTGTTCGTCTTGGTATTTCGGAAGCGCCTTATCGTGAAAAAATGAAGGATCTTTGGATTCAGGTAAGTTTATTAGCTGCATCTATCATTGTTTTGGCATTAGGGGGGATCCATGTGCTGCTGATCTATTTAACCCGTCCTTTGTCAAACCTGGCTAAACAAGTGGAAATAATGGACGAAGAGAGTCTGGATCAGCCGATAGTAATTAAAGGTCGACGTGAAGTAACAAAATTAATCACAGCGTTCAATTCCATGCGGGTCAGAATAAAGGAATATACCCAACAACTAAACAGGTCAAACCAGGAGTTAGTAAATAAAAACCAAGCTTTGGAACGTGCACACAGGCAGTTGAATACTTCGTTCACTATCAGTAAAGGTATCGCTGGTTTACCAAAACTTCATGATATTTGTCTGTTTTTACTTAAAACTTTTAGAAATATATTAACCTGTCAACAAATGGCTTTTTTGGTTTTTGATCCTCGGAAAAAACTTTTTTTGATTACTGATTTTGAAATGAAAGAATATGGTCAGTCAGAATTCAATACCATCTATTCGATATTACAGAATATAAATCAATTTCAATACTTTGAGCAGGACGTCCTATCTTCTGTTGTTTTACCTTCAAATTTAATGTCATTAGCCAAATATGCTATTTTTCCAATAAGACAGGATAGCGATTTACTTGGTGTTTTAGTTGTAGGATGCAAGGCAAATTGTAGTTGTGAAAAGGAGGAACTGGCAGTCATCGACCCAATTCTTGGTCAATCAGTCAGCGCTTTTAATAGAGCACTATCTTTGGAAGATGAGTTAGGAAAATTAAATCTTACGATTACCGAGAAAAAAGAATTTTGTGGATTGATTGGAAAAGATCCTAAAATGCAAGCTATTTTCAGATTAATAGAAACTGTCGCTACGACAGAAGCCAGTGTGTTGATTCAGGGAGAAAGCGGTACAGGGAAAGAACTTGTGGCCAAAGCAATTCATGATATGAGTCACCGAAAAAATAAATCTTTCACCATAATCAACTGTGCTGCCTATCCTGCAACTTTGCTGGAAAGTGAACTCTTTGGTCATGAGAAAGGAGCTTTTACGGGAGCAGCACGTCTCAAAGCAGGGCGTTTTGAACAAGCAAATGGAGGGACTGTTTTTCTGGATGAAATTGGGGAAATATCCCAATCTGCTCAGATTAAGTTATTAAGAGTGTTACAAAGTCGAAAATTTGAGCGTTTAGGAGGTGAAAAAACTCTATCCGTTGATATTAGAATTTTAGCAGCCACTAATAAAAATCTTTCAAATGAAGTTAAAACAGGATTATTTCGAGAGGATCTGTTTTACCGTTTAAATGTTATTCCAGTTAATATGCCAACACTACGTGAACGTCGAAATGATATTTTTTTACTGGTAAAGTTTTTTCTTAAACGCTATGCGTCCGAACTGAATAAAAATATCACTGGTATTACACCGGAGGCAATGTATGTTTTAAAAGAATATCTCTGGCCAGGTAATGTTCGCGAGCTGGAAAACACGATTGAGCATGCAGCCGTATTAACAAAAGGTCGTGAGATTGATGTACTGGACTTACCTGTTTTAATTTCAGATAATTCTATTGATCACAATCGTAATTCTGATAGTACTTTGTCTGAAAATGAAGAACAATTGGTCAGAAATGCTTTGGAAAAATTCAGCTGGAATAAAACCAAAGCTGCCGAGAATCTTGCTATAAGCCGCGGTACACTATACAAAAAGATCAAAAAACACAACATATTACCAAATCGGAGTTCAATTAATTAAGCTCCCTTTCTAATCTAGTAACGATGGGTTTGCTTTTTTCAAGAATGTCTTCAATTATTTTACACTTTGTGCATATTTTGAACAGTTGATATGATTGAAATATTAAGCTAATTATTTTCTAACGGTTAATGTTGTTCAATTTATAAACAATTCTTTCTCTTCAAATTGTATTTAAGATATTGACTTTGAATTCCAATTGCTTTTTCTCAGCATATTGCCTCCATTTTTTCTATCAATGCTTCCCCTATAATACCAACTAATTAAAAGTTTTATCAGCCTCTAATTAGCCACTGTTCCGGTTAACCAAAATCTTTTTTTATAAAAGAGGAATGTATTTTGCTGAACAGGTATCTTTTATTTTTTAGTATCGTGTGTATACATTGTAAAATCGGGCAATCAAACAGAAATAATGAAACATCCAATCATTGTTTTAAATCCGAACGAAAAAGAAAATCTTGGTTTGAGTCAGATTCTTGATGAATTAGGGTATTTATCGAAACCAATGAATTCATTTAGTGAATTAGTGGAAGCTTTAAATGATGAAATTTATCAGACAGCTATTATTGATATTGATGCACTAGAATTAGATAATCGATTGATTCGTCAAATTTCAAAGAAGCATACAAAGATTAATCTGATTTTTACTTCCAAAGATCGCCTTCATCCGGATTTGAAAGAGTCAATTAGCCAGTATGTGTATGCATGTATTCATAAACCATTCGATAAGGATGAGATCAAATTATTATTTAGTAAACATATTAAATAAAGAAAAGAGTTCAGTCTAAAGAATGATTTAATGAACTGATGAAGGTTTTGAAGGAAGAGGTAAGATAAAAAAAACAAGTTTAATCTTGGATCGCTGAGGAAAGTTTTCGATGAAAGCGAATGAAAACTTCAACTTGAAAAATCCATTTTACTTACTTGAAGTAGGGTTTAAAGGGTAGAAGTTTATTGTTTTCATTAAGTATGAAGTTCCCTGGTGTTAATGATCATTTAACAAAAACTCCAAAAAAGGAGGGAATAATGAAGTTTAAGCGTAGAGATTTTTTAAAAGCAACTTTTGCTGCTGGAGCTGGTGCTGCAGTGGCAGTTCCGGGTATGAGCGCCTTCGCTGCTGAGACCGGTAAAAAGAACCGTGTCGGTGCACTTGGTGGTACCTGGAAACCATCTACCTGCCAGGGGTGTACAACCTGGTGTCCGGTTGAAGTACTGGTCCAGGATGGTAGAGCTGTTAAAGTTCGGGGGAATCAATATTCCAAACAAAATGATGGCATCGTTTGTCCACGTGGACACCTGTCCCTGCAACAACTATATGATCCGGATCGAGTGAAAGTGCCGATGAAGCGAACGAATTCAAAAAAAGGTCGTGGCGTAGATCCTAAATTCGTTCCTATTTCCTGGGATGAAGCACTTAATACCATCGCTGATAAAATGATGGAATTACGAAATGCCGGTGAGCCGGAAAAGTATGCTTTACTTCGGGGTCGTTATGCCTACATGAGAGATGTCATTTATGATGTGACGACCAAGGTATTCGGTTCTCCAAATAGTATTTCACATAGTTCAATGTGTGCAGAAGCCGAAAAATTCGGAGTATATTACACCGAAGGGAAATGGGCATACCGAGATTATGATCTCGATAATACAAAATACCTACTGGTCTGGGGTTGTGATCCGGTCAGTAGCAATCGATTAATTCCGGCATCTATCAAACGATTGGGAGAAGTGCTGGATAAAGCCACAGTAGCTGTAGTAGATCCAAAGTTGAACAATACTGCCGCTAAAGGTCATGAATGGTTACCGGTTAAACCGGGAACAGATGGGGCTTTGGCTTTGGCTGTGGCACATGTTTTATTGACAGAAGGTGGCTGGTACAAAGGGTTTGTAGGTGATTTCAAAGATGGTAAAAACCGTTTTAAGAGCGGTATTTCAGTAGACGAATCCTTGTTTAACGAAATAGAATCCCACGGTCTGGTGAAATGGTGGAATTTGGCAGTTAAAGATATGACTCCTGAAAAAGCAGCTGATATTTCAGGTGTACCTGCAGATCAAATCATTCGGGTTGCAAAAGGTATGGCCAAAGCGGCACCGAACGTTTGTGTCTGGATGGGCCCCGGCGCTGCAATGCATCCAAGAGGGGGCTATTCCTCCATGGCAGTTCATGCCTTGGCCGGATTGATTGGTGGCGTTGATAACAAAGGTGGATCTCTTCAAACAGCTAAAATTCCAGTGAATAAGCTTAACAAGAAATTGATGGCGAAATTCCAGGACGATTTGGCAAAAAAGCACTCCAAAATGCAGAAGATCGATCAAAGGGGTTATCTGAATTTGCCAGCTATATCCAAAGGTAAATCAGGTGGAGGTGTTTCCACCAACAACGTTGCCAATGGAATATTGGAGAAAGATCCTTATGAGCTTAAGATGATGGTGGGTTATATGAACAACCCGGTTTATGCTAATAATGGTACAACACTTTGGGAAAAAGCACTGGAAAAGGTTCCATTCATAGTGCACCTCTCGACTCATGCTTCGGAATTCTCACAATATGCAGATATTGTGTTGCCATGTACAACCAGCATGTTTGAGAAACTGGCCTTTACTAAGACCAAAGGAAATCGTTATGCCACCTGCACTTTGCTTCAGCCTGTGGTTGATCCGATCTGGGATGTGATAACAGACGAGACTGAATTCCCATTTTTAATCGCTGAAAAGCTGAAAGAGCGGGATTTTCCTAATCTTTATGATGCTTTAACAACTATGTATGTCGATCCGGAGACTGGTAGAAAGGCCAAAAACTCAAAAGAGTTCACCGAATTTGCGTTGAAGTATTATACGGCTCCACTTTGGGATGGCAAAAAAGATGTGGGCGGTGATAAAATTCATGGCTGGAAAGATATGCTGGACAAAGGTATGTGGAATTCCAAACCCTATCAATATAAAAAGCAATGGGGTGGAAAATTTAAAACCAAAACCCATAAATTTGAGTTTTACAGCGAGACTTTGAAAAAAGCGCTTGAGGGTCATGCAAAAAAACATCATGTGGATGTTGATCGTGTCATGCAAGAGACGAATTATACAGCCCGGGGAGAAATGGCGTTTGTTCCTCACTATGAACCACCACTTCTCAATGGAGACAGGAAAAAATATCCATATTCATTCATTGACTACAAATCCCGCTTGAATCGTGAAGGTCGTAGTGCCAACAGTCCCTGGTTTTATGAATTTAAGCATGTGGATCCAGGGGATGTCGGTTGGCATGATGCGCTGAAGTTGAATCCTATTGACGGCAAAAAGCTGGGTTTGAAGGATGGTGACAATATCCGGGTTAGCTCGATTGGTGGTAGTGTTGAATGTACAGCACGACTTTGGGAAGGGATGCGTCCCGGAACAGTAGCCAAAGCATTCGGACAAGGTCACTGGGCATACGGGAAAACGGCTGCCAAGGATTATTCAAAAGCGTTGCCGCGTGGTGGTAATAATAACACGATCATCCCATTTGAATTGGAACGATTATCCGGTTCCAGTGCACGTAATGGTGGGCATGCTCTGGTTAAAATTGAAAAAATATAAACAGCTGACAGGAGAAAAAAACCATGACTCAATATTCCATGATTATTGATTTACAAAAATGTGTTGGCTGTGGAACATGCGCTATCGCTTGCAAAACAGAAAACAACACTGAGTTAAGGAACAATGGCCAAACCCATAATTGGGCAGACTTTGTTCATGAAACAACAGGGAAATTTCCGGATACTGGTTACCGGACCTTACCTGTGCTTTGCAATCATTGTTCGGATCCTGCTTGTGTTAAAGATTGCCCTGCAGAACCTGCGGCTATTTTTAAAACAGCTGACGGATTGACGATGATTAATAATGAAAGATGCATCGGGTGTCGCCAATGCCAGGACAATTGCCCTTATAGCATGGAGGAGGTCAAAAAAGATCCTGCTTACGGCGAGTATAGTGTCATCAGCTATAACAGTGATGAAATTCCGGTTCAATCCTTTTTTAAGGATAGTGAAGTAGTGATCCCTGGTTGTACCTCATCTGGGATTGATACTGCGCGGGCTGTGAGAGCAACGCCTCCTCATCGGACGAAGTATAGTCATCCTGATTATGAAGATGTTCGAAGAGATACGATTGTTGAAAAATGTACATTTTGTGATCACCGCCTGAAATTAGGTGTATTACCGGCTTGCGTGGAAGCATGTCCTTCCGGGGCCAGGGTTTTTGGAGATACTGACAATAAAAGTAGTCTGGCTTCTCAAACTCTGAAAAAATACAAAAGTTTTGTATTAAAACCCGAGGCAGGAACCAAACCAAATGTCCATTATGTTCGATCATATAGTATTAAAGATTAATTGATTTTTAAACCCGGGGCTGGATTTTTTCAGTCCCGGATTGTGATTTGAATTGGAGAATTATTAAATGCGATTGGAAGAAAATTCACAACTGATTGAAGGTTGTTTTCGTTTATTATCGGCCAGTTTTTATGAACCTGATAAACAGATGTTTTTGGAGGAGAATCTTTATCTTAATCTCTCAGACCTGCTTAAACCATTTGATTTAACGGCATCTGAAACCTCTCAAAAAATGCAAAATGCCCTTTTGGAGACAGATGAAGAGGCCTTAAAAATAGATCACGCAGCACTATTTATTGGCCCGTTTGAAATGGGTGCCTCTCCCTATGGTTCGATTTATTTGGATCAGGAACAACAAGTTATGGGAGAATCAACCTTCAAAGTGAAACAGTTTTATCAAGATGCTGGCCTTCAAGTGAATCAAAAAGAACCACCGGATCATATTGCTATTGAACTTGAATTCATGTCCTATTTATTCAGATTGGAAATTGAGGCAATTCAAAAACGAGACAATAAAGAACAAAAAAAAATAATACGACTACAAGAAACTTTTTTTCAAACGATCCTTTATCCCTGGGTTCCGGAACTATGTAAAAAAATTGAAGACAATGCTAAAACTGATTTTTATAAATACCTGGCATCCATTCTGAGACTATTTTCAAAAGAAATGGTAGGAAAAATTTAAAAATAAAAAAATCTCATTTTTAGAAAAAGATATTTAAAATAAAATGATTAGGCTGGTTTAAGTATTTTATCATCAATTTACCAAATAAAAAAAGAGAAAAAAAATGAAAAAGAAGACTGTTTTGATGTTGGTATTTATTTGTTTATATGGTGTTTCTGTTGCGGTAGCTGCTAATACATATGTTGGGGCTTTAAAATGTAAATCGTGTCACCGGAAAGATAAAGTAGGTGCTCAATATGGCATATGGTCAAAAGGCAAACATGCACAAGCATTTGAGGCATTGAGCAGCCCAAAAGCTAAGAAATTTGCTCAAAAACTTGGCTTCAGTACAGACCCTCAAAAAGAAAAAGCTTGTTTGGTCTGCCATGTTAAATCTCAGTACGATGAAAAGGGGAAAGCACATCCTGCATCATTTTTTGGTAAAAAATATAAAATTGAGGATGGCGTTCAGTGTGAAGACTGTCATGGTCCTGGTCAAAAATATGTAAAGAAAAAAATAATGAAAAAAATCAAATATAAAGAAGGTGGAGCTGCAAAATCAGCCACTGCCAAGAAAATGGGTCTTTGGGTACCTAATGAGAAAGTCTGCAAAGCGTGTCACACACCGGAAATAAAATTAGGTGGAGTGGTATATAAAAACCCAACCTATAAAGATTTTGATTTTGCCAAACGGTTTGAAGAAATAAAGCATCCGATTCCAAAAAAGTAATATTTTTATTACTGGCATTTCTATTTAGTGCTTAAACGAAAATCTATCAAAATAGTTTTTATTATCCTGGAACCGTTAATTCAGGGGACACATAACAAGTACATGTTCCTGGATTAACTATTTTTCGTTCAGACACTATTTAACGATTTTTAGTCTGACAATATATCCCATGAATCCTTACTGGCTGATAGGAACTATCCCAACAAAGCCAGTATTGGAAAGAACATCCTCGTGATTATGAGGTGACTATAAAATGAAAAAGATATTAACGAATGTGTTATTGGCCTTTTTTTTAGTTATACTATCTGTTACTTTTGGTTCTCGATTATGGGCTGAAGAAAATGAAGTGTGTTTAGATTGCCATGAAGGTGACGAAGTTCCAACCCATATTTTTGAACCTGATACCATTGGCTGGGATTACCGACATGATCCTGAAGCTGATCCTGCCGAAATTGATATTGTTTCCTTTGAAAAGGCAGCTCATGGGAAACTCCAATGTACAGAATGCCACACGAATGCTACAGAAACCCATGATGAGGATGAAATAGTTATTAAGAAAGTTGAATGTAAATCGTGTCATAAGGAGGAATATAAAGAGTATCAAAAGACAGTTCATGGTGAGGCCATGTTTAAACGTAAGGACCGTTTTGCTCCTGATTGTACCTCATGCCACGGCCATCATTATATTTACCCGGCTTCCGATAAAAACTCATCGGTTTATGTGCTGAACATCCCCGAAACTTGCGGCCGTTGCCATAAAGAAGGGACGGCAATGACAGAAACCCATGAAATCAGCCAAGTTGCAGTCGTTGAAAATTACTCCATGTCTATTCATGGTAAAGCGCTTTTCAAACAAGGATTAACCGTTGCTCCTACCTGTACCACCTGCCATGGAGAACACGATATTTTCAGGCATGAAGATGCTGAATCAAAGATCAATGAAGCCAACGTGGCAACCACTTGTACGCAATGCCATAGTTTAATTGAAGAAACCCATCAAAAAATCGTCAAAGGGCGATTATGGGAGAAAATACCGGGACAACTTCCTCCTTGCGTGGAATGTCATTCACCGCACACCTTGCGTCAAGCAATTTACGACAAGACCATAACCGATCGTATGTGCTTGGAATGCCATACCAATCCGAAATTAAAGCCCATCGAAGAAAAATTGTCCAAATCGCTTTACATGAGTAGAACGGAACATGAGGATTCGGTCCATGCAGAAGTGCCCTGTGTCAAATGCCATTATGATATTCATTCGGAGTCGGATAAAGCTTGTAAAGAGATTGATGCTTTCAATCAATATCTAGCCGCAGACGGGACCAATAAAGATTTGGCCTGTAAAGATCTGGAACCTGTTAAATGCGCAGCTTGTCATGAAGGTGAAGTAACTGCTTATGATGCCAGCACTCATGGAAAATTGATGGCGGAAAAAGATGGAGACGTCCCTAGCTGTGTCGATTGTCACGGAAAACATAACACGCTATCAAAGAAAAATGTGCAATCGTCCACTTTTCCCAAAAATGTACCTGATCTATGTGGGGAGTGTCATAAAGACGGTGGAAAATCAGCCATTCGGGGAAACACAAAAGAAACTGAAATTATGATCAATTACACCAATAGTACCCACGGAAGAGCTTTGCTTGACAGTGGATTATTGGTTTCAGCTACCTGTGTCAGTTGCCACATGCCCCATAAAATATTGCCTGGCAATGATATTGAATCTTCAATATTTCATGAAAATCTTCCGGCTACTTGTGCCAATTGCCATCTCGGAATTTTCGAAGTTTTTAAAAATAGCGTGCATAGTCCTTTGGTTACCAAAACGGACCAACTGTTACCTGCTTGTAATGATTGTCATACCTCACACACGATTCAACGCCATGATACCAGCCAATTTCGCTTAAATACTGTCGATCAGTGCGGTAAATGTCACGAAAAACTGTTGCCGTCCTATTTTGAAACCTATCATGGAAAGGCCTCCAAATTAGGTGAAGGAGCCGTTGCGAATTGTGCCGATTGTCATGGTTCTCATGATATTCACAAGGCAGATCAACCAAGTTCAACGCTTCACAAAGATAATAAAATCCAAACCTGTTCAAAATGTCATGTTGGTGTCAATGAAGCCTTTACAGATTATTTACCTCATGCATCGCATAATGACAGGGAGAATTATCCTTTACTATTTTATGCCTTCTGGTCAATGACAGGGTTATTGATTGGGACATTTGCTCTATTTGGGCTTCACACTCTACTCTGGTTTATTAGGCTTATCATCGACCATGCAAAAAATGGAAGTAACGGCAATAAGCAATTACATGCACAGGAAAAACACTATCGGCGATTTGATGTCACCCACACTGTTTTACACTTAATGATCATTGTCAGTTTTCTGACCCTGGCTCTCACCGGTATGACACTAAAATTCACTGAAAATGAATTTTTTATGGCTGTGTCCCAAATTTTGGGTGGGCCAATTATAACCGGTTATTTACATCGTTTCGCTGCTGTTATCACGTTTTTTTACTTCAGTTTCCACCTATTTCGCTTATTTACACTGTTTAGCAAACGGGAAATTACACTTAAAGGGTTACTAACTGAAGAGTATTCAATGATTCCTTTACCTCGTGATTTAAAAGAGTTGGTCCAAAATTTAAAATATTTTTTTGGAAAGGGTGAAGCTCCTAAACTTGGACGCTGGACCTATTGGGAAAAATTTGATTATATGGCAGTCTTTTGGGGAGTAACGGTAATCGGCTTAACAGGTCTGGTTCTCTGGTTTCCTGAAGCAGCAACTATTGTATTACCTGGTTGGGCGATCAATGTAGCAGCTATTATTCATAGTGATGAAGCTTTATTAGCTACGGGATTTATTTTTACCATTCACTTTTTCAATACCCATTTACGACCTGGTAAATTCCCTATGGATACTGTTATCTTTACTCAAAAAATCCCACTATCTGTGTTCAAAGAAGAACGATCCAGAGAATATGAACAAGTATTAGCCAGTGGTGAACTTGAAAACAAACTTGAAAATCCACCGTCCAAGGGACATTTGTTTTATTCCAAATTATTTGGATTTATTTTTCTGACCACTGGAATTGTGATTGTAGCAGCTATTCTTTATTCAGTATTATTTGCCTATAGGGGCTGAATCCATATCAGTTGGGTAAGGAGTTTCTGATTTGTAAATACTTTGTATAGTATTCACCAGCATTATTGCTTAAAACAGATTCATCTCAGTAGCTTGTTAATAAATAGGGATTAAATATCCATATTTCAATCTAACTTCATCTGATGAGTTTCAAATGCCAGATAATACAAAGAAAATTGCTCCCCGGACAATCTTCAATTTACTGAGTATAATCGGCTTTTTCCTGACATTATTTGGTGTCCTGGGAGAAATTTTTCTGTTTTTAATCAGTGTTTTTTCAACGGAGTTCGGAGCCTATCAGGGTATTTTTGTCATGTTATTTTTCATGCTGATTATCTTAGGGCTAATTTTAATCGGATTTGGATATTGGTTAGAAAAACAACGCCGAAAATCGGGAAAAGAACTCAGTTTTTCAGAACAATCACTTCTACTCTATCTCCCTGTTAGTCGTCTCTTCTGCCATTGTTTTAGTCGCAGCGGTAACCATTATCACTGGTGTTGGCTCTTATAAAGTATACCACGTCACCGAATCGATTGAGTTTTGTGGGCAATTGTGTCACAGCGTCATGAATCCTGAATGGGTGACATACCATAACTCGACGCATGCTCGGGTTAAATGCGTAGAATGCCATATCGGAGAAGGAGCTGATTGGTTTGTTAAATCGAAACTTTCCGGTTTAAGACAAATTTTTTCAGGATAATTTTCAATCTCTGGCAAAAAAACAGAAGTATTTTTATCTCAGTTTCACCTGAAATCTCAAATATTATTATTTTAAATCCGCTCCTTAATAAAAACATGTGTTAAAGTATTTTAACAGGTGTTAAAGCTATTTAAGCACCTGTTGTTCAATCTCAATTTATTCTGTTTTTATTTAGATAAATATTTGAAAAAAAGACGTAATAACAATACTTTAAGTTATTTTTATAAACGTAATGATTTGGCATACCACTTGCGATCTAAGCATTATCTGAAATTTATTTACATAATCTGTTTCCGGGGTTTCGGAAACCTCAGATAGTTGTTTTAAGCGAATAATCAAATCATTTATTAAGGACTGAGAAGCGTTAATTAAGTTTCAACGGTGACTGGACCTGATAACTAACAGAGAGATCCAACATGTTTAAACATTTGTTACAACGAAGTTTCGTTGTATTTATAATGGTGGGTTTTATTTATAGTCCGATAGCAATCGGGGCTAGTAAAAAACCAATCATTTTAAAGCCCTGTACTCAGTGTCATGAAGCTGAGCCTGGTTTGCTGCGTGGAAAGCTGCAGTCCGTTTCCCGAAAAGCGAAAACCATGCAGATTTTTATGGGTAGTGCCACCTGGCAGGTTACTTATGATGCTGCTACTGAATTAGATGGTGCCAAGGCATTTAATAAAATTGGTAAAGATAAGGAAGTAGCTGTTTCTTATGCCAAAAGAGGAAATATATACGTTGCTACGGAAGTAGGCGTAAAACAAGCTGCAGACATTCCGGTAGAATGGATAATTGACGCGAAAGGAATGGCGGATTTAATTTCCAAAAATAAAGGAAAATTAGCTTTGTATGATGCCAGACCTGGAAAATTCTTTCCTCAAGGTCATATTGAAGGTGCGGTTTCCAATTATGACGCAATGTTTGATAAGAATATTGCCAAGTTACCAAAAGACAAGGACCAACTCGTTGTGTTCTATTGCGGAGGGCCTACCTGACGTCTCAGTCCATCTTCTGCCAGTAAGGCAGAAACGTTAGGTTACACGAACATTAAAGTGTTCAGAGGCGGGTTACCCGCATGGAAAAAAGCTAAGCAGCCAGTTTATACCACTGCTAAATTTATCAAGTCGTTTGCAAAGTCACCAAAATCAGTCGTTGTTATGGACTTAAGATCTAAAGCCAGTGCTCAAAAAGGCCATATAAAAGGCGCTTATACGCTTCCTTTAGGTGAGCTTAAAGCAGCTAAATCAAAAATGCCCAAAAAGAAAAAGGCTCCAATCGTATTATATGCTGATAGTAGTCAAGAGGCTATTCAGGCATTTAAAATTGTTAGAGGTTGGGGATACAAAAACACTTCTATCTTAAAAGGTGGATTGGCATCCTGGAAGAAAATGGGCAGTGGCCTGGTAAAAGGCGCTCTGGCAAGTCGAATTGTATATATCCCGAAACCGGTAGCTGGTGCAATTAAAGTTCAGGATTTCGATAAAGTTGCCAAAAATCAATCTTCCAATGGACTGATTTTGGATGTCCGGGACTATGATGAAATTAAGACCGGTGTTATTAAAGGGTCTTTACATATTCCAACTCAGGATGTGGCCACCAACTTGAGTAAAATTCCTAAGGGAAAAGAAATTGTTATCCACTGCAAGTCCGGAGTGAGAGCATCAATGGCTTATCAAACGCTAAAAGAAAATGGCTATAATGTTAAGTTCTTAAATGCGAAAATTAAAATTATGGCGGATGGTAGTTATCAGATCAAACTTTAATGTAATATTGAATTAAAATAACAACGATTTCTCAATTGAAATCGTTGTTATTTCATTTCTCCTACCTGATTATTCATTTTCAATGACCTTATTTAGTTCAATACCATATTTTTTCATCCGGTTCCAAACGGTTACTCTGGCGATTCCCAATATTCGTGCCGCTTTTGACTGATTACCCTTGCTTTGACGCAAAGCCCGAATTAAACAATCCTTTTCAGATGTAGGATTGTTTTCAATAAATTTTTGATTCCCTTTTTCAGCTGGGGAATTATGTTCAATTGATATTTGATTAACTTTTTCTCTTAGTTGTTTTTCTTCTGTCATTGAAGTTGGTAAATGGCTCAGTTTTATCAGACCTGATTCTGCAATAACAAAAGCATATTCCAAAGCACTTTTAAGTTCTCTGACATTTCCCGGCCATTGATAATCCATAAATAATTCTAAAGCATTGTGATCCAACCCTGATATCGGTTTTCCTGTTCTTGCCCTTAGTCGTCTGACAAAACTATTGATTAAAAGAGGAATATCTTCAGTCCTTTCACGTAAGGGTGGAATTCTTATGGGTATGACATTGATGCGGAAAAAGAAATCCTCACGAAATAAGTTTTCGTCAATCAATTTACTTAAATCCCGATTGGTGGCAGTAATTAATCTAACATCAACGGAGATGGACTGATGATCCCCAACACGTTCGATAGTATTAACTTCCAGAACCCGGAGCAATTTAACCTGTATTGATAAAGGGATATCACCAATTTCATCCAGAAAAATATCCCCACCATTGGCAGCTTCGAATCGGCCGATTCGATGGCGATAAGCACCTGTAAATGCCCCCTTCATATGTCCAAATAGTTCACTTTCCAAAAGGGATTCGTTTAAAGCCGCACAATTTAATTGAACAAAAGGTTTGTCTTTTCGGATGCCAAGTTGATGGATCGCTTGCGCAACCAGTTCTTTACCTGTACCACTTTCACCGTAAATAATAATGGGAGCATCACTCTGGGCAGCTTTAATCATGATATCAAAAACTTTTTTCAGGGATGGGGATTTACCAATAATACCAAAAAACTGACCATCTTCGGACAGTTGTTTGGAAAGCAGGTCTACTTTTTGATCCAATTGATCAATTTTTGAAATATCAGTCAGAATTTCAACAGCAGCAATCGGTTGTCCTGAATCATCTTTTAGAATGGATGCATTTTTAAGGACGGGTAGATAAGAGCCGTTTTTACCCTTAATCATACATCTTTTTTTAATATCCTGATTCAAATCAAATAACTTACACCAAGGCGCATTAACACCCCTCCCCCTTAACTCACATACATCACATTCCAATAATGTACATGGTTGGCCCACAATTTCTGCAGAACTATATCCAAACATTTGTTCAAATGATCGGTTGATCATCAATATTACCCCTTCTGAGCTAATGACCATTAGCGCTTCAGCCATCGTATTGATGATTTTCTCATAATATTGATAGATATCCTTTTTCGTCATGTTAGGCTGCTTTTGAGATATTTTATCCGGAACAACAGTTTGCTATTCGTTTTGAATCATTATATTAATATAAACTTTGATTCGTATAAAGCCTATCATTTCTTGAAATATCTTCTTTTTTGGTATCTTTTTTATATCGATTATTTATTTTTTGAAAGATCTATAGCACATTGCAATTGTGTTGAAGCTTCTTATTCTAAAATAAAGTGACTGTTGTCTTGAACCCTTTCGACAAGCTCTGAGCATCCTTTGATGGAGGCTATTTAGAGCGACAATATTCTTATAGCCATATTTTGTAGATCAGAAAATATGAAGAAAGCCACTATTGAGCTACTGAAATCCGGTTAACAATGGGTAATTTTTTTTGAAATCTGGTTGGCATGCTTTATAATTTCTTGTTCATTAAATCCGGTCAATTTTCCCTTTTCAACCACCACCTTCCCGTTGACAATGGTATATTCAGTCCCGTGATTATATCCGCAAAACAGCAAGGCTGCGATAGGGTCTGATAAAGAACCGGAATACTCCAGTTTATTAATGTTAAACAGTGCTAAATCCGCGGCCCATCCTTCCTGAATTTTTCCGATTTTATTGAAATTTAACAATTTAGCGCCATTCACGGTTGCCATTTTAAATATATTTTTAACTTGCAAAGCGTCTGCTCCCTTTAATACCCGTTGTAAAAATAGGGCATTTCTCATTTCTCCCAAAAAATCAGATGAGTCATTGGAAGCAGAGCCATCAACTGCTAAGGCCACATTGATATCCATAGCCAGCATTTCTTTGACTTTGCAAATGCCTGAACCAAGTCTCATATTGGATGTCGGGCAATGCGCAATGTGGGTTTGAGTTTCCTTTAATAATTCTAATTCTGCCTCGTTAAAATGAATGCCATGGGCATATGATACATCAGCCCCAATAAAATCACACTCTTCCATTAATTTTAAGGGTCGAACACCATATATTTTTTCGCAAAAGCTGTTTTCATCTTCAGTTTCCGCTAAATGGGTATGCAGTCTGACACCGTGCTTCCGTGCCAGTAGTGCCGACTCTTTCATCAGTTGCTTACTCACAGAAAATGGACTACAGGGTGCCAGTATAATTTTTTTCATGGAAAAATCGGAACTATCGTGATGTCGTAAAATCACGGCTTCTGAATTCTCTAAAATTTCTTCTTCTGTTTGAACGACTGAGTCCGGTGGTAAACCACCATCTTTTTTACTTAAAGACATGGATCCCCGGGTTGGTGAAAAGCGCATTCCCAGCTTTTCAGCAGCTTCAAATTGAATCGACATCAAATCACCCTTAAAATGTTTTGGGTAAAGGTAGTGATGGTCTGTGGATGTTGTACAACCAGTTTTTAGTAGCTCTCCCATGGCTAGCAGTGAGGAATAGAAAACGGCTTCTTCGTCAATATTTTTCCATATTTCGTAAAGATATATTAACCAATCAAAGAGTTTGGCGTTTTGAACCGCGGGAATATTCCGAGTTAAGGTTTGATAAAAATGATGATGAGTATTCACAAAACCGGGAACAACCACACAATCACAGGCATCAATTAAGTGACAATTAGTCGGTGGTTCGATATTTTTAGCAATTTTTTCAATGATGTTACCGGTAATCAAGATATCATGATTTTTCAATACCGTCTGATCAATGGTGGTGCTGATTGCTAAGCAATTTTTTATCAGTATCATAAGATTTTATTCGTTAAAATAGTGCAGAAGCTTTAGTTGCCATTTCCAATGGTATTAATGCATCCAGGTTGTTCTTTTGAATTTCCATTATTCCACCCCTGATCAATTATTAAAATAGCTGCTTTTGGTTCGAGACTACAATAGGATTATTTTGAAATAAAGTAATATTCACTTTTTTGTTTAAATGATTTACTCCGGTCAAATAAAAATAAAAAAGATTTAAAGTTCTATTGGATTTCCGATGCTCTTAGGAAAGAACCAAAGGATCTTGTCACTCTACGAAAGAGATTCTTCGCAAGCTCAGAATGATAGCATACTGGCTTGATTTCAATTGCGTCCAGGAACAAGAAATACCCCTCTGTGGTGAAATCAATACCGTTCCTTTGGGGATGAGTATTTATTGAGTATTCGGTAGGTTGAAATTTTTATAATAGGGCATATCTTTTAACACTGTCTGATCGGAAATATTGGTTCCTTTGAGATTTAAGCGCTTTAGATTTTTTAAACTTTTGAGAGCAAAAACATCATCTATTCCTGTCAGGCTGATATCTAATACTTCCAGTTGTTTCAATTTGCTCAATGATTCGACCTGACTGATGTTTGTCAGACTCAGGTACAATTCTTTTAGTTGATATAAATGGAATAAGCCTTCAATATTATTAACGTTAGTATGGCTTAGATTCAGGTATTTTAAAGACATAAGTTCCTGAATGGTATCAATGTTTTTTACGGCACATCCGCTCAAATCAAGTGTTTCCAGATTTATGAGATCAGATAAAGCTGTAACTTCCTCAACAGCCGTTCTGCTTAACAAGAGTGATTCCAGATTAATGGATCCTGTTAAAGGAGTGATATCTCGAACCGGTGTATAACTCAGATTAAGAACTTTTAATTGGGACATTTTCTCCAGTCCATTAACATCTCCGATACCCGTCCGACTAACGCTTAAAACAGTGAGATTCTGAAGGTTTTCCAGATGATTTAAACTTGTGATTCCGGTATTATTTAAATACAAAGTTTTTAAATTTGTTAAATGAGAAATAGTACTGATATCATCTATCGGTGTAAAACTCAGATCCAAAAATTCCAAATTTTTCAAGTCTTTCAGCATATTTTTGTCATGAAAGGTTGTATGCCGTAGTCCTAGTTTTTTTAATCCGGTTTGATCTTTCAATACCTGAACGTTTGTGACACGGGTTCCATTTAGCAGTAATTCTTTTAAATTTCTGAATGCATTCAAAGGCTCAACGTCTGATATTCGGGTGGCGTTTAAATTCAAGTATTCTAACTGTGTCATTCCTCGCAGAGCTTCAATATCATTGATTGAAACCCCTGACAGATTTAAATGCTTAATCATTTTCAGATATTTCAGATCATTAATATTATTGATATTCACTCGCCTTAAATCCAGTTTTTGAAGTTTGGCCATTTGTTTCAAAACCGAAATATTCTTAATTTTAGTAAAACCAAGATTCAATTCTCTGATTTTTACTTTATTTTTTAATGATGCGATGTTGTTAATAGGCGTTTTAAATAGATCCAATTCACTTAATTGGGTTAAGCTATTAAGACTATCGATATCCGCAACCATCGTTTCTGCCACATCCAAATGACTGAGTTTTGGGAACAGGGCCACGATTTCGATGTTGTTAATTCGTGTTCGCCCGAGTCCTAAAAATCTTAATCGGGTCATCTTTTGCAGGGATGTAATATCCAAAACATCGGTTCCGTTTAAGTTTATATGCCTTAATTCGGATAAATTACTAATAGCTTTAATGTCAGTGACAGAAGTATAGGAAACATCCAGATGATCCAGCTTAGTCAGCCTTTTTAAGTAATTAATACGATTAATCTTGGTATGACTTAAATCCAGGTATTGGAGATTGGTTAAATAACGAATGGGAGACAGGTCACTGATCTGAGTATAATTTAAAAAGAGATCTTCCAAATTAATCATTCTTTGAATAACTTTAATATCAGTTATTTCACTGTTGTTTAAGTAGAGGTACCTTAGATTTAAAAGGGATTTTAAGGGAGTAATATCAGATAAAGCAGTATTACTAACATTCAGGTAATGCAGTTTCTTGAAGTTTTTAACACCTTCCAGGTTTTTAATGCGTGTACTTTTAAGATTCAAGTACCGTAAATTAGTTAGTTTCTTTAAGGGTTTTAAGTCTGCGACATCTGTATTACTGAGGTTAAGAATTAATAATTGTTCGTGATCTTTTAAAATACTAATATTACTGATATGGGTAGATTCCAGATTTAAGTGGGTCAGTTTAGTTAAATTATATAAAGGTATAACGGATATTACAGGAGAGTTGATTAGATTTAGTACTTTCAGATTTATCAGGCGTCTCAGGCTTGAAAGACTGTCAATTAACGAATGGTTTAAATGAAGATGCGTTAAATTTTTTAGTTTTTTAAGAAAGTTGAAATTGGTAATTTGTGTGTGACTGAGATTCAGTACCTGCAAGGTAGGTAAATATTCAAGGATATCTGCATTGCTAACTGGTGACTGACTGATATCAAGGCGCTCTAATTGGGAAATTTCTTTTAACGGTGTAAGGTCAGAAACCTGAACATGATTCATGTTCAGATATTTTAATTTCGCTAGTTTTGTCAGTGGCGCAACTGATTTTGTATGGGTGTTTTTAATATTTAGCCCTTGCAGGTTCTTTAAATGTTTCAGGAGGGACAGATCTTCAATACCGCTATTACTTAAGTCCAGATATTTTATGTGTTCTAGTTTTTTGAGGAAAACCGGACATTTATTTATATCAATTACTATGCCGGTTCTTCTTGAAATTAGCCTCCATGGCCAGGTTTTCAGTTGTTTCGGTTTCCGGCAAAAAACATCAATTTCAGTCTGGGACTTTTTTGTTAGTGTTTGGGGCTCTTGCGGTATCGCCCGGGTATCTTGCGGTAGTATTTGGGGTTCTTGTGCCAGCTTCTGAGACTTTTGTGGAACTGCCAAAGGATCTTGTAGAGCCTCCCAGGGCTCTTGTACTGGCGTTTGGGAGTCTTGTGGTAAAATTTGGAAAACTTGTGGTTGAGCCTGCAACACATTTGAAAGAGATAGCAGTATTAGCAGTATTGAGCTGAAAACCCTGAAATATTGATTCATGGAGAATAATTTGGTTATTATCAAGTGAATTTCGCTTAAGTATGTTCCAATTTGTATATCGGGTAATGAATGATAAAGCAAGAATCAACCTTCATTAGTATTTTTCCCTATTTCCAAAAATGATTTGATTCAGATCAGTATATTTATTTTCATTTTGTAAAACCGGATAATTGGCATTAGCAATAAATTACTTTGACAATAAAAGATTGGCCATTGAAAATAACATTAATTTCTTTGGTATAGGAAATCTTTAAAACCATTTTATTTAAAAGACTATGTTATTTAGACTGATACTGTTATTTACAATTATTCCTGCGCTGGAGTTGTATTTATTAATCTCAGTTGGATCAATTGTGGGCGCACCAGCTACCATTTCTATCATTATTTTAACCGGCGTACTGGGGGCTTTTCTGGCTAAAAAGCAAGGGTTATTAACGATGCAAAAAGCTTTGCAGGAAATTCGGATGGGATATGCTCCGGCTGAAGAACTATTACACGGTCTTTTAATAATTTTTGCGGGGATTGTTTTAGTTACACCTGGATTTATTACTGATACTATCGGGTTTTTGCTGTTGATTCCCATGATCCGAAATATAATGTTTTCGGTTTTGAAGACAAAACTGGAAGCTTATGTTTCCACTCACAGCAATACAAATAACATCATTGAAATAAAACCCGATGATGAACGTTGAATTCATCAATCATTTCAGAAATAATTTGAATTATTTTCAAAGGAATAAATGACTAAAATCGGAATCATTGGCGGGTCAGGTCTGGATGACCCGAAATTAATGCAGGAAATCCAGGAAATCAATCAGGAAACTGTTTATGGTATGCCTTCCTCTGTTTTGACTTCTGGTCGAATTGGCGGTGTAAAAGTTGTTGTGGTTGCCCGACATGGCAAGAAACATCAGTATAGTCCCACTCAGGTAAATAATCGGGCGAATATTCAGGCACTTAAAGATGTTGGTGTTACCCATATTATAGCCACCACTGCTTGTGGAAGCTTGAAACAGGAGATTGGAAGAGGTGATTTTGTGCTGTTAGATCAGTTTATTGATTTTACCAGATTTCGAAAAAATACTTTTGCCGATTCCTTTGAAAATGGACCGGTTCACACACCTATGGCAGAACCCTTTAATGACGATCTTAGAAAAATAATTTATGAAAATTCAAAACAGCTGGAATTAAAAATGTATAAAAAGGGGACTGTTATTACGATTGAAGGACCCCGATTTTCGACGAAAGCGGAATCAAAAATGTTTATCACCTGGGGTGCTGATGTGGTTAATATGTCTACAGCTCCTGAAGCTATGCTGGCTGTTGAAGCTGGGATTCCATATGCTGCGATTGCCATGTCTACCGACTATGATTGTTGGAAAGAGGACGAAGTAGCTGTTTCCTGGGATGAAATATTAAAAGTTTTTAATCAAAACGCTGAACACGTTAAAGCACTTTTAATTTCAGCAATATCATCATTTAAAAATTGATAAAATTGTCGAAGCTTAAAATCCCATTTAACCTTCGACAATTTTATTTTAAACTCCTACAATCCTTCATTTTTACAGACTAAAAGATTATTAATTAAACGGGTTGCGTGAATGAGACAGGTTTTATTTTTACTATTGGTTTCTGTGTTAACATTGCAAGGGTGCAATTATCACTATTACCAGGGCCAAAAATTAGAAAGTCAGGGACGATTTGAAGAAGCAAATATTGAATATCATCGAGCCTTTACACAAACACCGACAGATGATGATTTTAAAGTAGCCTACCTTCGGACGGCAGACAAAGTTGCTATTGACCTGATGGAACGCTATGATATGCATGTCAAAAATAAAAACTATAATCTGGCTTATGAGCTGCTTTTAAAAGCACAGGGATTATCGCCACAAAATGAAAAAGTTGTTGCGGAATATCCTAGATGGTATCGGATTTTATTGGCAGGGAAAGTCAATTTTATCTTTAAGTCACTTAAAAATCAGGTTCCCTTGTCAGATGAAATGGAACTACAGATTCATTTTAATACGCCTAATCAGGGGAGAAAACTAATTGGTAAAATTGATAATCAAACCCAGAGCTTTTTTATTGAAGATGTTCTTTTTGACCCACCACAAAATTTATTAATGTTTTATACCATTAACGCCATTGGTGTTAATTTGATCAGCAAGGCAGTTGTTAGTGGGGACCCTAATGCACAAGCTAGGGTATCAGCTTTCAATTCCAGACGATTTATGAAATTTATTGATCTTCGAACGCCGGCGCTTGTCAAAATAGATGGCCATTTATCCACTGACGGACAAACCCCGGTTTCTATCGAAGAGGGATTCCCCGCTGATCAGATTGCCGCAGCCAACAGTGAACAATTTAATTTCTCTAATCGTGAAATTCGCTATTCATTAAGCTTGAAAAATAAAGAGGTTTATGTAAAAAGTACTTCAAACTATATCCATTTCCTGCCTCAAATGCTTTATATGAATAAAATTACCAATCGTATGTTTCTGGATTTTGGAGAAATAGAAGTTTATCAGCCCAAAATGGGGGGGTTTTGGTATTTTAGAAGAGTTGTGGCTGAAGGTCGAAAGTATTTGGGGGATCTTAAAAAAAATGTTTTACTAAAACCTTATTTTTATTACAAAGAAGGTGCTTATATCTTTCTAAAAGAATCATAAACAAATCCTGATCTATCTATAAATTGTCTTTATTGACATGGTCTATTGCATTTTCTCCCCATCGAAAAGGTGTTTATTGAACTGTTTTCCATAAATACTTTTATGGTTCTTCGTCATTTTGTATGGGTAATATTAATTCTAAGCTCAACAATTTTTTGAAATACCAGTTGAGTAAACAACCACAGACCACACTGAATACACAGAAAGTATTTTGCATAACGAAGATAAATATTTTATGTATTCTATATCAGTGATTAATTAGTTTTAATACACAAAACCGTTTTTAGTATTTTTCTGTGTGGTTCGTGTGGTCCGTGGTTAAAGATTTTTTATACGTAATGCTGATAAAAATTAATCGTCAGTGTAAGCCAATTTGATAAATAGAACTACCCCACTCAATATGACAAGGAACCACTTTTATTGCTTTTTTAATTGGTAAATAACATTACCCGCTGTTATTGTGTAAAAGGTGGAGATGGGAAATCCTGTTTCACGAATCGCTTCGGCAGTCCAATGATTACAGGTGTTAAACATATGATAGGAAAGCTTACTTTTAAAAAACCAACTTTTGCCGTACAACCCCAGGGACAACCTTTCAGAAGTACTAGCAGCGGCTAAAAAGAAACTGCTATTGATAAATTTTAATAAATTCTGAAAACCTTTTTCTGATATCTTCAGTTCAACCAATTCACTAAATAAAAATTTTTCTACTGGATTTTCTGAAAAACCAACGATGTGTAAGACAGAATCTGTTGGCCAAAACAAGGCTGTTAACCCATGACTATAGTTATTTCCGCCGCTCTGGTAAAAATTTGCGTCTCCCCAGCCAATTTCCAAATAATGATCGTTTAAAAATTCATTTTTCAGGGCAGTCAGGTAGGGTTTTACTTGGGAGCGCTTGACGATAATCCCGGTATGCCAGCCATGATTAACAATGTGAATGGTATAGCGTTTATCTTTCGTTAAAGGTGGGTACAATCCTTCCACGGGGCCGACACAGCTGGAGAGTAAAAAAAATAATAGAGATAAAATAGATTTCAATTTATACTCTTACTAAAACGGTTTTCAAAGCTTGATCATACCCAGAGCAGTTCTTTGCCTTACAGCGAGCTCTATTAAATCCGGGCTTCGGTCCTGGATACATATATATGGTATTGTGGTACATCCATTTATTTCCGTTTGACGATATAAAGGGTAATATAGCTGATTTATCAAAATTTGTCGATTCATGCAGCAATGCTTAATTGTCTTAATCTGCCGGGTAAATGTTTTGACTTTGAAAAAGAAATTTCCTATCATTTATCTCATTGTTTCTGAATTGCTCAATTTGTGGTATCGTTTGACGGCTTGAGTACTTAAGATATATCAACTAACAAAAGCATTGCTTGCAAATTTAACCAATTTGTTAACCCATTCTTCCTATGTTTCTCTATTTTGCCACTCTCAATATCTATTTCAGAATATTTGTTTTTTTAATTAATCCTAATAACTTGTGGCATTGGCGATTAGTGTTACAAGGGATCTTACAGGAAGTCGTGGCTGCTAGTTTTTTTTACCTGGTGTTTCGCATATTGTGGATATTGATTCGCCCGATTAAATTGAAACAAATCATTTTTTTTAGTTTTGTTTTTATTTGGACCTTTATCAATTTTGCCAATTATGAATACGTTGAAACATTTAATAAACTGCTCCCTTTATCCTGGTTTCCGGAGTTATTAAATGTTGGCAGCATGGGACCATTCAGTGACTTGTTATTCAGCTACATCAATTGGTTTTCTTTTGCACTGGTAATTCTTCCACTGGTTGTCAGCGGTTTCATAATATACTTGATACCTTATCATTTATTTAAATTAAAAAAAATCAGGCATTTTATATATGTTTTTGTTATTGGTGTATCATGCCAATCAGGAACTTTGCAGCCTGAAATCCAACCTATGTGGGATTCCCCCATCCACAGTCATTTAGTGAAATACTGGTATTATCGTGCTCAACCCACCCCGTTTCCAGACAAACGCACCCGCCCACTGCCAACTTTTTCCGGGCACTTCAAACAGGTTGTATTAGAAGAAGACCCCTCGAATACCTTTTTACTACCAAAAGTTAACCGGAAAAAGCCGAATATTGTGTTTATTCTATTAGAAAGCTTTCGGGCTTTTGATATTGGTGTTTTTGGTAGTCAGTTAGGTTTGACACCGGTGTTTGACCGGTATGCCGAGAAAGGATTCTTGTTCACGAACCTTTATTCTTCTGACCATTTGACGAAAACCGGTCAATGGTCTTACCTCTGTGGCGCGCATAAATCAGCATCCAAATCTGTTTTAAGGGGATTTAGGGATCATGGGGTTAAATGTTTGCCTGATATTTTATCAGAAGAAGGATATGACAATTGGTGGTTTCATGGTCAAAGTGCCACCTATGATTTTCAAGGTTATTTTATGAAACGTCACCAGATCACTCATATTAAAGACCGATTGACGTTTCCGAGTAGTGCCAAACCAATGGGTTGGGGGTTGGCAGATAAGGATTTAATAGATCACAGTTTGAATCATCTTGAAGCGGCAAAAGAGCCTTTTTTTTGGATTATTCAAACACAAAGCAATCATCATCCTTATGAAGTACCACCGGAATTTGATGTTGATCGTGGGTATCCGGCGTCGATAACAAAAAACCTAAATGCATTTCGCTACACCGATTACGCATTGGGCCACTTCTTAGACCAATTTCTTGAGTCACCTAAAGGTAAAAACAGCTTAATTATAATCGCTGCCGATCATGGAACGGGCAGAGATCTGGCAGAGAGTGAGAGAAATAAAAAATATCCTACTTTGTCTAAATATCAAATTCCTTTATTGATATTATATCCTCAGGATCAACCGATTATGACGAAGAAAATTAAAATACTAGGTGGTCAAGCAGACCTAATGCCCACCTTAATGGATATATTAGAAATTCCTGAAACATTTCCGATTTTTGGTAAAAGCCTGGCAAGGAACTATCGTTATCGGTTTTCCAAGGGTATTCTGGGGGGGGAAAGTTGGTTTTTAACCAATGATAAAATTTACATTACGAGACCATCCAGGAAACTTTTATCAATGCAAGGCAAACAGCAAAAAATCGAATCGGAGGATGAAAAGTGGTTTCAACTTATCGGTGAAATTGATGATGTCCAGGATTGGATGATTCAAAAGAAAAATTCAAACGAGATCTATGCTAAATTAAAAGAGAAAGGATGGGTTGCAAATTGAAACAATTATAAACATCGTTTCTTCAATGAATGGGTGTATCCTCAATAGCAAGTTAATGTGTTACGGGATGGAGGGTTTAAAAAGATATTAAAATAACTTGCATAGATTTTCTGATTAGTAGATGTATGATTCTTTTGGATGTAAAATTAGTAACAATATCCGGGGACCATCTGTGAAGGAAAATCTTGAAAAGTATTTTGTGAGAAATACAGCTGGTATCACCATTCCGGAGACTTTATGGGGATTTGGACTTCCGGTAGTCATAGATTCGGCTTTTTTACAAATTTTTTTAAAGCGCGCCGGGGCCAGTATTTTCACTATTGGCTTAATTCCTACCATCATGTTTATTGGTATTTCCGTCTTTCCCTTGATTGCTGGTTTTTTTACCTCTCAATCGGCCTATAAAAGAAATGCTGTTGTATGGCTCCACGTCTTTGCTTCTATTTCGATCATTATATTCGGATTATTGCTTTTGTATATGCGTGAGATGATCGATATTGTGGCTGTTTTTTTAGTTTGCTATTGTTTTTTGTCCATGGGGATTGGCCTTTGTATGCCGGTCTGGTTAAATTATATTGTTAAGATTTTTTCGGTGGAGCAGAATGTAAAGGCGCTTTCTGTGATGATGATTTTCCAGAATATTGCCAAAATAATAGCTGCTTTTGGAATTTTAGTGGCAGTGGAAAAGTATGCTTTTGATATGGATATGAGCGCCATTATTTTCCTTCTCACCGGTGGTACCTTTTTGTTAGGTTCCTTTGGTTTTCTGCTGACGATCGAATCACCAGATGAGGTTCAACAACATCGGGGAAATTTTTTTCAACATACCATTGAATCGTTGAAATTGGTCTTATCTGATAAAAATTTTTTATTATTTTTGACGAATGACCTGGAGTTTTTCGCCGTTACTGGAGTTTTGGCTTTTTATGCCTTATATGCTACTGAATTTTGTGGTATCGCACCATCGATTGCTGCGGGGATATTTGTCGGACTCAATTTTATCGGTAGTATTGTAGTTGGTATTATTTTTGGGTATTTTAACTATTTTTCGTTAAAAACCAAATTCTTATTTTCTAAATTGTTAACATTAATAGCTTTCCTGCTTTTGATTTTTTATCCAACCTTAATGAGTTTTCTGATCAGTAGTTTTTTAATGGGAGCCACTCGTAATCTACGGATTTTAATTTTCCCCCCGGCTGTTAAAAAAATATCGGGATTGGATGATATAACACCTTATTTTGCGGTATCTGCCTTAATTACTTTACCTTTCAGTACCGGAATTTCATTAATGAGTGGTAAATTACTGGATTATTACGCATATCTGCAGGCAGATTCTTACCGGTTGGTATTCCTGATTATGTCTGTTATTGTATTGATTAGTTTTGTCTTTGTATCACGTGTTAAATTGGATTGACTGAGCTCTTTGAACAGTGCTGTAATTTTGAATTCGGCTACTTCCACTGTCCTGGTTTGGTTATATGCCCTCAGCCTGATAATTTTCCCGAATTGGTTGGCCTGAAGTGTTATTGTCCTAATCATTTCTGAATGTTTTCACTATAGTGCCAGGCCAGTCTTAAAAAGAGATATGGATGGCTCTGGTCAGGATTCTCAAAACGATTTATAGTAAACTGATAAATGCCAGAAGAACTTTATTTATTAAATTAACGATTCAAAACCTAATGGAGTACCATGACTTTTAATGATTTGGGAATTAAACCCGAGCTGGAAAAGGCGCTTGCGAAGGTCAATATTACAATCCCAATGCCGGTTCAATCTGAGGCGATTCCAAAATTATTATCAGGGAATATTAATGCCTATGTCGGTTCAGAAACCGGATCAGGAAAAACACTGGCTTATTTATTACCGATTTTGAATAAACTTGATATCAGCGGTGATTCTTTACAGATTATTATTGTAGCTCCCACTCATGAACTGGTGTTACAGATTCATCAGCAGATCGTGGATCTATCCCAAAATTCCGGATTGGGATTTCGCTCACTGGCCTTAATCGGATCGGTTTCTATCAACCGTCAAAAGGAAAAACTTAAGAAGAAGCCTCATATCGTGGTGGGGTCTCCCGGACGTTTGCTTGAATTGATAAAAATCAAAAAATTGAAGGTTCATCACACTGAGATCTTAGTTATGGATGAGATGGATCGCTTGCTGGATGGTGCAATGGCGGAATCCATTCAGGCCCTGATCCATACGCTTCCCCGGGATATTTTTCAGATTTTTGTCTCGGCTGCTTCCGGAAAAAAGGCTCTGGAAAAAGCCAATGAAATGGCGCCTGATTTAGAAAAAGTATCTGCCTTTCAGAAACAAGTTAGTGCCAATATTACGCATCTATATTTTGAGGTTGAAGATCGTAAAAAAAGTGACCTGCTCCGTAAAATCATTCATGCCACAGGGTCTGAAAGGGTGATCGTTTTTACCCATCTTATCGATTCGGCAGAGATATTAACCAAAAAGTTGAAATATCATCATATCGAGGCCGTCGAAATCCATCGGGATTGTTCAAAAAAAGAGCGGCAAATAGCCATGTCCTCGTTTAAATCAGGGAAGGCTCAGGTTTTAGTTTCTTCAGATGCTTCAGCCAGAGGATTGGACATTGAAGGCGTGACCCATGTGATTAATCTTGATCCACCTTCACAAGGATTTGCTTATGTTCATCGGGTTGGCAGAACAGGTCGGGCAGGTGCACAGGGAACAGCAATCACTTTGATAAATAAAGCTGAAGTGCGTTTAATACAGCTTTACCAAAAATCACTGAAAGTAAAAATTAAAAAGGCAAATTTAAAAGACGGTAAAATCATTTTTGAAAATTAAAGGGATTTATTAAATTTTGTAGGTTGCTTAACATTTTGTTTGAATCCAATTTTCTTTAAATACCTTTGGTGCCTAATGATCGAACTTTCAGTTTCCAGGTGACGAATTCCTTCTAAGGAAAATTTTTGTTTACGGGTTGTTATCAAATAATAGGCATTTTTATAATCCCGGTAAGAGGGCGAAATATATAAAAACCAATCCGCTGGTTTAGTTTCCATCAGGCTAAATGTATCCTGTGCCCGATAGATTTCCACAATATAATAAATATCAATAAGCACAATCATCCCATTTAAGACAAAAACCGGAATGGCTCCTATCAGATAACCATAAAAGGTGAAAATAATCCCCCCGACCATATTAATCCACCGTAACCTTAAAATATTCGACATCATTAAGGATAGAACTACAATTGCTGACCCTACCTACGGTTTATCTGCATTAAAACAAGTCGCAGAGAACACAGCGTTCACAAAAAATCATGAATCACGCCTTTTCAGTGTGGACCGTGTGGTCCGTGGTTAAGAAGTTTTTTCTCAAAGCAGAAAAGAAAGGCGACCACGGACCACACAGACCACACGGATTTTCGTAACTTATTGTAATTATTATTTATAAATTCAAGTTCATTAATAGTTACCCAAATCGGTGCCCGATAAGATGTTAGCAATGAACTTGTCTGAATCTGTAGGGTGGGCAGTTTTTTTTACCCACGCTGAAAAAGATGGGCGTGTTCTTGCTGCGAGTCTCGCAATTCAGTGCAGGCCCATCCTACGGTTTTTGTAATCCATTGTAATTATATGCTAATAATTCAAGTTCATTAACAGTTTTTACACAGATTAATCTGTGAAATGTTGGCTATGAACTTGATTTGTCCTGTCATCCTGACGAGGTACGAGGAAGGATCTTATCGCTCTTAGATAGAGATTCTTCGCAGGCTCAGAAAGACAGCAAGAGGCAATACAGTTAATTTTATTCTAATCCGGGTTTACAATTATTATGTAATATGTAAATATTGAACATTTGTTCGTTATTGTTCTTGTCAATATCTTGGATTTTATAGTCAATTGAAACCTGTTATTAATATCTCAGTTAAATCTTTGGTAGAGTTTACACTCCGGTCCGGTAATCTGGAACTGAGTGTGGGTAGTGTTCCTGACCTGGTGAAGGCTATTAAGGCCCACCAAAAAATACAAGATTCCAGGAAAGAAGACAATTATCAGAGTGAAGTTTTTTTGAGTTATCTGGTTGAAGGCGGTGATTTTGATTTAAAAATCAGAGGCAGAATAGTTATCAAAACAATCTAAGTTCCATTACCGTTCGCTTAAGTTATTGTCATTTAGATACTCTGGAATTATTTCAAGTTGAAAATGGATGATTTAAGCGCTTTTTCTGTTTTTGGATCTAATCAGGAAGACCTGCCTGAATTGGAAGTTTTTGAGGAGGGATTAGGTTTATTCAGGGTGGAATTTCAGTGTTTAATGGGTACGTGGATTTCCGTTCAGAATCTAATAAGATTTGGAGGGCGATTAAGAAGAATAAAAATGGAAGCGATGCTGGAAGATCAGGAAGAAATTTCAGAGGAACTTGAAGACTCGATCGAGGACGATGAAGAGTGGAGTTGGTATCCGGAAGCGGTTTGTCAGCGAATGAAAGGAATGATCCGCTATTCGCATAAATTACTTGCCCGTTCAAATTGGTATGCCCGACTCGCCAACTCGACGGTTTACTGGGACCAACGACAGGGTAAGAATAGAATTGGAATTACGCTTGAAGATGCTGTTATTGTAAAAAATTACCGGATTTCAGAACCTAAAAAATCAAATCCTTCAATATCTAAGAAGCAAAGGATTCAGAAAGTGAAGCACCAATTTGATATTTTGGATTATGATAGAATGCGCGTATTTACCACCGAGTAAAACGGCTGGTTAAAGAGAACCGTACTCCTGTGATCTGCTTAAGCACTTCAAGGATAATCGAAAGTCGTCGTTTGGAATTAATATTACCATGGGTTTAATAAAAGTGCTTCTAATGGCAGATAGTTACTTAGGTTTTGATTTACCACAAAAACCAAGGATTAAACGTCGGCCTCGGGATATTGAATAGTGACTAAAAACCAAAGCTGGAAATAAATCGTGAGTTAGGTGAATATATTTTTAAGTCCCTGGCAAAGGCGGTTAATTTCTGCTTCGGTATTGTAGTGAACTAGACTTATCCGTACCACACCTTCATCAGGATCTTTAATTCCTAGTGCTTCAATAAGGCGGACAACATAAAAATGACCATTGCGAACAGCAATTTGATTTTCCAGTAACTTTTTAACGACTTCGCTGGACTTAATACCTTCGGGAATAAAAGATATTGTTCCGGATCTTGTTCCTGATGTTGCTTCAGATTGTCCAAGAATTCTTACATTTGGAATGTTCTTTAAGGTATACAATAACAAATTACTTAACCGTCTTTCATGATTTACAAATAATTCAAAAACCTTGGCTGCTCTATCGTGACGATTCAGTTTGGTTGATCCATACTGGTGTTCGTAAATTGTATCGTAATAATCCCCAATGCCTGCCAGGGCCGCAATTTCTGCGTGTAAAGGCCCGGTGGGATTCATATTATAGTGGGGTTTATCGGCGTTAAAATAGTGTCCCTGGGGATATAATTTGGGCATTACAGATTGTTTAATCCACATCACACCTAAATGTGTTCCAAATGTTTTATAAGTACTGTGTAAATAAACATCCACATCCAATTCATTGACATCAGGGATTTGATGGGGCGCAAACGCTACACCATCAGCGATGGCAAGTGCGTTAAATTGATGCGCCAGTTTAGTAATTGCTTTTACATCATTCAGGGTGCCTACGATATTTGAACACAGATTAAAGCAGACCAAACGTGTCCGATCAGAAATTAATAATTTTAAATCGTCAATATTCAATTCACCATTTTGCGGATCAACCTGCCATTCTTTCGTTACGATACCAAATTCACTAAGTCGCCGCCAATTGCCTATGTTTGCCTCATGATCCTGATTAGTTACAATAATTTCATCTCCATCTTTTAAAGATGGGCGGAAAGCCTGAGCCAATACGTATAAATTTAAAGTAGTGGAAGGTCCAATGGTTAGATCATCACCATCAGCATTAATTAAATCAGCAATGCATTGATACCCAGCATCCATAGCAGTTCCTGCCTCTTTTGAAGAAGGAAATAAACCGTACGGTTGGACTTTTGTATATTCCAGAAAATTGAAAAAACGTTTCAGAACCTGATCCGGGATATAAGAACCACCGGCATTTTCAAAAAAAGCCCATTCAGCTGAATCAGCGTCTCTGAAAACTGCGTATTGTTCTCTGATAAAATTGATATCCAGTTTCATAGAATAACTCCCATTGAAGATAGAAATACCTTTACTATTTTAAAGATGAAAAATGATATTCTATATGCTTCCTGTAAAGTAAAATAATGAAAAAATTAAATCAATCAAAACAAAAAACCTAAATTCATAATATATTAGTTCCCTTTTTTAGAAAAGATATACTTTTGGTTAATGAATAGAAAAAGGTTTTTTTAAATCTATCAGTATCATTGACAGAAGCTTCATACCCATTTAATGCTATGGAACGTTAAGTATTCGACGACTATTTCTTTAAAATGTGATTAAGCAGATAATGCGTTAAGAGATTATGATTCGCCCAATTAAGGCATAGAATGATAGCCGGAAGAGCTTGAAATTTATATTGGATTTCAGTTTTTTGAAAAATCGTATCACGCAGATAAAAAACGGATTGAAGTTTGCGGTCATGGGGCAGTTTATGCATTTAGATGATCGGATAGGTTCGACTGCCTTTGTAACCATTTATTATGGAGAAAATCATGTCTCAAGTTTCAGGTTTCTATAATTCTAGTGATACAGTCTATCTCAAGAGTGGGAAAAAGAGTGAATCCAGGGGTAAAAACGGTGATGTGAAACATATTGTTTTTAAGGATGGTAAACCGGTTTATACTGAAATTATTCGTGTTCATCGAAAGGAAAAACAAGATGAATCCACAGTGGGTGAATCACCCCGACGGATCAGGAGCAAGAGAACCAATTCCTCAAACTCAAGCAGCCACAGAGTGGTCACTGATCAACAAAAGAGTAAACTGGCTGATCGCCTGAATGATGTGATGCGTCAATCACAAACTATTTGGAGTCAAAAGACAGGACTGTATGTTTCTTATCAGGGGAAGAACTCATTTTTGGTTAAAAAGTTTTCACCCACGAATAGAGTATTGAGTCAAAATACAATGACCAAAGAAGAAATATTATCCGGTGTAATTCCTGAGATTTTTACCACGACCTGGAAAAAAATGTAACCTTGATTTTTTTTACTGTAATTTCAAAGATACAGTTTTTTGGTAAAAGTTTTAACGGTACAATCAGACTGAAAAATCAAAAGGTAATTCACACATGTAATTGAGCAGGTCCGGGACTTTCCAAACCTGCTACAAAATTATTTATTGATTCTAGCCTTGTCCATTTCCCATGCCTCTGCCCTTACCATTACCTTTTCCTTTGCTTTTACCGTTTTGATTTCCCTGACCTTGCCCATTTCCTTGACCATAGCCTTTACCCATTCTTTGATTTCCTTTTTTTCCATAACCCTGGCCATCACGTAAGGCATTGGCAGGAGGACCCAGATATTTGACTCTTTCATCGGGTGTCATAGCATTCAATCGACTTTGCCATTCCTGTCTGAAATCATTTCGTTCCTGAACAGAAGCACTTCTGAGCGTTCCTCTGATGGCAATTAACTCCTCCAGGCTTTTATCAGAAAAATCAGCGGCAAAAACTTGAATACTCATCAAACCGGAAACCATTACCATCGCCATCACCTTCAAACTTTTTCTCATTCTCTTTTTCATAACTACCTCTTTGTTTAGTGTTAAAATTAATTTGTTTGGTTGATTTTAAGGTAGGCAATAATAATGAAGAAAATATGAAGATATTGTGGTTAAATAATGAGTACTTTTTTTAATTTTCATTGATTATGCCATTTTCAAATAAGCTACCCCTATCAGTATGCTGGATGAAGTCGAAGAAAGATGTCGTGTATCAAGGGGTCAAATTTACCGCCTCCACCAAAATCCCTTTATACATTTCATATCAACTACATCACTCACACTAACTCATCCATATCATAGCTAGCTAGTTTGTTGTTTTGTGAAATCTTTGTAGGAATTTCCAATGACCACTTACTGATTGGGATTTCCTTTGGGATAATTAGGAAGTGGGCTTTTTGGGACTGGGATTTGAAACACTTTTGTATCGTTAGCCCATTAACAAAAGAATTGAAAAGATAATATTTTTATTGCTGGTGGGATTTTCGGTTAATTAGAAAATTCTAATACTTCACAATCCTTGACAATAAAAATCTGATTGGCCTATGCTAATACATAGGCCAATCATTAAGGAGGGAAAATGATTACTTCACATCAACAACACGTGCGTTTATTTCGCAACGGTCGAAATCAGGCTGTCAGGATACCAAAGGATTTTGAAATGGATTGTGACGAAGCCATTATTCGCAAAGAGGGTAATAAATTGGTTTTAGAACCAGTTAAAAAGGATGGACTCTTAAATATTTTAATGAGTCTAGAGCCCATCAAAGAAACATTTCCAGATGTTGATGAATCACTCTTACCATTAGATGATATCAACATATGAACGCGAATCTCCAATACTTGTTAGATACAAACATTATTTCTGAACTGATGAGAAATCCCCATGGTATCATCAGAGATAGGATTGCTACTATAGGAGAAGAAGCTATATGCACAAGCATCATTGTATCCAGTGAACTACACTTTGGTGTTGAGAAAAAAGGATCCAAAAAATTACGTAGTCAATTGGAAGCAATTCTTTCAGCTATTGAAATTATTCCATTTAAGGAACCTACCGACAGACAATATGCGGTTCTAAGATCAAATTTGGAAAAATCAGGAACACCAATCGGCCCTAACGACATGCTGATTGCAGCTCAAGCCATAACATATGGCCTAACTTTGGTGACAGCCAATATTAGAGAATTTAAACGAGTTCAAGGAATAGCGGTAGAAAATTGGCTCGAGTAAAATGTAAATTTAAAATAAAAGTAATTCTGGTAGGCAAATGATCTAGAATTAACTGTCAAATCAGAACTAATGGTGGGCATAGTGACCAAATTTTACCTATTTAAGATAGGTGTTAAATTCCCCGCTATCTCCACTATTCGTCTACTTCATAAAGCGTTTCAGTTTGAATAGCCGCTCCGTAACGTAGGGTAGGTGATTCCTATTGCTAGCAGCCTGTCGGACTATTAGAATCTAATTGTATGTTCCCTCATATATACAGTTAATATATTGATATTATATATTATACATTGACATTTTGTTTTAAATAATTTACTATAGATAAATATATCAATCACATAACTACAACTTTCTACCTTCAATAATATGACCAGAGTATTCAAGTGCGCTAACTAAGAACAACCGATGATATTGCCGCCTAGTGGTCTGGGTCAGGATTTCTGTTTACTGGGCAGGAAAGCACATATCCAGGAATGACAAACACCAGTTGATCTTACTTTGGTGATCAAAGGAGGCAGGATCAGAAAGGAGCCTAATGAAACCTGCATCGATAAAATCGCAAATTCCCCTGGCTGCAAAATGGGACTTCTCTTTACTGTCTGATCCACACTGCTTTTGTAATTGAAGGCATAGTTCCTCTACAGCCGTGACCAGTTCTTGATCTGTTTCTTTGGCAATGTCGTCATAAACCTGACGCCATTGCGGTTCTCCCCAAAAAGCGACCCAAACAGAGATATAACGAAAGTTGGTCACATTCGGTTCCAATAATGAGTGAATGATTGCGACCATTTTATCTCTGGAATCTGAACCAGCTAATTCCATCGCTTTTTGCCATGAATTTACATAGATTTCTTCCAAATATTTCATCGTTTCTGTGAGCAGGTTCTTCTTATTCCTGAAATGGAAGGTGATGATCCCCTGGGATAAGCCAACCCGTCGGGATACTTCCACAAAAGTAGTTTTGTGAATACCCAACTCAGTAATCGTGTCGATAGTGGTATTGATTAGCCTGTGTCTGGTAACTAATTTTTGTTCTTGTCGAGTTAAAGTCATTATATATTTCTGTTCATAGTTTATCAAAACGACCAACCGTATGGGGATTCCATGTATTTCAGTCTTATACAATATCACTGGGTGTTTATAAAGTCAACCGATCTGCATTTATAGTATTTTTTTAATTTTAAAAGAGATACCAGCCATTATTTCAGCTTAAACAGTGGCTTTAGTGTTAATAAAATAAATACTTGACTATTTCATTGGTTGAGCATATAGTAAGTTAAATTTCAATGTAATTGTTGATCACATAACATTTTCAGAATCAATTTTTCATGAGGTTTCCCTATGTCCGCAGCACCAAAACCAAATATGACCAAATCGGTCGAAATGTTTTCCAGATGTAAAAAAAGCATCGCTGGTGGTGAAAGTTCTTATGCCCGGCTTAGATCCGGTATTGAGCTATGTCTTGATCACACAGCTGGTTCCCGTATGTGGGACGTAGATGGTAACGAGTATATCGACTACTGTCTCGGCTTTGGTCCATTGATCTTCGGTCACAATCCCCAGGATATCATCAAGGCCGTGGTCGATCAAATCACAACCAAAGGGTATCATTTCAGTTTCCCTCACGAACTGGATCACAAGGTTGGCGAGGCCATGCAACGTTTAATTCCAGGTGTTGATAAAATTCGTTTTACTTGCTCCGGTACCGAGTCAACTATGGCTGCCATGCGATTAGCACGTGCCTATACAGGCAAGGAAAAGATCATCAAGTTCGAAGGCGCCTACCATGGTTGGAGTGATGTCCATCTGTATAGCGTCCACCCATCATTAATCCAGGCATCCGGACGCTACAATGCCCCAAATGCGATGGCTGATAGTACCGGCATCCCTAAAGCCTTTGGTGAGTCACTAATTATTCAACCTTTCAACGACATCAAGATAATTGAGCAGACCATCAGGCAACGACAGCATGAGATTGCTGGCGTTCTTATTGAGCCTGCCATGGCCAATTGTGGCATCGTACCGCCTCGTGATGGCTATCTGCAAGAGCTAAGAGCTTTAACCGAAAAATATGGTGTTGCTCTGATTTTTGATGAAGTCATGACCGGTTTCCGTATTGCTGCTGGTGGGGCCCAAGAGTACTGGGGGGTAACTCCGGATATTTGTACCTATGCGAAAGCCATTGGTGCTGGATTTCCTGTTGCCTGCTTTGGTGGTACCGACGAATTTATGGATGTTGAAGCTCGTAATGAGGTTTATCACGGTGGTACATACACAGCTTCCCCGCTTACCTTAGCAGCAGCAGATGCTGTACTGCAGCGAATCGAGCGTGACAAAGATACCATGTATCCAGAACTAACTCGACTCAGTGAAAAACTAGCTGATGGTTTGGTGGCCGCAGCCCGCGATAATGGATTCAACGCCATCTGGCAAGGTGTTGGTCCCTTGTTGCAAATATTCTTTGGTAAGGATGATTCTAAAGTAGACAGACTTTACAACTATCGCGAGATCCTCAATTGGGTCGATGAAGAATTGTATTCAGAATGGCACCAAGAGATGCAGTACCGTGGTGTATACCTATTTCCTAGTCAATATGAGAGACTATTTATGTCCACAGCGCACACTGACCAGGACATCGAAGACACTATCGCTATTGCCCAAGAATCTTTCAAAGCCGTTGCCGAGCAGCGAGCCAAGTAAGAAACAAACGAGATTCTAAGAAAATATCGTGTATTATTTGATTATTGAACTGGTCCCATTGTCGTATGACAGGGACACACGATCCGTTTCCTGAAAACTGAATTAAGGCATTCTCTTTTATTAATCAATAGAGAGTGCCGCTGATACACGAGACTCCGCTTTGAGGTCGGCAAATTCTATTTAATAATTGCTAACGCGTCAGCCACTTTGACTCCCTGTCCTTTAGGTAAAACCACCAAAGGATTAATATCCAGTTCTTCGAGTTGATCCCCAAGCGCAACCGCCATAATGGAGACCTTGACCAATGTATCGGCTAAGGCATCGATATCTGCCATTTTCCGACCTCGAGCCCCCGTTAGTAATCTGTAGCCACGAATTTCTTTGATCATGGATAGGGCATCGTTTCGATTAATCGGTAAAATTCTCAATGAAATATCTTTTAGGATTTCCACAAAAATCCCACCTAAACCAAACATCAATACCGGACCAAATTGAGGATCGTGATTGATTCCTACAATGACTTCCACTCCTTCCGGGATCATTTCTTGAATCAGCACTCCGTTCAATTTGGCTTCAGGTTTATATGTGGCGGCATTTTTCATAATGTCCTCAAACGCCTGGACCATTTCCGCTTTATCATGAATATTCAATTTGATGACTTGGGCTTCCATTTTATGTAAAATGTCCGGAGAGTCGATTTTCATCGCCAGTGGATAACCAACTCGCTCAGCGACTGCAACGGCTTCTTCCTTGCTGACTGCCAGGGCCTCTCTACTCGTATTGATTTTAAATATGCTTAATAGATTCTTTGATTGACGTCCGGTTAAAGATCCTTTCGTACTTTCACTTAGAATGCGTAAAGCCTCGTCAGAATTTGATTGTTCCGGTTGGATAGATTTTACTTCAATTTGATTGTTTGCTAGTTGTTCATGTCTTAAGGTTCCATACTTCATGACCTTCGAGAGAGTTCGTACGGCACGGGCGGGAGAATTGAAATAAGGAAAATTGGCCTGGTTTAGAATAGCAAACTGCTCTTTCATTACTGCCAAGCGATTTCCCCGGGGGATTTCTTGAATCCCCTCAATGACTTTGGCCACATCAATAAACTCTTCAATAGTATCTACTCGGATAATTCCCTTTTGTTTAAAAAAGGCATCAAACACTTGATCAGAACCGGTTAGGGCTGCAGTGTGAGAAGCGGCTGCGCGCATTCCTGTTTCTGATTTTCCCACCTTAAGGACGGCGATAGGCTTTCCTTTTGTCAAGGCTTTATCCGCTATTTCGATAAACTGCTTCCCATTATTAAGCCCTTCCAGATAGGTAAAAATCATTTTGGTGTGAATATCATTCAGCATGAAGTCCATATAATCCAAACAGTTCAAATCCACTTCATTTCCCGTACTGGTAATATATGAAAACCCGATACGATTTTCCTGTGCCAGATTAAAGATTGAATACCCCAAAGCACCGCTTTGTGTAATAAATCCAACTGACCCTTTTTTAAAGGGGACAGGATCCAAAGCCGCTGAAAAAGCTGCAGCTACATGATGGTACAAATCAACACTTCCTTGGCAATTCGGACTGCAGATACGCATATTGTTTTCCCGGGCAAATTGAACAATCTGTTCTTGCATTTGTTTTCCTTTATCCCCGGCTTCGGCAAATCCGGAACTGAAAATCGTCACAAAAGGTACTCCTTTATCCGCACATTGTTCCAGCATGGTTAGGACCAAGCGGTAGTTTACGGCAATCAGAACTAAATCGACAGATCCTGGAATACTTTTAAGATCTGGATATCAGGTTATTCTATTAATTTCAGTATATTTGGGATTCACAGGGTATACTGCGCCCTGGAACCCATGCTTTTTTAGATAGTGCAACGGTTTTCCATTAATCACTTTGATGTTGGTTGACGCTCCGATAATGGCAATTGAATTTGGATTGAAAAAGTGTTCTAGATTCATTTCCAATTCTCCCTTTGAAAGGCAAAATTTAATTTGAGGATTATTTTTTTTCTCTTTGATTTAACACAATTTTTATAAGTCGAGTATAAGTTGCTAGTTTTTTCTATAGGTGAATTTGATTTGATTATAAGTGCCGAATAACAATAAGTAAAATATATATTAAATATCATATCAATATAAGTAATATATAGTAAAGCTCGGTATATTCCTGTTGCAATATATCTTGGTTTATTGTGGTCCAAACCAAATGAAGTCATCAAACGGGTTGAAGAACTGCTGGATATGGTCGGTCTTCCCAAAGAGGCCGTGTTTAAATCACCCCATGAGTTCAGTGGTGGTCAAAGGCAGAGAATCGCTATCGCCCGTGCCAAGTGTGTTATTGATTGTTCAAATGTGTTTGTGGATAAAGCTTATGATCCCCGTGCCATTCAGGGAATGGCAGTCACTTATGCTACAACACCCATGGGTGGTGATCACACTGCCGGTTGGGTTGTAGATCAAAACCTGACTGATTTTGGCGGTACCATAGATGCGCTAAGCCCCGATGGTCAAATGGAAGCTTCACGGGATACACAAATACACATGTCGATGGTTGATTCCATGGGAATTTGTGATTTTGCTCAGTCCGGACTGGCGGGTGAAGAAGGAATCGAAATTGTTTATCAAATGATCTTTTCAAAAAATGGAAAACCATTTTCAGGAGATGATTGGGTGCTTCGCGGTAAACAAATTTTAAAAATTGAACGGGAGTTTAATCGGCAGGCAGGTTTTACCAGCAAAGATGATCGACTACCTGAGTTTTTCTATAAAGAACCACTGCCACCACATAATAAAGTAGTACTGGTTAGTGATGAAGATATGGATCGGGTTTTTGAATTTGAAAAAGAGATTTAATTATGCAGGTTTGTGTGAAGCTATTCGGAACCTTGAGCAATCAATGGCCTGACTATGATCATGAAAAAGGATTGATTATAGAGCTCCCGGAAGGAGCCATCATCAATGACCTGATCAACTCCCTGAAGCTGGGAAGTTCCCGAATAGGTATGGTTTGTATCAATAACCAGAAAGTCAATCCGGATGACACACTAATAGCTGAAGCTGAAATTTCTATTTTTCAACCGATTTGCGGCGGATGAAAAAGTTGTATTTATAAAAACTTTTTCAGAGTAGTATAACGGAAATCAATTATTAATGAACTACCCCGTCGCAAGCAGCGGGGTATCTATTTCCCGTGTGGTCTAAAGATTATTTTTGCTCCGATACCTTACTCTATGTACGTTTCAGAGAGAAAACGATAATTATTTTCATCCGTATTTTTTCATTTAGTCCAATCGACTACCAACCCTCTCCGAAAACCCTTACCACCATTAACTTGTTGTCACCTCCACCATTCAACTACCAAATCAAGCATATTAGTTGGCACAGTTGCCCCTTACCAGTGCCAAAGCTTCCAATGACTTCATTCTCGATTATCCGTTATTAAATTTGATGTTATTGTAAGATCAGAAAACCCAAAATATGAATCACAGATGGCAAATTGGTCAAATTCAGGTTGGAAATAGTTACAAGTAAAGGATTTGGGTGGAAAATAATATTTAGACTATACGGGTTATATTTCAATATTCATCTTTTTCAATGGTTGTTGTTTTTAATTTTGAAAATCCAGGAATTAGCGTTTGAGTGTTGATAACACCTGGAATTTGACGGATTCGATTTTGAACAAAATAAGAAATTGTTTCAGCATCCGATGAAATCCAATCACGGGTTAAAATCGCTTTAGCAATGAGATCAAACCCCCCGTGTACGGAGTGGATTTCTATAATTTCATCAAAAGCAAATATTTTTTCAATGATTCGGGTTTCCCGGCGGGCTTCAACATTAAATATAATAAAAATTGTAATTTCCCGTTTCATATCCGGATAATCATTCTCGTTTCTTTCTACCATCTGCATCCGGAATTTTTCCATATTATTAGGAATTAATTTATCGATCTCTTTAGTAAATTTACGGCGACCGCGTTTCCCCCATTGATGGGTAGAGATAAACATGTAGAGGTCAGAAACATTTCGTTCCGGAAAGGCATGAATTAACCTGGCATTATTAATCATGGCTATCAGCGGCTGATAGATGTATTTATACCAATCTTCAGCGGCTTCCCGGATGGATACTTCTTTATGTTTTTCTCTTTTTAACCAGGTTTGATGTTGAATCAGTTGACCCATTAACCGTTGATATTGCCCTACTTCCGTCAACTCAATCGAGTAGGGTAGGCCTGTTTCATCGACAAAAGCAATTTTTTCTCTATAAATTATATCTCTTAAGTTGTTTTTGGATGATATGAATTCTACAATTTTTGCGTCAATCGTATCCCAATGATATTCTTTGGCGGCTGCCACCCGATGATTCCCATCCACTACATAATATTCATCTTTGATTTGATAAAGCTTTACCGGTGGCAGAGGTTTCCCAGTTTGAAAGGCTTTTTTGATATGTTTGTATCGGTCTGATGGAACGGCATTTTTAAAACGAAACTGGCTGTCGAAATCTTTGTAACGGCCAACACTACCAATTATTTTTGATAACGGCACTGCTGATATTCCTCTATCACGGGTGTCATACGCCTCTTCCTGTTTCTGACTCTCTCCAAAGTTTTTCACGCTCTCATGTGTTTTCTGGCCCATGGAGTCTTTGATTTTGTCAAATATGCTCATGATCGAATTCCAAAATATTATAACCGCAAGTGTTAATGACCTGGGTCTCGTTTACCAGTGTGACTCTATCTGAAGCATTGGTAAAGTTATTGTGAATATGACCGTGTATGAAATATCCGGGTTTATATTTTTTTATTAATCGTTGATAAGCATTGAATCCCATATGGCATCGATCTTCCCCGTCATGTACATGTCGGGGAGGGGCATGTGTAATCACAATATCGATACCTTTTTTTAACCAAATGGGGATCTTCAAGCCCCATAAGATGTTTCTCATTTGTTGTTCAGTGTATTGAAACAATCCACCATTATACCAAAGTGAGCCTTCCAACCCCAGAATGCTAATGTTATTAAAATTAATGATTTTAGCATGAATATTGGTGCACCCCCAAATGCTATCATAATCAGAGCGAATATCATGATTTCCTTTAATATAATATAAAGGGACATCAAACTTAGAAGTTAATGATGTAAGATACTCTGGTTGTAAATCACCACAGGAGAAAATTAAATCAATTTCACCAAAATATTCCCGGTCAAATTGCTCTGTGAGCTCTGGAACAGTAAAATCGGAAACAGATAAAATACGCATTTAAAGTTTATAAGGGTTAGATCCCGTAGATCGTAAAAGTTAAATTACTAAAAGTGGCTAATAATAAACTTGTTGGATAAAATGTATGCCATATCATACCTGATTGTCATTAGAAAAGAAACGATAGGTTATAGTGTGCTGTGGAGGGGTCCTCCGGATGAACCGGAGGAAAAATAACTATTTGATGGCAAATTGCTTTTCGAAGCTGATTCGGATTAATTCATCCTCTAATACCTTTAATAATTTATCGACTCCGAATGAGATGATGTCGAAACAAGGAATTTGTTGGGTTGTAAAACTTTTTTTCACGTCTTTAAAAATGACATGATTTGGGTAAAGCGTCATGATTAAGGCTAAATCATAATGTACCTGTGAATTTAGTACACTATCAATAACACCTTTTTCTTCTATATCGCACCATCTTAACTTCAGACGTTTCGGTAGTGCATATAATTCATACATTTTGTCCAAAACTTCTTCTCCTGCTCCAAAAATACAAACATTGAAGTTCTTATCAGCAGGGATTTTTACAGTTTGTAATTGTTTAAGTTTTAGATCTCTTTCATTTTGATAATCTTTGACCTCTTCATCAGTCCAGGCAGTTGATTTTACTAAATTCAAGCGAATATGTTCCAGAATTTTCCTCAAATCCCGACCCATTCTGGTTTCTGTGTTTTTAGCATTTGTTTCATTCATTCGATCTACTAAAAACTGAACAACGGTTTCATCATAATCAAATTCTTCAAATAGATCAAAATCAGCCCATATCTCATTTGCAAAATCAGCAACTTCAAAAAAGTTATTGGTATTTTTTAGCTGTTCTTCCAATCGACTGACCTGGAGTTCAACATATTTTTCCCGATGTTCTTTTTTACTATCATCATTTTCATTATGTTCAGCTTTAACGATTTCTAGTGCTAATTCTTTTTCTGCAATCAGTTCAATATGATCCAGATATTTGTTGATTTGTTCCAGGCTTTCTTCCATTCGTTGTTTAAATTGATCATCTGCTTCTATTTTTTGCAGTAATTCAATGAGTTCAGCCTTTCTTTTTACCAGTTCCGGTTGAATGATCGCTATTTTTTCGTCGATCTGTTTCAGATATTTTTTCCTAACGTCCTGCTCATGTATAAAATTTCTGGCCTGAGCGATGACATTATCTATCGGGTCAAAAAGAGATTTTATATTCATAGTTAGTTTTAGATTAATTGTGTATTTGAATAGTATAGTTACCCATTATATTAATGAAACATTATTCATCTCATATAATGGCTTACTGATATTAAATTCCTATTAGATTCAATCAATGATTTATTATAAACCTTTGAAAAGGTGTTAATCTACGATATTAGTACATTCCCCATGACTTGATTTTCAAGTCTTCAAGTGGTTTATGATAAATTGCTTCAACGAATCTTTTAGCCAGTTGAATATTAGTTATAAGTGGCATGGCCAGATCCACTGCTCTACGCCGTGTCCAGTATCCATTTGTTAGCTCCTCCTTTTGAAAGTTTTTAGGGATATTGATCACCAGATCAAATTTATGATCTGCCAAAATATCAAAAATACTGTTTTCATGATTATCCTCAGGCCAATACACTATTTCAGATTCTATGTCATGGTCTTTCAGAAATCGATGGGTTCCTGTTGTCGCATAAATCGTGGTACCCATTTTTATCAATAATTTAGCACTTTCTAAAAAACTGACCTTATCTTTCAACGGTCCGGTGGATAATAGGACAGTATTAACCGGTACTTTAAATCCAACAGATATCATTGACTTTAAAAGTGCTTCATTGAAATCATCACCCAGACATCCCACCTCGCCTGTAGACGCCATCTCAACACCTAAAGTTGGATCAGCTCCCAGCAAACGGGTAAATGAGAAATGAGATGCTTTAACCCCAACATAATCAAGATCCATAAACGAATGTTCAGGGATGCTGGATATTTTATCAAGAATTGCTTGAGTAGCCAACTCAATAAAATTTTGTTTGGTTACTTTTGATACGAATGGAAAGCTGCGACTTGCTCTCAGGTTACATTCAATAACTTTAACACTATTTCCTTTAGCAATAAATTGCATATTGAACGGCCCTGTGATGCTCAATGAAGTAGCTATCTTACGGGCGATATGTTTGATGCGACGGATGGTTTCCAGATAAGTCCGCTGGGGAGGCAAAACTAATGTTGCATCTCCCGAATGAACTCCGGCGTTTTCAATATGCTCAGAAATCGCGTAATTTATAATTTCGCCATCTTTTGCGACAGCATCAAACTCGATTTCTTTTGAATTGGTAATGAATTTAGAAATAACCACTGGGTGATCTTCTGATAAACTAGCGGCTTTTTCCAAAAATTTTTCCAATTCCATATCACTGGTTGCCACTCCCATGGCAGCCCCGCTTAATACATAAGATGGCCGAACTAATACCGGATAACTAACTTTGGTCGCAAAAGACTTGGCTTCTGCCAGGGAAGTTAATTCGCTCCATTCCGGTTGATCAATACCCAATGAATCCAGCATGCTGGAAAATTTATGGCGATCTTCTGCCCCATCTATTTGCCGTGGAGAGGTGCCCATAATTCTGGCTCCCATTTTTTCAAGGGGTAAGGCCAGATTGTTAGCAACTTGTCCACCCATGGATATAATGACCCCTTCCGGATGTTCTTTTTCATAAATATCCATTACTGTTTCCAATCGTATTTCATCAAAGTAGAGTCGGTCGACTTCATCATAATCGGTGGAAACTGTTTCTGGGTTAAAGTTGATCAGTATGGATCGATATCCCTCTTTTTTGACTGTTTTGACAGCATTGACACAACACCAGTCAAATTCAACTGAACTACCGATTCGGTAGGTCCCTGAACCGAGCACAATAATATTGGTTTTATCACCCAATTGAATATCATCAGAATCCCCATGGTAGGTGAGGTAAAGGTAGTTGGTTTGTGCCGGGTATTCTCCCGCTAGAGTGTCAATCTGTTTTACATTCGGTTTGATGCCATAACTGAGTCTCATTTTTCGCACGATGTGCTCGGTAGAATCTAGTAATTGGGCTAATTGCGGATCAGAGAACCCCGCTTTTTTTGCTTCATCCAGGATATGGCGGGGGCAATTTCCTCCAGCGTATTCCTTAATTAAGCTTTCTACCCGCACCATATTGGCTATTTTATGGAGAAACCAGGGATCGATTCTGGTATGTTCATGAACTTCCTCCACTGTCATGCCACTTTTCAAAGCATTGGGTATTGTAAAAATTCGTTCATCTGTTGGATTGGTTAATTCCTGCAGAATTTCTTCCTTGGATATTTTCCCCATACCTTCTGGATTACCAACGATTCCCCAGGCCCCGGTATCCAGCATTCTAAGCGCTTTTTGTAAGGCCTCCTGGAAGGTTTTACCGATGGCCATTATTTCACCAACAGACTTCATGCTGGTTCCGATTTCGGTGGAGACCATTTTAAATTTTTTCAGATCCCATCGTGGAATTTTAACAACGACATAGTCCAAAGCCGGCTCGAAACAGGCCATGGTGGATTGGGTAATGGAATTCTTAATTTCTGTTAAACTGTAGCCTAAACCCAGTTTGGCCGCAATAAACGCTAAGGGGTAACCAGTGGCTTTAGAGGCCAGGGCAGAACTTCTGGAAAGTCTGGCATTTACTTCAATGACACGATATTCTTCAGATTTTGGATTTAGCGCATATTGAATATTACATTCACCGATCACTCCCAGGTGTCGAACCGTCTTAATGGCGATTTCTCGTAGCCTGTGATATTCGCTATTGGTAAGCGTTTGGCTGGGGGCGATGACAATTGATTCACCGGTGTGAATTCCCAATGGATCGAAATTCTCCATATTACAAACTGTGATACAATTATCATAACAATCCCGAACTACTTCATATTCAACTTCTTTCCAGCCTTTCAGGTACTCTTCCACCAATATTTGGCTGGTATGTGCAAAAGCATTGGTGGCTAGTTCTTTCAATTCCTGTTCTGTTTTGCAGATACCGGAGCCCAATCCGCCTAAAGCAAAACCTAGCCTGACCATCACCGGGTATCCAATCTTCTGTGCGATTTCCAAAGCATCATCGACATTTGAAGCGGTTTTACTTTCCGGAACCAGGACATCAATTTCTGCCAATTTTTCAATAAAGGTTTCCCGATCTTCGGTTGCTTGAATCACTTCAACAGGGGTTCCAAAAACCTGGACCTTATGTTTTTTTAGTACGCCGGTCCGGTCCAGTTCCATCCCGCAATTTAAAGCTGTTTGTCCACCAAAAGAGAGCAATATGGCATCCGGTTTTTCCTTTTCGATCACCCCTTCAATGAAGTGTGGTGTCACTGGTAAAAGATAGACCTTATCTGCCAGATGTTCGGAAGTCTGAATCGTGGCAATGTTTGGATTGATAAGAACCGTATAGATGCCCTCTTGTTTGAGAGCCTTAATGGCCTGGCTGCCTGAATAATCAAATTCACCCGCTTCACCTATTTTCAAAGCTGCGCTACCAAGTATAATCACTTTTTTTATATTATGTTCCATTGGATTCTATTTAATCAGGTTTCAGATTATAGTTGATTAACAAACTCATCAAAAAGAAAATTGGTATCTACCGGTCCTGGCCAGGATTCCGGATGAAATTGAACACTCCGGATAAACTTGGTTCGATGTTCAATTCCTTCATTGCTACCATCATTTGCATTGAAAAAACAAGGTTTCCAATTTTCCGGTAAGGTTTGATCATCAATGGCATAACCGTGGTTTTGTGATGTAATAAAACACCTTTTGGATCCGACCTGAATACAAGGCTGATTCTGAGAACGATGCCCGAATTTCAATTTATAACTAATGGCACCGGCTGCCAAAGCAATGATCTGATGTCCCAGGCAGATCCCGAATATGGGTTTATCTCCCTGGAGATGTGGTTTTAAGTTTTCAATGGTTTCAGGGACGTTGGTTGGATCCCCCGGACCGTTGGATAACATAATCCCATCAAACTTTTCCTTGGAGTAATCATAATCCCAGGGAACCCTTAAGACTGTGACATCACGTTTTAAAAAGCTTCTGATTATATTAAACTTACACCCCGTATCAACCAGGCAGACAACTTTTTTCCCCTTTTCATAAATTATGGGCTTTTGAATACTAACTTTTCGCACCTGATTTTCCAAACCCGGGTCATAAAAGGGAAGGTCTTTACCTTCCATCACCATTTTTCCTAACTGAGATCCCTTGCTCCGAAGCCGTTTGGTTAACGCTCTGGTATCTACTCCTTCAATTCCCGGTATTTGATGTTCTATCATCCAATCAGATAGACTTTTAACCGCGTTCCAATGAGAATATTCGCTTGTTAAAGAAGAAATAACAATGCCTTTCAGGTGAATTTTTTCCGATTCAAAAAACGATAATAAATTATCAATGGATTGATTTTCGGGTATTCCATAATTCCCGATTAAAGGATAAGTAAATACCAGAATCTGACCGGCATAGGATGGGTCTGTCATTGTTTCCGGATATCCTACCATTCCGGTATTAAAAACCACTTCGCCAGATGTAGATCCTTGATAACCAAATCCTTTACCAGAAAGCACAGTTCCATCTTCAAGAATAAGCTGCATCAGATAAACCTAAATTGATAGTGAAAGTCTAAGGAGTTTTCTCAAAATTGAGAAGAAAGATACCTTTACGAAAACGCTCTAGATAAACTTTTGGAGCATAGCTCAAAAAAAAGGTTTTGGATATTATAAAAAGGAATTGTTTCAGGAAGTTATTGAAAATTATAGGGTTTTGATATTTTTACTAGTAAGGCGTTTTTCAACACTTCCTGGGAAATTATATTCGGTATCATATACGATAAGGTTTTATTTCTTATAAAAGTTTGCTGCGATTTTGGCATCTTTACTAATTTGGTGTTTTAGTTCATCAACTGAATTAAATTTAATTTCTTCCCGAATAAATTTTTGGGGAATAACCCGAACAAATCTTCCATAAATATCCTGATTAAAATCAAAAATATTCATTTCTACCTTCAACTGTTCTCCACCAAAAGTTGGTTTTACTCCGATATTACTGACACCATTGTAAATTTTTCCATCAAGGTCCACCTGACATGCATAGACACCTTTTTTGAGAGGAAGCGATACTGTTGGTTCCAGGTTTATTGTGGGAAAACCCAGATTATGTCCCAGTTTATTTCCTTCCCTGATAATACCATTTACAGACCATGGTCGCCCTAAATATTTTTTTACATATGCAAAATCCCCCTCAAACAAGAGTCTGCGAATCATTGTACTGGAAACTGTAATGTTGTCTTTTTGGACAGCTGACATTTGTAAGAAATCAATTCCCCTTTTTTCGGCCTCTTTTTTTAATAAAGAAGCCGTTCCCTGTCGTGCTTTTCCAAAATTAAAGTCATACCCTACAATAATCTTTTTTAAATCAGCGAAGTTAAATAATTTCTCAATAAATTCCGTTGGGCTGATGCCTGCAAATTTCATTGTAAATGGTACGACAAAACAAGCATCTAATCCCGCATTTCGCATGAATTCCCATTTGCTTTCATTATCGTAAATTTGTCGAAAAGGAATTTTAGATTGCAAAACTTTTTTGGGATGAGGATCAAAAGTTAAAGCTCCTCCTTTTGTCTGATATTTATCTTTGTCTTGCAGTACCTGTTCAACAAGAGCCTGATGGCCTAAATGGAAACCATCAAAGTTGCCAATGGTGATTACCCAACTACCATCTAATGAATCGCTTTTAAATTTTTTATGAATCAAGTTCATTTTTTTAACGCCTCAAGGAATAAAAGATAGTCATATCCGAAACCAAATTGATAAGAGTTTTTTTAAAAGTTATCTTCGTTTCTTCTAAAATTACCCTTTGATTGAATGAGTATGAGAAAATTTAGCAGGATGGTCCATAATTTTGATGATTTAATGCTTTTTTCTTTCAATAATAGAATACTTGGTTTATTTCATAAGATCATTTATGATCATAAAAGCACTGATTTTGTGAAATATACATTTAACTACAATATTTTAAATCGAACAACGAGAATGGGCAGTACACGGATAAAAAAAATTGGGGGTATCTACCAGACCGGAGATTTTACCAAAATCATTCGTCAATTAAATGGAAGAGCAATACTAGCGGTTGCGATCATTAACTCTACCTGTGACGAGTGTTCGAAGATGCTGAAATTTGTTCATCAATTGGAAGGTGGGTTTATTGATAAATTACCACAACTGGTTATGATTTACGGTATTAGCAACCAAAAGACACAGAAAGCCGAAGATGGGAAAAAAGAACCCAAACCCGTAGCAGTAAATGAATCAGATAATCAGGACGAAGAAAAAGCTTCTCCAAAAGTACAAAATGGGGGAAAAGAAAAAAAGGCACTTGGGGATAGTCGCTTCCTGGTTTGGGATGGACTACCACACCATCATGGCTATGCTCTGTTTTTAAGCCATGAAGATGTTTTATATTATACAGATATCTTTGACCATGATGAGTTTGTTTCCAATATTGTTGATAATATCCGAAGGTTTAAATCATCCATTAAAACCATTGAAGGGCTTACGGGTAAACGAAAATTTCTAAAAAGTAAAAGAACAGGCATAATTGTCGAAACCAACAGTGCCACCCCGCAGTCTCAAATTATGAAAATTGAGGAGAAAGTAAAGTCTTTTGAAGGGAAACTCCCCACCGCTGTTTATTTTTGCAAAGGTCTGGCACAGGAGATGTCGCTGGTGAGAAGTGGAGAAATCATTATAAAAAAAAGAGGATTACAGCTAGATAAATTTCTGAAAAAAATCGCAAAATCCAATCTTTCCGAATAAAACTTAATCATTTAAAACAGATTCTATTAGCGCACCCATGTTATCTTCCATTTTATTGACTAATCCTTCAGTGTTTTCTGATAAATTCTCAATATAAGGAATTATCCCGACGGCTTGCATTTCCAAGTTGCTTTCCATTTTTTCCCAAAGATAAAACATTAAATCCTGATCCTGAAGTTTGCGACTATTATTAAAAATCAGTGTGATGTCGCAACCCAGTTTTCGTAGGTGGTGGAGTTCAGCCAGATTATGGGTAAATTGATCGACATTAAAATCCATTACCCAGAAGATTGTGTTGGAAAAGGAGAGCATCCATTCATAATACTGCTTTTTTTCGGTGATTGGCATAAACAGACTCCCCGGACTTTCAATAAAAACCCTTGAGTAATGATCATCCAGCGTCTTTAGGCGATCTTTTAAAAAATGCTCATTAACTGAAATTCCATCCCGTCGAAATGCCATTTCCACCGGATAATTTTCATGGGCAACATAAGGAGCAACTAATCCTTCCATAGGTTCACCGGTCATGTTTTTAAGGTAGATTTCACCGTCACTGGATTTTTCTGAAGCATTTCGTCTCATCAAACCGGTATCAAAGGGCTTAAATCCTGCAAAATTCTGGTTTTTGTTGAGGCCAATATTCAGTAGCCCAACCATAAACGTCGTTTTACCGCAACCGGTTAACCCGTTAACTAAAATAGGGGACTTGTTCAGATTAGCGTTCACTTACCAATTCCTCTCGTAATTTTGTTAATACATCGGGTTCTAAATTAACCATTTCATGATAGACATCTCCCACCGTTAAAAATCTTTTACTTAAAAATGCTTTTAATTTTTCATCAGCAATTTTACGCCTGGCCAAAATTTCGTTCATATAGTCGTTAACATTAATCGTTACCCCTGATTCTTTGATTTCAAGGTTTTTCAACTCTTCTTCTGAAAAACCGGCATCCCGGGCTCTCTGTATTATTTTAGTTAATTCAACCAGATCGTAAAATTGCCTTCTGCCGGTATTGTCTTGTTGAGAAAATAAAGGCAATGCTATAAAAAAAATCATGCTAATGAATAAGAAAGCTTTAATCATTTTTTTTTGTTTTTGAATCAATTGCATTTTTCATCAAGATTAGAGTTTGGTGTTGAATAAATATTAATAAGATTTTTAATTTATGCATAAATTATACACAATAAACCGAATTTTGATAGAAATTCAATATTGATTTTAAATCATTTTATCGATATTTGGGGATGTTAAATTTCAGTCAGCCTTCACGTCAATAGTTTATCAAAAATAATTCACCACCAGTTAAAAAACACTTGCTTTTAATTTTACTATGAGTTAATTTTTCAACCTCACTGAGTATTTGAGAATTTTCAGGTAATAGAAAATGAATAAGCCAGACCAAACGACTGTTGATAAGGAGTATGCTATTGCTGTTGGGATAGCGCTTCGAACCGAAAGAAAAAAACAAAAAATCGGTATTGAATTAGCAGCAAAGGCAATGAATATCACTGCTTCTTATGTATCACAGATAGAAAATGGTAAAAAAAATCCAACACTCTCAGTATTGGATAATTATGCCCAATTTCTTGGAATGGATTTATTTGAACTTTCTCTTAAGGTGAAAATTATTCGGTCCCCGGATAAAAAAAGCTTAAATAGCTTAATTAAAGATTTATCCAGTACTATTGAAACGCTATCAGAACTGAAATCAGGATCCGAGTAAACGAGTAAATTGACAGGAGTATATGGCGAAAGCTCTGTAAAATTTTCCATTCGCCGCTGAATAAATTATCAGATGGTTATTGAAATCAACTGGTACACGAAGTTTTAACCTATTAATTTCAAACGGAGGAAAAAAATGACAACAACAACTATTAGAACGTTTTCCCCAGATTGCTTTGAAGGCTTTTATGGGTTTGTGCACCAGCCGGGCATCAGGGATATGATACTGAAGTATTTCAATAAAAAAACCACCATAATTTCAGCGATTTGGCGAAAATTTAAATTTCTAAGACAACAACTAAAATTCGGAAATAATAATGGAAAATTTATACACAAAATTGGAGCAATTACTAAAGGACTTTTCAAACCGATTTCTTAAAGAGCTACTGCGTTCAGAAGATTATAGTAAAAATGGAGAAGTATCTAAACAGTTCAAAATAGAATACTTTGATTATATTAACCATTTCGCTATGATTCAAAAGGATATTGAGAACTTCTCACCTATTAATCAGTCAGAATCCCGAGAACAGAAAAGAGCACTACATCTGTTAAGAAAATCAAGTAGATTAGTTTTTAATACATTTGCTCTATAATGAAGGAAAATATAACCGGGGGGAGTTTACAATTTGCTTTCCCTCTGTCGTTCAGCTTTATATTTTTAAAAGTAGAAAATAAACTGCACATTTCCACCATCCCATTGCTTCTCCTGGATCAAGTCCAAATCCCAGGTTGAATTTAGTACCAGATCATATTTTTCTGCTTCATGAAAGATAATGCCGATTGTTGCCTTTATTTGGATGCCATCGTTATCCAGCTCAATTTCCTGATCCTTTTGCTTAAATATTTTAAATGTACCAGCTTGCAAGGCGTAAAGTGCATCACTGTTGTCATCAAGGTACCATTGCCATTTTGAATAGACCTGATCACTCGTTAAGAGGAAGTCATATGTTTCTGAATCATTATTGTCAGTTATAAGATTTTGAAAATAGCCTCTCATAAAACCCAACGATAAGTAGTCCGTATCAAAAATAGTAAATCCCATGTATAAATCATAAACTTCCAATCTCATTAATTGATCCGAATCGATATTGGCTGAGGAGTCGTCAGGAATTGTTTGCCGAGTTTCATGGTCTTGCATCACCTTAATCCCTGCACTGCTATTCGAATCAAATTGCCATTCCAATTGGAGATGTGTTTCCCTTCCCTGATAGTGCGATTTTTGTGCTTTATCATCATCGATAAAAGTTGTTTCAGGTTCATCTTTAAAATCGATATTAATCCAGCAGGAATCAAAAAGTAAGTAGTTGGACTGTAATCGATATAATACTGGAGTGGCGGAATAATAGTTATTTGCGGATTGCCTGTCATTTTCAACATTTTTATCATTATAGACAATATACTGATCTAATTTGCTAAACCTGATGAAATTGAGATTTTCTGCCTCTCCAAGGGAAATAGCATGACCCACACTTCCATATTTTTTATCATAAGTTGGGAATCCTATAATTGAATAATAGATGTTCTTTCCGAATCGAAATTCTGCCTCTTTGTAGTCGTCTTCCGGTCGGAAAAAAGAATTTTGCTGCTGTTTGTATAAAAAAGAGATGTGATCTGACAAATCCATATGTAGGTTTATTTCAAGAAATATGTAAAACTCATCCATGGATATGCTACCCGTGCTGCTTTTCATACCATTTTTAGTGGAAAACCATTGTTTATCCCAATTGACTGGTGTCTGATAAGCCTTCCAGTCATAAAAATTTTCTTCGCCTAAGTAATAACGTTTAATCTCAAAATCCCCGTTAAATTGCGCCTGTGTTGATGGTGCGATTATGAAATTTAAGATCAATAAGCAAAAAGCCTTGATTAAAAAGCTGATAGACTTCATGGTTTCATTTAGATTTATTGAGCAGCTTTGGGTCTAATACCCCGTCCGCTTGCGGCGGGGTAGTTCATTATTTTGAAATTAAGATAACCTTGTTAGTTGATATATCATATTAACTATTTAACATAAAAACAATTCTAATGTTTTTTTAATCAGACGGATTCCCGTTTACTTTTTGTGACTATATATATGTGTGAGTATCCCGAGGCTATTTTTTTCGATTTTGACGGTGTTATCATTGATTCTGTGCCCATCAAAAAAGAGGCTTTTAGAAAATTATTCAAAGGCTTTGGACAGGATTTAGCTCCCCCACTCTTAAACCCATTCATGTGCGCAACATAATAAAAAGGTATCATTTGAATCACAAGCGTTGTTGTTTTATCGGTGATGCCATGACCGACTATTATGCGGCCTTAGATACCGGTTTGAATTTTATTGGAATTCAGGGGGAAAACAGTTTCCCGGATGACGTAGTAGTTTTGCCGGATTGCACAAACCTGGAGCAGCACATCTTTCAGTAAAATAAGTTTGATCAATAAAGCGTAACTGCATTGTCTTTAGAACTTATTTTAATTAGATCTAATCAATCAGCTCTTTGCCTTCCAGCTGGAAATGACATTGCAAAAAAAGCTTAAGCAGATCGGGCAAGTCGAAATCCCTTCTTAAATGATTTAAAAAAACGGTTACAGATCAGTCCTGGGGAGGAAACATAATGTTTGCTGGAGATTTGGTAAAAAATGGATGCTGTTCCCCTGCTTATAGCAAACTTCATTGCTATCACTAGCGACGAACTGCTTGTTCAATGTATCTTGATCAAATAAAGGTTACTGGTAGTTGAACAATTCTCTCTGTTAACAGTTCAACACTATCACTGTTATTGATCACAATACCGATTGGTAGGTCATTATCAAACACAAATCTTTTCAATGATTGTAATTGCTTGATTCTGGTAGAAGTACCATATTTAATTTCTATAGGAAGTAAACCAAATTCACCATCCAATACTAAATCAATTTCAGCACCGTTTCTAGTTCTATAGTAATAATAATTCCAACGGGTAGCTACGGTTGCTTGTAATCCTTTGATGATTTCTTCAATAACAAATGATTCAAAGGAACTCCCGACATTTGGAGCATTATTCAAAGCCTCAAGGCTATTATGACCAAGTATATAATGGGATAGACCAGTATCACGAAAACTCCCCTTTGGCATTTTAACCACGGTTTTTTTAATATTTTTTTCATAGCTATGAATGATTCTCCAAATGTAACTGCCAGCGGCAATCTCCAAATAGTCTCGTATTGTTACATCGGAGCAGTCCAGAGACCGTCCCACTTGTGATCGATTGACAATGGTTCCGTTTAATGAAGATAACATCGAGATAAATCGGCGAAATCTCACTAAATCAAGTTTTGGAAATAATGAGCGAATATCTCTTTGAATATAAGTTTGAAAATAGTTTTCCATCCATAAATTGAAAAACCGCTGATCATTATTAAGTACAGGTTCTGGATAACCACCTTTTAGAAATGTATTCATTACCTGATCATGCTTGATCTCGGATTTTAGCTGATACAATTTGTTGGTTGTCGACGTCGATATTCTATTTTCAAAAATCTGATAGAAGGCCGGTAATGGTTTTGACAAAATTTCATTTGTTTTAAAAGTTCCAAGTTCTATGATTCCAACCCTACCAGCTAAGCTTTCCGAGACATTTTTTATCAGTTCAAAAGAACTTGAACCTGTTAATAAAAACCGATTTTTTTGTTTGCGATTTTTGTCGATAACGCCTCTCAACTCCTGAAATAGATTTGGATACTTTTGCGCTTCATCAATAATAATCTCTTGGGAGTGTTGTTTGATGAAAAATTCGAAGTCTTCGGAAATCCGATCAAAATCATTACCATTTTCCAAATCAAAATATTTCCAGCCAGGTCTGGCCTGCCTGGCTAAAGTTGTTTTACCACATTGTCGAACACCCAATAGAATAACGATTGGGAAATAGTTGAGTAGTTCATCAATATTCTTTAAAAGATTCCTTTTTAAGTCCGTCATATTCTAATGAATCGTTAGAATTTTACTGGTTAAAATTTATATTTACTATAACCGAAATTTTGGCGAATGCAAATATAAATGTCCAAATTTTTTTGCTTTGCTCAGGAATATCTGCTCTTTTTCTCTAAACGATCAATTTTACCTTTAAAGTAGTATTTCTGACAGCGAGTTAAATCAGTTCTGTCATAATAGTAGCTATTCTCCTTCCTGACTTTGTTCCAAAAATCTATTTTTGCATTTACAGTAAATAAATTGATAGTAAAATGACATATTTCTGTTTGGATATAAATATTTTAAAAAACGGTTATATTAGTCAATTGGAAGCTATTTAATATTATATTTAAATACCAATTTATTTATCTTTTAATTTTTCTATTGACATCTTCAAGCTATTTAATTTATTCATTAATCACTATATATGTAGTTACATATATGTAGTAACATATATAATTAGAAAATTTTTATAAATAAAGAAAATAGATTCCTCAATAGGCGAATAAATGGAAATATTAACAGTTGAGAATTTTGATATATTTATCAAAAATGATTTTGCCATTGTATTTACCCACAAACCGAATTGTCCTCACTGCAAGATATTAAAAACGGTCATTAATAAAGTATTACCAAAGTTTGAAGAAATTCCTGTGGCCTGTCTCGATTCTTTATCGAATGAAGGGTTGATGAAAAAACTCGATACAGATCGTGTTCCTACACTTTTAATTTGCAGTGATGGTGAGATCATTGCCAAAAAATCGGGCATAATGAACCCGCAGGAGATGCAACGATTTATTTCAGGAGCGCGTTCGAATGCTTCTCGATAGCAGTGTTAAAAAAGATTATGACATCCTGATTATAGGTGGTGGAATCGCTGGAATGACAGCTGCGATCTATGCTTCCAGGGCTAATTTAAAAGCTGCGATTGTAGAGAAGGAAATCTGTGGAGGCCTCGCCAACTGGACTCATACCATTGAAAACTACCCAGGTTTTAACTCGATTAACGGAATGGAGTTAATGGAAAAAATCAAGCAGCAAGTCATATTGCATGATGTCGATGTATACGAAGTAACTGAAATAAAAGACTTTGATTTTTCAACAAGGGATAAATCAGTCATTGTTGATGAATTTAACTTACAAGCAAAATCCGTTATACTGTCCATTGGGCGGAAACCGATTGCTTTGTCAATAGATACCGAGGACTTTGCCGAGCATATCCATTACTGTTCAATATGTGACGGTAACTATTACAAGAATAAATCAGTCCTCGTTGTCGGTGGAGGTAATAGTGCATTCGACGAAAGCTTATATCTGGCCGCCCTTGGAGTAGAAAACATACAGATCATTGATGCTATGGATCATTGTATTGCAGATCAAAGCATACAACAACGAGCCTTAAATTCGAGGGTCATTTCGGTTTTGAATGGGCATACCATTACTGAAATAATAGAAGAAAAAGGGTGTGGAATTGTGACAATAAAAAACCTTCAAACCCAAAAAACACTTCATCAGAAGGCAGATGGTATATTCGTGTTTATTGGTCAACAACCAAATACCAAAGAGTTTCAAGGAGTAATCAACCTCGATAAAAAAGGGTATATCATCGTTGATCAGAGCATGCGAACCAACGTCCAAGGTATTTATGCAGCCGGAGATGTAATTGTCAAAAAATACAGACAACTTACGACAGCTGCCTCTGACGGGACCATTGCGGCATTGGAGGCCATAGACTACATTTCTGGGGATTTTCTTGCGTGATGCATTTGGCCAAGCGATGTTGATAACAGTATTGGATATCGATAATATAAGAATTGCAGAAAAAACCATAAACAAAAAATACAGCACAGGATTCATCAATATTAGGACAAAATATGAAATGGAACAGCTTAAAGAGTGGCTATCTTGAGTTTTTTACCAAAGATGAGATGGATGCTATCCATAGAACTTCGCTCAAGATATTGAAAGAAATCGGGTTAAAGGCAACAAACGAACAAGCTTTTGAGATATTTGCTGAAGCTGGAGCCGAAGTTGATCCTTCCAGTAAAATTGTTAAGTTTTCCGAAAGTTTAATTGAAGAGTCATTGGCTTCAACACCTTCTGGTTTTACCTGGCAGGCAAGAAATCCAGAAAAAAATGTGATATTACGTGATACATTGGTTCATTTTTCACCCGCCGCTTGTCCACCATATGTTCGAGATCTTGAAACCAATGAACAGCGACCAGCAACCTACAAGGATTGCTGCAACATGGTTAAGATAAATGATGCTTTAGAACGAATTTCCGATTGTTTTTGTCCTGTTTTTCCAACCGATATACCCAACGGGAGCGAACATTTTTACATGATGCGCGCCATGGTTGAAAATTCTGACAAAGCCATTCGTGGGCGACTTACAGGTACTGAGGTCGCTCTTGATTCTGTCCGGATCGCAAAAAAAATCACTGAGGCAAGTAATGTAACACCGGAAGGACCCAATATGATTGCGCTAACTGATACGATATCTCCTTTGCGAACCGATGATGAAATTGTCGATGGTATCATCGAATATATTAAGGAAGGCTTTCCAGTGATTTTATCTGCGGAGATGATGGCAGGTGCAACTGGTCCCGTAAGTTTGGCAGGAACGTTGGCTCTACAAAATGCGGAAATACTTTCCCACATCGTACTTTGTCAAAAGATCAACCCTGGCGTTCCCTTGGTCTATGGCACAACATCTTCAATCATGGATATGAAAACATCTATGTTACGGTACGGTGCTCCAGAAATGGCTTTACTCAATGCTGCCACTGCACAATTAGGTCGATACTATAGCATACCCAGTCGAGGAGCTGCCGGCTGTGCAGATGCAAAAGAGCTGGACATGCAAGCGGGTTATGAAGTCGCAATCAATGTTTTAATGTCAGCTCTGGCAGGAATTAATTATATCACACAATCTGTCGGAGGTATGGATATGGGGTTGTCGGTTAGTTATCGGAAAATCATGATTGATCATGATATGCTGGGTTCGATTATAAGATGCCTCCAGGGAATAAAAATTGATGAAGAAGCACTAGCCTATGAAGTGATTAAAAATGTTGGTCCAGGAGGTACCTTTCTGGCCCAGAAACATACATTTGATAATTTCCGAAAGGAACATTATTATTCTGAACTGGCTGATACGAGTGTTTATTCCAAGTGGGATGAAAAAGGAAGAGCCCGTCTGGAGGACAAGGCTGCGGATAAGATCAGAGATATTCTTGAGAATCATTCTCCAAATCCATTACCTGAAAGTGTTGTGAAAGAACTGGATACTATTGAGCAGGAAGTACTCGATAGGATAAAATAATCCAGATACTGTCAAATGTGATGCGAGGAATCATTGCAAAGTTACTGAAAAAAAGATTTAAAAGGCAAGCGCCTTGATCAAATTAGCATTCGAAAAATTAAGAAGAGATTAGGAAATTTTATTTCGGACCATCTTCTGGTGGTCCATTTCAATCAGTTTGTTTGAGGGTACTCCTCATGCAATTCCCGTGCTTTGTACGGGATCATTTCTCTGTGTCAATGACACAGTTAATTTTTTAAAAAGGAGAGAAACAATGCGCTTTTTTAAAATTAAAATTGGTCTTTTTTGGCCTATGTTATTTTTGTTTTCAACCGTTTTCTTTATGTGCAATACAACTTTTGCAGAAGAGACAACCTGGAATGCGATTAAAAACCGTGGTACGCTTAGAATCGGTGTGGTGAATACACCTCCCTGGTTCCTGAAAGATCCCTCAACCAGAAAGTGGAGTGGACTGGGTTATTACATTGGAAAGGAAATGGCTGATGCCCTTAACGTTAAACTAGACCCCGTCGAAGTGCAGTGGGGGACTTCAGTACCGGCCCTTCAAGCAAACAAAATCGACCTCATGCTTTTTCTCGATTCAACGCCCCAGCGCGCTAAAGCAGTTGCTTTCCCAACTGTGCCTGTTGTAGATATTCCACTGGCAGTGCTGCATCAGAATAAAATCAAAGCAGAAAGTTGGAAAGATTTAAACAAATCTGGTGTGACAGTCGCTGTCCCCCAGGGAACATCTATGGATGCCTTTATTACGAAACGCTTAACGAAAGCAGAGATATTAAGATTTCCAAGTAATGCCGAATCAGTAGCAGCATTCCAGTCAGGCCGTTCCAATGTCGTGTGTATGTTTTTACCACCTTTAGTAAAATTACAAAAAAAGATTGGCCGTGGTACCATCACACTGCCGAAACCCGCGCATTCAAGTAGTGCAACAGTAGCTCTCAGGTATGAAACTGATAAGCGTTTCTTTGACTGGGTTAGCTCTTCAATATTCTATTGGTACAACACGGGTAAAATTGATGATTGGTTTAAAAAAACATTGATAGAACTTGATATTGATCCCAACGAAGTTCCGGGTGTATACAGAGCCAAATGGTAACAGTCCATAACAAATTAAGGGTTCAATACTCTTTGTAACAATTTTGTTATCCTTTACACTACATTAAAACCGGATTGGAATTGACACCAGTGCCGGCTCAGAAAGGAGGAAAATTATTATGTATGAATGGGATTTTAGCGTCATTCCAATGAATGCCGACTTGTTGATAATGGGTCTTTATGGCACAATCAAGGTCTTCGTTTCTGCATTCGTGATTGGTTTTCCTTCTGGTTTGATATTAGCCCTTATGCGGTTGTCCCGATTTAAGATCATTTCAATTCCGATTGGTTTATTTATCGATTTCTTAAGGAGTACGCCAGCTCTTATTCTGCTTTTTTGGTTCTTTTTTGCTTTTCCAATTATCATCGGTTTAATGATTCAGGCATTTCTGGCCGCCACGTTAACCCTTGCTATTGTAGCAGCTGCCTTTTATGCGGAAATCTTTCGAGCTGGAATCAACTCAATCGAACGCGGTCAATGGGAATCCGCAAGTGCGCTAGGTATGACCCGCTTAGAACTTTTGCGGCGTGTAATACTGCCACAGGCCATCAAAAGGATGATTCCGGCGTTTTTGGAGCGGACCATTGAATTGCTAAAAACAACCCCCTTAATGGCTGCAGTCGCTTATTCTGATCTTCTTTTTCAGGCAATGGATATTGCACAAAAGACGTTCAGACCATTAGAAGTTTTGACGGTTGTCGCTGGAATTTATTTTATGATGATTTACCCAACAAGCCTTGGGGTTAGAAAACTGGAACGAAAACTCGCCAAAAGTGGTGAATCAACAGTACATTAAAGGTAAGAATATGGAATTTAGCTATAACTGGGACTTTAATTCGATACTCTTTAACTGGGATGTTTTAGCTCATGGACTGCTGGTTACAATGCAGATTTCCGCTATTACGCTGACAGCCGGGCTTGGTTTTGGGTTTTTTTTGGGATTGGGACGCTATTCTCGCTTGCAGATCTTTAGATTCCCGTCCAATGTGTTTGTCGAGTTATTTAGAAATGTTCCTGCACTCGTTGTTATCATTTGGTTCTTTTTTGCTTTTCCGATTATTTCACCTTTTGAAGTGGATGCTTTTACTGCTGCTTGTTTGGCGATATCGGTTAACACTGCTGCATTTTCGGCAGACATTTACCGAGCGGGAATCCAATCAATTTCTCCCCACCAATGGGAAGCAGGTCGAGCGCTTGGTATGCCCTATTTAACGATCCTTCGCCGGATTGTATTTCCTCAAGCAATTAAACGCGTTATCCCTCCACTGACGAGCCGAGGTATTGAGGCTGTCAAACTTAGCACATTGGCATCGGTAATTGCAGTCAATGAGCTTTTGTATTCTGCAAAACAATTGAGCGCTATTCATTTCAATCCTATTGAGGCGTATACCGCAGTTGCACTTATTTTTTTTATGATCATATACCCGTTGACCCGTTTCAGCTATTTTCTAGAACGCCGTCTAGGTCACAGTGATTAAAGGAGAACACCATATGTCAGCTATTTTAAGCATAAAAGAAATGAAGAAGTCCTTCGGATCATTGGATGTACTGAAAGGGATTGATCTTGAAGTCAAGGAGAGCGAAACAATCGTGATCCTTGGGGCCAGCGGCTCAGGAAAGAGTACGATGCTGCGTTGCATCAATTTCCTGGAAATGCCAACGTCTGGTGAAATTCATTTGAATGATGAACTTGTCGGAACAGTGCGTGGTAAAGGGGAAAATACCAATATAACCTACCGAGAGTCTGATCTATGCAGTCTTCGTACTAAAGTGGGTATGGTTTTTCAACAATTTAATCTTTTTCCTCACATGACTGTTTTGGAAAACGTCATGGAAGGACAAGTTACAGTTTTGAAGCGGAAAAAGATCGATGCAAGCAACAGGGCAAAAGAACAATTGGGAAAGGTCAATCTTCTTGATAAAATTGATCAGTATCCCTCGCACCTTTCAGGGGGGCAACAGCAACGAGTTGCTATTGCCCGGGCACTTGCGATGGACCCAAAAGTGATGCTGTTCGATGAAGTCACATCTGCCCTCGATCCAGAATTAGTTGGTGAAGTATTACAGACAATCCGATCACTTCGTGATGAAGGTATGACAATGTTGTTAGTTACCCATGAGTTAGGCTTTGCCTATCACGTGGCAGATCGAATTTTATTTCTGCACGAGGGACAAATTTTAGAGCAAGGAACACCACAAGATATTCTGTTCCATTCAAAACAAGCACGAACGAAAGAGTTCCTAAAAGGCCACGCTGCTTTCAGTTTACCAAACCCTGAAACGGACTAAATCCAGTCTGCTCACTTTCTATGGTAAAATATTGAGATTCTATATATTTACCAGGAAATGTTCGCAGGGCGTTTTAAAAGGTACAGCTTGTTTTGTAAGGCAAATTGGTACATCTATTGTCAGGAAAGATGAATTTAATTTAAATAATTGGTTTTGATTCCATATATAAAAACTGTCATGAGCTCAAAATTTGATATGGTTATTGACGAGCGGAGTGCAGGGATGACAGCTGCGATGGAACAGTCTATCGCGACAAAGATGTGATTGTTGTGGGAGATGGAACAATTGCAGTCCTTGAAGCTAACAGCTATGTTCGATCAATCAAGTAAGTAGTCGATCTGGAGATTTCGTGATGCAAATAACGATTTGGGATAATGACAGCAAACGGATCGCCAAAATTGATAGAAATTTAAGTCTGGCACTGAAGGAACTGAGTATAAAAGCGATTATCACGGTCATTTCGGAACCTCCCATTCTCGCCAGGGAAAATCTACTGAATCGGGTTCCTGTACTGGAAATACATGATCATTTCTGGTCCTTAGAACCTGGAATTGCTTTTTCAAAAAGCGATTGTAAGAAGTTGCTTCAGAAGATTGTTGTTTGATTTTTTATCCATGTTATTTATTTCTCTACCTAATCAACAGAAATAAATAAACTAACAATTGAAATATATAGTGAGTGAAATATGAAGGAACAAAAAAATGTTGTAGTCGTGATGTTGGATACGCTGCAATTTAACTATTTAGGGTGTTATGGCAATGATTGGATTCAAACACCCAATATTGACCGTTTTGCCACCCAGGGTACCTTGTTTGAAAATGCTTATACGGAAGGATTACCGACAATTCCCTGTCGTCGGGCAATGCTGACTGGGCGTTACACCCTGCCAGTAAAAGGTTGGTCACAATTGGATATGGATGATACTACGATTGCCGACCTTTGTTGGGGGCAACCCATTGACACCGCTCTAATTCATGATTCAGGACCTTTTCGTCTACCTAAATTCGGATATTCTAGAGGATTTGACAAAGTACACTTCATTCATGGACATGAAACGGATCATCAATACTATGCCAATGATGATTTGTACGATATGAAAGCTGATGATTATTATGAAGATCATGTCATGGAGTCAGCTGATGAGATTCTTGGAGAAAATGTAATGCGTCCTTTGATGAATCAGGTAGAATGTCATTTAAAAGAACGCCAATATTGGAAATCGGACGAAGATCAACATTGTGCTCAAGTTATGAAAGAGGCGGGCAAGTACCTGGATCAGGTTGATCGTAATAAATCTTTCTTTATGTGGATTGACAGCTTTGACCCCCATGAACCCTGGGATGCTCCCTCTGTTTATGATCCTGATAAAAAATCCATGTATGATCCGGATTACAAAGGAAAAGACATGTTTCTGCCAATTCAGGGACATGTTGACGATCTGTATACTGATGAAGAGCTTCATCACATTCGAATGCTATATGCCGAAAAAGTAACGATGGTCGATAAGTGGTTTGGATACCTGATGGAGAAAATCCGTTTACTTGGGTTAGAGAAGGATACCCTGGTGATGTTGGTTTCCGATCACGGATCACCGATGGGAAAGGGAGAACATGGCCATGGCATTATGAGAAAATGTCGCCCTTGGCCCTATGAAGAGTTGGCCCATATTCCTCTAATCATGAGAGGACCCGGGTTACCTACCGGGAAGCGAGTTAATAGTTTTGTTCAATCCTGCGATGTGGCACCGACTGTGGCTGAATGGTTGGGAGTTGGCAAACATCCTACGATGCAAGGTCATGACATAGCACCACTAGCTAAAGGAGAAGTGGATCGAGTCCGGGATTTTGCCATCGCTGGTTATTTTCGTTATGCCTGGTCTATTATCACTGAAGAGTGGTCATACATCCATTGGTTGAAAGATGATGAAAAAAGTGTCGCAGATGCTCGTTTTGGAATATATGGACGCGATTTAGCAAAATCAACTGAACATTTAAGAGAATTGAATAAGGCTAACACCGTGGAAGATAGAGACACCGCATTTTATAATCGTGCCCACGAAGAACAACAAAACGCAGCCACACTTGACGGTGAAGATCAATGGACATGCACTGCTGCCAGTTCCAGTGAAGTTCCGGATAGAGATGAATTGTACGATCGTAAAAATGATCCTTTTCAACTCAATAATATTGCTGGAAGTAATTTAGAAACAGCCCGGAAAATATTTGATCAATTACGTGAATTTATGGCTGAATTAAGAGTAAGTTGATATGACAATATAAATTGAAGTAGTAGACAATTTCAATTACTGTTTATTGAAATAGGCATTTTGTCCCTATAATCATAACTTTTAAAAAATCATGAGTGGTATTAGTGAATTTCCAAGAATAGAAATCAGTCTTTTATACAAAGCTGTAGATCAATCATTTCGTAATGCGTTGAAAAAAAGTTTTCCTGATATCACAACGGCTCAGGAGCTCGTTTTAAGAATTTTGCGATTTCAGGGAGATATGTATCAAACCGAGCTTGCAATGCATACGGGGCAGGATAGAAATAATTTGTCACGAACGATTAGTATACTTATTAAGAAAAACTTTGTTCAGAAAAAAAATTTACCAGCTGATAAACGTTATCAGCTGGTATCCATTACTTCAAAGGGATTAAATACCCATGAAAAAATATTTGCAATAATGGAGAAATGGAGAAAAGAGATATTCTTTAAGGATATCAGCTTGGAAGAGCTCGTTGCGTTTAATGAAACATTCAAGAAACTAATTGCTAATTTAAAATATAATAATTAGTAAAATCTGCTTCAAGTGGATTGTGAAAAGTGAATATCAACGAATTAACTTAAAAACCACAATCCTAAATAAGCATAAAAAACAAGGAGATTTATATGAATAAAATTGAAATTAAAGGCCTTTATCCAGCAATAATTCTTCCCTTTAACGATGATGACAGCATCAATTTAGAAGGTTTTAAAGAAAATGTTCAATATCTTGTTGACGCAGATTGTTCCGGTGTTTGCGTTAACGGATCAACTGGAGAGGCTATTAATCTGACCAGAGAGGAAAGAATACATGTCATCCAGGCAGCCAAGGAAATTGCCCCTGAAGGTTTTACCATTATTGCCGGGACAGGTGCACCAACTACCAGAATGGCGATACAACAAACACAGGATGCAAAAGATGCCGGAGCTGATGTGGCTTTGGTGATCACACCGTATTATTGTATTCCAAATAAAGAGGGCCTGATTACTCACTACCGTGAAGTATGTAAGGTGGATATGCCTATTTTGTTATACAATTTACCTGAACACACCGGTTGTGAAATTGATCTTGATACCCTGGAAACCTTGTCCAAAATAGAAAATATTGTTGGAATGAAAGAATCAAGTGGTGATCTCTCATATTTTGCTCATGCTGTGCAAATTACACCTGATGATTTTGTTGTTATGAGTGGGGCAGATGATCGGATCTTTTTAACAAAAATTTTAGGAGGCTCTGCTCATATTTTGGCTTTAGGAAATCTGGCGCCGCATAAAATCATTGAAATGATGAAAGCTGTTGATGAGGGAGACATGGAAAAAGCCAAAGAGCTTCATTTTAGACTTTTGGATCTCGCAGAAGCGATATTAGCAGCTGAAAATTTTCCGGCTCCTATCAAAGAAGCAGCCCGAATTCTTGGACGTGTTAGCAGCAATCCTCGATTGCCGACAATGGCAGTTGACCAAGAAGAGTCTTCAGTAATTCACAAAGCCCTTTCTAAAGCCGGCCTGATTTAAGGAGATGACATATCTATTTTTTCCAATGGACAATCTTTTACAATAACGCTTTCAGAGTACTTGTTTTAGATGTCCATTATTCAGTATTCAGGGAATTGTAGCGAATGCCAACATCTACAATTTTCCTATAAAACATACCGGTTTTTATGTTATATTGAGGATGCAAAGAGCAACGGAAGTGAACTGTTTCTTTGCCTGTAATCATCAGCGCAATATTATAATAATGAAAAATTTTGTAGAAATTGCTGTTATCGGGGGTGGGGTGATCGGTACTGCAATTACCTATTATTTGGCAAAAGCAGGATTTGATGTTTGTTTGATCGAACGGAATGGAATTGCAGAAGGGACATCAGGACGATGCGATGGTCGGGTAATTGTGTATGATCAGGTACCGGGCGAAAGTTGTCGCTTAGCCAAAATGAGTTTGGATCTGTTTCCACAACTTCCCGATGAACTGGGATTTGATATCGGCTGGTCACAGGAGGGCACACTCTTGTTGATGGAAAGCGAAGCTGAGTATCAAATTGCAGAATCCCATTGCAAGTGTATGGCGGAAACAGGCCTTCCATATAAAATGTTGGATTACCATCAAGTGCATTCAGAAGAACCGGGGTTGGCAGAAAACGTAGTTGGCGGTTTGTCAGTTTCTTGCGATGGATCAGTAAATCCAATGGCTCTTGCCCAGGGCTTTGAGTATCAAGCAGTCAAGCAGGGAGCAACCGTTTATTCTAATACTAACGTTCTTGACATAAAATCGAACCGCTCTAATACCGTCGATCATATAATCACGGATCAAGGGACTATACGGGTCAAGAAAATCATTAATGCAGCTGGCAGTTGGGCTGGCGCAATTGGTCAGATGGTAAATCTTTCGATTCCTATCAAACCACGCCAAGGACAACTTATTGTGACAGAGCGGACATTTCCTGTCAGCGGACAACCTGTGTCTGAATTTGGATATATAGTGACTCGTTTAGAACAGAATGATTACCAACGGGAAGTAACACCTGTTATGGAAAAATATGGAATTGCTTTTGCTTTGGAACCCACCAACGCCAATAACTTTTTGATTGGAACCAGTCGTTGTTTTACTGGATTTGATTTGACCAGTAATAAAGAACTATTAACGGCTATGGCAAAGCGTGCCATTCGATTTTATCCGGGGCTAAGAGATATTCATGTTATTCGGAGTTATGCTGGGCTTCGTCCGTATGCACCTGATCATTTACCGATTATTTCGGATACTGAGATTGAAGGTTTTTATATTGCTGCCGGACACGAAGGAAACGGAATCAGTATGGCTCCAATCACTGGAGAACTTATCGCCAATATGATAGGTAACATTCCTCAGCGTATCGACATTGATCCTTTTCGGTGGCAGCGTTTTAGTAGCCCAAAGGAGGTCGATAATGCCTAACAATAAAAGTATCGAATTCACTTTGGACAATAAAACCATTTTGGCGACAGAAGGTCAAACGATTGCTGAAGCAATGATGGCCGCTGGCCATAAAACCCTCCGTATCAGTAAAGAAGGAACCCATCAAGGTGTCTTTTGTGGGATAGGTGTTTGTTTCGGATGTCGTATGATTGTCAATGGTATTCCCAATATTCGCACTTGCGTGACACCTGTAACATATGGTTGCAGCGTACAAACACAAAATGAGGCAGACTTTGTAAATACGAAGGAAGGTATCCATGAAAACTGAACTGGCTATTGTTGGCGGCGGCCCTGCTGGGATTGCTGCCGCTGTTGAAGCGAGTAAATATGCAAAAAAAATCGTACTTATAGATGAAAACAGCGTTCTAGGTGGTAAAGTATTGCGCTCACCAAAAGTTCCCTTAGATACTGTTCACTCTGATCCTCTGGCTATAAAGGCTGGACACCAGCTGTTTGATGAGTTTGAAACCGTTAAAGAAAAAATTACCACCTTAACAGAAACCGAAGTTTGGCACATTAGCAATAAAAAAGTGCTCAGCCTTGTATGCCGTTCCGGAAAATATAAAGACGTTAATTCCATTCAAGCTGATCAAATTATTCTTGCCGTCGGAGCACGGGATAAAACCATTCCTTTTCCCGGATGGCATCTACCGGGAGTGATGACGATCGGTGGTCTTAAGAATTTTATTCAAAATGGTATTTCTCCTGGTAAACGGATCTTGATAACCGGTACCGGTGTACTCTCAATGCCTCTGGCTGCTCAGCTGATTGCGCAGCGGGTAAAAATTAGTGCGATTGCTGAGGCAGGCACATTTCTCAGCCAAGCACAGTTGGGTTTAACATTGCTGATGAATGGAGGACAGGATAAACTTAAATACGGAATGCAGTGTTGGCGATCAGTAAAAAGGAAAGGGGTCCCCATTCACTATTCCCATGTGATAAATCGAGTACATGGTTCTCATCAAGTGGAAGGTGCTTCCATCGTGCAAGTCGATAAAAACTGGCACCCTATCAAAGGTACTGAAAAAAAAATTGAGGTTGACACAATTGCAACCGGTTTTGGTTTGATTCCTCAAATAGAAATTACCCGACTTTGTGGTTGCCGTCATACCTATGATCGAAAACTTGGCTTTTGGTCTGTTGATCGTACACCCAATATGGAAACCTCTATTCCGGGTATTTATGTTGCCGGTGATGGAGTTTCGATTAAGGGGCACACAGCAGCAATCATTGAAGGTCAATTGGCTGCAATCTCTGCCTGCAAAAGAGAGAATGCTTCGTCAAATTTGCTTGTAAAAAAAATGAAGCAAATGAGGAAAATTGGATCTCGCATAGCTGAACAATCGGCAGTTCACTCAGGAATTTACGACATCATATCGGATGATACCTTGATTTGCCGATGTGAAGAGATACGCTATACCGATATCTTAAAGGCTGCACAATCTAACGTGCAGGATATTAACGATTTGAAACGTAGAACACGGCTGGGTATGGGTCATTGTCAAGGTCGTTATTGTGGTGAAATTGCTCATGATCTTTTGCAGAAAGCTTCCGGGAAAGAATTCAAACACAAGTCATTTACGCAACGGCTGCCATTGAAACCAGTGACATTGGGTGCGATTTCAGGGGAGACGAATCACTGAATAACGATTTATCCGACCAATCGGCAAAGCCTTTGGTCTCTGACCATGCTCAGAGAGGATGGTTTTCAATGTTAGAATAAACCTATGTAAAATTTATATCCGGGGTCCCTGACAAAGCTAGAGGCATGTCACGTCAAGACTATAAAAACAGTATCCACTCAAATCAAGATGCAGTTTCTTAACTATTTGGGACTGCATTTTTGTGATAATGTCAGCGATTTTAAAACCCAACCAAAAAATCAGCATTACATGAGGTCCTCATGATATCCAAAGGAGAAAGATGAAAATTCAGAATTGCGGATTTACCCGGAAACAATTAAGGGTCAATCTAACATTCGGTGAGCTAACAACCGAGACCGTCAATCCGGATATGATCCGTAAATACCTGGGTGGGATCGGTTACCTAAGCGGGTATTAACGGTCCCTGATGAAAATACAGCAATCATCCGGAGTGTGTCATTTCTGATTAAAAAGTACTACTGGAGGAGTATTATAAATCAAGAGGATGGAATATAAAAACCGGAATACCAAAGGTTTCCAATTAAAAGAACTAAGATTGTTTTATATAGTAAATCTGTTATAAGAAGGGGATAGATGGATAAACGAATCAATGGAAGACAATATGGATATTTAACATCCAATAATGATGGTAAATTTGTTCAGGCAGTAAAAAACCAACAAATTGCCGGTTACTCAGTTGGAATCGTATATATCGAGAATGTTCACTATCCAATGATGCCAGGGAATGTTGTTAATGCATATACTTATGATTTTCCGGTAAGGATGATGGCAGTACCAAACCTGACTAATGATAGACTATTTGAGGCGGACCCAACCATTGCAGATGATATCATTGCTGTTGCAAAGCACATGGTTGAAAACGAGGGGGTACGAGCAATCAGTTCAGCATGTGGATTTTTTGGTAATTTTCATAAACAGGTTGCTAATGCTGTTGATGCACCCGTTGCACTTTCGAGTCTTATCCAACTTCCCTGGATAAAAACATTGATCAAACCCAATCAGAAAGTTGGGATATTAACCGCCAATGCTGCAGCCTTGACTCCGGAACTATTTAATAGTTGCAATATAATTGATCACAGTAACATCGTGATCAAAGATATGATGTACTCGGAGAATTTTGCTGCTGTTGTCGATATGAGAGGGCATTTTGACAATGGAAAAGCGAGGGATGAAGTGGTTAATGCAGCCTTAACGCTTTTTGAAGAAGATAATGATATCGGTGCTATTTTGATGGAATGTAGTGATATGCCACCATATGCAGCAGCAATTCAGGAAGCGACTCAACTTCCTGTATTTGATTTTATCACAATGATCAAATGGCTTCATCATGCCGTTATGCAAAGACCTTACTCAGGTTGGATTTAGATTTTTACTTCAATGCTTTAAGCCATCCTCTCTGAGGATGGTCAGAGACCAAAGGCTCTGCCAATTGGCTACCTTATAAAAAGCTAGGTATGCATCGGGGGCCTGTCCTACAGGAGTATTCAACCACGGACCACACTGAATACACGGAAAAAAATAGAGATATGGAAATTCAATCACAGAAACACAAAATCCTTCCGTGTTTTCGGTGTATTCCATGGTTCGATTTACAAAATAATAACCAGATAAAAGTCATCACAGATTCATAAATGACAGCTAAAATTGCGTCGATTTCGTTTGAATCCAAGAATGCGATATCCCCTCTGGGGCTAAGACAATACCGTCTCCTTTGGGGATGAATTTTTATTTAAATATCACAATAACAACAGCAGATGTCACAGCAGGTACTCTATGAAAAAAGATTTAACGTCCGAACACATCACCAGAAGTAAAAAAATAAGAACCAGACTTAAAGATAAAAGCGTTGACGTTTTGCTGGTTCTAAATAGCACTAATATTCGATACTTATGCGGGCATACCGGAGAATTTTCAGTATTGCTGATTTTTAAAAAGAAATCATATTTAATCACGCATTATCGCAATGATGTTAAAGCAGAACGTGATACAACAGGTTGTACCATACATCCTATTATTCGTGACGGTTTATTACATCCCAATGATGTTATTGTTGAAGCAAAAAAAATTATTTCAGATCATAAAGTAAAAATCATCGCAGTTGATCCAGGATTAGACTACCAACGGTTTTTAAATATCCGAAATCAGTTTAAACCACTTAAAACAATTCAAACAGATATTGTTGAGGGATGTCGAAGCATTAAGAGCGATTATGAAATCAGGATGTTAAAATATGCTCAATTAGAAGCAGAAAAGATTATGAATCTGTTTTTAAATGAAATTAAACCGGGGGTCAGTGAAAAATTCCTTCATCATAAATTACTGGCTTTAATTTATGATAATGTCGCTCTAGAAGGCCCGTCATTTTTGCCGATTATTGCTTCCGGAGAAAGTGCCTGGGGAATTCATTCATACTATACAAATCGGAAAATCCATAAAAATGATTGTATTGTTATTGATATGGGCGTGAAGTATAAAGGCTACTGCTCAGATATGACCAGGACTGTTTTTGTTGGAAAACCAACTTCCCAGATGAAGGAAGTGTATCAAATTGTTTTGGATGCACAATTGGCTGCAGAAAATAAAATTAAGCCTGGAATGCAAAATCATAGTGTTGATTGGGCTGCTCGAGAGGTAATTGAAAAAGCTGGATACAAAGAATATTTCAGTCATGGGTTGGGCCATAGTATCGGTTTAGATGTCCATGAGGCGCCATATCTCAGTTACATAAAAAAACGAGAGATATTAAAAGAAAATATGCTATTTACCTTTGAACCGGGTATATATCTGGCAAAGAAGTTTGGTGTTAGAATTGAGGACACCATTTTATTAACAAAGTCCGGATGTAAAAATATCACCCATTTCCCTAAAGATTTACGGGTGCTTTAATCCTATAATATTCAAAATGAATTCTGGATTATCTATTCGTTGATCATGGTTTATATCGTTTTAATCACTCCTTTTTTTCTTCTTTATTGAATTCTGTAATACAAAAAGCATTTTTTTTCACAGTTTACAACATTTATTACCTAAGTGAAAAAAAAGGAAATAAGTGTTTTTAACTGGTTTTTAAAAGAATGCAGAATTGTAATATGAAAAATCAATTTCACCGTTTACTAGATATGGCTTTAATTCATAATAAAAAATTTGGAAAAAAAATATAAATAAATTATAATAGATATAACTTGTACATTTTATAAATTGAATAAATAGTAAAAAAGGGTATATATGAAGATCTTAATGGCTGCACTTACTATCCTTACTGTGTTTTCAGTGGTTTATTTTCAGCCCAAAACAAATATTGAATCCCGGTATTCGGATCATCAAATCAGATATTCAAAATCTAATATGGTTGGTGAAAGCTGCTCAACCTGTCATAGTGTGGACAATAATAATATTATTGTATTGGTTCGGCATTTTCCAAATGCAGCTAATGATGTGAATAGTTTATTCAATCAGCTTTAGTATTTTAATAATATCGAAAACCTATTTTCTAACTTCCTGGAACTCATAAAGCACACTGATATTGAAGTTGATTCAGACCTTTTAAAAGGTGATAATAAAGAAATGAAAATATGTGTAATGGACTATGATTTTAGATCGATAGATCATTAACCTAGAAAGTATTTAATTATTTAAATATTGATCCGGGTCAAGTAATTATCCGCAATAAATAACACTCCTTTTTTTCTGATTCACCCAGTTTTCAGTACTCAATTTAAGAAACAAATTTGCTTTTCTATAGAGGGGGAAATGGCTAATCTTCTTTTAACTGTTTGTTTTTTAATAGGATACATCTTTTAATCCACTCAATAAAATTAAATCCTAGACTAAAAATGCTTTCCCTCCAAAGTCGTTGATCCCAAAGGAATCTAATGCATTGAATAAGAATAAATCATTTGTCAGATCGAAACTTTTTTGTGAGATAATGAAATCATCAAATACAGGAAAATGTTTATCCAATTTTTCTATGAGATCCTGAGCGGAATCCTTTATAAAATATAGATAAACTAATGTATTGGATAAGAATAAATGGCTTGTCAGATTTGAACTACTTTATGAGATAATATAACTGTAATAAGGTAAATAATCTGATAATTTTTTCAGACTTTAAATTAAACCATTCATATATCTGGAGATAAAATGAAAGCACTGACAATGAAACAACCCGTTTTGGTAGGTCTGAAACCTATCAACGTTGCTAAAATAGCAAAAAATGTTTTGAACACTTTAAGTTCCTGGAGAGAAAGAGCGCAGCAACGACGACTATTACTTACTTTGGATAATCGAATGTTGCAGGATATTGGAATTTCTCGTACTGAAGCAATCTGCGAATCCAATAAAAGCGTTTGGGAAAAGTAAATCCCAGTTGTCTGTAATATTTAGAGATAAATATTATCAGATTTTTTTACTCCAGAATCCACCTTTCGGTCATACTGAAATGGTTGGTTAAGAGAAAAGGCCTGGTTAAGATTGGTGATGCAATGCAGAAAAGCTAATGATTAATCAGATAATGTTAATGTCTATGATGGAATAAAATGAATTCAAAAGATTCAGATTTTATTTAGCCCTCTATATTTTTCATATAATAGAGGGCTTTTTATTTATATATCGTCCCCAACTTCCGAATCTTCGATGATCTCTTCTTCTTTCTGACTTGCTTCCAACCACTCCTTAAAAAATCCATTTTCACTGACAAAATTTAGATACTGTTGCGCACTATCTTCTAAATGTATTTGATAGGTCAGAAATCTTGAAACGATTGGGACATACATTGCGTCAGCTACAGAAAATTCTCCAAATAACCATGGACCTCCCGGTTTTTTTTCCAGACATTGTGACCAAATCTGTTGAATGCGTTCAATCTCAGACCTGCAGTTATCATCAATAGTATAATTCTTCTTAATGGCTTTACAATTCATGGGCAGTTGATTACGAATACCAAAGAATCCGGAATGCATTTCGGCACTGATTGACCTGGCAATAGCTTTAGAAGCCTGATCGACTGGCCAGCCCTTTTCGTTTATTAAAAACTCAGAAACATAATCGCAGATCGCTAAGGAATCCCATATGTTAATATCTCCTTGGATTAGAGTTGGTACTTTTGCGGTAGGTGAATACTTTTTAATTTCCTGATGAAACAATTCAGTTCTTAGTGGCAGTCTGACTTCTTCAAAAGGGACATTAATTTGTTTTAGGAAGAACCAGGCTCTGAAAGACCAGGAGGAATAGTTTTTGTTTCCGATGATTAGTTTCAAATCTGACATGTTTTAAATACCGCTTAAGATTGTTTATCATATTCGTAAATCATGGCAGCCATTAATGGTATCATAATTTCATGGTGGCCGGAGATCGCGTAACCATCTCCGCCTTTTAATACCGGGCGATTAACAACATTAATATTGGGGCGATAGTGTTGAATCATATCGAAATTAGCAGTGGTAAAGTTAAAAACATCATTTTTCAGATTTCGGGAGATCGATAAAGCCTTTAAAAATACTTCCGGCATAACAACAGCACTCCCAAAATTCAGTACTACCCCACCATTACCGATATTCGACACAGTATGGGCCAAGATTCTAAAATCACGAAGAGAAGCATCACCAATAGCAGAACCATCCGCATCAGGATGTTGATGGACAATATCGGTTCCCAATGCAACATGGAGTGTATAGGGGACCTGTTGCAAAAATGCCTGGGCGATGAGTGCTTTTTCTAAATAAGGGCCTTTTTCTTCTATGAGTAGCTGGCCAACGCTTTCTCCGAATCCTAATTTTTTACTTTTGGCTAAAATAGCTGCCTGGTTAACCAAAGCTGCGGTATCAGAAGCCATTCCAAATGAACCGTCTTCCAGTTGAGGGCCGACGTCTTCAGAGGTATGACCGAAACGCGCCAATTCAGTATCATGAATGCCAGCTGCCCCGTTTGAAGCCAGATGCGTAATAAACCCATTTTTTGTTAAATCTGTTAAAATCGGACTACATCCTGTTTTAATAACATGTCCTCCAATCATGGCTATGATCGGTTTTTGATTTTTTTTGGCGTTAACGATGGCCCGGGCAACATGTTTAATATCTTCTGCCTTTAAAATTGTGGGAAGTGAATCCATAAATTTTTTAAAACTCATCCCGGCTGTCAACGGTTTTGCAATTGTATCAACCTTTACCTTGGATTGTCTCTGAGTTGCAGAATAAGTTTTGATACTGTTTAAATCGATTTCGGGATAAATAGACATATTCTTTATTAAAATAATATTGTTAACATTAAAGATGAAAAGAGCTTTGTTAGCATGTGCCTTATCATAGATTTTATCAATCAATACAATAATTGATTAAAATTTGCCCAGCTAAAGTTGATAAAACTTAATATTGATTCCGATTACCTGAAATTAAAAGTTTATGATGACAACTTGCCACTTGTTTCTTAGACTAAAATGATATTTTTTGCCTATTTTTATTGGCGACATAGGAAAATAAGATTTGTTACGAGTAATTGCCGTCTTTGGATGGCGGTGTTTTGAAATTTTTAAATATTAATGGTGAATATGAACAAAATATTATCGAGTGCGACTGAGCTTCGACCAGCATTTAAGATTAAAGACATCAGTCTGTATGATTATGGCCGAAAAGAAATGACTTTAGCCGAAAAAGAAATGCCAGGCTTGATGGCACTGCGGGAAAGACACGGTGTCAGTAAACCACTGAAAGGTGCAAAAATAATGGGTAGTTTGCACATGACAATTCAAACAGCGGTATTAATTGAAACATTGGTAGAATTAGGCGCTGATGTTCGATGGGTTAGCTGCAATATTTTTTCAACCCAGGATCACGCTGCAGCTGCTATCGTTGTCGGTAAAAACGGAAGGCCAGAAGACCCCAAAGGAACCCCTGTATTTGCCTGGAAAGGTGAAACATTGCCAGAATACTGGTGGTGTACTGAACAAGCACTCAGATGGCCGGATGGTTCCGGTCCGGATATGATCGTTGATGATGGCGGTGATGCGACTTTGTTGGTTCATAAAGGTGCCCAGTTTGAAAAAGCCGGAAAAGTTCCTGATTTTGATCCTGATAATGATCCTGAGGAATATGGCGTTATTCTGGAAACCCTTCGAGGGACTTTAAAAAGCGAACCTGACCGTTGGACTAAGGCTTCAAAAGCTATTGTTGGTGTCAGTGAAGAAACGACCACAGGTGTCCATTTTCTTTATATGATGGAAGAAAAAGGGGAATTGTTATTTCCAGCTATTAATGTCAATGATTCTGTGACTAAGAGTAAATTTGATAATATTTACGGATGTCGACACTCTTTACCAGATGGTATTTGTCGAGCCAGTGATGTTATGATCGGTGGTAAAGTTGCTGTGGTATGTGGGTATGGTGAAGTTGGAAAGGGATCTTCCCAGGCATTAAAAGGACAAGGTGCCAGGGTCATCGTTACGGAAATTGATCCAATTTGCGCTCTGCAAGCGGCTATGGAAGGGTATGAGGTTAAGACACTTGAAGATGTCGTTGAATATGCTGATATTTTTATTACAGCGACTGGTAATAAAGATGTTATTACCGCCGATCATATGGCAAAAATGAAAGATAAAGCCATTGTTGGAAATATCGGTCATTTTGACAATGAAATTGATATGGCTGGGCTTAAAAAAGTACCGGGAATTAAATCTCAGAATATTAAACCTCAATATGATGAATGGACTTTTCCTGATGGACACAGTGTAATGATTCTGGCTGAAGGGCGGTTGTTAAACCTCGGTTGTGCCACAGGACATCCCTCGTTTGTAATGTCATCATCCTTCACCAACCAGGTATTGGCTCAGATAGAACTTTATACCAATAGAGAGAAATATGAGCGGAAAATTTATATGCTGCCCAAGGAATTGGATGAAGAAGTTGCCCGGCTGCATCTGAATCATTTAGGTGTAATAATGACGCGATTGACTCCGGAACAATCTGAATATTTAGGTATTTCTGAGGATGGCCCTTATAAACCGGATCATTATCGATATTAAGATATTAATAAAACAGGACTGGCTATTTAGCCAATCCTGTTTTAAAACAACCAATAGACACCAATGCTGCCAGTGCTGCCAGTTGCCTGGTACTTGGCAGAATAGGTGTCATGGCCTTCCAAGTCTGAACGCTCTCCTGTGAGATAGCCAACTTCAAGTCGAAAACCACCGGATTCCCAAAAGTAATCCAACCCGGCACTAATAACGGTGACAGGTATGGTAGCTGAAGTCGTCGAACCGGTTGTATCAGTCGTTGACGTGATTAGAGACGATACACTAAGCGATCCTAGCCCAACACCTAAATAAGGCTTTATTCCACCCGCAGAATGGTCTTTGTGATAGGCTTTAAAATGCAATAAGACCAGTGTTGATTGTTCGACAATTTCTAAAGTTTTACTGCCGACTTCTATTGACATATTCCTCTCCAGAAAGCTCGTACCATTAATCCCCACTGCGAATTTACTATCAAAAATACGTTCATAAAATAACACTGCTCCAATAATTGAATCTGAAGCTGTTCCACTTTCTCCGGTTGTTTTATTGGTCAAAGTAAAATCCGCTCCGGATATTCCGTAATAAACAGCTCCGAATTTATTTTTTGGTTGTCTGGTTCTTCTTGCCTGGGCAAAGAGTATTGATGATGAAAACATTGAAAAAATAATCAGAAATAGTATTATTTTTTTCATTAGCTCCTCCAATTTTATTACCATTTTATTAAGATACCAAAAGCGGCCATACTACCGCCTAAGTTGATATTTTCATCTTTTTCCCCGATTGAAACTTCATTTGATCCGGAAATGCGATGAGCACTTAAATGAAAGTCAAAATTTTCGGTAAAAGGTATACCGACTTGAAAAAAGAGTTGTGTTGCCGTTCCTTTTTTAAATGAATAGGGCTTACAAGCAGATATTTTACATTTGTATTCAATATTTCCATACCCGATACCACCAAACAGGTTTAAGTTTTGATATTTAAATCGGTATAAAACATCAATAAAATTAATTTCAATGTATGATTTTTCTTCTTCTGTATTGGCTTCTGATATGTAAACTTTGTAGCTCTCTATTCCGATTGGTAAAAAAGATTTGTATTCAAAATGCAAAATGTGTCCTTCCGGGATTGCTGAGTAGGGTTCAGTATGGGCATAGAGTTTATTATCAAATCCTGAAAATGAGTAATATGATGGCTGGCTGTAACTAATGCCGGAAGCAGAAAGATCACCGACAAAAACAGGTAATATCAAAGTTAAAATAGTTATTGTTATAAATACAGTGAATCGTCTGGTCATAAGCTAAGGTAGTATCAAACATGATGTCGCTTAATAAAATTAGAATTTTATAACAAAAATGCAGAAATTATACCTAAGGATTATCTCTGGAATTTAGTAAAAAGCTCACTCAAAGATTATTATTCTGAGATAAAAAAGATCTCTCCTCATTCTTGGTCGAGATGACGATTCACCTAACACGCTGCAAATGGCTTTGGGAGTGTGTTTTGGTTTAAAATAGTCCCGAGATATGGAAGTCAAACTTTCCGGCGGATTCTCCCTCCTTTTGATCTAATTTAATACCATATTCAAAGCGTAAAACACCCATAGGAGTTATGATTCGTGCTCCGAGCCCCGTACTTTTCCTAAATGCCCATTCATCTTTTTCGGTACCCGTGATTTCATACATTCGATCTTCAGCATATACATTACCGGCATCAAAGAAAACAACACCCCGTAGGTTTTGACCTTCTCTGGTCAGAGGAAACAAAAGTTCAAAATTAAGTACTTTTTTCTGATTCCCACCTTGATGTTGCGCAAAATAAACTCTGTCGGGGTCCAGTTCACTTGACAAACTTGTACATTCTGATCCTGTTGCCTCACAATCACTATAGTCTCCCTGGTATGGGTAAGCCGCAGCAATATCAAAGCCCCCGCTAGGTCCTTCAATATCATACCAATCAAATCCATGAACGGTTGTGATACCACCAACATAGTATCGTTGATTGGATGGGATGGGGGTATCGGGATTGGTTTCCTGTAAATATCCCTGATTATACTTAATAGCAAATATAACAGTTTCATTTTCATTCAATGATTTGAAATATCGGGTATTAAAATTGTACTCCCGATACTCGGAGCTACCACCTAAAACTCCTCCGAATTGTTCTGCATAAAATGAAGCTTCATATCCATTGGATGGAAACATGGGATTATTGACCGTGCTGTATTTAATACCTAGCAGTATACTTTTATAGCTATCATAATAATCACCCTCCAGTATTTCTTCTCCATCAGAATTAACGTTTGAATATTCCTCTGTCCTCCAGGAGTAATTGGTTGATGCGTTCCAATCCTTCCAGATGGGGTAACTCAGTCCATAATTGATTCCGAGTGATTGCGTATCATACTGATCATCAGGTACAAAACTGGAGTAAATGCTAAAAGTGTTGGTAAAGAATGTGTCAAACCAGTAGGGAGTTGTTAATGATAAATTATATTTATTGTCACCGGTTTGTTTAAACTCCATTGAGAACTTTAGAGATCTTCCGGTTCCGAATAAGTTTCTCTGTGAGACAGAAAGGTTTAATATCCCTCCGTCATTTCCAGAATATGAGATACCACCGTTAAACGATCCTGTCATTGATTCTTCCAACTGCAAGTCATAATCCAGCGTTTGTTCTGAAGCTCCAGAGGTTTTATTAAAACGGATGCCGGTTCCGGGTTTGAAAAATCCAAGTTTGTTTATATTTTGTTGGCTCTGTCGGATTTTAGTCCCGTTATATAACTCATTATCGTGAATTTCGAGTTCTCGTCTAACAACATCGTCTTTAGTGGCATAATTTCCCTGAATTTCCACCCGACCTATATAAGCTTTTTCTTTTCGAGTAACATGGTAGGTGATATCAACAATTTTTGTTTCATCATTGATTTTCGGTTTACCGGAAACTCTGGCGAATGCATAGCCGCGTTCAAGATAGATATCCATTAGTTTGAATCTATCGGTATTTAAGGCATAAGGGTTATAAACTTCTCCCTTTTGAAGTATAAAGGTTTCCAGTTTTTCCATAGGGTCAAACAGAAAATCTTCACCGTCATCAGAGACAAATGTAATGTCTCCGGTAAAATACTGGTCTCCTTCCACCAGATTAATATCAATAACTACTCTGGCGTAGTCGGGGTTTTTAATAATCTTTACTTTGGGTTTATCAATTTTAAGTTTAATAAACCCCTGTTGTAAATAAGTCTGGGAAATGATTTGTAAATCAACATTTACTTTGTCTTCATGAAATACTCCTGAACTGTTTGCCCAGGACCAGCAGTCAATTTCTGAAGATTGAAGTCGTCGGATAATATCTATCGGATAGTAGTATTGTGGCCCGGTAACATTAATTTCAGTCAAGTATACTTTTGGAGATTCATCGATTTGATAAATTAATTTACTGGTTAATTCATTGACTTTGATAAGTTTATAACCCACATGGGTTTGCATATAACCTTTTTTAAGGTATTCGTCCAAAATGATTTGTACGTCTTGTTTGATCTTTTTTAGGTTTACCATATTATTTGGAAAGACTTTTAGTTTTTCCTTTAATACCTTTGTCCCAAATTCATTGTTTCCGGTAATCGTAATTTCAGAAATCCTGGGTTTTTCTACAAAAACAAAAATCAGGATGACTTCTTTATCATTTAAAGGTTCGGCCAACACCTCAATGTTCGAGAAGTAAGAGAAGTCATATAAGGTTTTTATGTCATTTTGAACAGCAACAGGCGATAAGGGCGAACCAACAGTAGACTCAATTGAAGAAAATAAGAGGGATTTTTCGATATAATTAACCCCTTTCATTTCAATTTCCTTAATGATCATCTTCTGATTCATAAACTCAAAATCTGCCAGAAGGTCTGGCTGAAATAATGAAAATATTAGTGAGAGCATGCAGAAAGATACTAGTAGAAATTTGGCAAAAACACTTTTCATAAGTAATAAAATCTCAATGGATGGTGTTTAGTAACTTGGTTTTTGAAGTAATCCGTCTTGCAGATTGAGTTGATAATCCATGGCAGTTGCCAGTTTTGGATTATGCGTGACGACAATTAAAGTTGTATTTTGGTTTTTACATACAGTCTTAAGCATTTTTCCCACCAGATCGCCTGTTTTCATATCAAGGTTACCTGTGGGTTCATCAGCTAATATGAGTTGTGGACTGTTTATCAAAGCTCGTGCAATTGCAACTCTCTGTTGTTCTCCTCCAGAAAGCTGCTGAGGTTTATGATCTTTCCGTTCTGATAAATTCACTAGTTTTAATAATATTAAAGCTTTCTCCAGGGCTTCTGATTTATTGAGTCCTGAAATCATTGCCGGCATGGCCACGTTTTCAATGGCTGAAAAATCAGGTAGCAGGCAGTGTGATTGGAAGACAAAACCAATACTGGTATTTCGCCAGTCTGCCAGTTCTTTGTTTTTGAAAGTGAAAAGAGATCTGTTTTTAAAAAATATTTCGCCACTACTGGGTTGATCCAATCCGCCTAGAATGTGTAATAAAGTGCTCTTACCGCTACCTGAAGATCCTGAAATCGAAAGAGTAGAATTTTCTGAAATCTCGAGGTCTATTCCTTTTAATATATCTAAATTATTTCCACTGCCATCAGTATAAGATTTTTTGAGCTCACTGATTCTCATAAGATTATTCATTTTTCAATCCAATAACCGGGTCCAGTTTTGCAGCTTTTCGTGATGGAAATATGGTTACAATAAAACAAATCAATATTGATACTGCTGCGATCATGAGTACCTGCCAAACTTCAACATGCATTGGGATTCGATTTCCAGCATACACCCCGGGAGGTATATCAATGATATTATAATTACCAATGACGTAACAGGCGATCAGACCCAGAACCATTCCAATAAAAGTACCCATAATGCCAATTGTAGTACCCAGATAAATAAATATTTGATGGATTGATCGATTCGTCGCTCCCATTGCTTTTAAAATGGCAATATCTTTATTTTTTTCAATAACCAGGATAATTAGCGAGCTAATGATACTGACACCGGCAATAATGATGATACAATATAAAATTACAGCCAAACCTACTTTTTCCAATTGAATGACTGCAAAAAGATTGCGGTTCTGGTCCTGCCAACTACTGAATATATACGGTAAAGAAATTTTTTCCTGTAAGATGTCTTTATATTCGTCGGCCTTGGAAGATTCTTTCAATTTAATCGTCAAACCACTGATATTGTTTTCCATCCGGTATAATTTTTGGGCAATGCCAATATCTATCATTGAATAAACTTCATCATAACCCATGATACCAGATTCAAAAAAACCGACAACTTTAAATCGTTTTGCTCTGGGCATTTTTCCCATGGGGGTAATGCGTTCTTCCGGTGATACGATTTTTACCCAATCATTGATACGAACGTTTAGTTTTCGGGCCATCTGGCTACCAATAATAATACCCGTGACTGTTACCTTTCGGGTATTTCCCTGGCTATCAATTTTTAACTCTGAATGCGGTTTTAATTGTTCCAGGATTTTCCTGGCTTTTTCCAGTAATTGATTATTATTTTTATCTTTGTATTCAGATTTATCCCGTAACACTTCATAGCTTTTGGTTCTGAGCATAAATCCTAATGGTGATACTTCCATTTCCTTATCAACATCAATCCCTTTAACCAGTGTTCCCTGGGGTTTATTGCTTCCCATGATTAAAGCCTGATGCTGTGTAAAGGGGGCAATTGCATCAACAGGCACTATTTTGGCTATTTTGGTTCCGATATTTGAATCACTTTTCCATTCAAAACCGTTGGAGGTGAAGGTATAAACAGTGATGTGACCATTGATGCCCTGAAGGGATTCTTTTAAGTCTTTTTCAAAACCATTCATAACTGAAAGTGATATAATCAAAGCAGTAACGCCCACCGCAACACCTATGATCGAAAGGATAGTAACCACGGATGTAGATCTTTCACTATAGGGGTGGCTAAAATAGCGTCTGAAGATAAATGTTTCGAAACTCAAAGTAACTTTCTCCAAATTCAGATAAACGAAGGAATTGCAATCGGCTGAGGATACTGAAATTGATAATGATAATTTCGATTTTCAGCTAAGTGTTACCGTTTGATTTACTGGTTTAACGTTAAATAGTTGATGGTTTAACAGTGGCATCAAATATTAAAAAGTCTAATAGATTGAGTACTATCTTCACTTCGCAGCGTCAAGGAGATTCAATGATTTGAAAAGAATCATAATAATTAAAATATTGACAGTAGATGGTATAGAAAGGAACGGATTACCGGAAGTATTTCATTTCAGGGAAACTATTTAAGCTATGATTTCATTAATGGAGTTGAAATATTTAAAAAAAAATATTAGAAAGATAGCTATGGTTTTTCAGGAATACAACTTGTTCTATACTAACTTGAGAGACTAAAATTATTGTTTTCAGTAACTTATAAGAACTCACGACTCTCAAGTTACTAATGAAGTCCTGAATCACCGCAACTGATGTCAATTAGTAAGAAATTCAGTTTTGGAAGAATCAAATTTGGAAATTAAGATATAATTTGTTAACTATCAACCAGGAAAAAGAAATATGATTGAAGTAGAAAATCTGACAAAAAAATATGGTTCTTTTAGTGCTGTTGATGATTTGTCATTCAATGTAAATAAAGGTGAAATACTAGGTTTTTTAGGTCCAAATGGTGCCGGAAAATCTACCACCATGAAAATGCTCTCCTGTTTTACAACACCAACATCCGGAACCGCGAGAATCGGAGGATTCGATATTATTAACGACTCGTTGGCAGTTCGTGAATTAGTCGGTTATTTACCTGAAAGCGCACCCAGTTATAAGGATATGACAGTACTGGAATTTTTAACTTTTATTGCAGAAATTCGCGGTTTCGAAAAAAAGGAAAACAAAGAGAAAGTAGAAAATATCGTTGAAACCACATTTTTGGATAAAGTCTTATACCAAACGATCAATACACTTTCTAAGGGATATCGTCAGAGAGTTGGTTTTGCGCAAGCTCTGATCCATGACCCTCCTGTCCTGATTCTGGATGAACCGACTGATGGATTAGATCCTAATCAGAAATATGAAGTTAGAACCTTAATTAAAAAAATGGCAGCTGAAAAAGCCATTATCCTTTCCACACATATACTTGAAGAGATGGAGGCCGTTTGTACTAGAGCACTGATTATTAATAATGGAAAAATCGTTGCAGATGGTACTCCGGATGAACTGCTAAGCCGATCTGAACGATATAATGCCGTTAATCTAACCTTTGATCAGAAACCGGATGCAACAGTGTTATCAGAGCTTGGACAAGTAGCTGATGTTAAACAGATAGAAGACATTATCAATTCAGACACACTTGAAAAATTCCAATATAGAATAATCCCGGAAAACGGCCAGTTGATCTTACCTGTTATCAGCAAGTTTATTAACGATAAAAAGATATTGGTGAATGAGATATATTCTGAAAAAGGACAAATGGACAAAGTTTTTAGAAATCTAACTTTAGGAGATTAGTTTATATGAAACAAACACTTGCGTTAATTAAAAGGGAACTGGGGAGCTATTTTTACTCTCCGGTGGCTTATGTATTTATTATCATTTTTCTAATTTCAACTGTTGGTACTACTTTTTTTCTTGGGAATTATTTTGATGCTAATCAGGCAGATCTAGAAAAATTCTTCATTTTTCATCCCTGGTTATTTTTATTCCTGATACCAGCAGTGGGTATGGGACTTTGGTCAGAAGAACGAAATAGCGGGACGATTGAATTGTTGTTTACCTTACCAGTTTCCATGATGCAGGCTGTTTTTAGTAAATTTATTGCAGCCTGGATTTTTATTGGTGTTGCACTCGCTTTAACCTTTCCAATAGTGATTACGGTTTGGTATTTAGGTGCCCCCGATAACGGTATTATTTTAACCAGTTATATTGGAAGTTTTCTGATGGCAGGAGCCTATCTTACCATTACCTGCGTCACATCTGCCTTAACCAGGAATCAGGTAATCAGTTTTATTCTGAGTGTTATCATTTGTTTTATTATGGTTTTATTAGGATGGGGAATTTTTACAAATATTTTAAGTAAAGCACTCCCGATCTGGTTAGTGGATATTATCTCATCATTCAGTTTCACGACGCATTTCGAATCGATTAAGCGCGGGATCATTGATAGTCGGGATATTATTTTCTTCCTATCTATTATTGGTGGTGGTTTGGTTGTTAATTCCATCATACTCAATGCAAAAAAAGCATCTTAAGCAATCAGGTGTTGATTGTTTAATAAATCGAATGCTTTATCTTAACCATTAATATTTGATAAAACCGTTATGGCAAATAAAATAAAATCAAACATTCAATTCGGATCCTCATTTGTTAATATATCATTGGTCTTTATTATCGTTATTGCGATTAATGTGATTGCCAATAGTCTATATTTCCGATTGGATATTACTGAAAACAGTTTATATACACTATCTGAAGGTAGTAAAAAAATTGTTAATAACATCAATACACCCATTACCTTGAAATACTATTTCACAAAAGGCGCAGAAACATTACCGTTAAATTACAAAGTATACGGGAACAAAGTTTTGGAGCTGCTACAGGAATATGAAAATCAAAATCCTGGAAACATCACCCTTGAAATATATGATCCTAAACCGGATTCCGATGAAGAAGAATGGGCTCAAAAATACGGATTAAATGGCGTCCCTCTTTCTTATGGCGAAACTTTGTTTATGGGGATGGTGGCCGTAAAAGAAGACGTGGAACTAAATATCCCTATTTTTGATCCTAAACGTGAACAATTCATGGAATATGATATTAGCGAGTTGCTGTTAAATATCAATAAGGAACAGAATAAAGTTATCGGTATTTTAAGTGGGTTGCCGGTGATGGGGCAATCCCCCAATCAAATGCAGGCGATGCAAGGGCAACAAGCGACACCAAAATGGATTTTTCTACAGGAACTGGAAAAGTCTTATAAACTGCAAAACATCGAAACCAGTGCCCAGGAAATTAGCCATGATATCGATATATTATTGGTGATTCATCCAAAAAACCTCAGTGAAGCTACAGAATATGCAATCGAACAGTTTGCGCTAAAAGGCGGACAGTTAGTTGTACTAGTGGATCCCAACTCACAAATGGATCAGCAGGCGGCAATGATGGCCAGAATGGGACAAATGGCTTCTGCATCCAGTGATTTACCAAAATTGTTTAAACATTGGGGTGTTGAATATCAATCCACCAAGATAATGGGTGATCATGCCCATGCTACTGAAGTCAGTTCCAGAGATGCCGGTGTTTTCCCTTTTGTTCTGTGGCAATCATTGAACAAAAGCTCGTTTAATCAGGATTTAATCGCTACCAAAGATTTGGAAAAGATGCTCATCGTCGAACCGGGTGGGTTTACCCTTAAAGAAGATAGCAAACTTAAATTAAATTCTTTGTTAAAAAGTTCTACACAGTCGGGTTTGGTTGACAGCTTTATTTTAAGATATACAAATCCCTTAGAGGTAAATAAACAGGTTAAGCGGGAAGGTGCCTATAATATCGCTGGTATTTTAACTGGAAAAATCAGTTCTGCTTTTAGTAAAAGACCTGATCCTCCTAAGAAAGAGGAAAAACAAGGTGAAGAAAAAGAAGAAACACCAAAGGTTTTTCAACCTCATGTATCTGAAAGTAAAGATAATGTCAAAGTTCTCTTGATAACCGATACTGACTTTATCGCGGATCGTAATAGTGTCAGACAAAATTCACTCTTTGGGGTGATTCCCATGAATGATAATTTGAACTTCATGATCAATATGGTTGAATTTTTATCCGGTTCAGAGGAATTAACTCAGATTAGATCCCGTGGTCAATTTAGCCGACCCTTTTCCAGATTTATTGAACTTCAGCAGATGGCTCAGGCCAAGTATCAGACTGAAGAACAGAAACTATCCCAGAAGTTGCAATCTGTTCAGGAAAAATTGAGTGCTCTGAATGTTCAAAAGGGAACCAATAAGATTGTTTTGACGAAAGATCAAATTGATAAAATTAAGCAATTCCGACTCGCTGAAAAAGACGCACAGCGTAAATTAAGGGAAATCAGAAAATTGTTAAGGCAGGATATTGAATCGGAAAAGACATTTTTAATTCTTTTAAATCTTCTTTTCGTTCCGATTTTATTAGCTGTTTTTGGTATATTCTTATATTTGAAGCGATTTAATAGGTCTGCTCTACATCAATAAATTAACTAAATTTTAAATGTTTAACTTAAAATAAAACACTAACAAAATAGATAAAATGGCTAAAAGAAATTTAATCATTACTGCGGTTGTATTAGTATTTATAGCTTATGCCAGCCAATACTTTAAAAATAATAAACCTGAAAAAAAAGATGTGCTAATCGGTAAAGCTTTAGTTAATGCCGAATTGTTTGAAACGATGGATCAGGTTCGTTTAAATGGTAATGATCATACTGTGACTCTAAGTAAAAGAGGCAATAACTGGGTAGTGAGTAATGAGGGTGATTTTCCTGTAAATATGGAAAAATTGATTCAGATGATGGAAAATATCAATACCTATCAAGTAGCCTCGATTATTACCAAAAATTCTCAAAAACTGGCTGAATTCGAAGTATTGTATCAATCGGAATCGGAAAAAGGGGTCGGATCTGAAATGATTTTAAAATCCGGTGATCAGGAACTTACCAAATTGGTTTTCGGTAAAAAGAGAAGTTCGGTGACAAAGTCGAACAATGCGTATGGTGGTGGCGGCTCAGATGGGACCTATGTTAGGATTGGAGACAAAAAGGTTGTTTACATTATTAAAGACACTTTTTCTTTAGATAGTGATTCTAAAAATTGGATTCAAAAGGATCTGTTTAAAGTTGAAAAAGATCAGGTTAAGAAAATGGTCTTCAAACTTTCGGATAGTGCTTTTTCATTAGTCAGAGCAGATAAAGACAAAAAATTTGAAATGCCTGAAATTGATCAGGGACAAAAACTGAAAGATAATCCGGCAGCAGGTTTAGTTAGTGATTTGAATGATTTTTCAATGAGTGACATAAAACCCAGATCTGCAGATTTTGAGAAGCAATTAACAAAAAAAGCCGATATTGAGGTAACCCTGTTTGATGATTCTAAGATTAAATTTAATGTTTTGGTATCAGTCAAGATCGTTGATGATAAGTCTGAAGAGGATTATTATCTTCTGTTTAATAAAAGTCAGAAAGATTTTCGGCCCTCAGTCGCTCAATTAAATCAAAAGTGGTTGTTTGAAATCGATGACTGGAAAATAAAAAAGTGGATACAGCCAAAAACTGAATATTACCAAAAGAATTCAAAATAAGTATTGCTTAGCAGCCGAAAGCTGATTAACTCCGGCTGCTGAAAAAAAATCAGTTCAAAATTGTTGATAATATAACTTGAATACGTTCCGGGATAATTTTATCCCAGTTTTCCTGTTCAAGTTTAATAATTTTTTTAATAGTGGCCTGATTACTCATATCGACTTTGATAGAATGGCAAGCTTCAATTTCATCAATTTCTACTCCCTCTTCAAGAACTAATGAATTTTGGATTACTCCGAAACGAATTTCGGAATCTTTGCCGGCAATTAATTCTTCTGCGATTAAATAGTTGCACTCTGAGTTTTCACTAAACACGACTTTTCTGCAAATGATTGTTCCATGAATTTCAGCACCAGCTTCAATCTTGACTGTCTCTGCCACAATTAGCTTATCAACTTCAGCACCTGCGCCGATGGTAACATTCTGACTAATAATGGTATCCGCTTCATCATCCGATGATAGTGTATAATCCATATTGAATAGTTGCCAGGGAAAAATATTTAACAATTCATCAATAGAATTGGGAGAAAGGTTCTTAATTTTTTGAATTGATTCTAAAGCATTCATAATTGATTTAAATTTAAAAGCATTGAATGATCGAGTTTTTGGTTGTTGACTGATTATACAATAATTCATACGTTTAAGTCTTTTAGTAAAACTTGCGCAATCAGTGAAGTAAAATTTGCGAAAATAGCGAAGACGTTTCAACTCATACTATTTAATAAATTGATCAAAAAATTGTTATGCACAACTCTACAGGGAATCAGAAGGATCAGGATTTTATAGATTTATATTTTAATAAGTTAGCTGAATATGTTGCAAATGGTGAAGAAGTGCTCCATTTAGAAGCAATGAACTCGTTTTATCGTCGGTTAGTTCATAACTTGGCGAATGACTTTAAATTGAAAACACACTCCGAAGGCGAAGGTAAAGAACGTCATATTGTTATTAGTAGAACGGATAAGGCTGTCACGCCAAAAAGAGTTAAGCCTGAAAAACCAAAATGGGATTTCGGCGAACAGGAATTCTTGGTAAATTCTACTTCCGGCGGAATCAATATTTTTTTAGGACGGGATGGTAATATTGGTATCTACGATGAGAATCAAAGGATACCATATCTTGATAAAAGATTAGTTACATCCAGCTCATTTAAAATAAAAAATAGCAAAATAGTCATTTCCGAAGATAGTAATTGGTAATTTCATTTTTTTATCACCGGACAGTAAAACGGGCCAAGTAAATAACTGAAATACAATTTTAAAATCAGTAAAATCAGCTATTTTTAGGTCTACCTGTTGAAAAGTATTTAATTTAAGTAAACTAGCTTTATCAAGTTGAAACAACAACTCATTAAAATTATTAACCTTTAGTTTAAATTGTTGAAATATAAGGATAATATTACACACCTATTCACTGAAGCCTGTTTTAAACAAAGCTCATAAAAAATGCTATTGTTTAAGTGATTTAGGAAAATCAGACAAGTTTTACACAGGTTTTCAACAGTTTTGTGCAGAAGGTGATAACACCATAAAATTATTAATAAAAAAAAACCAGAATTGCACCCCCTCCTCCCAAAAAATTTGGTGCAATTTTAAAACTTGCGATAGTTCCCTCATTTTTTTCATAACTTAACCAATCCCAAATAACAGACTTAATGATCCCGACGGATTGTTTAGAGTTGGTACCTTTTCCTGTGATAATCAGTAATGATTGATATTGTTTTTGCTTTGCGATACGAAACGCATATCTGGCTTTTTGTAATGCTGATTCTCTGGTTTCACCATGCAAGTCTAAACTAAAGTCAGCCTGAAAATGTCGATTAATTTTTATCCGTTTAGTATGGGTTGATTTTAAATGGACTTTTTCTATTCCGGAATATTTGCTATTATGATTATTCCCGGTGGCAGAAGTAGTAATATTGTCCTTGATCTCAAAATGATCACAGCTATGACCAGATTTGTTGTTTTGGTTTTTCTTCAAGGGAGTAATCTGATTTTCTTCCATCAATTGGGTGAACACATCCTCTTTGTCTTCAGATCCCTTTTTTTTAGGTGGTGTTTTAGTATTCATGCGGTAATATCAGTAAATTAAACAATAATCAGAAAACCAGGATCAAGACTAGGAAAAAAATTTATTTATGTCACTATAGATTTTATTTTAAAAGCGAAAATATGGGGACATGATATTCTACGAATACCTTCATTTGATACAGTAATCGAACCTGCATCGTGTCCCCCTTATTTTCGTGGGCGATGAGCAGGTAGGTATCATTCAGACAGATTTTCAGATGAATCGAAGTTCAACCTTCACAATTAAAATTGCTGATTTATTTATGTCACTATAGATTTTATTTTATAAGTGTAATATTTCAAGTATAAAGCATCAGACTATCATTATTAAATTATTAACCAAAAGAAAGGTAAACATGAAAATTTCAATTGTAGGATATGGTCAAATGGGGCATTTAATCAAGCAAATTGCCATTGGACGGGGTATTGATGTTGTTTCTATTATCGATCCCTATCAAAAAGATGCTACCCATAAAGAATTTTGTGCTGAGGCTATGAAAGAGGTGGATACCTGTATTTGCTTCAGTCAACCTGATGTTGCCATAAAAAATATTGAAGATGCTTGTCAGTGGGGAAAACAAATCGTTGTAGGGACTACTGGCTGGACCGAGCATATGGCAGCTATCGAAAAACAGATAACTGCCCAAAAATTAGGTATGGTCTATTCTTCTAATTTTTCGATAGGAGTTAATATTTTTTTTAAGATGGTTGAGCAAGCCGCGCAGATTATTAATAAATTTGATATCTATGATATCATGGGCTTTGAAGGGCACCATCTTAAAAAAAGAGACTCACCATCGGGGACGGCTGAAACAATTGCCAATCTTTTAATTAGTAATATTGATCGAAAGACAAAACTGGTTTCTGAGAAATTAGATCGCAAAGTTAAACCTGATGAGCTCCATTTTGCTTCATTGCGTGGCGGTCATATTCCTGGGACACATCAGGTTTTATTTGATTCAGAAGCGGATACTATTGAGCTGAAACATGTTGTTCGTAACAGGACCGGTTTAGCTACCGGTGCAGTATATGCGGCGGAATGGATTGTCGGACGTCAGGGTTTGTATACTGAAGCAGATATGATGAAAGAACTGGTAGGATAGGGAATCGGATTCATCCGGAGTTTTAAAATCGGGGGACATGT
>JABHWU010000065.1 GCA_018657625.1 Deltaproteobacteria bacterium | reverse complement strand
CTGGGAATCGATCCAGATGGGGTTAAGCTTATAATCCCCGACTTTGTAATTAATCGCTTCCAATCTTAAGGTAGTGGATCCTTTAAACTGAGCACCTGTTTTGGCAGCTGGACCGGTAAAAGGACCCATGATACCAATGTTTAATTCCTGTTCCGCCAAAAGCTGACCGGAACCAAATGAGAATGTGATAAAAATAACGGCTATAGCGGTAATGAAATGTTTTATATTTCCTATGTTCACTGTCCCCTCCTGAATTTCTATTAAAGATTTGTTCAAAAATGAAATCTCGATACAGTTGAAGTAAAACGATTCTAAAACTTTTCTGTTTTCTAAGTCCTCCGTTTAAAAATGAATTTTTAAAATAACAATACTATGAAAAAAACTGAAACCATCCAACTCAGCAAAAAATATGCCGGATACTTTTATAATAATGTTTTACTAGATAATAAGAGCACATGAAAAAAGAGTATGTCTGAATCTTCAATAATTTATTACTATTGGCTTCTGATATGCGACTTAATTAGTGGGCTCACTATTATCACTTTTATCTGTTAAAGCCAAGTTTATAGTTGCATACAGTCATTAAAATTTAGATAAATATAGACGATAAATGTAAAATTAACATGGTAAATTTACATGTCAAATTTACATTAATAATCCTTTTCACAATAATTTAGTGGCTATAAATATCTGGAATTTATAAAAAATAAAACAATATTATATAAATTAACAAATCTCAAATTAGAATGTAATCATGCGTTTTATTTCTGTTTTCAACAGCTATAACGGTAGTGATTACTTAATATAAACATAGAAAATCATATTTTTTGGGCGTGGTTAGAGTTAGAAGTTTAAAACAGGAACTTTATTGAGATAAGAGAAGAAAAAGAGAGATACCTTGCACTAGCAACAACGACTACTAAGAAATCACCAGCTTAAAGGCTAATCCATTATTTTTCACCGAAATGAGAAAAAATTAGTGATAATACAGTATTATCAGTATATTATAAAATTAAATAAAAAAATAATTGACAAATAATGTATGCAAGTAAATGCTTGCATACATAATAAATTGATAAAGGAAGGTTATGACAAAAGTCAGTGATACAAAGGCAAAAATATTAAATGCGGCACTGGATCTGTTTTCTGAAAAAGGTGCTCGTGCCACAACCACCAGGATGATTTCAAATCAGGCCGGGGTGAATGAAGTAACGCTATTTAGGCATTTTAAAACCAAAGAAGAGCTTTTTAACGCAGTATTTGAGGAAGTCGAAAAAATCGGTCTCTGTTCCGACAGAGTGATCAGGGAAGACCTTCCTCCCAGGGAAGCGATCGAATTTCTGATACGGGAGTTATTAAATATTTTAATTAGTAGCCCAAAAATTATCCGCATGATTCTTTATGGTCATTTAGATCATGTCGGCCAGTTTGAAGACGCTTTTCAAGAAGATAATAATTTAAAAATTAATTCTTTTTTAAGTGAAAAACTCAAGGTTTACCTGAAGGGTAAGCCTGACAAAAAAAATATCAAAATTAAATACTTATCTTTAGCCATCATGTCCAATGTATTTGGGTTAGCCGTTGGACATACGATTTTCAAGACAAGGCTTATTGAAGATGATGAATTTGATGCCTTTGTTGAACAATTATTAAAGACATATTTAGATTAATATTAAAAATGGAGTTAAAATGCTAGGTTTTGTAAGTAAGATCTGTAGTCGTTTCCCATTGCTAGTCATATTGGGGATTGCTGCAATTACCGGGGTGGCGATCAATCAAATCACCACCAAGTTATACTTTGAAGCAGATATGACGAAGTTTTTACCGAAAGACATGATGACGGTTAAGTCGGATGATTATGCTAAGAAGAACTTTTATCACCAGGAAAAGATACTCATCGGATTAAAAAATGAAAAGGGGAATGTGTTGGACGTTCCGGTGTTAAGAAGTGTTGAACGAATGATTCAAGGGATCAAGAATTTAAAGGGGGAGAAAACCTTTAAAAGTATGCTCACCGGAAAAGAGGAAACCATAAAGTTATCATTGGGGTTTGATTTAGACAATATCTTGTCTATTGCTAATCTGGAAGATGCTATTTTAGATCAGGAAACCGGTTCTGTCGTATCGGGTAGTGTGATTAAAAAATTGAAAGAGGATCATCAAATTCCTTCTGTTGAAGGTAAAGAAGAGCTACTACCGGAAAAAGATGAAGATTTGCTAAAATTAATTCCGGAACTGAAAGAAAGAGTTTTAGCAGACCGAAATTTCCGTGGTTCTATACTTTCAGAAGACTTATCTGCCGCTACGATTAATGTTAGTATGGTACGTAAGTGGGACTATAAAAAACGATACACTTTGCTGGAACTTCGAACAGCCCTGGATGAGAAAAAACTAAAACAGAGATATATGGGGCAGGATTCGACTTTTCCATTTACGATTTACGGCAAGACCATCAATGGAATTACTCTGAACGATAACTATATAAAACAGCAGGTTCAACATACCCGTAAAGAGACAAAGAAATGGTTAATGGGATTCTTAGGAGATTCGTTTTCTGAAGAACCTCAACTGAAATTATTACTTGATCAGGAAATGACCCTGGAAGTATTTAATCAGATCATCAATTATGTTGAACGCACTGATTTTTTTATGAATGTAAAGATAGATAACTGGTTAAATTTTGTTAATTATTTATGGGAATTTACCATAGGAACTATTGACCCTTTCAGTTTAGAGAATCTTAATTTTCAGTTATTTGATGTTAAGGAAATTTATGATTTAAATCTGATTTATGAACTGTTGAATAATGTACTGGCTCAAAACGCTGTTGAGAATGTCTCTTTTTATATCGCCGGTCAACCAGTTGTGCTGGCTGTATTTTCCCATATGATGTCTAAAGATATGCAAGTGATGGTGCCGCTTTCAGTCTTGGTTATTCTATTGTTACTGGGCTTAAGTTATCGCAGCGCCAGAGGCGTTGTTATTCCGTTGTTGACCGTCATTACATCTGTCATCTGGACACTGGGATTGATGGCTGTAACCAATACACCGCTTTCAATTACCACCACAGCACTACCCATTGTGCTATTAGCGGTGGGCACTGCCTATGGAATTCACTTGCTGAATCGCTATTATGAAGATGCGGCTACCAGTAGAGATAAAAATGAGATTCTTCAGCGAACGATGAAGCATGTAGGACTGGCAGTTGTCATGGCTGCGATCACTACCATGGCCGGATTTAGCTCTCTAGCGTCATCCAGTCTGGATATGATCAAACATTTTGGAATTTTTTCAGCCATGGGTGTCGGTTTTGCACTAATCATTTCTCTAACATTAACCCCGGCCCTATTAAAAATCTGGATATTACCCCGATCAAATAAATTTTCCACAGAGAACTCCAAGACTGGTGTTGTTGGTAGATATCTGGAAAAAATTAGTGCTCTGGTTATCCATTGGCCTAAATCTATTTTGTTGATTGCAGCGTCATTATTTGTACTTTCATTGGGGTTGATGACCCAAAATTACTTTGAAGGAAGTATGATGACCATGTTTAAGAAAGACAATATGATCTACCAAAGTGATCAGTTTTTAAATAAAAATTTAACAGGGACATCACTGGTTAATCTCATTTTTGAGTTTCGAGACAATATTCAATTGGATAAGGTCACCCAACAGCAATTAAAGCATCAATTAGGATCACTGATTAAAGAATGGAATAATTGGGTAAATATTTCATCGAACCTTGATAATGAGCCAGTCAATCAGAGAGTGGCAGCCTTAAATGCGAAGGTTGCTGAACTGCCGGAAAGTTTACCTCAAATTCAAAATGAGCTGCTCCTGCTAAGTAATATATTAAATGAAGAGTATTATATAGAAACTCAAAGTATGGCTGAAGAAGATCAGGGAGATGAATCCGCTACAGCTGAAGAAACAGATGGGGCTTTAGATGAACTGGAAGATGATCTTACAACAGAAGATAATCTGGATAGTTTGTCCGAAGATTCCGGAGGATTGGATGATTTAGCAAACGCATCAGATTCAGATTTAGATGATTTTAGTGATCTGGCTGATGAGTCCGAGAATGCTAATCAGGAGGAGGAAGGCTTGTTTGCAGACCTCAGTGGAGAACAGATCAACGGTTTGAAAAGTCTTCATCAACAATTGAATGAGGGAGATAGTGACTGGCAAGCCAGTGCTGTCAAAATTCTCAATTATCGATCCGTCATTCAGTCTGATAGTGGTAAAAAGGTACTCTATGCACTTAATCTCTTAGACGAAACTCTGACCATGGATATCAAACAACCGATTGTACTGCATAAATTGGAAGGTTTTTATAAGTATTTAAAGACGATGCAGCAACCGGAAATTACTATTGATGGTCAGATTACAAAACCAACAGGGTTTGTGTTCACACCAGTAGATTTTATTCGCAAGTTTTATAAGGTTTTCTATCATGATGACCAGGCAGCGTTTGACCGTTTACCGGATGTAAAAAATGATGGGTTCGAAGATCAAACCCTGACAGATAGAGCGATCATCGGTGTTGTGCTGGACCAGGCCATGAGTGCCAAAAGAGATACCTTTGAATCAACCATAACTCCAAATTTAAAGGAGTTCCAGGTTCAAATGATGCTCCGCAATAGTAGTACGATTATCATTGGCCAGTATATGGACGCTGTTATGGAAAAAGTTAGAGAGATATTTCCTGAAGATGATCCTTATATCAAAGCCATCAAAATTGGCGGTCAGGCCCCGACGAGTATGGAAATCAGCAATCTGATTAGCGCCTCCCAAGCAAAAAGTATTATACTGTCTTTTGTGCTGGTATTAATTGTGACCTTTTTTATCTTTAGATCACTGGTTGGTGGCCTATATGCGCTAATGCCGCTGTTATTTACGGTGATATTAAATTTTGGGTTACTTTACTTTTTAGGAGGCGAAATCACCACAGGCACAATGATGGTTGCTTCTATCGCCATTGGAACCGGGATTGATTACACTATCCATTTTTTAGAACGGTTTAAAATTCAGCTCAAAACAGGAGAAGATTTTATTACTGCTTACCAGAATACGATTAAGACAGTTGGACAAGCAATCGTGTTAAATGCGGCATCTGTAGCACTAGGATTTTTAGTATTAGTCTTCTCCAATTTTACGCCGAATATCATGTTAGGTGTGATGATGGCAGCCACTATGGTATTTAGTACCATTGGCGCATTAGTTCTATTACCGGCTCTGATTATTGTTAGACAACCAAAGTTTTTTGCCAAGGCCCGGAAAAATCCGGCCGTTTAGAAAATTAGCTAATTAGTATCTGAACGAAAAGTAGGTAATTTGGGGACATGTACAATTTTTAGTAAAGGCTTAAACAATTAAATACCCGATAGTTACGACGATCACGAGACTTGTAGTGAGAGCCCAATTACCGGTTTGATATCCAATAATAGCATTTTCGTTCGAACACTAATTAATAGATTAATTTTTTGGAAAGTAGGTAATTTGGGGATATGTACATTTTCTGATACTAGGTTGCTACGAGGATTGTGAGACTTCGTAACGATAACCCTAAATTTCCGGGTTATTAGCAACCATTTGAATTTCAGTAATTTTCGTTCAGACACTAATTAATAAAATAATTTTTAATAAATATTAAAGGAGTAAAAATGAAGAAAACACTTGTACTGATTGTTTCCGGTTTGATTGGTTTGATGATTGGATTTCAATCACTTAGCGCTGAAACCGCAGCAGAAAAAGGATTAAGTATTATGAAATCCATTGAGAATTTACCAGCAATTGAAAAAATGTTGTCACGCACCACTTTGAATATTTATGATGCCCAGGGGAAGAAGTTATATTCCCGGAAATCCAGAATGGCTGCTTATGCGTTAAATTATGGCAATCCGGATTTACGATTATCAAGAAGCATTGCTTATTTTTATGCGCCATCGGATTATAAAGGGAATGCCAGTTTATCAATCGAAATGAAAGATGAAGATGATAAACAGTGGATTTATATGAAAGGGCTTCGTAAACCCAAGAAAGTGGTTGGCTCAGATAAAAGTTCATCCTTTATGGGTTCTGACTTTTCAAATGGAGATGTGGCCGCGAGAGACATCAATGATTATAACTATAAATGGTTGGGAACAGAAAAAATAAAATTTAAAACTAAAACCCTCAAAGTTGATAAAATTGAAAGTCGTTTTAAAAAACAGCAGGACCAAGAAGATTATGGTTACAGTAAAGGTGTGTTATGGGTGCACAAATCATCCGGTCTGGCCTTTAAAATGGAAATGTATAACTTGGATGGCCAGCTTTCTAAAAAAGCCCGGCTTTTATCCTTTGTGACTAAGAAAAATAGAGATGGTAAAAAAGTTTTTATCGCAACCGGTTTGGAAATGCAAAATGTGATTAAGGGGACAAAAACGGTAATGTTAATTAATGGCAAATCTATAAAAGTTGAAAAAGCAGCCGGGAGTATTAAGGCCGATATTTTTAAGGAATCTTATTTAACCCGTCGTTGGTGGTAATATTAAATACCAAGTAAAATATTTTGTAACTATTCAGCTTTTTTATATTTTATTTTAAAAGACTCTGTACACTGAGCGAAGTCGAAGTGTTTTTGACCAATACCTCGTTCTTTGCTCGGTAAACAGGAACATGGTTTCAGAGCAGTTATTCAAGAGTTAACTGAATAGTTACATTATTTTTTTAATCCTTTAATCGGTTTAATATATAGTATCGTAATGAAAAAACATTTAATTTTAATACTACTGGTCCTGATAACAGTAACAACATTTGTTTATGCAGGTGAACTATCTGATCTGTCTGAATTATCAGATAATCAGAGTGAGTTGGATTCATTAGCAGAAGATGATGGTTTGGATGGCTTGTCGGACGATGAATCCACTGAAGATCTGGGCGATGATTTAGCTTCCGATGATATGGCGGATATGGAAGATAGCGATGATGAAGCTGACAGTGACGATGAATCCCAGGTGTCTGTTCAGTTTAATGGATATCTCAAAGCACTGACTTATGCGAAAAGTACTCATTATTCTAATGAAACCTGGGCTGCATTTCAAACGATGAAAGCTAATAGTCTCAAGTCTCCTGATCATCAGGATAGCAACACTGTTTCTGATGTCGGGGCCCGGTTCCAGTTACGCATGGAAGGTTATCTGGGAGACAAGGCCAAACTGTTTTCTGCGGTTAATATTGATTTTAATGATGCGGCTGAAAACAATTCCACCGAAGAAACTGATAAGGGTTCAAATAATGGTAATTTGAGGCTGGTGGAAGCTTTTATAGAATTATATGCAGGGAACTCTGTGATTAAAGTAGGGCCGCAGTTGATGACCTGGGGATTTATGGAAGGTTTTGAAGTGCCAACAGACCGCGTTAATGCGCGTGATTATACCTATAACAGCACAGAATATGAAGATAGTAAGTTGCCGGCCAATGGTATTTTATTTCAACAACCAATAGGCGACACTAAGTTAGAATTGTTATATATTCCGGTAGCCAAAACTGATATTCAACCCGCTTATTCGGATTATTACTTCCAGGGTGAAGATGATAATCCAGAGAAGAAACTAGCTAATGCCAAGTTTGCTTACCGTTTATTGGATAGTTGGGGTGATTTGGATTGGGCGCTTAGCTATGTCGCCATGGTGGATCCACAACCGGATTTAGGCATCGATAGCAATGGATTATATGTTCGGAAATATCATCAGGTCCGTAGCCCGGGTTTGGACCTTCAGTATAGTTTCAATAGCTGGTTAGCCAAGGTGGCTTATGTGGAATATCACACGGAAGATAAAGCCGGTGAAAATATGTTTGTAAAAAATTACTGGAAAAAATACCTGGTTGGTGGGGAATTTTTCGTATCGGGAAATACGATCAATTTTTATGCTGGTCAAACCATAGTGGATAAATTTGAAGCAGAAAATACGACTCAGGCGCTAGTGAATAGTCTAATCGGACAATCCCGGGAAGTGACCAATTTCATTTCAGGACATATTTCAGCTAATTTTCTGACCGGTAATGCTTTGAATATCACATTGCTAGGCGCCGGATATTATGATGAAGACAATATCCCCGTTCAAAAAAACCTGAAACTGACCTCAAAATATACAATTTCTAATGGTTTAGATGTTTTGGTAAGCCCATCTTTTTATGAACTGGCTGATAACCGGTTTTACAATTTGCAGACTGAGGTCAAATATTCTTTTTAATTGAAGTGACAGTTGACGCTTGACCCGACCTACGGTTTATCTGCCTTAAGTCAAGTTGCAGAGAATACAGCGTTCACCAAGAATCATGCCTAATCCGTGTGGTCAGTGTGGTTCGTGGTTAAGATGTTTCTTCTCAAAGCAGTAAAGAAAGACGACCACGGACCACACTGACCACACAGAATCTACAGAATTTGTAACATAATTACAGTTAGATACGAAAAATTCGCAGGTCGGATCAAGCGTCTAACGGATCCGATGTTGTTTCTAAAAATATTAATTATATTAAATAGATTCTTCAATTAGTAATAAATATTTTTGTATTCCATTAGTTTTAACATAATTGCATTTTGGGCATGGAGCCTGTTTTCTGCCTCATCAAAAACAATGGAGTAATCGGCTTCAACAACTTCATCTGTTGTCTCTCGACCACGCTCGGCTGGAAGACAATGCATGAAATAAGTATCTTTACCGGTCGCATCCATTAAATTTTGATTGACCTGGAAAGGTTTGAAATCTATTTCACGTTTTTCAGCTTCTGCTTTTTGTCCCATGGATGCCCATACATCTGCATAAATAATATCAGCATTCTTAACAGCCGTTAGTGGATTATGGGAGATTTCTATGGTTGAAATGCCGACTTTTATAGCTTCATCAACTGTTTTTTGGTCCGGTTCATACCCTTTAGGGCAGGCACATACAAAATGCATGGGAAAACGTTTTGCAAAATTTAACCAGGAAACCACCATATTATTTCCGTCCCCTACATATACTAATTTCAGGTTTTCAAAATGACCTCTTTTTTCCAGGATGGTAAAGGTGTCAGCCATCACCTGACAGGGATGGTTATAATCGGTTAACCCATTAACTACTGGTACCGTTGAATACTCGGCTAATTCTATAATTTGTTGGTGATCAAACAATCTGGCCATGATCATATCATTATAGCGGCTGGCCATTCTGGCAATATCTTTGGCCGGCTCACGTTTTCCGATCTGTATATCATCCGGGCCAAGATAAATCGCTTGTCCACCTAGCCTGTAAAAACCACTTTCAAATGATAGTCTGGTCCTGGTTGAGGGTTTCTCAAAGATCATGGCTAATGTATGGTCTTTAAAAGGTTTATAATCATCACGATTTCTGAACTTCTGCTTAACTTCACGTACAATTTCAAAGGTTTCCAGGATTTCTGTTTGGGTGAAGTCTGTAATATGAATAAAATCACGTTTCATTTGAATCTCCAATTTTTTGATTTAATAGTTGAATAATGACAGATCGATATAAATCCGCTGATTTACTGATTATTGCGTATGAAATGATGGACCCGCCGGACATGACTTAGCAGATGGTTTTTACAAGCGATAACGTCATTTTCACAGATAGCATTGATAATATTTTTTAAATCCAGATAGTTCTCTTTCATAATTAATTCTGTGATTTTTGGTTTCGATTTATAATACTCCATAATATTTTCCTGTATGGTTTCCAAAATAGATTGATATAAATAGTTATTTGTCATTTTAGATATTGTTTTATGGATCTCCTGGTCTATATTAATGAATTCAATCCACCTGCTAGTACCCCCTGCTACCATTGCTTCAGCGGTTTGCAGCAGCTCTTTTAATTCAGCTTGGGATGCTTTGGTAGCTCTTAAACTGGCTATTTCAGCAATATTATTCTGAATGCCTTCATGAAACTCCATTAATTCTGCCAGCGAAACTCTTTGTTGAAGAATTAACTGATTAATACTTTTAGCCAGTGGTTTGGCATCAGGAGCTTTAACGATGGCGCCACCATTGACACCTAGTTTTATATCAATAAGCCCTTTTTGTTCCAATACCCGTAAGGCTTCCCGGACGGTGCCCCTGCTGGTCTCAAATTGATCACAGAGTTCTCTTTGGGGAGGGAGCTTATCACCTGCTTTTAATTGACCTTCAAATATTGCCTGCTCGATCTGTTTGACCAGGTCCTCATAAATTCTATTGCTGATGGTTTTTTTAAACATATTGGGTTTTTGCTATCAGTTTGTTTTTATTGTGGTTATTGTATTTGAATAATAATTTAATAATATAATTATCAAATGGATGATCCATTTGATAACTATAAACAGTGTTTGTCAAGGCATGAAAATTAAACTAATAAAAAGATTGTTTACAAAACTGATTTTATATCGCGAATAACATTCTTATCGTCTAAAAATAACGCCTTGTGATATCTATTTGAAATCACGAGACCAGTTCTAAAGAGCTTTCAAACAGACACCACAAGGCTAATGTAGATGTCAATATGAATGAAGTTTGCCATAAATAAAAAGACAGGCTATTATCCATGATCCAGATTTCACAAAAAGTTGCTATTTTTGATAATGAAGTGGAAGTGACCGCAATTCGGTCAGGAGGACCGGGAGG
>JABHWU010000073.1 GCA_018657625.1 Deltaproteobacteria bacterium | reverse complement strand
TTAAAGGCTTTTGGTGAAAACTACTTTCTTTTAATTTCATTCAATTTCACTTGCTTTAACTGAAAAAATGTATTAAATATGTATTAAAATACATTGATCCTATATCAAGGGGGGATTAAAAAATGAAACAAATCTGGATTATCCCATTAAACAATCCTAATGAAGAAATAGGCATGGAAAGTTTAAAAACGCAGATAGAAAAATTAGAGATTTTTAGAGATGTATTCTTCTGTCATTTTATCCAGATAACATCTTCAAATAAAGATCTCAAAGAAAATCTTTCACCTCTTCTCTCTGAATATCAAGCTAAAACGGTTGAACAATATTATCCATGTCAAAAAGTAGTTGAGTTCTGCAAAACAAAAATTGGCAGTATCATGTCTGGAGATTTTGACAATGAGTGGTTTTACAATATCAAAGATTTTTATATGAAAGAAGAAAGAATAAAATTGATGTCTGCCGAAGAAATAGAATCCTTGAAATCAATGGGGAATAAAGAGCAGGTAAAACATTTTATGGATCTTGTAAAACAATCAAACCAGGAATAAAGAATTGGAAATATTCCAAGCCTTCTGCAACGGATATTTTAAAGATGGAATCAATAATCCTGAGTCGATATATCACTATTATGACTTTCTAAGCTGCCTGCCCTCAGAAGCAAACTGTTTTTTATCTCCAGTTATGTAGCGTCTTTTTCTTGTTGCGTGTTTTACCCCGCCTGATTGGAGCAGTTTCCCATATTGGAATTAAAAATTGTTACAATTCAACATTTTGGTTATAAATTTTATTCTTCAAAAATAGGGGTTTATACCTATTTACTGTCATCTTAACAAATGATATTAAAGTATGGGTTTTTAATTTTATGACTATTGAGGAGCGCCTATGGTCGATAAAGTTCTTAATAAAGAGATAATTGGTGCCACCCTATCACCTGTCGGTAAAACTATTCTCAATAATCTTGATTCTTCAATTTACATCGCTGACATGGAAACATATGAAATAATTTTTATTAATTCCCATTTGAAGAATCTTATGGGAAGTGACTTGACAGGTAAGATCTGCTGGAAATCATTTCATGAGAATTTGAAAGGACCCTGTCTATTCTGCACCAATGATAAATTATTAGGCGCAAATCAAAAACCTAATAAACCTTATATTTGGGAATTTTATAATATTAGATTTAAAAAATGGTATGAGCTGCATGATCAAGCTGTTCGTTGGACCGATGGACATTTTGTGCGAATGGAAATTGCAACAGATATTACTGAACGAAAAAATACAGAACAGGCATTGAAAAATAGTTATGATACTCTTGAACAAAAGGTGAAAGAAAGAACATTACAATTAGAGGATATGAATACTGCTTTAAGAGTACTTCTTAAAAATAGAGAAAATGACAAAAAGATTATTACAGAAAACATTTTGGCAAATTTCAAACTCCGCCTCTTGCCATCAATTGAGCGTCTAAAGAATCAACTCTCACAAAAAAAACATCAAGTTTTGTTAACTCTTTTGGAGTCAGAATTAGAAGACATCCTATCTCCTTTTTCAAAAAAGTTGACAGATCCAACAATGTGTCTAACTCCAATGGAAACCCAAATTGGCAGCATGATAAAATTAGGGAAATCAAACAAAGAAATATCAATAATCCTTAACCGATCTGTCTATACAATTGCTAATCATCGTGAAAACATGAGAAAAAAACTTGGTTTGCAAAATAAAAAAATAAATCTTAGAACATTTCTTTCCAACTTATAGCAAACAACTACTTTTTCTGATTAAACAATAGCACATTTTAAGGCGATATCTTTTGTTGATTTAAACCTTATTAACGATATTATTAAACAATAAATATCGTTAGAGATATAGCGATATGATTACATGATAAGCGGGGGGACTATATGAAAAAACTAATCTTTGCGGTTCTCTTATTAATTCTCCATGGATGTGTTGCTAACAATGCATCAAATATTAGTCAAAAAAAAATAGTAATCAACAACACAAAAACTCAAGCACATATAAGTGATAATGATGAATATGAAAAAAGGAATTATTCAGCATTTGATGACCAAGGAGATCATTTTGAGGAACTTGTTAGAAATGGTTTTTTTAAAAAGGCCGCTGCTCTTTATGAAGATCATTTATATTTATACTTTACAAAAAAAGCTGTTTTTTCAAAAAGACTGAATAAAGAAAAACATCAAAAAGCTATTGATATAGTTGCAAATCATTTGAATACTATTTATTCAGAAAAAATACATCATGCTGTATCAAAAATTAAATCTCATAATATAACACCATTCCCTGTTGAAGAATGGGGTACAATCAAAGTAGATATTAACCGTGCAAAAGAAATAATTGTATCCTATAATTCATATTCTATCATTGCTGATGATGCGAATAAGCTTGAAAAAATCAAAAACCTTGAAAATTCTATTCAGGCTTTAAAAGAAATATTAAAGAATAGTGCACCAGATGCTTTTAGTCGTTTCCCTATATTTTCCGATAAAGAATTCTTCATCGATTATCCTCATGAAATCTCAGATAAAAATAGCTTTGTAATTAATAATTTTGCTTTGATTTTACCAAAGTTGGAAAAAGCAGAATGCAAAAGCCTTGAACAGTTCAACACAATTTATAGTAAATATTGTAACGACGAAATAAAAGATATTATTGCAAATTTATATCTGTCACATATTTTACCCTCGTTTAAAAAAAATCCAAAATCGATTTGTTTGAAAGATATTATAAGTGCTCTTAAAGTGCTACAGGATAACGGTTTTATGATTAAAAATTACAAAAATCAAAACGTGGTTTTTGTAGAGGCAACAAGCAAAACGCTTTTAAAAGAAGGATATATTGAATTCCCTTCAGAAGTTGATATCGATTTGCCCTTTGACTATAAAACATGCAGCCTTGAAAAAGTTTTTACCGACAATCCAACTTCTACTTTTATAGTTGTTTTCGATATTGCTCAGGCCAATGTGAAAAGACGAATATTAAAAAAAGACGATATAAAATCCATGTTTTTAAATGGATATAAAAGTGTCGATAATCCAGGATATAGAAGTGCTTTTCTTGCTATGACAGAAGCACAAAGGGGATTAACATCTGCTAATTATACAAATTGTAATTCAACAAACGTTTGGGTGACCTTAGCATGCGAAATTGCAAAAGGCGCTGCTGTCAGTGGATGGCAAAATAAAGTTAATGCTGCAAACCAAGAATATGTAGCAACTTCACCGACTAAACAGCAGGAAATTCACACTAATTATCATTTTAGTGTTTCTAATGTCGACGTCACAAAAGTAATGACGGTCAATTATTATATACTTGATAGAATTAATAAGAAATATTTTAAATCAAGTTTTGATGTAAACGAACAAAAATCTTTTAGGCTTGCCTATAACTTAAAAGATGAAGATATTAATCGGTCTGCACATTTATCAAATTATAATAGCGAACCCGATATTGAGCTGTTTGAAAAAAACCCGGTTTTAATTAAGCTCTCTGATTTAATGCAGAATTATATTAAAAATATCAATCAAACAAAAAACCTTGTCTGTGAAAATGATTTGCGCAAAATAATGCTTGAAGACAAAAATAAATCATTGGCTGACTACAAAAAAAATACCTATGAGACAAAATCATTGGATGATCCAAGGTTTAATAATGTGGTTGTTATTTATAATCCCCAACAAAAACTTGGCACTGGATTTTTTGTTGCACCCAATTATGTCCTCACGAATTATCATGTCATTGAAGGCGCTAAGTTTTTTGAAATGAAATTGTATAACGGTCTTGAAACATTTGGGAAAGTAATAAAAAGCGATGTTAGACTCGATCTGGCATTATTAAAGGTCGAGGCCAGAGGGGAACCAGTAAAATTTTTTAACTTAAAAACAATTAAGTTGGGGGCAGAGGTTGAAGCAATTGGACATCCGAAAGGGCTTGAATTTTCCATTACCCGGGGTGTTATTAGTGCATTAAGAAAACAAAAAAGTGTTTATGATATCGGTGGTAAAGATATTTTGTTCATACAGACCGATGCAGCTATAAATCCTGGCAATTCCGGAGGGCCTTTATTCTATGGAGATAAAGTCGTTGGTATTAATAATCAAAAAATTGTTGCCAATGTTGTGGAAGGCCTGGGGTTTGCAATTCATTTTTCAGAAGCAAAAAAGTTTTTAGAGGAGAGTTTCTAATGAATTTGGAAAAAGTAAGGTTCCTATCAGTAATAGCATGCGCACTAATAGTATTTATAGGCTGTGCCCGGCCGACAAGGCTCGGAATGATCAAAGATCCGGCAACCGGTATCCAGTATGGTTCAGCTATTGAAAGAAGTTTTTTTATTGACGCCAGTCAATTTGAAAGCAATTATATGAAATTGTCTGCCAGAAATGTCTCTGGTGATTACAATTACAAAATTAGTGATTTGGTGGGCCGTTTAGAAACATCATTTTCTGAAAAAGGGTATTCCTTTGGTGACTCAAAAGAATTTGGAATTAAATTTGATGTTGTTATAGAATATAGTGGGCATATTCAGGAAAACATGGCAGCACAATATGGATTTTTAGGCGCACTCACCGGTGGTGTTGTGGGATACAGATCCAACGCAAGAGCCGGTGAAGCGATTGGCGTTTTGGCTGGGGCTACATTGGGCGCAATTGCAGGTAGTTATGTAACTGAAGATACTTATATTGTTATTGCAAAAGTATCAGTCGGTGTAATAAACAGATTAAAAAGTCAAAAAAAAACAGTTACATTCAGCACCAGTCCAGAATTGCAGGATGAAAAAGAAGTTTTGGGGGTAAATTATTTCAGAGATGTAAAATCAACTAAAATTGCTGTGTTTGCTGGAGGTCAAAATGTCAACCAATCGGATGTAGTTCAAACGGTAAAAAATAGGTTATATTCGATTGTTTCTGATATTATTTAGCCGATGTCGGAAAAATATTTATGAAATATATGGACATTATGATTTGTCCGAACTGTTACGCCTATAAAAGAGGATAACATAGGAATTTTACCGTTACATAAATAGTTACCCAAGCGATATGGAATTAGAAAGCATTCACTTATGAGAGAATATATCATGAAAACCTTATTGTTCTTTTTATCTATTTTAATTTTTACCGGGTGCAATACTACAATTAAAACCCACTACACTTATGTCTCTCCTCTAAAATATAAAGAAGTGGGATGCGAAGATTTAAGCAAAGAGATCGAGCGCACAGGGGAGGAGTTTCTTAGGGTCAGTAAAGCACACAGTAGCGACATGGCGGCGGCTGGTTTTGGATTTGGCCTGATCGGGCTTGCGGTTACTTCCAGTTCGAGTAGTTACGTCGAAGAGAACAGGTTAAACGGCGAGATCGTCACTTTGATAGAGGTTTCATCTGAAAAAGAATGCACGCTTTCAGAGGGTGCTGTTTTGACATTAGAGAAAGTCAATAAATACAATGAACGCCGAAAAGCCATGAGAGAATCTACACCGGGGATAGACGGCGACGAATGATAATAAAAAGGAATCTTCCAAGGTTCAAGAATAGGTATTTTTACCTATATAAGAGGGTGCAGATGAAGAAGCTTCTACTCGCGCTACTTATAGTTTTAGTTCCAGCTTTGTTATTTTCCAATAATCTCAAGTCTGTGTCATGGAAGAATCTCCCCCAGTGCATAACCGGCCTTAACCTTGAATCACCCGATAACATAATTGATTGCCCCACTGCTTTAGATAAAAACGATCCTCATACCACCGTTATCCAGTGGATCGAAAATACCTTCTACAAGTGGATGGAATACAACTTTGGGGGTTCAGTGTGCATTGTTATGGATAAACCAAAGGCGAAAAAATTAACCAAACAAGAAGCCGAAATCCTTTTAAAAGCTTCTTCTCTTTGGATGGAAAAAAAGAAAGAAGCCTTTCCCTATGCTATTGTTTTAGACAAATCAGACCCATCTTTGAAACGGAATCCTGTTCCTTATACCCCAACGACCTCTGCACATTTTAATAATTTAACACCAAACAGTTCAATCTCTTCTCCTGTAAATACGGAGAATAATCAAAAAACCTCGACTCAAGCAACGTTTCAAAATATTCTTGGTAGTGACGATAGGGTTGAAACAGGAACAGAGGTATATCCTTTTAACACAATTGCCTATGTTGGATTTACACAAAACGGAGTTGATTATAGAGGAACGGCTTTTTTAGTTAGCCCTTATGCGGCTTTAACCAACGCGCACATTGTGTATGATTATGATTCGGGTAATTGGAGTGAATATATCACGATAGCACCGGGGCAATATGAAGCATGGTCTATAACTAAACCCTACGGCGAACGTGGTTGTTATCAAGCTCGCACAAATACATTATATCAATCGTCCGGAGATGTTGAATATGATTTTGGGGCAATTACGTTTTTAACCCCATTTAATGGTATTTCGACATTTATGCCCCTTAAATTCGATTTTGACTTAGATAATGACTATACAATGTTAAATACGTCTGGCTATCCTGGCAAAGCTCAAGGGGTAGATACATACTCTCAATGGCTTGATAGCAACTATTCTTCAAGCTTATCTACTTATTCACTGGCTCGCTATTATATGGATGTAACCGCAGGGAGTAGCGGTAGCCCTGTTTGGATTTATTATACTTCAAAGGGTCAATATGTGGTTGCAATTAATTCCGCCGGGTATGGGCCATATTCTCCTAACGGGGGGCCACGGCTCACAAGCTACAACCAGTCCCTCATCGAATCTTGGGTGGGTTGGACACCTTCAGGTGTGCTGCCGGCTTTAACCACTTATTTTTTTGACTCTGATAATGATGGGTATGGGGACCCCAGCAATTCAAAAAAATCAACCACCCAACCCTCAGGATACATAAAAGACAATACTGATTGTAATGACTACGATTCAAGTATACACCCTGGTGCTGCTGAAATAGCTGGTGACGGCATTGACCAAGACTGTAATGGAGCTGATTTGCAAGTGTCAAAAAACTGGTATCAGGACTATGATAGTGACGGTTATGGTAATTCTAACCAGAGCACGAGCGCTTATTCTCAACCCTATGGATATGTTTTAAACAATACCGATTGTAATGATTATGATTCAAGTATCCATCCAGGAGCTACTGAAATTCCTAATGATGGAATCGATCAAGATTGTAATGGAGCCGATTTGCAAGTTTCAAAAGCTTGGTACCAAGACTATGATGGTGACGGGTATGGTAATTCTAACCAGAGCACAAGTGCTTATTCTCAACCCAATGGATATGTTTTAGACAAAACCGACTGTAATGATTTTGATTCAAGTATACATCCTGGTGCGACAGAAATTCCAAATGATGGGATCGATCAAGACTGTGACGGAAGCGACCCTTCCGGTTCTGTAGAGATTTCATTTATGTATCCTTTAGCTGTACTTCCAAAATTATATGCCGGAAAAGACAATCAAAAACTTATTTCTATCGGATACATCCTTGTTGGGGAACCCGCACCGTCTTTTCTTCTTAGCGGTGGTTCAATCATGTTGATTTTAAGTAACGGAGCAAAATTTCAAAAAGGCTCAAATATTATTATAAAAAAATATACAGACGTAACATATTCAAGCGCTATTTTTTCCGTTTCTTCGGCTATTCAACTCAACAACTCAAATGAGTCTTTTTATTCAGTTCTTTTAACGGGGTCCTCTGTAGAAAAAGGCGCTTTTACCATAAATATGGGTGGATCAAATATTTTGCTCGACCTCAGCACTGCAGTTCCTGGGGATCTCAAATTGATCTTCTACGGTACTGCAGGAGTGGCTGGAAGTATCAAAATTGCAACCATTATTGGAAATGTTCAGCCTGTTGTACCCTGGTACAAAGATCTTGACGGAGACGGGTATGGTGATCCTAATGATTCATTGGCAGTTTCTACGCAACCAAAAGGTTATGTTTCAGACAAAACCGACTGCAATGATACTGATGCAACAATATATCCTGGTGCAACTGAAATAGCCGGAGACGGGATTGATCAGGACTGCAATGGAGCTGATGGAATACCTATAGTAAATTCAATTTCTATTAAATCTGATCTATCCTTTAAACTTCCCGATGCAATATATCAGTCACTGACAGGTGATGTTAATCTATGGACTGATTTTATATTCTTTGGAGATCAAGGTGGCAAACTTATTTGGAAACTGCAAGATTATGGAACTGCAATATCTACAGGGAATTCTATAACTATTGCATCGGACCTTTCTTTTACGGTTCCAAATGCAGAGTACACCCCAATTATTGGCATACCCATGACTCTTGCAATGGATTTCAAATACTTCGGTGATCAGAGCGGTAAACTCCTCTGGGAACTTGAAAGCTACATAATAAAATAATTTTACCAGAATGGATATTGACTGCAAGGCTCTGGAGTTGAAGGAATCACACAAATAGAATCAAGCTTGCCAAAGGGAGGGCAGGATCTTGCACTCCCTTGGGGCTCTGCCAAGCTTTAGATAGTGAAAAAACTTTTAAAGTTTTTTTAAATCAAGGTGGATCAAAATTGGACTATAAATGGGTACCTTTTTCAGTTGTAAATTCTAAATAATTATGGGCTTTACCTATTTACAGGATAGAGCCTTGATGGCATGGGGTGATAATCACCATGTTAAAGGAGGTTGGATGAAAAAAATATTGATAGTATTGCTGATATTACAATTTCCCATCATCTCATATGCAATTAATTTTGCGCCTTATCTTGGGCCATCGGGCAAAACTAAAGTGTGGTATGAAGATGGCAAATATATCACAACTAAAACCCTTCCAGGAACAATTACGTTTAATGGGGTTCAAGTTAAAGTTACGCAAGAAACAATTGGAGGGGTTGTACAATCAGAAACCTACTACTCTGGCAATTACAATTATGGTGGTAAGATTTTTGATCTTTTTATTGATGGTTTCGGATTTATTGACGCATCCATGAAACTTGCCCCTCCTTTTCTTACTCGTCCAGATACCTTTAATATTGGGACTGTCTTCAGTTCAGAGACTACGACAGTTATGACCATTTGTGATTCTAAAAACAGTTGGGACTGCGAGAATTTATATTATAGCACCAATAAAACGCTTACTTTTTTGGGATTTGAATCAGTTACAGTACCCATTGGGACATTTAAAGCATTAAAAACAAAGTCTATTGTGACATTGAGCGGAACAAATTTTGGAATCACAGAAAATGAAACATTAACAGACATTGATTATTATGTAGCTAATATTGGTCTGGTGAAGAGTATTGATCTTGATAATCAAAAAAGCTCAGTTTTAGTAAGTGTTAATTTCCCTCTTCCAAAAGAAATAGATTTTGATCCAGAATTTTATTTAAAAAAATATCCTGATTTAGCCGCTAATGGATACAGCGTAGTAAATGTTAAAGATCATTGGCTAACCCAAGGTATCTACGAGGGAAGGCAGGGCTCTCCTTATTTTGATGTAACCGTTTATCTCCAGAAAAATTCAGACCTTAAGCAAGCCTACGGAAATGACTACTATGCTGCTTTCACACACTGGTTAAACCAAGGTATCTATGAAGGGAGACAAGGCTCTCATTATTTTGATGTCAAAGTTTACCTTCAAAAAAACTCTGATCTGAAAAATGTCTTTGCAAATAATTATTATGCTGCGTTCAATCACTGGGTGAACAATGGTATTCATGAAGGGCGGCAAGGTTCTCCTTATTTGGATGTAACCGTTTATCTCCAGAAAAATTCAGACCTTAAACAAGCATACGGGAGTGATTACTATGCTGCTTTCACACACTGGTTACTTTGGGGAAATAAAGAAGGCAGACAAGGGATTTAGTCTGACATAGAAATCCTGGTCCTCTGGGCCAGGATATTTACTAATTTTTTGGAGGTGCTACAAAATAATATCAAAAATAACTGAAAGGGGGAAAAATATGATTATTAAATGCTTACCATCATCTATTATCATTGCTTTACTATTTTTAACCAGTTGTGTTTCATCATATCATGTTGATCAAAATCTTTTAAACCAAAATCATATATTTAAGTCTACCCAAGCGCCATTTTTCACAATGGAATTATCAGATACTATTAAATATCTTGGGCAAATTGACGGCAGTAAAAACGATTCAGACCATTCATATGGATTTTTCAGTCATTATTTTATTAATGAAAAACAAAAATATGGCACGCTTATACAAATGATAACTCTTACTACAGGTGAGTGGAATGTTTACAGACCCTGGAAATGGGATTTAGAGAAAGAGCTACACGGTGATAAATCCTTTGACTGTGGCACCAATATATTCAATTTGAAACTATCTAAGAAAGAAAAAGAGATATTTAGGCCGTATGATATTTTTGATGGTACTAAAGTAACCTGTAAGGTTTGGGTCTATACTCCAGGCGGTATCCAAGGCGGCACTCGCATTATTATCACATATTTTGAACCTGGCGATAAAACTGATGAGATGTCTTCTTTTGTAAAAAGGGCTGACAACCATGTTATTTTTAAAATAGGAGATAAACCATTTATTGCAAAAGAACAAATATCAGTTGCAGATGAGATTTTGAAACTTAAAAAACTTAAAGACCAAGGGGCTATTACAACTGAAGAGTATAATGAAGAAAAAAGAAAGTTGCTCGCTCAATAGTGCTTTTGTCGGTGTTATTGATTATCTTAGATAAGTACCACATTTCGATTTTTACTTTTATATATGAATATCCACGCCGCAAGCTGACGGGGTATTAGATCCAACACTTTGCAATAAATAAAATTGAGTTTGAAAGGAGAAAATAAAATGAATAAAAGTACACTAAAAGGTTTTTTGATAATTACATTAACGTTTCTATTTTCATACTCAATCAATGCAGAATGTACAAAAGATGAAATATTACAGTTGGTTAATGCTGGATATAATAAAACTGAAATATCAGCATTATGTGAAAAGCAAGATGGATCTAATGAGGTATCAATAAAGTCTGCTGGTGAAGAGCCTGAAAAGCCCAAAAACCCAATTAAGGAGCTATCAATAAACTCTGATGATAAAGGACCCAAGATAATTGCCAAGGAAGAAGAGTATGTTAAATATGAAAACGGAATAGTTTATGATAAAAAATCAGGTCTTGAATGGGTTGCAGGTCCTGACAAACATATGGGAGGTTATGCTGCTCAAAAATGGGTTAAGAATCTTAACCTTGATGGTGGTGGCTGGAGGATGCCGTCAGAAAGTGAACTCAAAAAGCTAAGCGACCACAGGAGCAGTCTCGATGAAATTTATTCCCCCACAGCAGTGTCCTCATGGCTTGTATTTTTTTCAGTATCGAAAGGGGTATGGTTCACGGACGGCAGGCAGAGCACTTGGCCTATTACGTCCATTCATCAACCCAGACTACCCGGGGCAGCGCCCCGGGCGTTCGCGGTAAGGGAGAAACGAGCGGCTGATTTGGTCAAATAAACGTAAGCGCAATATAAACCCCATCTTATAAAAAATTTCACCATGAAATATTATGCCTTCAACTAAGGAGGCATTAGCATGAAAAAATCAGGACACAGCCCAGGTAGATATAAAATGCTTCGAGCATTCTGGTCTTCTCATCTTGAACAGTGGTCAGAAACGAACATGAGCCAGGCCGATTATTGTCGGCAGCATGGTTTATCAAGTCGCAGTTTCACATATTGGAAAACCAAATATAAAAAGAAAAACCTGCCGGTCGAATTTGTTCAGCTCACCCCTGAAGCTGTAGGTGGTCGCATGTCGGATTTGAAATTAAATATCGGGTCGGGGCTGCAGGTAGAAATACCGGACGGATCTTCTCAAGCAACTCTTGAGAGGGTATTAATGACCCTGAAAATTTTGTGATGTTACCTTCAAATACCAAAGTGTTTCTGGCGCTGGGTGTTACCGATATGCGCAAAGCCATAAACGGATTACCATCATACGCAAGGATGAGTTCCTTGTAATACTTTGACACTATAAAAGAGGTTAATTTTTCCCCACTATAAAAAAGAGTGATCAACGACAATTATTTTTTTCCTGTAACGACAATTAAAATTCCCGTTTTCCATTCAATATAACCTGTTAATTTCATTAAATAATACTTGCAAAATAAATCTCACTATGGTTTTTATATTTATCCTTCCGGAGGATA
>JABHWU010000141.1 GCA_018657625.1 Deltaproteobacteria bacterium | reverse complement strand
TATAATCCCCAGCTAGCAATTGATCCCAGCGGTAATGCTATGGCGGTATGGCGTCAACCTGACGACTTCAGAAATAACATCTGGGCAAACCGGTATGTCGCCGAGACCGGTTGGGGAACAGCAGAGCTGATCGAGACCGATAATGTAAGTGGTGCATATTCTCCCCAGCTAGCAATTGATCCCAGTGGTAATGCCATGGCAGTCTGGGAACAATATGACGGCTCCAGAAATAACATCTGGGCAAACCGGTATGTCGCCGGGACCGGTTGGGGAGCAGCAGAGCTGATCGAGACCGATGCAGGTAATGCGAATTATCCCCAGGTAGCAATTGATCCCAGTGGTAATGCTATGGCGGTATGGCGTCAATCTGACGGCACCAGATTAAACATCCTGGCAAACCGGTATCTCGACGGGACCGGTTGGGGAACGGCAGAGCTGATTAGGACCGATGCAGGTAGTGCGAATTATCCCCAAGTATCAATTGATCCCAGCGGTAAAACCATGGCGGTATGGTATCAATTTGACGGCACCAGATATAACATCTGGGCAAATATATTTAATTAAAAGAGCTGGGGGTTAAACCTTGAATAAGGTAAAACCTCTCTTGTAGCTAGTGGAGCGGCTATGACAGAAAGTGCAGGAACAGAGGAATCAAAATCGATTGATGGAGCTAACAATGAAATTATTTAGATGTTTTTTATTATTTTGGTCGTGTTTGATTATATCTACCGGAACCACATTATTTGCCGCTTCAGGTGATAGTGAGATCTTTTATGTCAAAGCGAATAGTTTAAATGTAAGATCGAAACCCAGCCTTAAAGCAAAGATAGTCGGCAAGTCATTTTTTGTCCTGATAGTATTTTGAGGAAACACAGTTACATAGCTGTCTCATCCGACGTATTAGGTAGGCTGGCCGCAATTTGAACAAACTTATTCTCAATTTGTAAGAAAGCGTCGACCACATCTGGGTCGAACAGTTGTCCTTTTTCTGCTAAGATTATTGATTTCGCCTTATCATGTGAAAAAGCAGGTTTATATATTCTTTTATTGATGAGAGCATCATAAACATCAGCGAGTGCCATCAATCTGGCAGATAAAGGTATTTCGTTTTCTTTTAATCCTCTTGGATAGCCCTTGCCGTTCCACTTTTCGTGATGGCTTCCAGCGATTTGTGCAGCAAGGTCCAAAAACGAATTAAAGCCTAGTTTTTCTGCTGCTTTTTTTAGTGTTATTTCACCATAGGTGGCGTGTTTTTTCATTATTTCAAATTCTTCGTCAGTCAGCTTACCGGGTTTTAATAAAATAGCATCCTGAATTCCGACTTTACCAATATCATGCAGCGGGGCCGATTTATATAACTGGTTTATAATATCGTCAGTCAAGTAACTACCAAATTTTGAATGGCTTTTCAAATGTTGAGCAAGTGCTTTTACATAAAGTCGGGTCCTCTCGATATGTTCACCCGTTTCTGGATCACGAACTTCAGCGAGCCCAGCCAGGCTAGTAATTGTAATATCCTGGGTTGTATGCAGTTCTTGAGTTCTTTTATTAACTAGATATTCCAAATGTTGATTTATCTCTTTGAGTTCCTCTTCGATTTTTCTGAGATGTGTGATATCACTTCCTGCAAAAATGGCAGATCTATCTTCTTTGAATGAGGTAATTAAATATCTGATTATTGTATCCCCAGCTTTAGTCTCTAAATCGTACTCTGTATTGTTGTTAAGGGATTGTTTAATTATTTCACAATAGTTAGAAGGCAAAATCTCATTTATCTCATTTTCGTCCAACTTCATCTGGTTAAGTAACGCATATACGGCAGGGTTTGAATAAATTATCTTGCCTGCCTGGTCAATTTTAATAATGGGATTTGGGTTAGTTTCCGGAAATTGGGCCAGTATTTTTTCTTGTCGGCGATATTCTTTATTTAAAAGTTCAATATGTTCTTTGTCGTAATGAGTTGAGCCAAAAGCCTGCAATGTAAACCATCCACAAAGTACAGGTAAAATACCAACAGCGATCCAAACAACCGGCCATATTTTGAATCCCAAGCCCAAAAGAAATACAGGTAATGTAAATGTAACAATTACAAAGGCTACTACAAATGGAGTCGCTGCAAAAAAGGCCCGATGATCACCATATTTTGACTTACTTATGGCATAACCTTTAATTACTTTGGACATGAACAATTCGCAATATGTGTAGTCTACCTGGTAGGTCTTGTTTTGCTTGTCATATTGCATGTCTGCACAGAACCTGTGATATCCGCTTTTGCCAAACATTTGAGCCGCGATTTCCCTTCTCTTCCATGTGTTGAACTGAGTGTCGACAATTGCCGCATCTGACCGGTAAGGTTTTGTATAAAGGTAGATAAGAATAGACTCGATTATCTGGTTACTTTCTAATTGTGTGTTCAATTTTAGAGATTGAATTTCATATCTTTCAAACATCAATGCGATTTTTTCAGTACCCGGGAATTCGTAATGATTCACTTCGGCCGTCCCCTTTAGAAGGGGATTACCCTTATTGTCTTTTTGCAACTCAATAGTGAGCCAATTAACTCTTTTTTCTCTAAGTTCCGGGAAAATATTTTTTTCTAAATGTTCGCTTAGCGGTGAAAAAATAAGAACAAAACCCTTATTAAACAAACTCAAAAAAACAAAAATGATTTTCCCCTTAATATACTGAATGAACATTTTTAGTTTTTCCCGGACGCCGAAAGGGATCTCTTCGACTTTTTCTTTGATTCGGATTTTTTGTGCGTCAACCGATTTTTGCTTTTGAGTCATATTTCTTTTTTGATAGTATTAGGTGTATTTTTGGTAAAATTAGTTCCGTCAAGTTAGAGGTTTGGCAGTCTTTACATTTGGAAGTCTCACCAGGTCATTCACCGAATCTAAACCCAATCCTGGACTACCTTTTTTCTCTTTTCCAGGTACTTGCGTAAAAGGATCAAAGCTTCTTTTAAGATATGCAGTAATAAAAGTAGGCAAAATAAATGTTTCAGTCGCATATTTATTACTATCTTCTCCATGTATGAAACTTTTCTACAAACCTTAGTAGTTTTTCAGGAGCATGAGCCCTTTTCCAGTTCCCGGCTGCATATTTATTAGCTTCTGCCAGTGTTGGGTATATATGGATAGTTCCCAGAATTTTATTCAAACCAATATTATTTTTCATTGCGGTTACAAATTCAATAATCAAATCGCCAGCATGAGTACCAACAATGGTAACTCCCAGTATTTTGTCCTTACCTGGTACCGTTAAGACTTTCACCAAGCCTTCAGCGGCACTGTCAGCGATGGCTCTATCCAATTCATCAATTCCATATGTTGTCACTTCATAAGGAATATTTTGTGCTTTGGCATCTTTTTCATTCAAACCGACACGGGCTACTTCAGGATCTGTAAATGTGCACCAGGGAATAACCCGATAATCAACTGCAAATTTCTTAAAAGGTTGAAATAAAGCATTTACAGATGCATACCAGGCTTGATGACCGGCCGTATGTGTGAATTGATAGGGACCTACTACATCACCACAAACAAAAATATTCGGATAATTAGTTCTTAAATATGGATCTGCTTCCACAGTTCCTCTTGGTGATAGCTCAATCCCCAGCTCCTCTAATCCAAAACCCTGTGTATTGGCACGTCTTCCCAGCGCAATTAAGACTTGATCAAAGGGCACTTTAACCTCTTTTCCGTCTTTTTCACAAATTAACGCGTATTTCCCATCTTCATTAATAAATTCTTTTGCTTTATGAGAAGTTAGCAATTCGATCCCTTCATTTTTAAACTTGTCGGAAGTGAACTTCACAACTTCATCCTCCTCTCGGATGAGAATTTGGGGCGCCATTTCAACAATTGTAACCTTCGAACCAAATCTGGCAAAACATTGGGCCAATTCACAACCTATAGGACCACCACCTAACACCAAAAATCTTTCCGGTAATTTCCTTAAATTCCAAATCGTATCACTGGTTAGATATTTGATTTTATCCAAACCAGGAAACGGAGGTACCAAGGGTCGACCACCTGTTGCGACGATTATGTTTTTAGTTGTAAGCGATTTACCATCAACCTCAACTGTATATGGATCTTTAATAAAAGCGGTTCCGGTAATACACTCAACGCCGAGTTGGGAATACCGATCAGTTGAGTCATGAGGAGCGACTTGGCTGATGACATCCTGAACCCGTTCCATAACTTTGCCAAAATTGAACTCAATTTTGGCTGAGTCAAACCCATAAGTTTTAGCATGCTTAGCATATGAGAGGATTTTGGCTGATTTAATTAATGCTTTACTAGGCACACACCCGGTATTCAAACAATCACCACCCATCTTGTGTTTCTCAATTAAAGCGACTTTAGCTTTTACAGCTGCGGCAATATAAGAAGACACCAATCCCGCTGAACCAGCACCAATCACCACCATATTATAGTCAAATTTTTTGGGTTTCCGATATTTTCTAAGCACCTTAGTAAACCTGATATAATCAATGATTTTCTTAGCGATCAGGGGGAATATCCCGATTAAACAAAAAGCACCAATGATTTCAATAGATAAAATATCACCCAATGTTTTAATGGTGGCTAATTGTGTACCGGCAAAAACATAAACAATCGTTCCGGCTAACATTCCAATTTGGCTAACCAAATAATACTTTAAGGTTTTAAATGGGGTTAAACCCATCAGCAAATTAATGAGGAAAAACGGAATTATCGGAATTAACCGCAGAGTAAATAAGTAAAAGGATCCTTCCTTTTCTATGCCATCATTTATGGTTTTTAATTGATGCCCAAATTTATTCTGAACGTAATCCCGAAACAAAAAACGTGAAGCTAGAAAAGCTAAGGTTGCGCCGATGGTACTGGCAAAAGAGATAACAATAACACCGGTTATCACACCAAATAAAGCGCCTCCTAATAATGTTAAAATGGCGGCCCCCGGCAAAGAAAGAGCCGTTACAACAATATAAACAATAAAATAGATTCCAAGTGTTACAATAGTATTTGCAGCATAATAATTTGTAAAATCTTGCTGCTGCTGCTTGATAGCATCCAAAGTCAGATACCGACCCAAATTAAAAATAAAAAAAGCGGCAATTAGCCCCATTACTGCTAAGATTAATACTAATTTTGAAAAAGTCTTTTTTTTCATGATTACTCTTTGTGTTAATGTTAATAGGATAGGAAATATTTCAATTATTTAAAATATCCAATTTTTCAAACCTTCGCCAGGACTGCTGTTTGGAGTGATATTTTTTTCGAACAGCCAAAAGATTTATAGTCACTACAACCGTTTAAAAATTGTTTATTAACAACTTGATAAATCTGGCGTTTCAATACTTCCATAATTTTAACCGATAATGTTTAATCAATTTATTGAAAAAAACGGGTTGGTATTTTTGATGGACAATAACAAGTTTAGTGATATTTGCTAAAGCTGACATGGTTTTTTTAATAAATAGCATTTTCCTGTTTAGGGTTTCTTTATCATCCAAAAGATTTATAGGCATGGGGGTAAACAGGTTAATTTCAAAGATCTTAAAATTTCCAGTTAAAATGTCATTTATGGAATCGGCTCTTAAACCGACCCTGGCAATTTTAAAATGTCCAATCTGGTTAAAGTGATTCCAGATACCCTGCTGTCTCTGTATTGGGATCTGCTGTGTGATATTATGGTATTGGGTATTGGAGTTACGAACACTACTTATTGGGTTGGTAATTTTCTGCTGATTTGACACCAGGGTTATTGTCAATACAGAAAATTTATCATCATTTTCTGTATCTCTAATATAAAAAACTTCGAATTCTTTTTTTCCTGGAGCAGCTTCCTGGACAAGATAACTTGTTTTCGTCTGACGCATATTTAAATGTCGATTTTCAAAATCAGATATATTATCAAAACGCCGAATTCCATAAGCGTTTTGCCCCCACTCAGGTTTATGAAAAACAGGGAATTTTTCTGGTTTTATTTCACCCTCATCACGATATTGCTTTAGTCTCCACTTATCTGGAATCAAAGCATCCAATTCCAATTTTGAAAATAGTCCTTTTTTCTCATTATAATAATCAATATTTAATTGGAAAAATAACCAAGGATTAATTCGGTTTTTAAGGCAATAAAAGATATACCAGAAAATTAAACTCAGTCGTAAAATCAAATCTTGATTTTCGGTAATTTTTTGGTAAAATTGAGACGACAGACGGTTCCAAACATCTAAATGATGCCACTTGCTCGATTTTATCTTACCAATCATATAGCCAGCCCCTTAATCGTGGTTATTTTTGCTTTTAATAAATGCTTCTCAGTTAAAATGATGTGATCAATAATTCTTTTGACATCTGATTCATTGATCACCTTTTTTAGCATTGGTTTTTTTGAGTTTCAAATAGTTAGTCGTGACCGTTACTATTTTCTTACTTTTTTTAACGACTAATAATTCCATATTTACTTTTGATAGCGACGTTGCCAGGCTTTTTCTAAAGCTGCTACCCAACTGGTATCAGGTTCTAAGAGAACTTTCTTTAACTCAATGGAGGATAGTGTTGCAACTCCTAACGGTAATTGTGAAAAGGCTTTTTTATCTTTTACAGATAGCTTATTCACATTCAAAACTGTCGGATCACCCCATATTTTTGGAATAGATTTTTTAAGTTGTGCTTCAGGTGACATCAGGAAATTTGCAAAAACCATAGCACCTTCTTTTGCATCAGAGTTAAATGGAATTGCTACAAAGTGTGTATTTCCGATGGTTCCCTGATCATGGATATAAGTTCTTATTGTTTCCGGTAATTCACCGCTAGCAATTGCATTACTGGCATCATTCGGATTAAAACTTAAAGAGATTAAAATCTCTCTATCATTTAATAACTGTTTCATTTCCGGAGCCCCACTGGTGAAAGCTTTGCCTTTACGCCACATAAAGGGGTGTAACTGGTCCAGGAATTTCCATAAAGGTGCAGTGGTTGCTTCGAAATTTGCATCTTTAACAGGATGATATAATGGATATTTTTTTTCGGCCATTTCTAATAAAACTTGTTTGAGAAAAGTGGTTCCATAAAAACTGGGAGGCGCAGGATAAGTAATTTTACCAGGATGTTTTTTTGCAAAAATCAGTAAATCTTTCATATTTTTAGGATAATTTGTCACTTGGGAGGCATCATACATAAATATAAGTTGTGCCATTCCCCAAGGGGCTTCCATATTTTCGACAGGTGTTGTAAAATCTGATAGTATGGTTGGCTTATTTTCAAAATCTACTAATTGATAATTGGGTAACTTTTGCAAAAATGGACCAAATAATAGATGGTTATCTTTTAAAGAACGAAAGTTTTCTCCATTAATCCATATTAAATCAACACTTCCTGCACTGTTTCTATTGACCGCTTTTTCTGCTATAATCCGACTAATGACATCACCAACATCTGTTACTTTCACATGTTTAATCGTTAATCCATATCGTTTTTTTACTTGCTTACCTGCCCAACGAATATAATCATTAATGGCTTCTGATCCTCCCCAGGCATTAAAGTAAACAGTTTGTCCTTTGGAACTATTTGTTATATTTTCCCATTCGTTGGCTTGTGCGTTGATACTTAGTAAAGCACCCAACAAAACGATCAGTATTTTATAAATTGTTTTCATTAAATCTCCTGTATTAGGTTGTTTAATTGAAGAATCGATAAAAAGAAAAAAGACACTTTTTAAAAGTTTCCTCCCGGAATATAGAGAATCAAATGTCTCCCGGTTTTAGAAGGTAGTCGCTGAATTATTAATTTTCTTACATTTATTTTTTAATTACACAAGGTAACCGTAGTTGGGATCGATACTTTTGGCCTCACAATATATATCTTTTTTTCCTATCTGTTCTAAGAATTTTGATCTTTTTCCTGGATAAAATCAGTCAACGATTGTTTATTTCTTTTCATTGGATTAAACTTAGGCGATTTTCCAGCAGCCGAATCAAATGATGTTGAACTTAACAAAAAGTAATTAATGAAATATTCCCTTTTGGATATACAAGATTGGGTAGAAGAATACGGAGATACGCTTTATCGTTTCGCATTGTCTAGGGTTTATGATGAAGTGTTAGCAGAAGACTTGGTTCAGACAACTTACTTAGCAGCAATAAATGGACTTAAGAATTTTGCAGGGGATTCTTCGCCTAAAACCTGGCTTTTTGGTATCTTAAAACATAAAATTATCGATCATTTTCGAAAGAAGAAATCTATATCTTTAGAGGAAATATCAAACTTAGATCATGTTTTTCATGCTAGTTTTGATGAAAAAGGACGATGGACAAAGGGCTATTTGCATTGGAATTTGGCACCAGATGAAATTTTAGAGAATAAAGAACTTAAAAAAGTTTTATGGTTATGTATCCAGGCATTGCCAGATAAGCTAAAATTAATATTTATTTCGCGGGAAGTTGAAGGAGACAGATCTGATTGTATTTGTGAGAAATATGATTTAACCCTCAGTAATTTTGGAGTTATAATGCATCGGCTACGCCATAAATTACGGGACTGTTTTTTTGAAAAAGGCGTATCCAGATAGTAATAAAAACCAATAACAATCGACTAAATAACAACCAAAGGAGATCTGTTTGATAAATAATAAAAGGCTAGAAAATGAAATGGATGCTGACCTGTAAAGAAACGTCCGAGATACTATCCCACTCACGCGATAGTAAACTTAATTGGATAAACAATCTCATGCTTATGATGCATCTTTCAATGTGTCGTCGTTGTCGTAAGTATAAAGAGCAGCTTAAAACCCTGTACCTGACTTATCAAAAGCTCAAAATAAATATAGAAAATGATCCGGAAATCCATTTATCAGATGAAGTAAAAGAAAAAATCAAAAAAGATTTGAATCAACACTCAAAACATTAGCATTCGCATAATATTTCCAGTTCTGTTGTAAACAAATTAAAAATCGGACCCAAATCTTTATAAAATAAGGTAAAACGAAAAGCCACTTCCTTAGCACTTTTTTCATCCATTTTTTTCCCTTAAAATGTTATTTTTAAGACAATCTCATAAGTCAACCCAGCTAATACAGCGCCTGTAAAACCAAAGAGTGCATATGCTATAAATACCTGGCGGCGAACTAAAGCATAAACAGCAGTCATAGCAGGGATGCTGCTGATTGCTCCTGCGACTATAAAAGCCATACCGGAACCGGCGGACATTCCTTGTTTCATAAGTCCAGCAACAATTGGTGGTGCTATATAAGAGTTTAAGTATGCGGGTATTCCCACAAAGGCACTAAGAATGATTGGGAGAAGACCTTTTCCTCCAACTACGCTTGAAATAGTCTCCGCTGGTATGTAATGAATCATAAGGCTCTCTAGGGTGTAAGCAAAAAGCATCCACTTTAATAAAAATAATGTGTTGTTCTTCAATTCAGTTCGAAACACGTTCATCCGCATTGTTTCTGACCAAAAATACCAAACTGGCTTTCTATCGGAAAGACCGGTTGTATCGCCACAACCTTTATCTGAACAACTATTATCATCATCACGTGTCCCACAAGATGCAACTTTGTGTGGTTTGAGAGGATTTTTAAAGTAACCTGCCGATTGGAAAATTTTAATCACAAATCCCCCCATTAATCCAATGGTAACGGCAACAACAGCTTTCGCTATAGCAAACTTCCATCCTAAGGCACCTGCAGTTATCATCAATGTCGGAGGATCTATTAAGGGAGAAGATAACCAAAATGCCATAATAGGTGCCAACGGTGTTCCAAGTGCGAGCAATCCGGCAATAAATGGAATTACTTCACAGGAACAGAATGGTGCTAATCCACCTAGTAGGGCAGCAAAAATAATCATCCGATTCTCACGCCCGTTAAAAGCAGAAGAAACTATTGTTTCTGCCCCAGATGCTTTAAGTACAGCTATGAGCATAATTGCAAACACAATATAGGGGGCAGTTGCTGCCAGATTTTCAAGTGTCAAGTTTGCTAGTGGTAAAAATTGATTAAAGTCCAAAAAAGCAATGACTGCAAAAATTACGGCCACAGTTATATAAACTTTGTCTATCCTCTTGAATACAGTTGTTATAATCGTTTCTTTTTTTTCATCAATCATACAATTACATTCGGTCATTTCAAAATCCTCTATTGGACTAGTTATATGGTTATTATAGGATAAAAAAACGCTTTTCTATTTTTCTTTTGCATCAACACAACACACGCTGAGAATATATTCTCCAAGTGTTTTAATATAGTCAAAATTCGCCACATTATTCACTTCTCGCCCCTGTTTTTCTTGTATAATCAAATCCGCATCGGCGAGATGTCGCAAATGATGAGCCAGTGTTGATGCCGGAATTTTGAGTTGACTTCCAATTTCACCGACAGTAAGACCGTTATCACCGGCTTTAACCAAAGATAATAATACAGACAAGCGAGCTTCTGATCCCACTGCAGCAAATCCCTGTACTGCGTTCTTTATAGATAACATATATGATCTCCTGAATCAGGATAATAAAACTATTTAACTAGTATTATAGTTGTATAAAATTGCTTGTCAATCACTTTTTAAGGAGTATGCGTATTCTAGAAAAATTCAGACCATTCTTCGTCCCTCTTTACCCATTTTCTAACCTAACCCATCTTCGCCAGCTTGGTTGTAATAAGTCAATAAATTCAATCTATTAAAAATTTGAAATTATTCATTCTGTCACTACGTTTCCATTTTTGTCGAAAACTGTTTTTTCCGTTTTAGCAGAAACGTGGAACATATCCATTGCTGCATAGATTTTTTTTGGTATGGGTTGGGAGTGCTATTCTTTCGTATATGAATTCGATTCCCATTTTGTTCTTTCATCACAGACGTGAGACGGACATGGTTATTTAAAATTTTACGGATGCTCTCCC
>JABHWU010000063.1 GCA_018657625.1 Deltaproteobacteria bacterium | reverse complement strand
TAATATCAGTATCATAATATACTATTGAAATCTTTTATTCACCTAAAAAATCCTATATTATCTTTCAATCTCACTTGTAATTGATCTGGCTCAATTCAGACTATCATTGAGGTTAACGACCTTGCGGTCGGGCACTATCTAAAAGAAAGATCTGAATTAATAATCATTTTTCACCGAATATTAACCGTTTAAAATTAAATACAAAGGTTATCATCAGCTTGAACTTTTATATTATCAATCAATGATCAATTAAGCAGTTCTAAAGGATGAGCATGAAAGACACAACAATGAGATACCTGGCAACATTGGTGATGATTCCAAGAGAACCATCCACTATCGATGCAGGTATAATAACAGAAAAGCTGAACGAACAAGGTTATGAAGTCACTATTCGAACAGTTCAACGGGATCTGGTAAAATTAAGTGCAAAGTTTCCTTTGGTTCGTACAAAAAATATAGATTCCAATGCATTTTTATGGTCCTGGTCAGAATCATCAGCCATGCTGGATATACCAAGAATGTCTCCGTTAACAGCTTTGACATTTACACTCGTCGAATCTTATTTGAGACATTTACTACCAAAGCCAATTCTTAGTTTCCTAAATCATCATTTTGAGAGAGCCAAAGCCCTATTAGATAAACTACAAAGTACACACTATTTTAAATGGTATGAAAAATTTAGAATTATTCAATGGGGACCTGATTATACTCCTCCAAAAATTAATGAAAATGTTATAGATGTTGTTTATAACGCCATTTTGAATGAAAAACAATTCATAGCAAATTATAAAACAAAAACAGGAAAGATATTAAAAAAAATCGTTGTCAATCCACTTGGAATGGTGTTTAGACGGGAAATTAATTATCTCGTTTGTACATACCGCGGTGTTTCTGAAATCAGACAATTACCATTACACCGTTTCCAAAAAGTTGTTCCGCTAGATCAGCAAAGAATGATTCCCGATGGTTTCAATATCGATGACTACATTTCTTCTGGTGCATTCAGCTACCAGATCAATAAAAATCCAATAAAATTACAAGCACTGTTTGCTGAAGAAAGTATGATATATCGTGAAGAAGCACCAATATCAGATGATCAAACACTTAAAAAACAGAAAGATGGCCGTGTTTTACTCAAAGCCACACTACATGATTCTTTTGAGCTTCGTTGGTGGTTGACTGGCTTTGGAGATAAGGTTGAAGTAGTGAAACCAAAATATCTGCGGGATGAGTTTATATTACGGATAAAGAACTTAGCTTCCATATATAAATTATTGTGACACGACAAGATATGTCGTGACCACATGTGAGGATCAACACATGAACTCATTAAAGAGGGATTAACCCACTTTTATATTTTATCACTCAGATAAAGGAGAAAACAAATGAAAGAAAAAGATCCTTTTACGATTGAAATTTTATTACTGATTATCTTTTTTATGGTTTTTTCACAATGGTTTGTAAATGGATAAATCAATTATTCCTGATAAAGCTAATAACAATTAACCACAAAACTTATAAAATATGAAATCACCAAAATCAGTGAAGTCACTGGAACAATTTGGAAGAACTCGTTTGTCTGAAAATTTTTTTATGCGTGATTTTCTATACTCGGAGATTTCTCAAATTGAGAGTGTTCCAAATATTCCAGATGATACGGATCTTGCTGTTCAAGCAGGGAAAATGCTATGTAAAAAAGTACTTGAACCTATCCGTGAAAAATTAGGCAGAATCAGTATCAGATCCGCGTTTCGGTCATGTAAAGTTAATGATATTGGTGCAAAGAAAAAATTCAATTGTGCAAATAACGAATCCAATTATGGTCGACATATCTGGGACAGAAGGGATTCTGACGGATTTATGGGAGCGACGGCCTGTATCATTGTAAACTCATACATCGATTACTATGAAAACAACTCACATGACTGGCTACCACTCGCATGGTGGCTTCATGATAATATCACAGAATATGCGTCGATTTGTTTTTTCCCTAAATACTGCGCTTTTAATATATCCTGGAATGAGAACCCGGATTATCATAAAGAGATTTCATCCTGGATAAAACATCCGGAAGTAAAAGGGAGGATTTTGACAAAAAAAAGTTGGAACAATTTCTATGGTAATCATTCTGATTTTTACATATCCTTCCTAAAACAAATTAATATAGAATCGAATTAACATCTTTACATGTTTAATCAAAATTAATTACCTCTACTTAAACAATTCAGTAAAAAACAATTTTTTCAGGAGGTATTATGCAATTTAATCGCATTTGGAGATTAGATTATAGTGACGAGGAAGCAGTTAGTAATATGATTGCCCAAAAGACATTTAAAGTTCCTGATGACCTTGCTCTCAGCCAGGATATCACTAAAAAGATGTCGGCAATTACTAAAAACCATGGTCTTTTATTAGCAAAATTTAACAGCCAACAACTCATCGGAGAAGTTAAAGCATTAGGACATGTGATTGATAAGGACAGGAAAACAAAAATAATCACAGTAGAATGGAGACGTCATAATGACATAATTACACCTACACATGGAGAAGGATATAAAAACTGGACGAATAGACCTTGTTTTGAATTTCCGGATTATAAGATCGAACAATACAATCTGTTGCAAATGTTTAGTAAAGCATTTAAACAAAAATGAGATTTAATCCGGTATACATAATTATCTGGGACTGATGTGGTCAGCAATTATGGATGAATTATTTTTCGCAGTAATACCGGTCGATTCAGAGGTTTTCGTTATTTTTTTTTCGTAATATTAGCGCTACCCGCTGGACTCACTGAAATAATTTAGATACGCTTCATGAGAACTCAAAATTAAG
>JABHWU010000044.1 GCA_018657625.1 Deltaproteobacteria bacterium | reverse complement strand
TTTATAGGTGTTTTATCAAATTTAGACCAAAACCAAATGATTTCACCAAATCATATACTTGATAAAAACGATCGCTTCTGACATTATTCATCTGTAATAACATAATGTTGCTGCTAACCAACTGTCATTTGCTGACAATGGTAATAATATTAAGGTCTTCCTATCTGATAGTACCAATATTTTACATATTACATCTTAATACTACTTGTTTTTTTTTTGATTATTTTGATTTTTCAGCGAAAATCTATTTTTTTTAAGATTGAATCATCAAAATATTTTTTTCTTAATCTTTAAAAAGGAGGATATTTTACGGATTTACATCCTTTGGATGCCATTGATTAATTTGTCAGGTATCTAAAACTGTAACTTGCATTATTTCTAGTTGTACAGAATGTCCACGGTTTAAACGGACATATCGAGGTTCATTTTATTTAAAATCTGATAGGAGAAAATAATATGAAAAAAGGATTATTGGCTGTAGCTGCCATTATTTTTGGCTTTGTAACAATGTTTAGCGCTAATTCCATATTTGCTGCAAAAAAAGTTTATGTTACCATAGGAACAGGTGGGATTACTGGTGTGTATTATCCTACAGGTGGTGCCATTGCTAAAATGGTTAATAAAAAAAGGAAACAATATGGCATTCGAGCTACTGTAGAATCAACCGGTGGATCGGTATTCAACGTCAACGCTATTATGGCTGGAGATTTAGAATTTGGTGTTGTTCAGTCAGATAGGCAGTATCAGGCGATTAATGGTATAGCAGATTGGAAGGATCGAGGACCTCAAAAAAAGCTTCGTGCAGTTTTTTCCATTCATCCCGAGTCAGTAACATTAGTAGCTGCAATTGATGCAAATATCAATGGTATCAGTGATTTGAAGGGAAAGCGTGTTAATATCGGAAATCCTGGTTCAGGACATCGAAAAAACTCATTGGATGCATTGGGAGCAGTTAATTTTGACTATAAAACTGATTTAAAAGCGGAAAGTGCCAAAGCTGCTGAAGCAGCTGGCCTATTACAAGATGATCGAATTGATGCTTTCTTTTACACAGTTGGTCACCCTTCTGGTGCTATAAAAGAAGCAACTTCAGGGGTTAGAAAGGTGAAAATTGTACAAATAACCGGTTCCCAAATTAACGCCCTCATTAGTGCTAATTCCTACTACGCAAAGGCAACTATTCAGCGTTCCCTTTATCCAAATGCAAAAAATTCAGGCAATATAGCAACATTTGGTGTTAAGGCAACTTTTGTAACTTCAACGGATGTAGCGGATGATATTGTTTATGCAATTACCAAAGAGGTTTTTGAAAATTTTGAGGATTTTAAAAAGCTTCATCCTGCTTATTCAACGCTGACTAAACAAAGCATGCTGGAAGGACTCTCAGCACCAATTCATCCCGGTGCTATGAGATACTATAAAGAAGCTGGACTTAAGTAAGTTAAAAAAGATTTTTGTGTCAGACGCCATTTAACCTTTGATAACGTTTGACATAAAAATACTGAAGTCCTGCTGGAATGCCCCAAGGTTCCAATCACAGCAGGCTTGTTGGGTTTCTTCAAACACCATGACTCTTTTAATTTGCAAATATTTAAGGAGGTGCAATGGTAGCTTATAAATTTAACGCCGTCTGGGCGCTTTTTTTCGTCATTTTTCTACTATTGACAGTTACTCTTTATGGTTTTGAGCGCTTTACAGACAATGGCGATGGTACCGTAACTGACCATAAAACGGGTCTTATGTGGGCAAAAAACGATAACCAGGGAGATATAAATTGGAAGCAAGGAGAAAGGTGGGTAAAGTTTACATTTCCCTACTCGATATCAACTAGCTACAATAACTGGCGCCTGCCCACTTTAGAGGAATTATTAACTCTTTACGTACGTGATAAAAGTTATCCGGGTTACGAAACTGACTGCGGACAAAAAGTACGAATAGTACCAGAAATTAGAATTACCTGTGGATGGCTTTGGTCATCTGAAAAAAAATCTATCACTGCCAGGGTTTATAATTTTAACCGAGGTTATCATTATACAGATAGAATGGTACATAAAAAGGCTTATCGTGTATTACCAGTACGTTCATTGAAATGGCAAACTACTAATTGAGTGATTGTTAACTTTCGGATAAAACCATGAAAAAATTACAAAAAAAAGATGACGGACTTGATCTGGCAAAAAAACTTGCAGAGGAAGAAGGTGGTATAAGTCGGCGTCCGGAAGGGAGGACAAAGTACTTGATACCTGTAGTGGCAGTTATCTGGTGTTTTTTCCAACTTTCTATTGCAAGTTGGCTTATTCTTGACTCAACCTTTATTAGAGCTATTCACTTAGGATTTGCAATACTGATTGTGTTTCTTAACTATCCTTTGTTTAAAAAGCCATATTTTGGTCTTAGCTATTTAGCGTTAAAAAGCAGGATTCCCCTGCTTGACATCTGTATTGGTGGCGTTGCTTGTTTAGCTGCTCTTTATATCGCCCTGGATTATGAAGGAATTAACAGCAGATATGGTATGGCATCCACTCTGGATATTGTAGTTGGAATTGGACTAGTTATATTACTGCTTGAGGCCGCCAGGCGTACAATTGGGCCGGCTTTACCAATTATCGCAACTTTCTTCATTGGATATGCCTTTCTCGGTCCCTATATGCCTGATGTTATCTCTTTTAAAGGCGTTTCATTGAATCGCTTTGTCGGGCAAATGACAATGTCTACTGAAGGGATATATGGAATTCCGCTGGATGTATCAGCTACAGTGGTCTTTCTATTCGTTTTATTTGGTTCAATGCTTGATAAAGCTGGCGCAGGTAAGTTTTTTATCCAGCTAGCACTTAGTCTACTTGGACGTTATAAAGGAGGTCCTGCCAAAGCAGCCGTAATGGGTAGTGGTTTGACTGGCTTGGTATCAGGCTCAAGTATAGCCAATATTGTGACTACCGGTACCTTTACCATTCCAATGATGAAAAAGGTTGGCTATCCAGCTACTAAAGCAGCAGCTGTTGAAGTCGCTGCCAGTACTGATGGACAACTAGCTCCGCCAATTATGGGTGCGGCGGCTTTCATCATTGCTGAATACGTTAATGTACCTTATATCGACGTAGTAAAAGCAGCAGCTATTCCCGCTTTTGCTTCATATGCTGCTCTTTTTTACATAACGCACATTGAAGCATCAAAGTTGGGTATTAGAGGGATGCCTAAAGCTGAACTTCCTTTATTTATAAAAACGCTTTTAGGAGGTCTGCATTATTGTATTCCTTTGATTATGTTACTTTATGAGCTGATTGTTATGAGACATTCTCCTGAATTGTCTGCTTTTAACGCAATTTGGGTAATGACCATCATTATGCTTTTTCAAGAACCGGTTAAAGCTTACCGCAAAGGGGAACCACTTGGACCGGCCTTCAAGCAAAGTGTGGTGAATATTTTTAGCTCACTGGCTACAGGTGGACGTAATATGGTTTCAGTAGCTTTGGCGACAGCCGCGGCTGGTATCATTGTTGGAGTAGTGGCTTTAGGTCTGGGAGGCTTAATTACTGAAATTGTCGATGTCATTTCAGGTGGTAATATCTTTCTGATGTTAATTATCACTGCCTTGGCGAGTTTGATTATTGGAATGGGATTACCGACAACTGCCACCTATATCGTCATGGCGTCACTTACTGCGCCTGTTATCGTAACAATCGGTGGTGATCAAGGTTTTCTGGTACCTTTAATGGCTGCACACCTCTTTTGTTTCTATTTTGGGATTTTAGCGGATGACACACCACCTGTCGGACTAGCGGCCTATGCAGCAGCAGCTATTGCGAAATCTCCGCCTATTCCAACGGGTTTACAGGGTTTTATGTACGATATTCGAACTGCTATTTTACCATTTATGTTTATTTTTAATACAGATCTTATTTTACATAATGTCCATAGTTGGTCACAAGGCATTCTAATTTTTTTAATGGCTTGCCTGGCAAACTTTGCTTTTGCTTCAGCCACCCAGGGTTATTTCATAGCAAGAAACAAATTTTATGAGGTGCCACTTTTCTTGATTGCATCGTTTGTTATGTTTCGACCTGACCAGATTGCATCATGGCTAGATGTAGCACATGATCAACGATATTGGATGTACCTTATTGGACTAGGTGTTTTTGGTTTAATTTATCTATTGCAACGACCCCGGATGATAAAAGATGAATTAACACCTGCTACTATCTAATTTTTTTTTGAGGAAAAAATAAGTCGCGTTTCACTAGCCGAAGTGGAACCGGCTTTTGGTATATACTCGGCAATCAAAGGATAAACAAAATGAGTAATTTTAAAAAAATTCTTGTACCAATAGCCTTTTCAAATTATTCTCAGGAGATTTTAACCTTTGGGGCAGAGATCGCAACATCTCTTGGAGCGGAAATTCTCATTATCAACGTGGTTAATAAAAGGGACTTGGAAGCAATAAATAGAATAACATCTTATGGCTATGAAGTAGATGAAGACCACTATTTAAGCACTATCCAGGAAGAAAGAATAAAAAAACTCGAAGAGATGGTAAAGAAAATATCTTTTTCTGAAGATAACATAACCTTTGATTTTAGAATTGGTGATCCTACTGATGAATTGATTAAAGTGGTTATAGAAGAAAATGTAGACTTGGTTGTTATGGGGATTAAAAGTAAAACTGGACTGGAATATATCTTTACAGGATCAGTAGCAGATCGTTTCTACCGACAATGTCCTGTTACAGTTATTTCTTATCGGGATAAAGAAAACTCTGAACGATTACGTAAACATTTTCTAAAAACAAATAACTAGGGAAAACAGGGTCACTCATTAGTAAACGGTCAAGTAAAAAACGTAATTCACCTATGCGCCAAAATGTAAACATGGCGTTTTTATCACTTGCTTGAATTTCAATTGAATTTCAATTTTTCTTGTTTCGCACCAAAAATTTCTTTTATGTGTGTCGGCAGTTATTTAAAGAATTGGCATCGCTAAATTCAGATTCGGAAACTGCTCTCGAACCATATCTGCCTTAACTTTTTTATTTCATTGCTACTAATCTTCTTACTTAAATTTCGAGCATATAAATTTTGTATACTTAAAATATGAGTGGTTCTGTTTTGAACTAATTGAATTCGTTTTCTCATTAAATCACGAACCTTTCTTAATTCTTTTGGATAAATATATCCGTCTTTTAGCAGTCCCAATCTCAACAAATGGGCCAGCCAGAATGAATCATACCTATCATCAGTATGTTTTAATCCATTGTACTGCACAATAGCTGCCGGATTAGCCAAACGTACCTTAAATCCTTCTTCCATCAATACATCCACTAACCAGTACCAATTAAAGGTGGATTCTATCACGATTCCTGCTATCTTTTTTTGATACGGTTTGAGAATCATCAATATTTTTGAAAACTCATTTGGTAGCTTTTTTTCAATGATCCGTTTATTATCATTATCAATAATGACAACGTAATTATTATTTGATTGTAAATCAATCCCACAGTATAGTTCATTAGCCTTTTTCATGAAGAGGTGTTCGCCAACTCCCACTCTTTACTATATGATAATTAAATCTTTTCTTGACTTTTATTAATCACAGGTCAAAAAAAGATTGACCCCTTTTTTGACCCCTTTTTCCCCTTTTTTTTCAAATCTAATCCTAAATTGAATGATTCGATTTTCCCAATAATTGTTAGCCCGGATGATGCTAATTTCCATCTCGATATGATTTTGAGGAACGACAACATAAAAGTATATATAAGGAATATAACACACTATTTTTTGATATTTTAAACAATAATATTAACTATATAAATTGGACCCCAAAATACCATAATAAGGGTCTGACTCTGGCACTGCCTGTCCTCCTACTTTGTATAATGTATAAAAGTTCTTAAGAGATGGTTAAAACTCCAAAGGTAGTAACCGGTCACCCATTTCGTTGGAATTATCACCTCGTTGTGTCGTATGTGCCAGGCCGAGCTGGCCATAGTTGTTTTGGCCCCAACATTTAAGGGTTCCATTATCCAATAAAGCACAAGTGTGGTCATTTCCGCTGGATACCTTTACTACAGTACGGCCAGTTCCAATAGATACAGGCAATAGCGAATCGCCCATTTCTCCACTATTATCACCTTTGCTGACTGTTGTTTGTAAGCCTAGCTGACCAGTTCCATTTAAACCCCAGCATTTAAGGGAGAAGTCATCCAATTTAGCGCAGATATGATAATTAAAGGTGCTGATCTGCAGTGCAAACCTGTTTGTTCCCAGGCTGACCGCCAATAATGAATCTCCCATATCACCTGGGGAGGTTCCGAGGTAGGTTGTATGCCCGAGACCTAATTGGCCGTACCCGTTGTACCCCCAGCATTTAGTTGTTTCATTGTCCAGTCGGGCACATGTATAATACAGTCCAGCTGTCACCGATACTGCTGTTCTGCTGGTTCCCAAATCTACGATAGGAAGATTGTCTCCCATTTCGTTGATACCGTCCCCTCTTTGAATATTATCTCCGACCCCCAGACCTCCATACCCATTGTATCCCCAACACTTGAGTCCACCATCATTTAAAACCGCGCAGGTATGGTAAGCTCCGGCCGCTATAGCCAGCGCCGTTTTGTCTGTGCCCAAATCTACAACCGGAAGGCTGTCTCCTGTCTCGTCAAGACTGTCACCCCTATTGCTGGTGTCTCCGAGTCCCAGGTTTCCATATCCGTTATATCCCCAACATTTCACTGAACCATTATCCAATCGGGCGCAAGTATAGTCCCAACCCGCTGCGATTTCAACAACTGTTCGACCGGTACCTAAGGCAACTACAGGCAGGTTATCTCCCATTTCATCGGAATTGTCACCTCTATTGATCGTGTTACCGATGCCGAGACGTCCATATGAGTTATTTCCCCAGCATTTGACAGAGCCATCATCCAGTAAGGCACAGGCGTGAGTGGTCCCAGTTACAATGGAAACGGGAGTAAGGCCAGAACCTAGGTCTATTGCGGATAAATTGGAGCCCATTTCATTGGTGTGGTCTCCTTTGTACTGTGTATGCCCCTGCCCCAATTGACCATAATTATTAAACCCCCAGCACTTGACCTGGCTGTCTACAATGGCACAGCTGAAATCGGTGCCGGTTGCAATATCAGTTACTAATGTTGATGGTGATCGGATTTCAGGGGTAATCGTTTTCAGATAGTCTCCCATTTCTAATCCACCGTCTCCACGTGTCGTTGTATGGCCTAATCCGAGTTGGCCATAATTATTATACCCCCAACATTTAACTGTTCCATCGTCCAATAGGGCGCAGGTATGGTTAACTCCCGTAGACACTTCGACAGCTGTCCTGTCGGAACCAAGCTCTACAATGGGCAGCTGATCGCCCATTTGACCATTGGTGTTACCCCTTGTTGTTATATCTTGAAGCCCAAGCTTCCCATGACCGTTGTTTCCCCAGCATTTAAGAGATAAATCGTCCAGAATGGCGCAGGTGTGGTTGGAAAATGTACGAAGTTGGGTGGTTGTCCTGTTTGTCCCAAAACTCACCGGTGGTAAATTATCACCCATATCGACCAGAGACGAGCCTCGACTTGTAGTATGTCCTTGGCCTAGTTGGCCTAATCCGTTGTATCCCCAACATTTGGTAGCATTGTTGTCCAACAGAGCACAGGTATGATAATCACCTGCAACCACATCTATAGCTAATCTACCGGTTCCCAGCTCAATGGTAGGAAGATCATCCCCCATTTCACCAGCACCATCTCCTATCTGAATGATATTCCCAATTCCAAGATTTCCGTATCCATTGTATCCCCAGCATTTAAGGTTGCCATCATTCAAGATAGCACAGGCGTGATAATAACCTGCTGCGATTTTCATTGCTGTTTTGTCTGTCCCCAGGTTAACCACTGGGAGGTTGTCTCCCATTTCATCAGGATTATCTCCCCTGTAGTTGGTATCGCCAAGCCCCAGGTTTCCGTATCCATTATACCCCCAGCATTTTACAGAATCATCATCCAACCGGGCGCAGGTATAGTCTGCGCCGGCGACAAGTTGTTTGGCTGTTCTACCGGCTCCCAGCTCAACCACCGGCAAGTTGTTTCCCATTTCATCAGGATTGTCTCCTCTGTTGGCTGTATCTCCTAAACCTAGACGACCACTGCTATTGTATCCCCAACACTTAACAGAGCCATTGTCTAGCAAAGCGCAAGCGTGGGACAACCCCGTTACAATAGAAACAGGTAGCAGTCCGGAACCCAAATCGATGGCGGGTAAATTATCGCCCATTTCAAGGGAATGATCCCCTCTGGATTGGGTATCACCTTGACCCAATTGCCCGTAAGAATTATATCCCCAACATTTGGCCTGGTTGCTTATAATCGCACAGCTGAATTCAGATCCTACAGAGACGGTTGTTGCGATTTCTGATACTGGAGCGGGACGGGTGGTAAAAGACCAGGTATGATCACTGGCTAGGGCAATACTGTCAAAATCTTTGACGCCAGTTGTAACGGTCACTGTATAGGTTTTGTTATACTCCAGCTCAATATCAGGGTTAAAAACTCCTATCATATTTTGATAAGTAACTGTCCCTGAAATGGGTGTGGTTTGATCAAACAGCGTGAACGTTGTGGTATTCAGTGTATTGCTATCAATGTTTTTATTGAAGTTGGCGGTAATATTGTTGTTAATATTTATGGTTGTGGCACCACTGGGCGGAAAAGTTGACTCTACAACGGGTACAATGATTGTAGTTGCTTCCTGAGTGGTAAATGAATAGTTGTAAGTGGCCGACATTTCGTTCCCCACAGCGTCGGTAATCGCTTGAGCAAGTTCTACAGAATAGACAGTTAAATACTGCAGGTTCTGAACTGGAGTAAACGTAGCCATCCGTGTTTGATCGTCATACGATACACTTCCAGTAATATTTGTACTCCCGTCATTAACAACAAAACTCCCAATTGTGATTGTTGAAGCATCCATTCCCTCATTGAATGTTACATTGATGGCACTGTCAACAGGCACATTGACTACATTACTTTCCGGATAAGTCGTTGCAATCTGAGGGGGCTCTGTATCGAGTCCGGTCACTTCAGCCACTGAAATATTAACAGTACCGGGACTGCTATCGATATTCCCATCGTTGACCAGAAAAGTAAAACTGTCACTACCGGTAAAATCTACATCCGGAGTATAAACAAGATTAGGCGCAACCCCTGTCAGTGTTCCGTTAACAGGTAAGCTATTAGAGAAGGTAATCGGTTCGTTTTCGGGATCAAAACCGGTTAAAGTGATATTGGCAAAACTGTTTTTATTAATGATTAGACTCATGCTTATAGCGACCGGTTTTGCATTTGTATCGCAAATAAACGAAGGGGAGCCGACAATTTCTGATTCATCTAGAACGGTGTCACCATCCTCATCAAACCCTGTATCGATTCTTTGCCCTCCAAATTCACAATTACTACCGGGTGGCTCAATTGTAATCGTCACCAGATTGGCATTTGTACCCACCCCGCCATCACAAACAAAGTCTTCAGTATCAACCTCATCCGGATGAAGAATGCCATCCAGAGCAATGCCGGCCCCATCACCATTATCCAGCCCGGTTTCAATTTTCTTCCCTCCATTTGTACAATTGTCACCTGGCGTTTCATCGGTTACAACAATCAGACTGTTGTAATTATCTACAGATGTTGTTAAAGAAATCATTGAAATTTCAGTAGTTCCTGATGTCACAGCAACAATTGTTCCCGTACTGGGGTTATGTCCACTGCGAACAGCATCAAGCACGTAATTACCCACAGGTATGCTATTTATCTGAAAATCTCCACTGGGATCAGTGTAGGCGTTATAGCTTGTTCCTTCCAAAAACACTAGAACTCCTAAATGATTGGTTTGACCTTCCAGGGTTACCCTTCCTTTTATATTGCCCGCTGCAGTCAAAACTATGTCAATGACTGCCATACTTCTGCGCTTAACGGTAACTGACCGGGTGATTTTTTTCTCAGTGGAACTTTGGCTTGAAGCGTGCAGCGAATAGGTACCTTGTTCAATATTCATAAACTTATAAGCACCTGATTTATCGGTTGTCGCTTGATATGAAATTACTCCAGGAGTTTGATTGTTTTCCAGACTCACATAGATTCCACTGTGTTCATCCAGATTATTATAAAATACAAAGCCTGAAATAGAAGACCGAGAACTATCGGGAGCGTTTGCTTCATCATTTTTCATTTTGTTACAACCAAATAAAATAATTACAAGAACCATCATTATAGCGACTAATAACCATTTCATTTTATCCCCCTTATTTTATCTAATTGTTTATGAATCCAAAATAATTAAAATACCATATATTTTTTCCTTCAATTTGGGTTTAAATTATTCTACAGATCTTAGACAAAAAATCCAACGAAAAAAAGATATAGTGAAATCCAATTTTTGTTAAAAACAGGTCGTCAGGAAAATGGAAAATAAATGATAAATGATAAGAATATCCAATGATAAGAAAATGATAAAATGATAAGAATTTCCTTTTTCGAAGTTAGAATGTTGTTCTTGTAAAACAAAAACTACTTAGCAATATCGGAGTAAAAGATGAAAAAATGTCACGCTTATATAGATTAATCACGGTGATTTTCGAGGAGATGAACTAGTCGTCGAAAGATATTCAGTAGAGTTTTTAAAGATTCAGGTTAGAAATCCTGTTTTCTTGTTTAGAAATAATTAAATACCTTTAAAATCAGTCTATTGAATAAAAAGTGGGCATTAGTGGTTTTAGGTGAGAAGGACCAGATGTGTTCATGGACAGGTACAATTCATGATCAAACAAAAGTATTTTCTGACTGATACCAGCCATCATCAATAGTCTCGTAAGTCAATTCAGTAATCTCTACCACTTTTTCAGGAGGGGCTCGGGGCTGTTTCTCTCTCCATAGATCTAAGTGTTCAAGAATCTTTTTGACAATCAGATACTCATCAATAAACGATATTATTCGCATTTCTGACTGACAACAAGGACATGCCAACGGATCTACCTCATAGATTTTTTTAATGAGTTCACGCCATTTGGAGGAAGGAACCTTTTTCTGCTTATAACCCGAAACGTCCAATACCTCAAAGTCATGCATAGTTACCAAAAGTATGAACAATCAAAGCCGCTTCAGGAACTCCCGACTCAAGGTTTATAGACTTTCTAAAAAAACAGAAGCAAACTACACCAGGCGCAAAGGAAAAGCTTCGACAGTAAGGAGCGATCATACTAAAGTAAACCCTAAGCATGATAGGCAAACTAAACACTTACTGACAATGAGGAACTGGATACAATACGTTATTCTCCAGGTGTTCTCTAAAAAAAAGAACTCTTTTCTGCTGACATGAGGGACATAGCCACCTTCCTTTACAAGAAAACGCCAATAGAAGCTCATGCTGACAACTGGGGCATTTTATTCTGGCAAAACCTTCTTTAAGATCACCACACTTTAAATAGTTTCGAACGACTTCCCCGATGACAGGTCGGTGATATCCGTATTTTTTCTAAAACACTGAGTCGTAACTCTCCTCATAAAATATTCTAATCCGATGTAAACAATAAAAAATTCGCGCATATCTAAAACGCCACTCACGAAAAAATCTTATCCTAAAAGTTGTCCTAAATCGGACTAACTGTAACGTATTAAAATGAAATAGGAGTAAATATCGGGAAGTAGGAAAAATTGAAGAAATTTTGATCAAAAATATAGGGCACTTAATTTTAAAGGGCTACGGGGCGGATGCACAAACTGATATGCTTGATTTGGTAGTTGGTTGGTGGAGGTTAAGGGAGTCGAACCCTTTACCTCGACGCTGCCAGCGTCGCGCTCTAGCCAAGTGAGCTAAACCCCCATACGTGATGTGAATTAATTAGTTAACAATGGAAGAAATTTTTGTCAATCAAATTGAGTTATCCTCCCACCTTTTTTACTGTATACTTTAGTTTTGTCAGTTCATCGAAAAGCAGATCTCTGAAATCTCCCTGAATTTCGATAATATTGTTCTTAATGCTGCCCCCGGAACTGCATTTTTGTTTTAATTTTTTAGCCAATTTTTTTAACTCAGTGGGTTTTAGTGGAATGCCACTGACGATAGTGACCCCCTTTCCTTTCCTGCCTTTGGTTTCCCTACCAATCCGAACAATTCCATCTGTTTCAGGAGTTTCATCTTTATTTTTGCAAATACATTGATCAATAGCCATACCACAATCCGGACAGGTTCGCCCCTGATCAGTTGAATAAACAACTCCCTGATTATTATTTTTCATAGTTTTTATTTATTAATTATTAAAGTGTTCGAAGGAAAATGTTTAATATCCAAGTTGGTTGCTCATAACCCGGAAATTAGGGCACACGTATCGGTCTGGTATTAGGAAGTTGAAGCGAACATCATAAAATATACATGTCCCCAAATTTCCTGGATATTTTTATCTTTTATTATTTCGAAGGAAAATGTTTAATATCCAAGGTGGTTGCTCATGACACGGAAATTAGGGAGTGCAATTATAAATTTAAGTTCGTTGATATACTAAACTTTAATTAATCCATCATTTGATCTTCAATACTGAGCGCCACTTCATGAATAGCATTGAAAATATCAGTGATCAGACTGGGATTAACACCGACTGATTTGGCAATGATAACTTTATGGTCCAACACTTGTTTCCAACGTACTTTATCCAATGGGGGAATACCTAAACGATGCTTATATTTACCAATCCGTTTAACAATTTTAAACCTTTCCGCCAAAACCAGACAAAGGGATTTATCTAAATTCAGTAAGGTCAATCGCAATTGATCGAGATCCAACTCCTGACAGATTAAATCCATGGCGGAATCGTCTTCGCCTTGATTATACTGTACCAGAGCATCGACAAACACTAACTCCAGTATTTTTTGAAAAAAAGAGGACTCCAACTTTAACTCTACTGACATCTCAATGAGTTCCCGCATATCTTTCATGCGGGCATCACTACGAATTAAATTAAGCTGTTGTTTATTTTTTTGAAATATTGTTTTACTGGCAACCCGCATCCGTTCTGTTAATAAATTGATAAATGATATATCCATATAATCAATGGATTTTCTTAAATCAATCATCAAGGGATCTTTTGATAAATCAATAGTGCTCATCAAGTATGGCCTCCTAATTCTATCTTTGGACAGGCATTTGCTATATAAGGAATTCCAGCCTTATCTAACTCAGTATTAAATTCTTCATTGACAACACTTAGTTGACACCAAACCAATTTTGGTTTCAGGCGAAGGATATCATCCAACAGACCCATAAGACGCGTAGGATTTACAAACAGATCAATCCAGTCTACGTCTCCGGCATTAAGTTCTGCCAGAGAGCGATGGTTTTTCAGCCCAAGTATCTCCTCAAAAGGTCCGGGATTAACCGAAGTTATTTCAAAACCCTGATTTTTCATAAAGTTTCCAACCATAAAACTGGGGCGATCCTCCTTAGGTGATAATCCGACAATTGCCACTTTTTTGTTTTGATTTATGAATTCCACTGCTTCCTGTGCGCTTAACATGTTACCTTTTTATATTTAAAAATTAATAAGAAATTAGTTTAATTTGATTGTATACCAAGTGTTGTGTCAACAAACCAATGTCGGATCCGCTAGATGCTTGATCCAGCGTTTTTTCCGTGTGGGCAAAAAAAACTGCCTACCCTATAATATAACTACAACACAGCCTGTAAATATATGTTCCTTCATTTTTTCAATTTCTAATATCCAAACTTCAAACTGAATAATTTTTAATATATTGTAAATAAGCATCAAGGGCAATACTGATTGCGAGAAAAGCTGCAAAATGTTATCGGTACAATAATTTAGAAAAGTAACCAAGACCACCCATCAACTATGCCAATGTCAAGATCACTCAGAATATTTATCATCCTATTATCATTACTCAGGATGCTGTCCGCTACCGGTTTAGCTGAACAATGCACCCAGTGCCACCAGGAAGAGCAACGACAATCTGTATTTCATTCACCAGATATCGTCAGTTGCGACGGGTGCCATGGCGGAAATCCTGAAACAACAGATCTGGATGAAGCACATTTAAATATGGAAGCTTATCCCGGCAGAATGGCGACTGTTGAAAAAGCATGTGGACAGGCAGGGTGCCATGAAGAGCTTATTCCAATCGTTAAAAACTCTTTAATGTATACCGTCGATGGTATGCTCTCGGTAACCCGGAAAATATTTAATGATCTGCCACACCCTCCCGTTGATAAGCCACTTGCAGAAAGATTGGGAAAGGAAGGTGCAGATTCTTATCTTCGAAAACTCTGCGTTTCCTGCCACCTGGGAACAGATCGCAAAAGCCATAAACAAACATTAAAAGACAGGGGTGGTGGATGTTCCGGGTGTCATCTCAAATCATATCGAAAACTGAAAAAAGGTGCGTTAGTCGAAGAAACAGAAAAATTAACTATTGTTTATGGACCAGCCCATCCTACACTAAGCCTGAAAATAGAGAATGATCGTTGTTTTGGTTGTCACAGCCGATCCGGTAGAATTTCCTTAAACTATTTAGGTTTGGCAGAAAAAGATGCAATTGACCCTAAAAGAAGAAAGGATTTTGGTTATCTGCCTGATAATCGCCTGGTTGAAAAACAATCCCCTGATATCCACAGTCAGGCAGGAATGTTATGTATCGATTGCCATACTGTCAATGATGTTATGGGTATGGGAGTTCGCCATAAACGGCAACAAGAACAGTTAGATATTATGTGCGAAGATTGTCATAAGTATCAATATCAGGATCAATGCCAGACAGAAGACCTGTTAAATTGCCTTGACGAAAAATCATTGGCCACATTTTCACGCCGGGAAGTTGTTTACCTTTCATTATACCAAAGAAGAATTCCTCCACCAACAACCATAAAGATACCTGTCACACATAAAGCCAAATCACCATTGCTACATATCACCAGAGATAAAAATCGACTCAGTATGGTTTCAAAACTCAGTGAGGAAAGACTAGATATTCCTAAAATAAAAAATGAAATCTATCATGAACAGAAGGGCCATGAACGGCTTAGCTGTGATAGTTGCCATACCGCCTGGGCCCCGCAATGTTATGGTTGTCATATCTCCTTTGATCCTAATCAAAAACAATATGATCATATTGAACGCAAAAAAACAGTCGGACGTTGGATAGAAAAAAGGTGGGAAACCCGGGCAGAATTACCCACACTCGGCGTTACCGGTAACAACAAAATAACCACATTTATTCCCGGGATGAATGCGATCATTCAAAAACACCCCAATTCAAAACCATTTACTGTACAATATTTTTCTTCTACTTCTGCGCATACGACCATGAAAAAAGGTAGAAACTGTAAAAGTTGTCATCAAAGTGATTTGGCCATAGGAGTAACCACCAGATGGTCAACATCTCCGGATAATCCATTGTGGAAAACTCCTGTCGGTTGGGTTGAAAAAAACCAGAGAAATCCAGGATTAGCAACCCAACCCGGTGCTAGAAGTTTCGATCAAAAAGAACGGGCTGAAATTCAAAAAGTTGGAGTCTGTCTAAATTGCCACGGAGATGAGGATAAGATTTATGAAAAATTTAAAATCAGCCAAAAAAACCTTACACCTCTATGCAATGAATAATTTTATTTTGCTTCGGGAATTGATTGATCAAAGTGGTAAATACTTTTAATATCAATACTGCGGTATTTATGATATTTGTTGTTAAAAGTATGCAGTTTCAATAAAAATGGTTTAATGAGTTTTTTCTCACGTTTGACAGGTTTCAGCTGTTTTCGAATCCCCTTATTAACAATTGGTGGGTGTTGAATGAAATAATTGGAGAAGCAACGTTTGTCATTAAATGTAAACAACCTGGTTTCAAAATAAATATCTTTGCTCATACCCATCAGGGTGTTTTCATCTTCGATTTCATATTTAATACCAGAGATTAAGTCTTTGACAAAGGTGATGCCATTTTTTATTTTTACAATCTTAAATAGGGAGTGAACGTGAACCAATTGATTATTTAGAACCTCTAGTTCGTTAAACCATCCGGTTTTTTCCAAATGAATTTGATATTTTGAGATAGGGGAATAAAGACTCTCATGGGGTTTACGATCAAAAATAAACCACAGCAAAAATGCGTTCATTCTAGTGTTAAATTCGTCCTCATCATCTCTAACCTTCCCTGTCATTGCAAAAAATTCTTCTTTTCCTTCAAATATCTCTTTTGCAATCACTGGATTCGTTTCACAGAAAGTACTAATCCGATCAAAAAACTGTTCAAAAGAAGAGGAGGCCTGTTCGTCTGTCATCTCAATTATATTCATTAAAGGCGATTAAATTAATTCTGAAGACCGGAGCTCAATCTCGTCCATATATTGTTCCCTCAGTCTTTGTACAAAAATATTGCTCTCTTCCAGTGAATGTTTACTAACAAACTGAAAAGCAATTTTTTTACAGGTGGTTGAATCAACCTTATTCAATATTCTTTTTGTTCTTAAAACATGATTAGGACTCATGGAAAAAGTGATTTTCCCGGTTCCAATTAAAAACATCTGCATAATAGGGTCTGCAGCAATCTCACCGCAAATTGATACATCTTTATTGACACGATTTGCAGAAGCTATTATTTTTTCCAGCATTTTTAAGATTGAAGGATGGAATGGCGTGTAAAACCCTGCTACGTTTTCATTCATTCGATCCACAGCTAATGCGTATTGAATTAAATCGTTTGACCCGATACTGATAAAGTCCACTAAATCCAACAATTCATCAATGATAAAAACAGAACCCGGGGTTTCAATCATACAGCCCAATTTTACATTGTCTGTTTTAATATTGAGTTTTTCACGTTCTTCGTCCAATATTTTTTTTGAGGTGATCACCTCATCCAGGCGTGTGACCATTGGAATCATTAATCTAATTTTACTTTTTTCCGATGCTCTCAATATTGCCCGGATCTGGGTCCGATAAAAATCTTTATGCTTCAAACATATTCTAATCGCTCTAAGTCCCAAGGCCGGATTAGCCTCATGGGCCAGCTCCGGGAAAAAACTGGAAGTTTTATCTCCACCAATATCCCAGGTTCTTATGGTAATCGATTTATGATTTATGGTTTCTGATATATGCTGATACATCTTTAATTGCTCATTTTCATCCGGAAATCCATCCTCATAGGAGAAAAGAAACTCCGTTCGAATTAATCCAATAGAATCAATATTCCATTCCCGAATCTGATTTAATTCTTCCAAAAAATCCAGGTTAGCTGCCAGGTTAACATCGACACCGTCCTTTAGCTGACATTTAACGTTTTTTAACTGTTCTAATTCAGATAAATAAAACCGGAAGCGTTCCTGTTTCGATAATTTGACATCAATGATTTCCTGATCAGGTTGGGTAATAATTTCACCACTGTTTCCATCAAGAATCAATGATTCCTCGTCCACGATCTGGTGAGTAATGTTAGGAACCCCCAGAACAGCAGGTATATTCATGGCGCGAGCAAGAATCGCGACGTGGGAGGTGTCACCACCCAGTTCAGTCACAATTCCCAATATATTTTCTTTATTCAGATTAAAAGTATCTGCGGCAGATATATCATGACTTACTAAAATGACGGGTTCATCCAAATCAGAAAGATTCAAACTCGGCTTTAATAGCAAGTTTTTCATCAGGTGTTCTCCCAATTGTCTGATATCGTCAAATCGCGATCTAATGTAAGGATCCGGAATTTTACTAAACTGCACTTCCAAATCAGCCAAGACCCTGATTAGTGCCCACTCAGCATTAATCTTACGATTAGTAATAGTTTTTTCAATGACGGGAATAAAACGTTTATCATTGATGAATAACTTATAGCCGGAAAAGACAGAATGGATTTCTTCAGGTAACAAATCATTCGGATCTACGATGATATCTGTTAATTCCTGTTCGGTGCTTGTTTTGGCTTTCTGTATTCGTTCAATCTCCACAGCGATCCGTTTCTCATCTTGAAATTGAATTCTAGGATAGTTTAGGAAAGCAGAGTAAATTGTTAATGCTTTTCCAAAAACAATGCCGTCTGATACTCCAATTCCTCTATGAATGTTCATATGATATTTGTTTTATTAATTGATTCTCATGATCCGAAGTTTATCCTGTTGATATTGATGTTTCTTACGAAATTCACTACCTTTCAAATAACTTAAAAAGCAAAACTACCCTTGTTTTGATGGATAATCTGTCACTTTTTAAAAGGTCATCTGACGATCAATAATAGCTTAAAAAATTGGAATTTATTGACGAGTAAACCATTTAAAAATTGATTATAGATGATTCAAGCTAATAGTAACACATAAAAACTATTTTAACTTACCGCAATTGTTCCAAATCCCGCACTGCTCCTTTGGCAGCACTGGTAACCATTAAACTGTACGCCTGGAGTGATTTGGGTACCTGACGGTTTCTGCCAAGGGGTTGCCAGGCTAATTTACCTTTTGCTTCCATTACCTGTCGGCGCTGATCAAGTTCCGAATCTGTAACATCAACAGCAATAGACCGCTTTGGAATATTAATCTTAATAATATCACCTTCCTCTATTAAGCCGATAGCACCAGCTTCTGCTGCTTCAGGAGAGACATGACCAATACTGAGACCAGATGTTCCCCCACTAAATCTACCATCGGTAATTAAAGCACAAACTTTACCCAGGTTTTTAGATTTCAAATAAGTCGTTGGATATAGCATTTCCTGCATACCAGGACCACCTTTAGGGCCCTCGTAGCGAATAATTAAAACATCACCGGATTGAATTGAATTATTTAAAATAGAATTACAGGCTTCCTCTTGAGAGTAGAATACCCTGGCTTTTCCTTCAAAAACCCAAATTTTTTCATCAACACCTGCTGTCTTAACGATACAACCATCCTCAGCAATATTACCATAAAGCACGCAAAGGCCACCGTCTTTACTATAGGCATTTTCTACGGATCGAATACAACCGGATTTTTCATCCAGATCTAAATTTGCAAATTGAGCATTCTGATTAAATCCTTCTGTACTGCGTTTACCACCGGGACCGGATAGGTACAATTTTTCCACTTCCGGTTTAATATTGCCTTTAATGGAATATTTATCAATTAAGTTTCCTATTGTTAGCCCTAATACAGTATTTGGATCGGGATTAATCAATCCTTTTAATTTCAATTCTTCCAGAATTCGCATTATTCCACCTGCCTGGTGAACGTCTTCCACATGATAATCTGAGGAAGGTGCAACTTTACAAAGCGTCGGGATTTTTCTGGAAATTTCATCCATATCTTTCATAGTGAAGTCCACTTCTGCTTCATGGGCAATGGCCAGAAGATGCAACACAGTGTTGGTGGAACCTCCCATGGCAATATCCAGAGCCATGGCATTTTTAAAGGTATCTGAGGTGCAGATTGAGCGAGGCAGAATTTTGTCATTTCCTTCCAGATAGTGGGAATTTGCTATCTCTACAATTCTTTTAGCGGCTGTTTCGAATAACTGCCATCGATTTTGGTGAGTGGCGACCAGGGTGCCGTTACCTGGCAAGGCAATACCTAATACTTCCGCCAGACAATTCATGCTATTGGCGGTAAACAATCCTGAGCATGAACCACAGGTCGGACAAGCTTCCCGTTCCAATTCATTTAAAGTATCTTCATTAACATTATCTTCACCACCTGCCAGCATGGCATCAATCAGATCCAGTTTCTTACCTTTGCTTCTTCCTGCTTCCATGGGACCACCGGAGACAAATATCGCTGGAATGTTCAGTCGCATGGCAGCCATCAACATTCCCGGTGTAATTTTATCACAATTACTAATGCAGATCATGGCATCAGCAACGTGTGCATTAACCATATATTCAACAGAGTCAGCAATTAAATCACGACTGGGTAAAGAATAAAGCATTCCACCGTGTCCCATGGCAATCCCATCATCAATGGCTATGGTGTTAAATTCAGCTCCAAAGCCACCGTTAGCATCAATGATCTTTTTAACTTTTTGTCCGACATCATGCAGGTGAACATGTCCAGGGACAAATTGAGTGAATGAGTTAACGATGGCAATAATCGGTTTTTTAAAATCTTCATCTTTCATCCCATTTGCCCGCCACAGTGATCTGGCACCGGCCATGGTTTTTCCTTCAGTTGTTATACTGCTACGTAATTTAGACAATTTGAATCTCCTAAAATGATCAGTTTAGTGTAATTTAGGGTACTGAGGAATATGATTGATTATGGTTTTACATTTTTTCTTTTGCCATTACCTTATCAAATAACATCAGGGTTGTTTTTTGAACCTCCGGGTTGATGAAGTCAAATTCATTAAATTCAACGCCTCTGGCATTTCTCTTGTCGAGAACTTCACCCATAATTGGATTATTTTCATTACAACCATAAACAAAAAAACAAGTATAAGCATATGCCTTTTGGCTCGCACCCTCACTATAACCCATACTGAGTTGTTTTGCTTTTACTTCAGCCCCTAAAATCAACAAATGATGTGTTGCCTTCTCCCCAATTGTTTCTTTAATATGGTAAGGGCAAGCCCATTCATGTTTGGGAGTGCGGCGGGTTATAAAAGCGGATTCACTTACTGCATTTAAAAACTTTGATAATCGGCTGTTGAACGGCGTGAAATCCGTCCCTAACTTAACCCTCAGCAGTGACAGTTTTTGTTTGTAACCAGTGGTTTCCTTTTTAAAATACGGATAATCAATCTGATTTTTTTTGATTTTAAAAATTTCATATTTTGGAGTCATATCGACAATCGGGGTCGGCTCCGAAAATGGTTCCGATTTTACCTGCTTTTCAATAAAAGTCGGTGTTTCAATTTCTGATTCAGGTTGCTTTTTTTTGCCAATAAACAATTTTAATTTTTGCATGGAGGATTTCAATAATCTATGAGAAGTATCATAATTTTTTTTGACTTCCGCAAAATCACCATGAACTTCTGATAATGGATCCACTTCAGTTTTTAATTCATCGTCAACCTGAGTATTTATTTCGGAAGTGATATCATTAAATACATTGAGCGGCAATTGTTGTAAAATTTCTATTTCCCGGGAAGGGTCTTCTGCGATGATCTGATCCAGGGTTTTATCATTCATTGAATACTTACTGTAAATTTCAACTTTCCTTTGGTTTCCACCCAATTTGGTGTTTAGCCAATTAATTAAAAATTCCTGTTTTATGATTTCAAAATCCAAATAATTATAGTGGAACTCTTTCATTTTCCCACCAATTTTTGCACGCATTCCAGAGTAGAAGTAAACATAGAAAAAATGATTCCGATAGTCAAACTTCCTAACCACATGTGGATAAACAAAACTAACCTTTCTATCCCACCGGCTAACAATCTCTTCAGGTTTTAGATATTTCCCTGATAATTCTGTATAAAGTTCTTTTTGGTAAGGTTTTTGGATACACATCTGAAATAATAAATTAAACACCGTTTTTAAGGCCTCCAAGCATTTCAAGCGTTGTTCCTTATTGAAAATAGACGGGAACAGATCCGGATCATCCAATGCTTTTTTGACGGTATTAATGGAAGCGACTGTTTTTCTAAGTTTATAAATATCCCATAATATTCGTAATTCCTTATCATTTTCATTCTGAGGATCATAGATAATACTTTTTTTATCCTCGGATTCCTTTACTTGATAAAAATGCATTAACAGTGTTTTCAACCCCCCTTTTTGAGTAAAAGGAGGTAATACTTTTAAATATTTCTTTTTCAAAGTAGCGTTTTGAACGTTGTGTTCGATCCAGTAAACACGTTGGGCTAAAAACCTTTTCAGGAATTTGCGCATATCCATGATTTCTAGAACATCTGGAGCACCTGAATCAAAATGCTGTTCAAAGTAAGTTTCCTGCAGTGATTTAAGTTTTGCTCCCCAGGAATCAATTTTTTTATTGATCTTGGACGCTGCGGATTTATCATCTAACGGGGGGTCTAGATATATTAGATCGACTATTTTTTTTGCCATAATTAACGATATGTTAAATAAACGAATTTCGAAAAACCATTACAAACGATAAATTTGAGTCACTGGCATTTCACTCTTGTTGAATGATCATGGTTAATCAGTTCCTGATTATTTCATTAATGATAGGCAATAAAATATTTTTTATCAACTCTAATGTCCGAGGAGAATATTAACTAAAATGATCACAGGATAGGTTTGGCGTATTTATATAGCAATCTGAAATTATAGTTAAATAAGGATGACTCCCTGAATTATCAAATTAGTCATTTTATATCAATTATGAATTTATTGGATTAAACAAATTAGTAAGAATTTGAGTATTTAAGCTGTGCAAACTCCTTATTTGATGGCAGACTCATGGTCGGATTTACAGAAACCAAATAACATCTCAAATTTTAAAATCATAAAAAGTAAATGCTTTGGCAAATTTCTAAATCAGTCAGCCATTTGTTGATTATTGTATTAATGGGAACCTTTGGTTACCACTTAATAGAAGGGTGGAGTTTATTTGAATCTCTATATATGACCATTATTTCTTTAACTACGGTCGGTTACGGAGAAATTCACTCTTTATCCAATGGCGGTAAAATTTTTACAATGATTTTAATCATTACCGGAATCAGTAATTTTGCCATTGTTATCAGAAATTTATCCTTGCAGGTTTTAAAACCATTATTCGGGAATACCTATAGAGAAAAAAAGATGGAAAAGACACTTCAGAATATGAAAGATCATTTCATTATTTGTGGATTTGGCCGGATTGGGCAAGATGTCTGTGAAAATCTAATTAATAACGATATAAAAATCGTTGTCATCGATAATGATACAAATAAAGCACCAAGCGAATACAATATCCCGGTGGTTCACGGAGATGCAAGTTCTGAGGATATTCTAATCAAAGCCGGAATCAGAACTGCCCAAGGCCTAGTTTCTACTGTCAATACGGATGCAGGTAATGTGTTTATAACATTAACAGCCCGGGAGTTGAACCCTGATTTTTTTATTATTGCCCGTTATGAGTTTGAAAGCACTAAAAGCAAGCTAAAACGAGCTGGAGCAGATCATGTCATTAATCCATACCAAATTGGTAGTGATAAAATTTCCCAAATTATTATCAAACCCACTATCAGTAAAATTCTTGATTTTGCCCATCAAAAAGGTCATTTTGAACTCAGTATTGAAGAACTGGAAATTGAAGAAAATAACCCCTTAATTGGCCAGAAAATTCGGGATTGTGGAATTAGAGATCGGTTTAATGTCATCATTATTGCCGTTGAAAAAACCAATGGAGAAATAGTCACGAATCCAGGTCCTAATTATGAATTTAAAAAATATGATCGTGTCGTTTTAATTGCAAACCAGAATGAAGTATTTGCTCTTTTCCAATTTTATAAAAAATAATCTTATGAAAAAAATCATTGTCAGCTTGATTATTTGTTTTTTGGCAACCACTTTGTTTGCCAAGAATGAATATATAATCCACCGGACCTATTATACACCACCTGGTTTGGTTTTGGATGGTGGGCTAACCGGTGATATGAGATATGTCATCGCCATAGACAAAAGTTTTGTGATTCGAAGTTGGCGTTATCAGTCCGGTAGAGCATTAAAAGCAATCCGAACAGGTGCACATAAAGCGACTGCCATTGTTGTTCACCCGGCAAAGACACTGGTTTATTCCGGAGGAAAGGATAAGAATATTAATATTTGGGATATCAAGAAAGGGGCCTTGATAAAATCACTTCCGGAGCATGACGGGCCGATTAAAACACTCGCTATCAGTAATAATGGTGAAATGTTGGCTTCCGGTGGTAGTGACGCATTTATTCGCATCTGGCAATTAGACCATCACAAGGTTGTAGAAAAAATTAAAGAACCATCTCAAAATGTTGTCGATTTGGCTTTTCATCCCTCCAACAGGGTAATGGCATGGGTTAATGGGCTTGGAGAAGTCAAAATCTGGGATATTTCAAAAAAAACAATAATCAGTAGTCATCGCAAACATACAAAACCTGTTAATGAAATTGCTTTCAGTGCTAAAGGTAGTATAATCGCTTCTGCATCCGATGATAAAACGATTATATTGTGGGACTGGAAAGCAAACAGACTACTGGCTACTTTATCCGCCCACAACAAGCCGGTAAAAGGGCTTTCCTTCCATCCCCAGGAGAACAAATTAATTAGCTGCTCAACAGATGGTACTATTGTACTTTGGAATACCAGAACCAGAAAAAAGCAGGATGCCTTAAATCTTGTTGATAAACCGGTAAAAAGTTGTCGATTTAGTATTGATGGAAAAAGAGTTCTGGGAATTTTTCAAAAAAATTATGTAAAAACATGGTCTTTAGGGGATAAAGGTTTTTTAGCTTCTTTAAAAGGACATACCAACTCCATTCAAAGTTTGGATATTTCACAAAACGGTTCTACATTAATTTCAGCGTCTATGGATAATACCATAAAAGTCTGGAACATCAAAAAAAATAACCATAAATTAATCAAGACATTTCAGGTAGAAAATCATCGCATTGAACAAATTAAATTTGCACCGGATAATATCCATTTCGCGACAGCTGGATCGAATGCTGAAATAAGACTTTGGGACAGAAGAAAAAATAGTGAGGAAGATAATCTTTATATCTCCTTGAAAGGGCACCGGGGTAAAATAAATTCCATTGATTATCATCCGTCTCAGAATCTGTTAATTTCCGGCGGGGCAGATAAATATATCATGCTCTGGAATTTGGATCAAAATAAATTTATTTACAAAAATATGGGTCACAAAGGACAAATCAACAGCATCAGATTTTCCGCTGCTGGGGATAAATATGCAACGGGTTCAATGGATCGTACAGTGAAAATATGGAATTTAAAAAATAATCGATTACTATTAACATTGAACAAACATCAACGTGGAATACGGGAAGTTGCTTTTTCCCCTGATGGAAAAACACTGGCTTCAGTTTCTGATGATAAGAAAGTAATTTTATGGGATGTTCAGACAGGAAAAGCTTTAAAAACATTACGAGGACATGATTTTATTGTTTCAACTGCTGATTTCTCCATTGATAGTAAAACATTAATTTCCTCTTCCAGGGATAAAACTATTCGATTATGGGAGGTGAACAGTGGCAATTTCGTAAAAACGCTGACTGGGGAAAAGGATCAAATTACATCAGTTAGTATAAATAACCCCGCTGGATTACTAGCGATCGGTACTTTAGGGAGGGAAATCAGTTTATTAAAGCTCCCCCGAAAATACTTTGCATCAAAAATAAGACTTAAAAAAACGAAAGTGGAAGCTTCCAATAGCGAAAGCTTTACAACGGGAGATGATGCTTTCCTGGCAGGAATTGACCCGGAATCACTGGCTCAGACTGATCAAAACAAAGTTAGCAGTCAGGATATTCAAACAGAAATAAAGGTAGAAGAAAAAGATAAAATATTCGAACCTGTTATCGAAGAACTTGATCATGAATTATTATCATTGCAAACAGAATTAAATCGATTGTTAAAAATGGGCAACACCTGTGAGCAAAAAGATCAGATTGAGACAATATCTCATCAAATTCTAAAAAAAATGCCTGAGGATCAATCAGCCTACTTTGGAATATTAAAAGCCAGGGTTGCTCAAAAAGATTTACCAATGGTTTATATAATGACAAAATTCGGACATGAAGCGATTTACCATAACAACCAGTATGATTTCAGCTCTAAACAGGTAATGGATGATTTTTTCGGTTTATGGCGCAATACTGTTTTCAGCCAGATGACCATGAGTGATCCCGCTAAAATGCAACTTGAATTTAATGACTGTAATAATCAGGTTCAAATGCTGAAACTCCCTGAAAATTTACTGTACTTAGATATTCCAACAGAAATCATTCATAAAGTTTTCGAACAGAAAATCTATATCGATTTTGATATGTTTTCAGATCTGCAAAATGACCCGAGCACTTTCAGAAATCGTTTATTTGCCTTGATAGACGCCATTGAAGAGGCTGGTGAAAGTGATAAAATTTTCAAATTAGATGAAATCAGTAAATTTTCAGCCGGTCCCGGCAGCAGTGTTTATGGTTATTTAACGGTAAATCTGACAAACGTTCAACAATTCGGAATGAGTAGCAACCAGGCTATTTTCCAAGTTAAACAGGAAAAGCCGGCAAAATCTAAAATTAAAACCCATTATAATTGGAGAAGTTACTTAACGGATCAACATCGCATAAAGACGATACTTTTGAAGCAGGGGAATTATTATTTAAAATTTAATAATAAAGTCCGAAAAGCATTTATGGTTAAAGATAATAATCAGAGAATTGATGTTGTATTGAACTAATAAATCCTGGACCATCCTCAGAGAGGATGGTTTTATATATTGGTCAGTGAATATTTGTAAGGCATTGCAATTTGAATCATCTGATGATAGATTTTATGATGATAGCTCGACTTGAAACCATCTACAGTGGGTTCAAAGCGTTTTGTCACACCATCAACTAGTAATTTTTTCTTTGTTAATTGACATAAAATTTCATATTCAACGTCTGATTCTATAATATCCAGGATCGTTTTCTGCCAATTTGGTTTCATCACTGCCATCGCCAGTAATAACGCATTGGCACCCCAATTTGATACTCCGGCCACAATTAGAAAATCGCAAGGAATGACGCACGCAACCTGTGATCCATTTATTATATTATCTCTAATGATTTTAAAGGGAATTTTACCCATACCGATCTCATTACCGCCATCGCCAATGCCAATGGATACAAAAGATGGATTGGTAGTCATCAATTCATGGAGTGGCGCCGTCCATTTATCAATGTTCTTCCCTGACATATTAAGGCAGCTACCGCTATCAGAAGGTCCTGCTCTTTCAATATAAACAATATGGGTAAATTGGTGTTGCTCCTGATGCCATTGCTTGCTTAATTTTTTTATATCGGTTCGGGATGAGGTATTAGAAACTGCAACCACACGAATTTGACGATGTTTACCAAGTAAAGAAACAGCGTAATTTAATGCCTGAGAACACCGGTTATCCGTTATTAAATTTACCGGAATGCCAAGTTGGTCCAGTGCTTTAGCTAAAACAACAGCTCCGGGAATTCCATCTGTTTCCGGGGCAGGTGGATCTGACTGTGGGATATAAAATCCCGTAACGATAGCAACTTTAGGGTTTAAATGATTAATAAGCGACTCAGCCGCTAAAAATAAGTTGCCGGCCACTACCTTAGCCAGCTCATTAATATTTCGGCCAACATCAGTGGCACATACAGATTCAATTTGATTTATTTTCTCTGTAGTGGCATCCATAAGCCAATCATCCTATGGCAGGATTTATTTGCACTAAACTTCTAAGTTTCATCAAGGCTGAACATCTTCTGAATTACAAGGCGTTACTTTCAATTGAAGAACGCAATAGAAATCTTATTTTTTTTCCTGATAATATTGTTTAATCACCTTCACAACATAGCCAATATCTTCTGGATCAACGTCTAGATGCAGGGCTAAACGAATATGGGTACCTGAATAAGATAGAATATTATTTTCTTTCATAAAAGCAGGTAATGTTTCAGCATCTTCTTTAGCAATACGGATAAAACACATATTGGTTTGCCGAGTCATGTCATCTACTTCGATTTCATCAATAGTTTTTAACCCATTGGCCAATTGAATGGCTTTTTCATGATCCTCAGCTAAATGAGATACATTTTCTTCCAAAGCTATTATGCCAGCGGCCGCTAGGACTCCAGCCTGTCGCATACCTCCCCCCAACATTTTTCGCCACTTACGGGCTTGCTCTATAAATGATTTTGATCCTAATAATATCGATCCTACCGGTGCCCCAAGATTTTTAGATAAGCAGATCGATACTGTATCAAAATAATTTGTAATATCAGTAACCGGTACCTTATATTTCACAGCAGCATTAAACACTCTAGCACCATCTAAGTGAAAAGCCAGGTGATGAACATCGGTAAATCGTTTAGCTTTAGGTAGATAGTCCATAGGGATAGCATTACCCCAATACGTGTTTTCCAGGCAAAGTAATTTCGTATTGGCAAAATGGATATCATTTGGTTTTACATAAGCTGCTGCCATGTCCAGATCCAGTGATCCATCACTATTCAGTGGTAATGGTTGAGGTTGAATGCTACCGAAAACGGCTGCCCCTCCACATTCATATTTATAAGTATGTGCCTGTTGACCAACAATATATTCATCACCTCGTTGACAGTGGCTTAAAAGGGCTAACAAGTTGCTCTGTGTACCACTGCTGACAAATATGGCAGATTCCTTATTTAGTTTCTCAGCTGCAATTTTTTCCAATCGATTCACGGTTGGGTCTTCTCTGTAAACATCATCACCGACTTCTGCTTCGGCCATGACCTTTCTCATCTTTGTACTTGGTTGGGTGACGGTATCACTTCTTAAATCAATTAATTTCATTTTTTCCTCGGATATTATAAAAATACAAAACTTGAATTTCTAATCAATAGACTGAATTGCAACACAGTCTGTTCGGTAAGGGAACAGCAAATTCAATTCTCTGGGAACAAATGGTGTCTTCAGGAATATCTGAGAATATTGACCATATTTCAAAATGTTCAAACTGCAACTGGTAGCTGAATACAAAAACAAGCTCCTACGGATTGATTATTTTCAACCCAAATTTTCCCCTGATGTTGGCTGATAATTTCTCTGCAAATGGTAAGGCCTAACCCTCGCCCACCGGCACCGGTATTCGTTGTACTGCTCTGAGAAAACTTCTCAAAAATCGATCTTAATTCACCTTTGGGGATACCTGGTCCTTGATCAGATATGCAAATTTTAAAGTATTTATTATGTGATTCATTTTCAGATTGCAACGATACCTGAATATCTATTTCACTTGCCTGAGGTGAAAACTTGATGGCATTTTGCATTATTCTATTAATAACTTCACTAATTTTTGGACCATCGCAAATAAAAGTACCATTATCAAGCATAGTATACTTTATTTTAATTTCCTTCGTTTTTAGCTTTTTCTCTAATGTAGCTAAACTCTGTCGAATAATATGATCTAAGTCATTTGATTTAATATTGAATTTCTCTTGCCCCGATTCCAGTAAGGATAATTTTAGTATATCGTTAATCATTTCCAGCAGCCTTTTTGCCGATTGATTAATTCCGCTAAAATAGGTATTACATTTTTTCTGTTTTTCCTGATCCATTGATGAATCATCCAGAGTTTTTTTATAACCAAACTCTGAAAAGTTTAAAATTCCATGCATCGGCGTTAATAGCTCATGGGAAATATTTGCCATAAATTCACTTTTAAGACGATTAGCTTCTTTGGCTAACTGGAGTTCAAAAATCATTTTTTCAAATCGGTCCACTTCCATTAATGCTTTTTGAATTGTGTTTTTTAGATCACTTTTTTTAAATGGTTTTATAATAAAATCAAAGGCTCCTTGATTCATGGCAGTTCTAACATTTTCCATATCTCCATATGCTGTCATAATAATTGTTTTTAACAGCGGATACTGCTCCTTTACAATATTCAATAATTCCAACCCATCAACTTCCGGCATATTAATATCAGAGATCAAAACTGCAATTTGATCATTATTTTCTAAAATATTTAGAGCCTCTTTTCCATTTTTTGCATGAATCAAGGTAAATTCATCAGAATTAATATCTTCTTTAAATTGTAACCTGACTAAATCAAATAAACTTTCATCATCTTCAGCAAATAGTATTGTGGACATGGGAATTCCTTAATAATGTTTTGGGTATATATAAGGTTGTAATAATTCTAAACTTCTTTTTTAACAAACTCATTATGCTAGCATTATAAAAATATTATTATTTTTATGCTTTAGTTACTTACTAATGATGAATTCCTCTAAGGAATAAATCCAATAACTGTGATATCATCCAACACTTCTTTTTGCCCCCGAGGGGAATTAAAAGCCTCTTTGGTTTTGGCAGGATTGACGACTGGATGATCTGAGCATAGCGAATACTGTTCATGATTTTCTTGTTCGCCCATTCAACTTTTATTAAGGTATTTTGAAGAACTTTGTTTTTCTTTTCAATTTCCAATGTTCGCTCGGTAACTTTTTCTTCCAATGATTGATTATGATTTTTTAACTGTTGATAAGTTTCTTCTAAATTATTAATCACCAATTCCATTTTCTGTCTGGCCACATCTTGGTATGATTGTGATGCAATCATTTCAAAGAGTGTTTTGTGCAATTGTGTCAACAGATCTATCGCTTGCTGATTAACCGATTGTTTTTCCTTGACCTGGCTATGCAACTCCTTTTTTATATCCTGAACCAACTCCGATAATTTATCGGTATGATCCAGAACGTTACCTGTGGATACAGCCATTAGCTCTATGACATGAAATGCTTCATCAATTACATTTTTACCTTGCTTTTGTTTTAATTTAGTATTTTCAAATCGTTTAGAAAGACCGATATTATCATTCGGCTGTTCAGCAATAAACTGATCCAGCGAAAAAGGTTTGGGATTTACTATGAGGCGTCTTTTATTTGTAGTCATGCTCAGTTTATTCCGGTTGGATTACTGATTGGGGAAAGCGCATTGTCTGATGTCATCTACTCAGGGTTAAATATTGTTTTTATTTTTAAAGCCATTATTTCGGCATTAAAAGGCTTTACTACATAGTTATTTACACCAGCTTTAATTGCCTGAATCAATACACTCCGCTCGGATTCTGCTGTAACCAGCATCATTGGTAAATGCTTCAGTTCAGACGAAGAACGAATTTGATTTAACAATTCCAATCCATCCATCTTAGGCATATTTAGATCGGAAATAACAAATTCCACCGCTTCATTCTTTATTTTATCCAGCGCCTGTAAGCCATTCTCTGCTTCGATAATATTGGTTAACCCTAGTTCGCGAAGGCAACCGCGCATCACACGACGCATTTGCTCATAATCGTCTACGATAATAATTTTAGTATCCAGCGGTATGGAGATGTCAATCATATTGATTGTATTTTATTTTGAACTGTTCTGATTGTTCGTTGAGTTGGCAATAAACAGCCTACTATTTGATGATGATAATGGCAACAAAATCATTGTAAGATTTAAAATTGAAAAACGATTGACTGAATTATTTCATTAGATTGATATAAATTAATTTCGTTGATTACAAATTTAGCAAACCTTTGTAAAATCAGGTCTTATTTATAGAAACAATAATTTATTTTATTTCTTATGATTGATACTAATTTTTCGACTTATGTCATCGGTATAGCGGGTGGTTCCGGTTCAGGTAAAACAACTGTGGTAAATCAGATCATATCAAAAATCGGGTCGCGCAATGTCGTTGTTGTCCAGCATGACTGGTATTACAAACATAACAAAAATTTATCTTTTGAAGAACGGGCTGAAGTTAATTATGATCATCCGGAAGCATTGGAAACTTCTCTGATGACCGTTCACCTTAAGGAATTAATAGAAAACCGACCGATTACCGCACCAATTTATGATTTCAGTACTCATCTCAGGAAAGAAGAGACCCAACTGATTAAACCTCAGAAAGTTATATTTGTAGACGGGATATTGATTTTTAGAGATGAGGATTTAAGAAATTTAATGAATCTAAAAGTTTTTGTGGATACAGATTCTGACCACAGATTTATCAGACGAATGGAACGGGATATTAAGGAAAGGGAGCGCACAAGGGATTCAGTGGTTGATCAGTATTTAAAAACAGTAAAACCAATGCATGATTTATTTGTAGAGACCAGTAAAAGATATGCCGATATCATCATTCCACATGGTGGTAAAAACAGTGTAGCCATCAATTTGCTGACCTCTAAAATCCAATCAGTTTTATCAGAACCCTCCAATTAATCAAAATCTATAACAACTGCGACTGTTGCAAAATTTCTTTTATTTTTTCACTGGCAGTTTCAGCCAAAGGTAATAATGGGGACCGGGGAATACCTCCGAAATAGCCCAATAGATCCAATGCTTTTTTTAGTCCCGCCACGCCATAATCACTCGTTACCGCATTGTTGACCGGAATCATTCTCAATTGTAGGTTTACAGCTGCTTCATGGTCACCTTCTAAGACTAATTTATAAATATCCACACAAATTTTAGGAGCGATATTAGCCAGTGCCAGGATACCACCTTCACACCCCAAATCCAAAGCTCCCTTTAAGGCCCCTGCTGTACCGACTAAAACTGAAAATGACGGTAGTACTAAATTTAAGTATTGTCCCAACTGACTGATATTTCCGGAACTGTCTTTGATGCCAATAATATTTTCATGTTCAGATAACTCCGCAGCCAATTTTGGTGCTAAGTTAATGTGGGTGAACTTTGTGACATTATACAAAATTATCGGTATGGTCGCTTCATCGGCTACCCGATTGTAATGATGAAAAAGTGCTTCATCTGTCATTTTCCCACCATAATAATGCGGTGTTACTACTAAAGCAGCCTGTGCACCCGCTTTTGCGCATTGATTAGTCAGTTGAATGGTTTCCCGGGTTGATTCACAGCCTGAACCAGCGATAACAGGCATATCAGAGTTGGCTGCTTGGCGAACGGTCTCTATTACATTTAGCTTTTCTTCCAGAGATAAGTAAGGGTATTCACCATTAGATCCAAATACGACATAACCACTAAGTCCAGTTGTATTCCATTTTTGAACGTTAGCTGCTAAATGATGATAAGCAACAGCATCATTTTCAAATGGTGTAGGAATCGGTGGAAATATGCCATTCAGCGATTTTAATGAATCCATGGGTCCTCTTTATTTTACTGTTTTTATGGTTGTTAAGTATCGATGTTAATCAAAAAAAAAGCCTTAATCATCCCTTAAAAAGAGGTGATTAAGGCTCTATGCTTTTAAAGACTAACTATAAATAGTCTTTAAATAATAAGAAACGTCTGTATTAAATACTAATTAAATGTTTTTATCAACTAAAGAAATCATCTAAGTGGATTTTATTGAACAAAATAAACTGCAATATTAGGGGGTAACATACACCATTTTTAATAACACAGTTTCGTTATTTCCATTTAGTCCAAATTACTGGTAAGTTCAAGTAATTTTCCACTCTGAATTAGCTTTAAAGACTGATTAATGAGTTGATGAACTTCCAGATCTTCTTCAATATGTGGAATCTGTTTTCTAACTTCCTCAAGACAGGTTTCCAATATAATACTGGATTTATTAGGTCGTCTGAAATCAATGGCTTGTGCTGCACAAAGCATTTCAACACTTAGTATTTTTTCAAGGTTATCAATAATTCTTAAAGTTTTACGACCACTGATGGAACCCATGCTGACATGATCTTCCTGTCCCAGGGATGTAGGAATACTATCGGCGCTGGCTGGGAAACAAAGAGATTTATTTTCACTGGCTAAAGCAGCTGAACAATATTGAGCAATCATTAACCCTGAATTCACACCTGAGTTTTTAATAAGATATATTGGTAGTTCAATCTTTCCCTCTAATAGTAAATATGATCGACGGTCAGAAATGTTCCCCAGTTCTGAGGCTGCTAATCCTGCATAATCCATGGGCAAAGCTATCGGTTGACCATGAAAATTACCACCACTAACCGCATCATCAGCACTGAAGATAACAGGATTATCGGTCACAGAGTTAATCTCGCATTCGACTTGCTGCTTCAAATGTAAGCAGGCATCACGGGAAGCGCCGTGAACCTGTGGCATACATCTTAAAGAATAGGGATCCTGTACACGGTCACAATGTGCATGATAAGCCATAAATCCGGAATCTTCCAGTAAGGCGGATAGCCTTTTAGCGACAGTAATTGCTCCCTGATGGGGTCGGATTTGGTGTAAACGTTTTACAAATGGTTTAGCTGACCCTAACAATCCCTCAACACTCATTGCACCAATAATATCAGCATGATCCAGGCAAGATTTTAGCTTATGGGTAATCATCACTCCAAATGCAGCCATAAATTGAGTACCATTGATTAAAGCTAATCCTTCTTTGGGTCCCAATGCAATTGGTGATAGTCCCGCCTGGTTAAGTATCTGCCGGGTATCTTTAAAAGGTAAATCCTTGCGTTGTAGTTTTCCCAAACCAATCAGAGGCAGGAATAGATGTGATAATGGTGCCAGATCTCCAGAAGCACCAACTGATCCCTGTTCCGGAACTAAAGGAATATAATTTTCATTAATATGCCAAACAATTCGATCTACTATTGCTTCAGAAACACCTGAATAACCCATACAAAGTGATTGAAGTTTTAAAATCAGCATTAATTTTGCAGTATCAAATGGAATTGCATCCCCAACACCCACGCTATGGCTTTTTAAAAGGTTTTCTTGGAGTTTATTAACATCTTTTTTAGAAATTCGTGTGGTACATAAAGAGCCAAATCCCGTATTAATGGCATAAACTAGTTTATCGCCATTGGCGATTTTTTGGACTTCCTGATAACAATTATGAACCTTTTCTCGGGTCTGAGGAGTAATAACGCCTTTTTGTTTTCCACTAACCAAATCCAGTGCAATTTCAACGGTTAAAGAATCTTCACCATAATTAAATATTTTGGCCATAATTTATTCCAGTAGGTTGTTTTTATTACTTAAATTTATCTTATCATTCTTAGTGGTCATCGATTTCCCCTCTAATCATCCTCTGAGTGGATAATTCCTGATACCGAAACAAAGTCAAACTTGGTGACCAGTTTCAAATTCAACTCCCATTTTATATCGGCTTCCCGGATGAATTAGAGTGGCATAAGTAATGATATCTTTGTTTCTCCAAGTGCGGCGGTGTAGTAGCAAACAGGGCTCAAAAGCTTCAATATTCAGATAATCCTGAACTGATTCACTGGGCATGATCACCTCCAATATATGTTCAGCCTTAGAAAATGGTACTATTTTCGTTAGGTAAGCATTGGGTGTCATTTCAGTAAAATCTATGCTTAAATAATCTGGAGCAAATTCCGGATTCACCCAACGATCAGCCAACTGAACCGGGATATCATCCTCTTTATGGACGATAATACTGTGGTATGCTTCCTCCCCCTTTTTTAAGCTCAGCATCGAACCCACATGCTGATTAACAAACTCTTTTTTCAGCTGTTTAACTTCACAACTATAAGTAGATCCTCGCTCAATAATTTCTTCAGCAATGTTCCTGATTTCCAGTAATTCCGATTTAATTTTTTTTCGAGCGACAAAAGTACCCAGGCCCTTTACCCGATACAGCCAACCCTCCATTGTCAATTCACGAAGCGCACGGTTTACAGTCATTCGGCTGGCACCAAACTCAGTCACTAATTCATTTTCAGAAGTAATCTGATGATTTTCCGGCCAGTGGGTTGACTGAATATTTGAAACAATATGATTTTTAATCACCTGATAAATCGGTATTTTATCTGCAGTTATTTTGTTCATAATTGATAAAAAAAATAGTAGATAAAAACAGTGTTCATGATTAGGGACAATAATATAGAGAATTCTTTTGACCATATTTGCTTGTATATACAAGTCAAAAAATAACTGTCAAGTAAAAGACCATAAATCCACTTCTCTTCCTTTGACTTCATAATTGAAACGATTTATTGTAGTCTTTTTATTTTGGCAAAGTTCCTAACTCGATATAATCATGCCCAAAATATTTGGCCGGACTTTAATTCGATAGATTAAATATGACAAGCCCTTCAGATAATCCCCTTCTGGCGACACAATTTGATTTTTTGAATCTAATAGAGGATTCCAAATCCAAAGAGGAAAGCCGATTAGAGCAGATTAAAACTAAAGCGGATGACCTATCTCGACAGGTCAGAAATTTACTGCTCCTATATCCTTTAATTCGCCTGGAGTATGAAAAAGTTCGATTGGGACCGGACGGACTCAATATGTTTAGAGGGTTGGATACGCTTTATCTATCCTTTGCTATGTTTGACTATATATCCGAGTGCATGCTCTTTGATTTAGGTGCCAAAAGAGAACGAATCATTCAACATCTGGCTAAAGAGGTCAAGCGGATTAAACCCAGATTAAGTAAGAAAAACTCAGCCCAGGCTGGTGAAATTATTCTGGATCAGCTTTGCAACGCCAAACAGAATCACCAATCGTTCGCATTTGATTATTTTGATGCCCAAAAAGAGTCTAAAATGAGTCGTAGTTTTCGCTTGATTTTATTTAAAATCGGTGAAGACGATGAAGGACGGTATCATCTCACCAAAGAAGGATTCGCAGCTTATTTATCTATGTTGGAATTGGATTCAAATATGGCTCAGGAAGTGGACGAATACCTAATTCAAAAGCTGATTGACAGAGGTAATTTCGCGGATGCATTGAGGGTTGCCGGTAGGAATCGAAAAAGGACGATTGAATTAAAAGATAGTCTAAAACAAAAAATTTTCAAACTTAATCGGGATATCTTCAATGTCGACTGGCAGCAAGATATTAAACCTTTTTTAGACCAATCCAGAGATCATATTCAAGCCAGGATTAAAGAAGAAGGTCATATGCTTGAGAACCTGACGGATGAAATTGACCAAACTGAGGTAAATAACAAAGACAATCTTTTGAAATTGCATGACACCATCCATGACTGCCAATCACAACACAGAGATCTACATAAAGACATCATGGGTTTCAATGAAAAATTCCTAGCGGCCCAAAGTAGAACTTTCAGAACCCCCCGGATATCGAATTTAGCAAACCTTGAAGACGAAATTTTGTCATTACTGGGGAAAAAAAATGTGAATGATCTAAGCTTACAAGCCCCTGAAATTACTGCGACAATGAATATGCCGTCCATTAAAAGAATTTTTGACCCATTGATGATCCTCTCGGTTATTGATGATCAGGACCGGGAAGAAAGGGGGAAATCCGAAGTTAAAGCATCTGATTTGGTACTTTTGAATAACCCCTTAGATCGATTTGAAACCAAAATAATTCAGGAAATGGAAGCATATCTGCAGCAAACAGTACCCACTGAAGGTGAAACTAATCTGAAGGCTGTGATTCTTCAGGCAGAATCCGAAAACAGGTTTTCTGCTGAGCAGATTTTATGCCTGGTTTATCTTTCCTTTCAATGGTATGGAAACGCAGATCGTTCACCAAAGTTTCAATTTGAAAAACTTACCAATAAAAAACAGAAACTAACACCCAAACTATCAAAATCAGTTTATTTATCGGGTGATAACCTTCTAATTAAAAGAGGAGAGTAAATGGAAACCGATTTGGTTTATAAATCCTCACGTTTGGTTTATAAAGGGCTTTTACCTAAAGCAAATACAGAAAAAGATGCAGAGTATAAAGATCTATTGAAACTATGTATTTCAGATCATGATTTTGTCGATGCTGTTAATGCGGTAGCTGAAGGGTTATCGTTGGCTGTGGTAGATATATCTGAACGTGGTGGTATTATCTTAACACCCCTAAGCTCTGAAAGTCGTTTTGCAATGGGATTAAGTGAGTACCGTAAAGAACTGGAAGGCGATTCGGACCCACAGGATATGGATGCTAAAGCGAAACGGGGTTTGATTGCCCTCACCCAGGTTGCCATCGCAGCCACCTTTTTTCCAACAGCCGATGATCTGGATGATGACGATTATGAAGTACTCGGAAAAAGTGCGGCCATAAAGGATATGAATACTGTGTTGATGAACATGTGTGATAATATTGTTAGTGAAGAAGATCAGGAACTCATTGCCCCTTCTTTAAAAATGGGTGCTGAATTGATCAAAGCTTTACCGGAAACACTTCCTAATGCGAAGCTCCCAACCTTAAAATTTCGTTATGGAGCGATTACGATCATCGCTAAACATCTGGAAAAATCGGGCATGTTAAACCTGCAAAAAACCAGTGATGGAGATGTATATTTTCCTACCTATAAATATCAACAATTACTCAAAAGGCGTTCTGTCGGCAGATTATTTGACCTTTGTCATGAATATTCACATGCCCCAAAAGACCCACAGAAGCAGGACCAGAGGGAGGCATTGGAGAATAATTATGTATAATATTCGTCGCGTTTTTCTGGATTATGTCGGCTATGATGATGCCTGGTTTGAAAATGTGGAGATTCCATTATTTGACACTAAAGATGAGCAGGCCAAGTCCACCATTATCAGCTTGACCAATGGTGGTGGAAAAACAACCTTGCTAAGCTTGATTTTTTCATGTTTTATACCTGAAAAACGTTTATTTGTTCAACATTTGCAAAAAGCTCATCATCGGTTTGAGGATTATTTTTGTGAACAACCGGGTCTTATTTTAATGGAACTGACGCATTCAACCGCAGAAAATGAGATTCCTGATGATTATCCCTGGGTTATTGGACAGTTTGTTTCTGTGAATGAGATCAGCAAAGAGGATGACCGAACTTATTTTGCCTTTAAATCTTCCAAACAATTAACATTTGATGATGTTCCTTATGTGAGCAAAGGGGACTATCAAATAACTAACATTGCCAGTGTTCGTAGATGGGTTGATAAGGTTAAAACAATAGGTGATGCTTTTTACTCCAGTCATCAAAACCAGACAGAGTGGTATAAATATCTTAATGAAACAGTACAGATTGATACCTGGACCTTGTCTAAACAAGTCGATTTTTGCCGGGCGGAAGGTGGGATTGATGCTTATATGAATTTTCGTTCCGAAAGGGACTTTCTCAAAGAATTTTTTCATATGGTGATGCCTCCTGGTAAGTCTGAAGAAGTTCGAGACGTCTTATCTGTAGCCGTGAACAAGCTCAGAAAAAGACCTGAATATGAAAAGAATAAAACACTGTTAAATGGACTGAAATCAAAACTTGAACCCTTTACTGATGATGCAACAGCGATGATTTTCACAGAAAAGGAATGGTCCGCCAAAAAAACCTTTGCTGCCAGGTTATATAAAACCCTCAATCAAGTATTTAAAAATAAAAGAAATGACATTGAGAACCATACAAAAGAACTTGACATCAAAGAAGAACAGCAAAAAACCTTAACCAAAGAAATCAAGTTTAATACGGCTTATTCTGAAGCTTTACGATCCATAAACTTTCAAAACGAAGTCATTTCAAAAAACAGTGCTTTAGAAAAAAGTCAATCCGAATTAGCCAAAGAAAAACAAAGCAAAGAGCAAATCAAAGCAGCACTAATTCTTCATGAAAAAAGAGCCATCGAAGCAAAGATCAGTGATTTTCAAAAGTCACTGGAACAGGCAGGATCTGATTTAACACCGTTTACCATTGCAATGAGAAAGGCAGCTGGAGCCTACCTGGCTAAATTAAATAATATTATAAAGAAAAAAGTAGCAAAAAAAGAAACCATTAATCAATCTGAATGGGAAACACAACAAGGTCTCAAAACGCTTCAAATTGAAAAAGAAGAATTGAACTTACAAAAGTCGATTCTGTCAGAAGCTTCTGGTAAGGTTGAAAGCAAAATTGAACAACGAAATGAAAAACGTGACCGCCTGGTTAAAAAAGGAGTGCTGCAGGAAAGTGATGATGGTTGGGATTTAATAAAGGAAATCTCTAAACAGTGTGAAGTAAAAACAAAGAATATCAGTCACCTGGAAATAGAAAAAAATGATATTCATGAAAAACTTCATCAAAATGAGCTTGATATTAATGCAACATCCTCCAAAATAGGGGAATTAAACGTCACCCAAACTACCATTCAGCAACTATTAGATAAATGTTCAGAGAAAAAAAAAGAACTTCAAAGCAACGGGATATTATTTCAATTAGCTGATGGGGATGAAGCTTTTGAACCCGATTCACCCAAAATCAACCAGGAAATGAAATCTTTTTTGGTGCGCAAGGATGAAGAAAGGAATGAATTACAGCTAAAACGTAGTCACCTGGTTCATCAAAGCACTTTTTTGGCAGAAACAGAATCACAGTTAATGGATTTGGACACCCAAAGAGCACTGGATTTTTTAAGGGATAATGGCTTATCCAAAGCTGAGTTCTTTCCTGAATTTCTATTTAATACCTTTAAAGACCCTGATAAAGTTAAATCTATTATTGAAACAGATCCAGGTCTATTTTTAGGGATAATGGTTAATAGTCAGGAAGAATTGACTAAAGTATCAGAACTCAAAGAAAGTATAAAGATACTGGAAAAACCAGTTATCGTTTCCCTGAAAAGCGAACTGGATCAGAACAGCGATGAATCAAACAATAAAAATCAGATTACCCTCCCTCCTAAAAACAGCGATGTATATGATAAGGATAAAGTCGATGATAAACTAAAGGTATTGGCGTCAGAAAATAAACAATTGGAAGAACGTTTAGATAAAAATGGGCAGTTATATCGTCAAATTCAAAAAACGCAACAACTGTTAAGCATTTATTTGGAAGAATATGGTTCGAAAGTTCAATCCGGATTAATTAATGAATTGGATCGAGTTAAGAGTGATTTAGATGAAACAATAAAGCAAAATGAAGCATTGAGGATTTTCAAAGAACAGCTGCATTTAAAATTATCAGAATTGGAGCAAGATCAACTTAATCTAAAAAACCAAAAATCAGATTTTGAAATTCGGCTGATTGCCATTAGAGATTTCAACAAGGATTTTGAAAAAAATCATGAGAAATTTATTGTTGAATTTTCGGAATTAAAAAATAAAATAGAAACACTTTCAAAAAAAAATAAAACGTTAGAAAGCGAAAACACAAGTCTTGATCAAAAACGGATTCAATTGATTGATGAACGTGTACAGCTTTCTTCTGACATTGAAAACTATCAAAATAAAATTAACGAAATAGCCGAAGTTGATGTTCTCGAAGCTGAAAGTAATGCGGCAGAAAAATCTAGATCGGAATTGGAGTTGGAAAATTCCTTTAAGGTGTGTCAGGAGGCATATAATAATGCATTATCAGACAAAGGACTACATGGACTGAAAGCCTCAAGGGAAAATGCCCGTGAAAATCTGGCATTAAAAAACGCTGAGTATGAAAAACAAAAAAAAGATCTGATAGAAAGTGTGATCATCAAGCTGGCTGAAATAGAGAAGGATGATTTGCTATTTTTGAAGGATGAAGCCGAACTAAAAATAGAAAATCTTCATAAAGAAAATGGTCGCTTATTAGCCCAATTTGATCAGACAATAAAAGAGCAGAAAGAATTTGAAGCTGGACGAAAATATCCTAAGCAAAAATATGAGGGAGACCAATTATCCGGTGATGAAATTAATAATCAATTAACTATATATCAACAAAAGACTTTAGATGCAGAGGCAACCTTATCCCAAATGGTAGAAGAAATCAAAAAACTATTTAATATTATAGGTTCCCTAAAACAGGAGCTATCCAGTTCTGAAATGCTACTAAAAGTGTTAATTAATCATGTTCCTGAAAATTTGGATGAAGCACTTGAGACCATGATTTTACCGGACTCTCAAGCAAAAATTGCTGAAATGGTAACGCAGTGTAATGACGACATAGCTAAAAGCCGGGAAAAATATGATCAAAGGAATGTAGTTGCTCATAATTCGTACCAAAAAGTCATGGTGGTTATACAGCAGGAGGAGTTTAGATTATTAGAAAACAGAACTGCCGTGGAATTAACCCGAAATCCATTTGAAGATGCCTGTAAATTTGCTAAAGATCATCTAAAGTCAACTGATGACCGAATCGCAGCTCTGACCGATGAAATTGAAAAAACCAAACAAGATTTGGAAATATGTCTTGAACACTTAACCAGCCATATGCAGTCGGCGCTTTCTAAAATTAACTCAGCTTTAAAGAATGCCAGAGTGCCGGCAAAGGTACAAAATTTGGGTAATCGAAAAATCCTGAGATTATCAACAAACCTTACAGGTATAAGCCTCGAACAACGTCGGATACAATTAGAAAGTTTTATTAATGATCTCATAAATTCTCAACGAATCCCCAACACAAGTAATGATAGTGGTGATGAACTAACAGCTGAAGCCCTCATTTCTATAGCCAAAGCTAAAAACAGGCAAGGAAAGTTAGGGATTGAAATTATCAAACTATCTCAAACAATCTCATACTCTCCGATTGATCAAATCAAAGGGAGTGGTGGTGAAAGTATGACAGCAGCCTTGCTGTTATATTTAGTTCTAGCCCAAATGCGTGCAGAGAGTAGAATTGGTGTTAAACAAGCCCCTGGTGGATTTTTACTATTAGATAATCCGTTTGCCAGAGCTACCACACCTCAATTGGTCGAACCACAAGTACAATTGGCAGAAGAACTTGGATTTCAATTGATATATGCAACCGCGATTAAGGATTTTAATGCTCAGTCCTGTTTTTCTCATATTGTTCAGCTTAGAAAAGTAGCCCATGATCGCACCCATAATCGAACCCATGTGGGACGAATTGAATCTGCGGAGTTTACTGCTCATGAACGGCAATGATCCATACGCCTACGCAGCTCAGGAATTTTGGGAATTGTTAAAAAATGTGAATAAAAAACAACCCAAATTTGAAGAAGTATTTAAGCTGCATCAGGAATGGAGAAATCACCATACCGATCCAGAAGAATTGAAAATAATCCTTAAATTACTGCAATCTCAAGGAGAGATAAAACTACTCCATAAGGACAAAAAGAACAAAACCAGAATTACAAAGATAATACTGCTAAATATAGATCGATCACAAAAAAAAACCATCAGGGAGAAATTGGAAGCAGAGCTTCCAGTCAGGCACATAACGCTTAAAGATATTGAATTATCCAACAGAAATCAGATAACATATTTTAAAATACTGAATCAATACCTGCTTGAACAGGATTTTTTTAATTGTTGTTCCAGTAAACAGCCTTTGATTCCTGCCAAGGAACTTTCATTGGAAATTTTTGGTGATGAAAAATATATTGATGAACACCGGAAAGGAAATTCACTATTTAGTGAAAAACTAAAACTAGATAACATAGGTTGCCGGGTCGTTTCACCCCCTCCGTTATTTCATTCATTTCCAGTGGCAAATAAACCCGTACTTATTTTGGAAAACTTTGCTTCTTATTGGTCTTTCTGTAAAATAAATGATAATACAGATCCTTTGAAATACTCAGTTATTTGGTATGGTGATGGCAACAATTTTCCTAAACAAAATTTATCATTGGATGAAACCATTAAAAATATTGATAAAAAGGAGATATTTTATCTTGGCGATATTGATCCTCATGGAATTGTAATGCCTACCGGGACTAATAGCAAAAGGAAGGAATTTGGATTACCACTAATCAAACCCAGCCTCCATTATTATCATCTAATGCTGAAACATGGAAAAGAACAGGACAACAGTCGAAAACGTATTGCTGAATCAACTAAAAAAGAAGCAATAGCAGCTGCTTATGAATGGTTTTCTGAAGATCAAGCGCTGGCAGAAAAAATAATAGATGTTATTGAGCGAGACTGTCGAATCCCTCAAGAGTGTATTGGCTTAAAATTGTTACAACAAAAAGGAATTTTTCAATAAATTAATATTTAAAGGTGGAAGATTATTATGGGCGATAGTAGCCAAAAAAATGGCATTGTTGATTTGCATGTTCATACCAATAAATCAGATGGTACTTTTTCTCCTCTTGAAGTTGTCCGGAAAGCTAAGAGTAAAAATATCAAATACCTGTCTATAACCGATCATGATACTATCGACGGTGTCAAAGCCGCTCAATCTGAAGCAAAAGTTCAAAATATATTTTTTATTACTGGTATCGAAATCAGCGCCAGATATGAAGGTGGCACGCTTCATATCCTGGGATACGGTATTGATATCAAAAATGCATTTCTTTTAAATAAGTTAAAATCTTTACAATCCGCTCGAAAAAACAGGAATGATAAAATTATCACTAAACTGAACACATTAGGAATTTCAATTTCAAAAAATTCTATATCAAAAGCAAGCAAATCCACCAGTAGTTTGGGACGGCCACATATTGCAAATCAGTTACTGAAAATGGGAATCGTCAAAGATATGGATGAAGCCTTTTTAAAGTTCCTAGGTAAAGAAGGTAAAGCATTTGTAGACAAAGAAATTTTTACTCCTGAAGAAACCATAGCTATGATTCATCGGGCAGGGGGAAACGCCGTTTTAGCACACCCAAAAACACTTAATTTATCAAAACCAGATTTTAAAAAATACCTTATAAAACTGATAGCAATTGGTTTGGATGGTATTGAGGTATACTCGTCCTCGCATTCCAAATCCCAAATTGAATTTTATCTGAATCAGGTCCAAGAAAATGGTTTATTTTCAACCGCCGGTTCAGATTTTCATGGTTCCATCAAACCTGAAACTCAACTGAATCAATGCTTTAATAATCAATCAATTGATATCAAAGAATTATCTCAACTACCATTCAATTTTCAATAAATAATTTAATGACTCCTTCCGATCCAGTAGTACTCAACATCATTTGTTACACCGACCTACATGGTGCTTTTGTTTCTGATGATCCTTATGACAGTAAATACCGTAAGGTTGGCATTGATCGATTAATCACCTACCTGAACCCCCACCGTAAAAAAGGAGAGCATATATTGTTAATTGATAATGGCGATATGATTCAGGGGAACTATATTGTTGATTTATTTGATTACCAGGATTCCAGATTTGAGGGACTAACCCATCCTGCAAATCTTGTTCACAAAGCGCTCCAGGTCGATTGTATGGTCATGGGAAATCATGAATTTAATTATGGATTGAATCATATTGATCAGATCAGGCGAGACTCTCGAACCCCCTGGTTGTCCGCTAATATTATCGATCAGGAAACCGGAAAACCCTACTTTGAACCTTATAAAATCTATCAATTTCAAAATTTTAAAGTCGCGGTATTGGCTTTAACGACTGAATATGTACCTTATTGGGAAGATCAATACAGCATCGCCGGATTGCAATTTAACAATGTCATAGAAACAGCTGGCGAGTATATTCCGAAACTTAAAAAGGAGTGTGATTTTTTAATCGTTTCTTATCATGGGGGCTTGGAAAAAGACCCGGTTACTCTAAAACCGACCAGAATCAGTAATCCGATAGAAAATCAGGGATTTCAATTATGGGATCAGTTTAACCAAATTGATTTATTGTTATTGGGACATCAGCACCGTACTTTTATCCATAAACCCGAATCCCCGTATAAAGCGACCCTTATTCAGGGCTCAAGTAAAGCCAGGTTATGGTCGCATACAACATTAGAATTCACCGGTAGAAATCCCGCCAACCAAAAATCCTGCGAACTTATTAATTCTATTACTATAGAGCCGGAAAAATCATTCAAAAAACAATTTGAATCCTACTATAAAATATGTAATAACATTTTACATCAATTCATCGGTACTGCTGATAAATCATTCATAATTAGAAATCCCCTACAGGATGTTTGGTTAAGAAAACATCCATTCATTCAATGGATTCAAAATATAATGTGTCAATATACCGGTGTTGATATTTCAGCCGTCTCATTATTGAGTCCTAATCTCAAAGGATTGCCAGAATCTGTTTGTACTAAAGATATTTTGGATAATTATTTTTTTGGCAATACGATCTGTATTTTAAATATTACCGGCAAAACCCTAAAAAAAGCTCTGGAAAAATCTGCGAGCTTTTTTTGTTATCAGCCAAGTGATAAAAAAAGTAAAAAAATTGATATACATCAAGATTGGCATATCGTTAAAATAAGGAGCTATGACTATGACATGTGGCATGGTATAGATTACAATCTAAATATCGGACAACCCATTGGTTCGAGATTAAGTCAACTCACTTATCGTGGGAAACCCGTACAAGATCATGATTCTTTTAGGGTTGCGGTTACCTCTTACCGGGCGGCCGGTGCTTTTTATGACATGTTCAAGGTCGAACAAATGGAACGTGATTTTCCCATGAAAATCAGTGATTTATTGATTGCTGATTTAAAAGAAAAGAAGCATCTTATGGTTAAACCATTACAAAACTTTAAGATTACCTAAGCAATACTATTTTTAACTCATTTCGGAGGTGTAGATTTAATAAAAAATCCAGGAATAATTTTAAGATTAAATTAAATCCATATTAACCATCGATTTTATTATATTCAGGGGGGCTCATGAATAGTAAACAAATAAATAAGAATAATCTTATTGCTCAGTGGGCTTTTGATACACGCCCGATTTTAAGCCGATTCCACATTTGGCTAAAAGATGTAGATGTCCAATGGACCAGAGGAGAACAAGAACACGAACCATTAGATGATTTCACTTTTTTAAATGGTCGTATGGAAAGACTATTTGCCATGACCGGGGCAGTTACAGCCTTGGGAACTCAACTTTTCGGCCGTTTTGGTGAAGGCAAAGGCGAGGATAAAGCCGGGTTAAACCAAGCAAAAAAAGATGCCGATGCAATTTCAGCCTATGCAATGAGTGAAAGTTTGTGGGCGTTGTCAAGGCAATTACCGGAAAATCATGCGATTATGGTCTGTCTGGGCGAAGGCTTAATGGCGAAAGGTGGAGAAACACCGGAAATGGGATCCAATCCCAACTTGGGCTTTGGAAGGATCTACGCCCGACCCGAGGTGGCAAATTGGCTTGAACAAAAGGTTGTCCAATTAATCAATCATAAATCCTATACCTGGGATAATTTTTATAAAGATATCAAGAGTTCAGGTATCACTGTTTGGGGAGCTGCCATTGACACGCTGGAAAATACGTCCCGATTTGCTGAAGGTTCTGATACAGGCCCCCTAACAATTCTACATTTATTTGATCAGCCTTTATGTATTTCAAAACCCTATGAGGGATATATTGGTAATTTAATTGTCCCTAAAGAAGTTGTTGAAACAGCGGCCAACTCCTCCATATTAGTCAACTTCAGAACACCCCGAAAATTGATCGTAGAGGCTATTGAAGCAACTTATCCGGAAATTAAAAGAAAGAATATTCATATCTGGACACTACAAGGTCCCAGTCGGGTGAAGCGAATTGGCGCACTTTGGGAAGAGTGGGAAACCGCCGGTGTTCATTTAGTCAAAGATAATCTTACCCTGCCTTCAGGTCTAAAAGCCTTTACAGATTCAGGAACCTATGCCCCAGCCTATCAGGTTGGCACCTGGACAGATGATCAGGGAGAATTGCATATGTTTATCTGTGATGGTTATGCGGCATCTGCTGAATCGATGCAAGCTGCCAGCCTGGCACCAATGTTAAATATCAAGGCTTTTCTATCTGTACTTACCTCCACTTTTGAGCTCAGTTATGATCGTGAACAGTATATCATGAGTTTAGATCCTGAAGCTGCTGATTTTAAAGAAAAGTTAAGTGATTTAATCGATAAAGAAGCCGATGAAAAGACACTGGCCAGATATCGGGAAATGATTTATGAGGGGTTGGATGCCGGTATCCCCAGTAATCGTATTTCTATAAATGCTGATGACTTTTTCCCTGAAAAAATTTGGGATCTTGTTGCCATTTCCGGTTACATGAAACCCGATCCTTATACAGGTGCTGCAGGGGTCGAAAAAATAGGTAAAAACCTTTATAAAGTTACTGTAAGACTTTCTGCTACCAAAGGTGAAAAACTAGTGGTTTTAACTTTGGAATTGATGGAAGATCTGGAAACCAGCCAACTCGTTTTTAATCCACTCTTAAACCGCTTTTTAGCCGGAGAATCTTACCTTGATCGTGCTGTTAAGATTTCTGATAGTGGACGGATTAGAAATGAACTTCAAACCCTCTGTTTTGAAGCTTTGGAATTTCTCGGTGATGACAAAATCAGGCTCTATTGTGACCGTATCATCCCTGAAATCATTCCGGAGGATAAAAAAGAACTTCTGGTTGAAATTTTAAATTGGTATAAAACCCATCATGCAACCTGGTTTTTCTGGTTGGAACTCGCATAACTTAAATCCCGCTTAATCACGGGATGTTTCCATTAATAATTATGTCAACAATCATACAACCTGTTTCCTACAGCCCCGAAAAGTCTCAGGATTTACAAGAAAAACTGTCAGCATATATGGGGATTCACGTCCTCACACTCAGCTTATCTAATGGAAACGAGGTTGAAGGTATTATTTCAGAAATCGGTCAGGATTTTGTTACTATTCTTTACCCTGAAACAGAAAATAATACTTTGATTCCCATCAGGCACATCGTTTCTATTAATTGTCCGCATTAAAATTTTATTAATACCAAATCGCAACCAATACTAATCCCTATGAATGTGATGATAAAATAATTATCTACTGGCCTGAAAGAGATCAAATCGTTAGAGTCAAAAAACGTTTATCTTTAACCGCAATTAGTTGAAATAGATATCCAGGAAAAATTCCAATGGCTGCATTAAATAATATAACACCTGAAACCTATGTTAGCGATTTAAAAACGATTATTAATCACTTCAAAGCTAAGCGGGATATCCGACTTAAAGAATTTATCGAACTGATTGTTACTCCGGATCACATTTCATATAGTCACTACTACAATTATTTGACGGAAATTTCAGTTTTAATGACTTTTCTAATTAGTAAAACAGAAGATATTTCCATATCAATTCCCTTAAACCAGTTTGCAGCTTCAGATTTAATCACTTCTTATGAGCAGGTCACTAAAATACACCTGCAAAAGCATAATGAGATTAAATCACATCTTGCTCAGTTTGAAGCCATCTTTAAACCGGAAGTATTAGATCATTTTAATCAAAGTTATCTACTAAATATCTGGACTAAATACGTGTTCCGGCAAGTAGATATTGAAGCTGATCAAATGGAACTGGCTGAATTATTGGGTATTTGTTAGAATCATTAAATATAAAACTACCTAGGTTTACCAGATTTCATTTCAAGCAATAGCTCGCTAATCCACTAATCAGAAATAGAAACCTAAAGATAATCTTCGATATCTACCTTAACACCCGGAATTAAAAGTTTCTTATTCCAATGATCTTATAAATTACTGAGTATTTCAATAAATACCAATAGTTATCTATAATCAATAAAATTAATTCTAAAGGAATTCAATATGAAAAATCAAATTAACAGTGTTCAGGCTTATGAAAAAATACGCCCTTTTGTGCTTGAAACACCACTAATAAACAGCCTGGAAATTAGTGACATATGTCAAACAGATGTTTTTTTAAAGTGTGAACACTTACAATATACAGGTTCTTTTAAATTACGAGGTGCGACAAATAAAATACTTTCTCTCTCAGAATCTCAAAAAAAAGAAGGCGTCATCTCTGCGTCTACCGGGAACCACGGTCAGGGGATTGCGTTAGCAGCAGGTAAATTAAATGTTCCCGCCGTTATTTATACTCCGAGTGATGCTTCACCTGTTAAACTAAAAGCTATTAAAAAACTTGGCGCCAGTGTCAAACAGGTGCAAGGTGGTTGTGGTGAAGCAGAAGACACAGCTAGGAAAATAGCAGAAGAACAGGGTATCACTTATATTTCCCCCTATAATGATCCCGATATCATCGCCGGGCAAGGAACAATAGGCGTAGAGCTCAGTAGGCAACTACCGGAATTGGATGCTGTTTTTATTTCCGTGGGGGGTGGCGGCTTAATTTCCGGAATCGGCAACTATTTAAAACAATTTAACCCCAAAATCAAAATCATCGGATGCTGGCCGGAAAATTCGGCTGTTATGTATGAATCTTTAAAAGCCGGACTAATTATTGAAGCACCCGAAAAACCAACAATTTCTGATGGTACTGCCGGGCCTGTCGAATTTGGTTCAATAACTTTCCCCATTTGCGCCAATGTCATTAATCAACAAGTATTATTAACAGAAACAGAAATCAAAAAAGCCATGCGTTTGCTGGCTGAAAGCGATCGCTTTATTGTGGAAGGGGCTGCAGGTGTTGCATTAGCCGGTCTATTAAAATTGAAAGATGCCTTTAAACATCAAAAAGTAGCTGTCGTATTATGCGGTCGGAATATTCTATTTGAAAAATACCTGGAAATTATGAACCAGGTTTAATTCTATTTCATTATCTTAAATCCAGCTTACTTTTTGGTAAGCGGATAAAATATCTGATTCATAGTTATCGTTAGGATCATCTGACGGTTGTCATTAATATTTCCTCTATCTTCTAAAAGCCTCGATGTTTTAACTGATTGTTTGTCAGAATCATTTCGGGATGAAATTTCCAGCAATCTGATTTAAATCCAAAGACCCTGATGATTTTTAAGTTCAATCAGATCTTATATATTATTATTAATGATTTGAAACAGGAAAGATTAAAAGAAGACAGAAAAATGATCATCTAAAAAAAATATATAAATTGTCCTGCTTTTAAAAAATATCGAAGCACATTTTTATTGTATTCAGCTACACATTAAAATAGTATTAATATCAAGTTAGGGGATCACATTTAGGATTTTAATAAGAATGATGGCCGCTATAAGTATGAAGTTCAAATCAAATTAACATTTCAAAGTACAAGTATTCAGCAGCGTAATAAAAAAGCTGGCTTACCGTTAATCTATTGATTAAAAACACATGAACATTTTTAAAAGGTTATTCAGGCAAATATTTGTTTCAATGATGTTGGTTATTGTTTGTTGTAATGCTGACATGTCTAGCTTATGGGCATTAGATAAAACTAAAGTATTTATTGTCCCTGTATCTGGTGATGTTGATCCTGGAATGGCGGCCTATATAGAACGAGCTTTAAAAAGCATTAAAGAAGAGTCTGATTCTGTTATCATATTTGAGATGGATACTTTCGGTGGTCGGGTTGATTCAGCGCTTCAGATTGTCGATCACATCACTAATATCCCTAAATCAAAAACAATTTCATATGTAACTAACAAAGCGATATCCGCGGGAGCTTTAATTGCTTTGGCCTCCAGCGAATTAGCAATGAAACATGGGACAACTATTGGAGATTGTGCACCGATAATGGTATCTAGCGAAGGTCCTAAAATGATGGGGGAAAAATTTCAATCACCCTTAAGGGCAAAATTCAGAGCTTTGGCCAAAAAGAATCACTATCCGGAATTATTGGCGGAATCAATGGTAAGCATGGATAGAGTTGTGTTTGAAATTTTAATGGATGGGGAAAAATCATATATTGATGGACAAGATTATGATGATTTAAATGCGACTGAAAAAAAGAAAATCAGTGCAAAAAAAACCATTGTTGCAAAAGGTGAATTGTTAACGATGGATGATATTGAAGCTGTTGAGTTGGGTTTTTCCAAACTCAGCGCTAATAGTATCGAAGAGATGTTGGAAAAACGTGGGTATCAAGATTTCGAAATCATCAGAATTCAGGAAAGCTGGTCAGAGACATTTGTGCGATATATTGGTTCTATTTCATCTATATTAATGATGATTGGATTTGGGGCACTTTATGTTGAATACAAATCACCGGGGTTTGGACTTCCCGGTTTAATTGGGATTGTTTGTCTCGGCTTAGTATTTTTTAATCAATATTTAGTCGGATTGGCTGGGTATACAGAATTATTAATATTTGTAATCGGTGTATTGTTATTAGGCGTTGAACTGTTCGTGTTACCAGGATTTGGTATCGCGGGGATTTCAGGGCTCTTGATTATTGGTATGAGCATGATCCTGGTTCTGCAAGACTTTGTCCTACCTGATCCAACATTACCCTGGCAGGGAGAGTTATTATTAAAAAACCTGGCACAAGTGATGGGATCTTTCGTTTTTGCTTTTCTGTCATCGATCTTATTTTTCCGATATGTGGTACCGAAGTCTGGAGCGTTCATCAGTGGTCCTTACCTGAAAAACACCTTGAAAGCGGCCCATGTTAATATCAACAAAAATAAAAATGTTGTTGTCGGAGATACCGGTGTCGTAGATACTTTTTTAAGACCCTCAGGAAAAGTATCCATTGGTCAAAAAATATATGATGCCAAATCGGAAGGCGAGTTTATCGAAAAAGGCACCGAAATTAAAGTCATTAAAAAGAAAAATAATCAAATTATCGTGATTAGAAAGTAAAATGAATAATATTTATATACTTCCAATCGTATTGCAAGTGATTGGAATACTGGTTATTATGGCGGAAATTCTTTTACCATCGGGGGGATTACTGTCCATGTTGGCGATAGGACTATTTGGATATTCGCTTTATTATGTATTTAATAGTATCTCGTCCAGTATCGGAATGGTTTTTCTGATAATGGATATCATCACTATCCCTATCGCTATTTTAGCCGGTTTTAAACTATTGGCTAAATCTCCGATTGCTTTAAAAAAGAAGTTGTCCAGTGAAGATGGTGTTGTCGCCCAGTCTGCAGATGCTCAGAAATACATTGGTAAAGAAGGCATTGCCTTTACAGATTTAAGACCAGCCGGGATCGCGATGATTGAAAGTGAGCGACTTGATGTAGTAACAGAAGGGAAATACTTAGATAAAGATACCAAAATCGTTGTGGTTTCTGTTTCAGGAAACCAGATTATTGTAAATCAAATCTTAAATTAGGGAGATAGTAATGAATGAAATTGGATATTATGCCTTACCTGTTGTGATCGGTATTGTTGTATTAGTTTTGTTTTTCTTTATTAGTACATCGATTTCTTTATGGATCCAGGCACTGGTATCAGGGGCAAAAGTAGGACTGTTTAATATCATTTTTATGCGTTTCAGAAAAGTTCCGCCAAAACTGGTTGTTCAGTCAAAAATTATGGCGGTTAAAGCAGGCATTGAAATCAGTACTGACAATTTTGAATCACACTTTCTGGCGGGTGGCAATATCTCTCGGGTGGTACAATCTTTGATTGCTGCAGATAAAGCCAATATCGAATTGGATTTTAACCGAGCTGCAGCGATCGATCTGGCCGGTAGGGATGTACTGGAAGCTGTACAAATGAGTGTAAATCCAAAGGTCATTGAAACACCTCTGGTGGCAGCGATGGCTAAGGACGGAATTCAATTAAAAGCGATTTCCAGAGTTACTGTCAGGGCTAATATTGATCGACTTGTCGGTGGTGCTGGTGCAGATACAATTTTAGCCAGAGTTGGGGAAGGTATCGTGACAACCATAGGTTCAGCTGATACCCATAAAAAAGTATTGGAAAATCCGGATTTAATCTCAAAAACAGTTTTGGCCAAAGGACTTGATTCAGGGACTGCTTATGAAATTCTATCCATTGACATTGCAGATGTAGATATTGGAAAAAACATTGGGGCTGAATTGGAAACTGACCGGGCTGAGGCAGATAAAAAAATCGCTCAGGCTAAGGCTGAAGAAAGGCGAGCCATGGCTTTTGCTCAGGAACAGGAAATGCGGGCCAGAGTCGAAGAGATGCGTGCAAAAGTTGTTGAAGCAGAATCTCAGGTACCTTTGGCCATGGCTGAAGCTTTTAGAGCTGGAAATCTGGGTATCATGGATTATTATAAGATGAAAAATGTTATGGCGGATACTGATATGCGAGATAAAATCGCAAGTGATGATCGCAGTGATCCCAAAGAATAACAGATAAATCAACTAAAGCGATTCGACACTGTTTGGTGTCGAATCATTTTAACTCATTTTTGGATGTGGATGTTTTATGGATAATTTATTTATTCCTTTGATTATCGTTGTCATTATTTTTCTCAATTTTAGAAAAATAATGAAAAGCAAGAAAAAGGCACTTGAGAATAAGACTTCACCAGAGAATAAAACAGCATCAAAACCGGAAAAAGCGAAAGGGATTTTTTCCAGGATTAATCAAGTGATGGAGGAGTTTGCAGAAGCTGCAAAAGCAGAAGCTAAGAAATCCGAAGCAAAAAATTCAGAATCCACTGAAGAATGGCCACCTAAAGAAAAAATTGTCCCGGATGAATATCAGGCTGAGGTTGAAGAAGATATTGATATGCACTGGCCTCCCCGAAAAAAAGAGTTGGTCTTAGAAAAACGGGAACTAATAGAAAAAGTACGAGACAATCAGAAAAAACAAGAACAGATCAGGAAAGTTATTAATCAGGAAAAACAGCCAGTTATGTCATCTGTGAAGGGATCAAAACGATGTTTTAATCAGAAAATTACCCGCGCAAAACTTAGAAATGCCGTCATTTGGTCTGAGATATTAGCGCCACCGGTTTCACTAAAAGAAGATTAAATTGAGGTGATATTATAGCTGCTGATTAATATGATTAGCGTCAATATCTTATTCCTTTTAACAATCGGTTTTTGATTCTCATGAATTGTGAATTATGATCGATACTTACTTCAATCGCTCTTTTGTTCTCAAAAATTGTGTTTACTATTTTTTTGATTGCCGGATGAACCGGTGCAAACAGTCGAATTTTCCGGAGCCCTGTTGGTTGTTTAGTCTCAGCAATTATAAAAGCCTCTAAAATCAATCTTTTTGCAATCCCTTTTCTACGGACTTCCTGTTCAACAAAAACCCCTTCTAACCACATAGTTTTATTATTACGGCTGAAACGCATCCTTAGTCCACCTACCATTTTTTTATTTCCGAAATTATTTTTGATAAAACAGGCTAAACCGGTAGCCGGTCCCATTTTGTATAGGGCAGACAAAGAAAAAATAATCCAAACGAATGCCAGTAGTAGGGTAATCAGTGAAATAAGAGGAAAACTTGATCTGAAGACCTGACTGATCAATATCATTAAGGCGGGAAAGCCGATCATAAACCAAAAATCATGGCTGAGTATAAAATAAAACATCGCCAAAGGAAATTCCTTGGTAGTGAAAAGACGTCTTTTTAAAAAAAAACTGACTTTATCTGATGGTTCTATTTCCATTTCCAGTTTCGGTTGAATTTCAAGTAAAAACCATTGGTCTTCTATTTGCCTATTTTAATACACTGGATTTAACTGTAATATCTCTGTTAACATTTATCAATATATTTGAAATGAGGGACCTATTTTATAAATAGTATTGATTTTGCCTTGAGGTAAATGCAAAGAGGGATTAGGTTATACTCGTTAATAATTATTTCAGAAAAAGGAATAGCATTGCAAAGGTCTTTATTAAATTTTGACTTTGTTTTAAAAACAAAGAACAATAGATCAAAAAACGTCTGATGGTTTAAAATAATAAAAAAAGGTGTTTATGAGTGAATTTAATGGGAGTTTCTTATTTTCCACCGGCCCTCAGGAATTAGATTTAGCCATCCATACGCTTGAAGGGTTAATTAAAGGTATCGCTATAGATTCTGAAATTAATGAAAAAGAACTAAAAACAGTAAATAGCTGGATTTCAGACCACATTCATCTTAAAAATCGTCACCCCTTTAATGAGCTTATACCACGACTATCTGAGGTGATTGAGGATCGAATTATCGATAAACATGAAAAATCTGATATTATGTGGCTTTGTAAAAAATTTGAAACAGATAATGTCTATTATAATAAAATTACTTCTGACTTACAGAGACTCCAAGGAATTGTTGGAGGGATTGTAGCTGATGGTGTGGTATTAAAGGAAGAGTTGGAGAATCTGAAAGAGTGGCTGGATGATCATCATTGCTTGAAGACCTGTTGGCCCTACGATGAAATTGTTTCCATTATTGTGGAAGTGCTAAAAGATGGAAAAATCGATGCCGACGAGCATAAAATGCTATTAGCCTTTTTTGATGAATTTGTTTCCTATCCGGGTTATGAACCTGTTTCAGAATTATCATGTAAAGATAAAAAAAACTATCAACTAACGGGTATTTGTGCCTCTAATCCGGAGATCATTCTTGAAAAGAAATTGTTTTGTTTTGCTGGAAAAATATCCAAATCAAAAAAGAAAAAACTCAGTGAAACGATTGTTAAATGTGGAGGTGAGTATTCAGATGAAGTCAATCAATCAACTGCTTACCTGATTATTGGTGACGGGAACAATCCTGCGTGGGTGTTTGCCTGTTATGGTCGGAAAGTGGAAATTGCGATTGAAATGCGTAAAAAAAGGCAGGAAATGCTTTCAAATGGTGAAAAAACGTCGATGGAAATTCAGATTATCCATGAGGCTGATTTTTGGAATGCAGTTAAATAATATGTAAGACTGATTTAATGATATGACATTAAAACGAGGTAATATTGTTTACTATTGCAAATAATTAATGTTTTAAAACTTTATCTAATTTTGTTTGATATTCTTTGGCTTCTTGTTGTCTTGCCCACATGGAAGCATAGATTCCATTTAAGGCAATTAAATCCGAGTGCCGACCTCTTTCTGTAATTTTTCCATCCTGCAAAACCAGTATTTCATCTGCATCCACAATCGTTGACAATCGATGGGCAATAACCAGAGTTGTTTTATTTTTTGAAACTTCTTTTAATGAAATCTGAATGTCATTTTCTGTTTGTGAATCCAGGGCTGAAGTTGCCTCATCAAAGATCAGAATTTTAGGGTTTTTAAGAATTGTTCGCGCAATGGCAATGCGCTGTTTTTCACCACCTGAAAGTTTTAATCCCCGCTCACCAACTTTGCTTTGATATTGATCTGGTAAAGATTGAATGAATGCTTCGATTTTGGCTATCTGTGCAGCCTGGATAATTTCAGTTTTACTGGCATTAGGTCTACCGTATTGCAGGTTGTAATGAATGGTATTATTGAATAAGACAGTGTCCTGGGGAACAATTCCAATGGCAGCACGTAAAGAATCCAGTGTTATGGACTTTACATCCTTGTCATCAATTTTAATTTGCCCACTATTAATATCATAAAACCTGAATAATAATCGGGAAATTGTTGATTTTCCCTCCCCACTGGAACCGACAATAGCCAAGGTATTTCCAGGTGGTATTGTGAAGCTGATCCCATTTAGAATACGTCTGTCATCCGTATAACTGAAACAAACATTTTTAAATTCAACTTTTCCGAGTGGTGGTGAAAAAGTTATAGCATCCGGTTCATTTTGTATTTGAGGACTTACATCCAGCAATTCAAACATTTTATCCATGTCAGTTAGGCTTTGTTTGATCTGACGATAGACAAATCCCAAGAAATTTAAAGGGAGGTATAATTGAATTAGAAACGTATTTACCAGTACAAAATCACCAATGGTATAGATACCGGTAACAACACCCTTTCCCGCCATTAACATGATCGTTATTAACCCTACGGCGATCAAGGCTGCCTGACCAATATTTAAAAATGAAAGTGTTGTAATATTTTTAATAGCTGCTTTTTCGTAACCCGCTAAAGCGTCATCATAATACTTGTATTCATGTTCTTCATTATTAAAGTACTTGACCGTCTCATAATTAATAAGACTATCAATTGCCCTGGTATTGGCTTCTGAATCTTTTTCATTCATTCGACGCCTGTATTGTAACCGCCATTCTGTAAACCACATTGTAAATATGATATATGAACTGATAGTTCCAAAAACAATCAGCGCAAACCGATAATCAAACTTAACCAGAAAAACAGTCGTAACTATAACGATCTCCAGGAGTGTGGGGATGATGTTAAACATCATAAAATTAAGTACAAAATTAATCCCTTGAATTCCACGTTCAATAACACGAGATATGCCACCTGTTTGGCGATCTAAATGAAAAGCCAGCGATAAATTATGAAGATGTTTGAAGGTACTTAATCCAATCGTCCGTTGGGCATGTTGTGAAACTTTGGCAAAAATGAAGTCCCTTAACTCTCCCAAGGATTGATTTAATAACCGGGCAACACCATAGGCGATTACTAAAGTGATGGGAACTGTTAAAATTGCGATTTCTACTGATAAGGCATCAACGGCATTTTTATACAAAAAAGGAACATAAACACCAATAGCTTTTGCTAAAACCATGGCGATTAATGCGAATGTGACTCTCAGTTTAAGGTCAGGTCGCCGTTTCGGCCAAAGGTGGGAAGCTAGTGTTATTAATGTTTTGAATTGATTGGTTCGGCGAAAGGTTTCTGTCGCATCAAAATGAGTTCGTCTCGCCACTTTATCGCTTCTGTTGGAATTGTCCGCATGGATATCGGATTGTTAATAATAGAAATGTTATAAATTTACAGCTAGCTTGTCATTATTGTATCGTCTAACACTGTTGAGGCAATCTCTTTTGGTTTTTTGCTACGATGACCTGTTTTTGCAATAATTTCCAGATAGAAGGATTCGAGTTTCTTTGATTCAGCCTGATCAATATTTTTAGTGATATCATCGACATGGATAACGGCGGCACTTTTTTCAGTTTCACCGAATTTGCAGTTAAAATCCCAAAAATCAGCATCTTCCGGCAGATTTTTTCTCCGTTCTCTTTTTAAATACTTTCGGACTTCATTTTTGATTGATTCAATAAGCCTGGCTACTTTGATTTTAGGATGGGTCAATTTAAAGGTTTTTTTCATTATCTCTTTTTATTTCTCTAAAGATGTCAATTAAAAACAGCAACTGCTATTATCTTATTTATAGTAGAAATTCAATGGTTTGATGTCAATGGATAACAAGCTTATTTTCCACACCATCTTCAAAGCGACTTTAATTATTTAAATTTTAGGCTGCGGTTCGGTGATCTAATAATCCGGGGATCATATTTTGAATAATCCGATCTATTTTTTGATAGGTGTTTGAGTTGTCCAGTGGTCTTGGGTATTTGGGAAATAATCGATCATCGATCCAGGTGTACTCCCAACCCGTCGTCGTTTTAAGGAATTCTGCAGTAAAATCGAGACTGATCTCTAAACAACCTTCAATGATGACATCTACGTATGATTGCACGATCGGCTGATTTGGACAGGGGTGGTTCGTCTGTTTTGCAAAATAAATCCAAACGTCTTCCCCGATGAGAATATCTTCTGATAAAAAATTGATTTGAGATTTTGGTAAAAATTCACGGTAATATCCTGTTTCCCTGGCGTCAAATTTTGACAGTTCCTTTTGATCTATCGGAAATAACACACCGTTACAGCTACAATTGATATCTGATTCAATTCCCACACTAGCCATGGGATTAGCTTTAGAAGTGGCACACCAGGATCTTTTGATCTTGTTAATTCTTACCGGAATACCCTCGCCGGTAATACCCGTAATTGATCTTGAATTTGAATTAATAAGGCTGCCATAGCCAAATATGTAACAATTTTTCATTTAAATAGAATTTAGGTGAGGATTAATTTATTTACTAATATCGCTTAGAACATTGTTCGATAACCCATGTTTTTGTGCAAGTATTTTTTATAGTTGTCTGAAATATTGTTTGTTTAAACGACTGGTTCTGTTAACGAACATGAAATTTGCGCCTTTAAAATCAAACTGTTACCAATTGTCATCTCGACGAAGTATGAGGAGAGATCTTTTTTATCTCAATTAATAAGATTTCTCCTCGCGGGCTCGTCGAAATGACAAGATCAAGTTCATTGCAACCACCTTACCGGGCACCGGTTTGGGTAACTGTTAATAAACTTGAATTTTGTGCCTTTAAAATCAAAGTATTATCAAATGTCATCTCGACGAAGTATGAGGAGAGATCTTTTTTATCTCAATTATTTTTTCAAATATTCAATAATTTACAATTTCTAAAAGATACCCTTGCAAATTAATGGCTATAATTTACGATTTTGCAAAAATGATTCAATTGAAACAGCACCTAAAATAATGATTCCTCCCATAATTGTTTTTCCAGATGGTATTTCTTTGATTATCCAAATTGCTAGTAAAATTCCATATAATGGCTCAAGACTCATAATTAAACCGATGGTTTTGGCTGATAATATTTTCAGGCTTTTTACAAAAAGACCAAAAGATAAGGCGGTGCAAAAAATACCGAGAATAGGAATCAAAAAGTAATCCTGAATTTGGAAATTGAATTCCAGGAAAAAAACGGTTGGCAGCAAAACCAGAGCTGCTGAACAATTTTGCAGGAAAGTGATTTGAAGGGCCGGGTATTGTTTAGTAAAACTTCGATTAAGCAATGATAGAATTGCAAACGTAAACCCGGATAGAATCCCCCAGATGACACCTAAGGTTATCTGATTAGATAAATCGTACGCCGGAACTACTAATATTAACCCAATGACTACTAAACCTGCCAACAGAACATCCTGAAGTTTTAATTTTTCTTTAAAGGCTAAGGGTTCTAAAAAAGTGACAAAAAGTGGAAATGAAGAAAAGGTTAATAATCCAATTGCAACTGTGGAAATATGAATCGCATAAAAAAAACAGAACCAATGAAATGCCAACAAGACACCTGTGGCAGAAATTAGAAACAGATGATTTTTGTTGATATTGAAGCGAATGTTTCCTGATATTTTTAGAATGATCAATAAGGCCAAAGAAGCAAATCCGGTGCGTCCCAGCACGATCAGCATCGGTGGTAAAGAGATTAATTTACCGATTAAACCAGATAAACCAAATAAAAATACTGCAAAATGAATTTCTATCAGTGCTTTCAGATTATTTTTCAAGACTTTTTTATAATGATTCGTTAAAACAATATTTCAAAAAAACTACATTGCATTCATAATAATAGCAAATCCGATTTAGAGGGAGTTAAATTATAATGATTACTTTTACACCCATTGGCACTGTTCACTCACCCCATAAGGATCTTAAAAATATGCCCATTCAGCCAAAAGGAGCTAAAGGAATTGAAGGACATGTTTTAATTAATGAATCGTTTGTGGAAGGGTTATCAGATCTGGATGGCTTTAGTCATGTTTATTTAATATACCATTTTCATGCTGCCACACGGGTTGAAATGAAAGTTATTCCCTTTATGGATAAGGTTGAAAGAGGTATTTTTTCAACCCGTTCAACCTTAAGGCCAAATCATATCGGCTTGTCTATTATGGAATTGTTGGAAGTGGAGGGCAACAAGGTATTGTTAAAAGGAATGGATATATTGGATGGTACTCCTGTTTTGGACATTAAACCTTACATTGCCAATTTTGACAAAGTTGAAAAAAGTCAATCCGGTTGGATGCAAGCTAGTCCCGAAGATGTGAAAAACAAACGTTCTGATAATCGGTATGTTTGACGATAATGCCAAAGGTGGGGTTTCATTTTATTAGTGCTTGAAAATATGCACGTCTCCCTTTCCCTGCTCTAACTTAAACTACGATAGTTTGGACACCCGGCACATGAACAAGAAGGCTAGTTCCATACTCCACCCTGATTTCGCAAAGCTAATTCAGCCGATGCTAAAAACCGCGCAGTTGATTAGTGAGGTTGGATTGAAAATATTAAAGATAATCAAATAATAAACTGAACTTTCAGGTATCATTAAATAGACCATGTCTATTTAATGATTTGATTGTGATCTGAATAAAACACCTTGAAGATAATTAATTATTCTGACAAAATTTAAACTTAACACTTTATTCTAACCTTTATTAAGTGACCAATGTCAGCATATTATTATGTATTATATCCGTTAATATAGATAACACCCATGACAATCAAATCACTTGTAAAATAAGGAGGCTTTACAATGACGAGTTACAAACTTAGTTATTTTGATTTCGACGGTGGCCGTGCTGAGCCGATTCGAATTGCTTTTCACATTGCGGGAATCGATTTTGAGGACAATCGAATATCGTTTCCTAAATTTACCAAAATGCGGTCAAAAACACGCTTCAATTCAGTACCTACGCTTGAAATAGATGGTGCACAAATTACCCAATCCAACGCTCTTAGCCGCTATATAGGAAAAATAGCAGATCTGTATCCTAAGGATGATCTACAGGCACTTTACTGTGATGAAGTATTGGGGGCCCTTGAGGACCTCAATCACTATATTGTGCAGACATTCGGGTTGAAGGGAGAAGAACTTCAACAGGCACGCGTAAAGCTATTAGATGGTTGGTTGTCCATCTACCTGCAGGGGCTTGAGGAACTTCTGATCCGTGGCGGCGGGGAGTATTTCGCTGATAGTCGTTTAACTGTCGCGGATCTAAAAGCATTCGTCCAGACCCGCGCACTATGCTCCGGGACCTTAGAACACATTCCGACAGATATTGTTCAGCGAGTGGCACCCGGCTTACTAGCACATGAGGAACGTATCGGTGCTGATCCACGAGTGGTCTCATACTATACGACTCGTTCGAAGCAGACTAAACCATGACCAATACTGATTTGTTGGGGACGTAGGTGACAGATTAGAAGATAGTAAAATGGACAATTATGGACAATTTAATAGATATTCAATGATGTGTGCCCGCAGGTATTTAAAGAGACATTAATAAAACGGCGAAATAGTAAAACACATCCATGCTCAACCCGAAGACAAAGCCAAAACCAAAGCCGTAGTTGATTAATTTTGGGAAGTAAGAGCCGGCAAATTTGTTAAACATTGTTTCGATTTTTGCCGGATGCATCTTTGTAATCTGATCCATTACAATTTGTTTGAAATGGATTGTGTTTAAAATATTTAATAAATTTGATTTAAAGCCCGCCAATAAACCTTTCAAAGCGATGTCCAGCAGGTCTTCCCGTGTTTCTTTATGGGCAATATTATTGAATTGATTCAATAGAGATTCGCTTAACTGTGACAGCATTTGCTGAAACTGGCTTTTCAGTTCCTTATTGTTCAAAATAAATTGAAAGATGGATGTGAAATTTTGATTTAAACTGGATTGATCTAATATTTGTTTAACAGGTATTTTTTCACTAATATTGAAAAATGTATCTGTAAATTTGGAAGTTAATTTAAATTGAATCGCCTGCTCTACAATGACGTTCGACAAGACATGAATCGTTTTTTGGTACTCAGGAACGGTCATTGAGGTCTTGATATCTTCAATTTTAATCTTTTGAATCAGCGCCATCACAATGGCTGAAACAAAAGCTCCGGTAACCTGGACTAGGTCAGCACTGTTATTTGTAATATTTCTTTTGATATTTTCTAACAATATGGTTATTTCATCTTTAAATAAGCCTGCAATGTTTTGAAAGGAATCCAGGTGAATCAAACGTAGGAAATAAGCAATATCGAATTGAAAAAGGTGGATTATGAAAGCATCAATCAGTTTTTTAGAATCTTTAACCAGCAGTCGGTTAGACAAACATAAATCAATAAACTGAGCGATTTTATCATGATCGATAATATCTCCGATATTGCCAATTTTGGTATCCCCCACAACCCGTAATTGTTGTCTAACCAACTCTTGTAAACTCAATTCATGTATTTCTACAAAATCAGGAAGTTTTGTCTGGAAAATATCATAAATAGCCTTATGAAGATCTTCTTTTGAAAAACGAATGGCCTGCCTTGCCAGAAAATCAGATTTTGCAATCAACATGTCAAAAATACTGGTGGCAATTTTCTCTTTATTTTTTTTGAAATATCTCAAGGCTAAATTTACAAAAAAATGAGTGACCCGGTCGATTTTTTGAAAAAGAAAGTCAGTGATTTTGCCGTCTAAAAGTTCATTTATTTTTTTATCCGAGTTTAGCTCTTCTGTAATTGTGGATTTAAGATAATTTAATACAAATTGTCTTTGACTCGGGTTTTCAAAAATACTTAATATAAGGCTAAATAACTGGCTTTGGACGTGTTTAATACTTTTTTTTGTTAATAGAGAATTTAATGGTTTTGTTGAGAACTTCGCCAGAATTACATCCAATTGCCCCGAGATATTAAGGATAGTTTTAAGGCTGAAAACCTGATTGGTCACAGGAACAAAATAAGAAGATAAGAATTGGGTGAGGGTACTTGTCAGTTCTTTTTCCGGTAAGTGGTGCAATAAATCACTCAATCGCTGCTTACTAAATTTTTCTTCATTTAGAAGTGAATTAAGATGTGGTTGTAATATTTTTAATTGTTGGTCCGAAATTACTTGTCTGATTTTGCTTTCTGCATCAATTGATTCAATCAGAGGTTCAAAAGTTTTGAAATAAGTGGTGATGATGCTAAAAAAGTCAGTTTCCTGAAATTGTTGAGAGCTCAAAAAATCGGTACCCAGCTTTGCCAATTGGTCTGATATTTCAGAACGATTTTTTTGAATAATATCATTGAGCAGTTGATAGTCATTATCCTGAATTGCTTTTTGAAAAGAACCTTTGATAACATCCTGATTTGTTTCAAATAGTTTTTCTATGCTGCCGTCATTTAGTAAGTTTTCCTGTACAAACTCTCCCATTTTACCGGCAAAACGGTTCTTATTTTTTGTGATAACACCAGGTGTTAAAGGTATCGTATATCCTAAAAGATACCAGGGTAAGTATGGTCGAAAGATCATCTTTAATGCCAACCAATTGGTTCCCCAGCCGATAAAACCAAAAATTAAGCCAGCGAAACTAAAGACTAAAAGCTTTGAATCAATATTGAATTTCGCAGCCAGTTGTTCCATACCTGGCAAAACAGACATACTAAATCCAGCCAGTAATCCTAATCCAGCGCCAAAACGGGTAATTGGTTTTAATTCTTTCCCCATAAAATTTTCTACAACCGACGAGAGCTCCTTTAAACTTAGACTTTGTAAATTACTCTTGGAAATTTTTTTAATACTGCCACGGGTAAACCGATGGAAATGGTTTGAGATCACCTTTTGGATCTGATTAACCAGTGATAAGTTTAATTTGAAATCTCCGAGCTTTAGCCATAGATCTTTAAGATAATGATTTAAAAAAGAAGATTTAAAACCGAAAAATAGTTGGATTAGTTTATTGTGAAACAGTGTGAAGAAGCGGTTGTTAAATGGTATTATTGTATTTAATGGTTTATTTGTAATTTCGGTTTGTATTTTCTCATTTATCTGGTCACTGATGGTTTTTCGATAATTTCCAATCACTTTAAGTAGTGATTGATTGATAAACCGGAGCCATGAAACTGGCAAAGAATCTGGTAAAATGCCCTTTAATGGTTTTTTAAATAAAATCAACAATAGGTATTTTAGGTTTCGGTATCCCCCTATCGTTAATTGGTTATCACCGGTAATGATGTTATGGATAAAAGGCGGGAGATGATCCTGAAATAAAGTTACTATTTTTTGAGAAAACAAACCTTTTGGAATGATTTTATCAGGTTTGTCTTTCAGAAAAAAATGAAATAATTCCGGATTTAATGAAGATATTAAAGTAAAAATCGTTTTTTGAAAAACCGCTGCTAATTGTTTTTCCGTGATAATTTTTTCAGATTCCAGCTTTTTAAAAATGTCCTGAATGGAATATTGTTTTAAGGTTGTAATAAAAGCCCTGCTTTGCTGTTCTGCCAGTTGGTCAATGTCGATTTTACCATTGATATAATCTTTAATGATATTAACAACATTGAACATTTCAGCCAGGCTGATACCGATATTATAAACAATTTTGGCGACAATATTTTGATCAGAAATAGACTGATTAACCATCAACTCAATTTCAATACGCTTGTCCTCAATCCATAGCGTCACAGATTTAATGACCTCTACCAATCGCAGATAAATAAAACTTTCGAATTGAATGGATAATTGATCAGGGACCAGATCAAATAAACTGTTATTACTTTTTTTGATTGTCTTGAGCAGTGATTTAGCAAAACTAAAGGTTGTTTTCTGACCGGCTGGTGATGAGAAAAAACTCATAAAGTTTTCCCGAATTTCCTTAAAAAGCTGGTCAAACTGTTGGTAATTAATAATTTCAACCCAGGTTTTATCATAAATGTAATCAATCAACATGCAAATATTCTGTTGCGGCTGAATACTATTTATAAAGATGTCAATGGCCTGGTTAAGACGCTTTAAAAGCTTTGGTGAAGGCTTTTTAAGAGCTTCTTGTAATTGTGTGATCAGGTAATTGATTAACTCCTGATAAGATTTTTGCTTAAAGTAATGACCTGGCGTTTGGGTTTTTAAATATTGAAAAAGATGATCTAGTAAATTATCAAATAATTCAATAATTTTAGTCTGTTGCATTAATAATGGGATTAATTGATCTAATGTTTTTGTCAGAAGCTGTTTGCTGAGTAAAAGCTCACTTGGAATTTTTTCCCAACTGTTTTTAAAAAATGCTTTTAAGAATATTTCAGAATCAAGGTTTAATTGATTAATGAAGGCATCAAAACTTTGATTGGATTTTCGGATATGACTAATTTTAAAGTTTTCTGATATTTGATCTGGGATCTGTTGGTTTAAATATTGATGAAGAAAATGTTCAAGCAGTGTCTTAAACGCTTTTGTTTCTAACTTTTCTTTCAATACTTTTAGATTAACAACATCCTCCTCAATGAGATCTGTTGCATTTTCAATGAACTCATCTCTGGTTTTTTCAACCACACCACCCATTCCAAATTTCTTCTTAAAAAGCATTTGAATAGCTAAATCGTTCGTAAAAAAACCAACGATTCCACCAATGACAGTTTTAAAAAGAATTGCCAGATTCTGAAGGTTGAAAATAAGATTTATCATAGAGAAGCGATGCTTTATCAATAATAGGGAATTTGATAAAAATCCAGTTGCTGTTTTATTTCGGTGACACCTACTACTTTTTCAGCTTTAAAACCAACCTTTCTGGCGTTTTCAACATTTAAGCAGTTGTCGTCAAAAAACAGGATTTCTTCCGGTGAATGTGATAATTGAGATGCCACATAATCAAATATCTCGAAATCCGGTTTAAACATACCGATTTCATAAGATAAAAAGGCGTGTTTAAAATAAGTTGCCAGTTTCATCTCATCCCGGACTCTTTCCCAATGAAGGTAATTGGTGTTAGATAAGCAGGAAATAGGGATATGGTTTTTAAGCTGTTTTAAAAAAGGCTTAACGTCTGAATATGGGCCTTGTGGCCATTTAATAAAAGCATTCAGGAATTGTTCCGGACCAATAAAGATTTCGAATTCCTGGCAGACCTGTTTAATAAATTCGTTAACATCGATTTTACCGCTTTCAAAACCTCGCACGGCTGGAGAACTCACCCAACGGTTCCAAAGCTCTTTTTCAGTATGGGTATTGTTTGACCATTCAATGATTTCATTAACCCCTGAAAGCCCTATTAATACGCCACCTAAATCAAATAGAATATGTTTGATTTCAAAACGATTGTTCATGGTATTATCATTATAGCTCGATTTCACCGGCATTTACAAACCATGAATTACAGGTACCTTCATGGGAAACCATACAGGGGCCGTATGGGTTTTCCGGAGAACATTTTGTTTTAAACATTTTACAATCTGTAGGATCTTGTTCCCCCAACATGATCCGATGACATCGACATCCAGGGGGATGAGCTCTGGATTCAAAGGGTGGTGTCGCATCGAACTGCCTAGCTGCATCTAAAAACTCAAACTCGGGTTTCAGCTGGTAAGCCGTTCCATCGATATTATCAATACCTCTCCAAATACCCGGAACTAAATCAAAAACAGCATCCATCATCTTTAACATGATTTCGTTTCCGTTGTCATTAACGATGCGTTTGTACAGATTAACGACCGTTGCCTGTTTGTTTTTAATCTGCTGGAGCAAATTTAAAACAGAACCCAGGATATCAACGGGTTCGAATCCACTAACCACGCAAGGCAATTGATATTCCTGCTCCATAAAGTCATAAGCGTGGATTCCTGTCACTGTAACCGCATGTCCGGCTAATAAAAATCCCTGAATTGATTCTTCATGAATATCCATTAAGAGTTCTAATACCGGAGGCATATAACGGTTTGCGATCAGAAAAAACAGGTTTTTGGGAACACCATTTTTTATTATACCAGCCACTCCAGATGCTGTCGTCTCAAATCCAATGGAAAAGAAGACATATTGTTTGTCCGGATTAGAGGTTGCTATTTTAATAGCATCCATGGGGCCATAAACCATATTTACTGATGCACCATTTTTCCTGGCATCATCTAAGGATTCACGTGTTGCCGGTACCCGTAACATATCCCCAAAGGTTAACACTGTAATGTTATCCTGATAAGCCAGAGTGATTGCCTGGTCAATCAATTCAACCGGGCAGATACAAACCGGGCAACCCGGACCGGGTACAATATGGATAGAGTCCGGTAGCAGTTGTCGAATACCAAATTTCGCTATCTCGTGCTCATGGGTGCCGCAAACATGCATAATTTTTACTTTTTCCAGATCCCTGGATATTCGATGAATTCCTTTGGATAAGGCTTTAACCATGTCTTTATTATAGTATTGTAATAAGGTCTGGTTAAATTCCATTTTATTGATGACGTTTTAAATATTCACTGCTTACAGATAAAAATTGCCGATTGCTGGCTGGTTTTCTCTTTTCTGCAAAATCGGTTCGAGCTTCAGTAAATTCCATATTATTACAACAATCTTTCATTTGCTGTAGTTCAAAGAGTACCTGTTCGTGCACATCTTGCAGCAGTCTTTTGTTTAATACCGCCTTGGTGGCTAAGCGGGCTTTTATATTGGTATTGGCTAAAAACTTAGCCTTTAGTGTAACTTCTTTTTCAAATCTTTCATGATCGAGACATCCTTCATGGTGAATGAGTCCCAAATCTAAAGCTTGTTGGGCTGAAATCGGAGATCCCTCATAGACCAGTTTTTGCGTTTTCCCAAAACCAATCATGGAAGGTAATAATATTGACCAATATTCCGAACCTGAGAGTCCCATATTAACGTATGATGGATTAAAAACTGTTGCTTTACGTGCATAACGCAAATCGCAAGCCAGTGCCAGCATAACACCTCCTGCTGCTGCCGGGCCACGTATTCCGGCTATGGTTAATTTATTTTTAGTCGTCAAAATAGCTTTAACCAGTTTATTGATGGCTTTAAGATTTTTATAGGCCAGTATGGTTGGATTATATTGTTTGTGGATTGAATTGAGATCAATACCATTGGAGAAAAAATCTTCTCCGCCCCATAGTATAATGACTTTACAGTCAGGGTTTTCAATAGCAATTTGGTATTCAACTAATAACTTTTGACAGTGGATAAGATCCATAGCGCCATTGCATACGGAAAAGTAAAGATGATAAACACCATTTTCAGATCTTCTGACTATTTCCATTGAAATTGAGAAAGATATTAAGTATTTGAAATGATTTTTTCGACAAATCTGATCAGAAAACTATCGATTTATCTCAAAAACGAGATTCCTGTCTGAGTCTCAAGTTTTATGTTAATCGCAGATAGTTCGTCAAGGAAGCTGACCTGCAGATTAATCTTCACGGAGTTTCATTATCGCCAGGTTGGCCCGATAGATAATTTTAGCAACTTCACCACTGGGGCAATAGGTTGTATAATTGTAGGGTAGTTTTGTGAAATCTTTAGGTTTTTTTTCTTTAATTGTGGGAATGCCTTTACTCATATAACAATAGTAGGATTGATAGTGGGCCATAATAACCTCCTTTTTTAAGATATTATAAAGATATTCTATGCAACCTTCTTGCCTCTGTAGGTTGAAAATATCAAATATTTTTGTCATCTTAAATATATATCTGTCTGTTGAAATTCATCAGAATTACTGCTTTTATTAAATAGTGCTTTTATTAAAAGTGTTTTCTGATAAAATAAGACTATCTTGTAAAAAAATAAGGATTTTTTACCTATTAATTAAAATCAAGATATAATTCATCCATTAATAAGCTTTTTCTTAAAGGTTTATGATGATGATTTCTTTAAATTTGTATACTTTTATTCCATTGATAAAAGGGAACCTGAAAGAAATATCCTCAAATTACTATTTCCTAAGCAATTTATCATTTTTAAAACCCTTGCTAAATTAGTTATTTATCAGTATTTAAACATTAAATGACCTTAGAGCTTCGCTCTTTGTTTTAAACGCTCTGGTTGAAAAAATATTATACTATATTAAATACTTTAAACTGGTAATGTTTAATATGAATAGAAAATATCGGATTTTAATTGTAGATGATGATAAAATTATTATTAGGTTACTCCTGGAAGTGCTGGGCGATGATTATAAGGTTGAAACAGCATTTTCAGGCGCGGAAGCATTGAAAAAAGTTACCTCGTTTAATCCCGATATTATATTATTAGATATTATGATGCCTGGTATGAATGGTTACGATGTTTGTCGGGCCATCAGGAAAGATCCCGGTCATACTTTTATTAAAATCCTGTTATTGTCTGCAAAATCATCTCTGGAAGAACGGCTGGAGGGATATAATGCAGGTGCCAATGACTATTTAACAAAACCTTATCAGACCGCCGAATTACAAGCAAAAATTCAAACTTTTCTGCAACTAAAATATTCTGATGAAGTCAATCGACTAAAAGATGATCTATTGATGTTGCAAAGCCATGAAACAAAAACGCCTCTAAATGCGATCGTGGGATTTGCGGAGATTTTAAAACAAAGTAAAAATTTAAATGCGGAAGAAAAACAATTTATTGAATATATTTTAACTAGTGGGAATGAATTACTGGAAAATACAAAAAAAACACTCCTATTATGCCAATTGACAAAAGGCATTGAATTGTATTTATCCACAGTGCCTGTTGTTAGTATTATTGAGGAGTGTATCCAAGTATTGGGGGGGAAAATCAGGGATAAGAATATTCAAATTCGTTTTGACCAATCTGGTAGTTATATCACCCGACTGGATATTCAATTGGTAAATTCTGCTATTTTGTATCTTCTCGAAAATGCGATTCAGTATTCACCTGAAGGAAGTACTATAGATATCCATTTCACTCAAAATGAAACAGAAACAAGCTTTGTTATTTCAGATGAGGGGCCTGGTATTCAGTGTAAGAATATCAATGATATTTTTAACCCGTTTACAAAGGAAAATATCTGGGCCCATGCAAAAGGCTTAGGAATCAGTTTGGCAATTTGTAAAAATATTGCTTTACTCCATGATGGAGATATTTTTGCGGAAAATTTGCCGGATAAAGGTGCCCGATTTTCGTTCGTGCTAAGTCGAACACTGATAGAAACAGAACCTCAAAAAACCGACTGACAATAATTGGATAACATTAGGTTACATCGCCAATATCGAATCAGTCCCTCTGAAAACAAGTGACATAAAATAGCCTGATACTGTTGTTTTTGTGATATGCCAGAATGTGTACATGCCTCATCTTCAGCTGGATTTATTACAACCGTTTAAGGTTGATATGACATAAGTGGCCAGTAGTAAAAAATCCAATATCTTACTTTTGATTTTTATTTGCTAAAGCTATTGTAACACATAGCTAAAGGCTTAAATAAGTCTTCTATGGATCTAAAAACAGGGATTCCTGATTCTGCGATCATTTTTCGATACTGATTATAAATTTCTCCAGAATCAACAATAACTCCCAGTGCTTTTCCAGTTGTTTCAATAATATCTTTCAATTCATCAATAAAGGCTTTCACTTTTTCTTTATTGAAAACCTGTAGCATATCGGCCAGAGGAATAATGCAAAGAATGACAGTCTCAGCTTCAGTTTCCGCCATACACCTGATGCTATCTAAATAAGCCCGGTCACCTGCCATAGGCGTAATATCAAAGGGATTCGTTGCCAAAACCAATCCTTTTAATCGGTTTTTTTCAATGATAAAGTCCAGATTCTTTTTATCTTCTTCCCCTAATGACATTAGTAAATTGGGATGCCCCAATTTTTTATCTGCACCTAAATGATCCGCACTTCCTACTGCTTCGTATCCGGCATTGGACATTACAGCCACTTTTTCAGGTTTGGAATACTTTGGATAAGCACTATACCATTTTAATAAAGCTGCAAATTCGTCAAATCTTTCGGTAATTATAATACCTGCTTTTTGAAAGAGAATTTTTTGGATATCATAATTACCGGCCATGGCTCCGGTGTGACCGGCGGCAGCTTCCATTCCCTCAGAACTTCGACCACCTTTGTAAAGAATAACTTTATTTCCATCTAGAATAATATCTCTGGCTGTTTCAGCAAATTTGATGGCATCCCCATCTGAAAAACCCTCAATATAGGCACCAAATACTTTCAGGTCACTATCTTCTGACATGGTTTTGAGAATGTCTGAAGCTTTTCGATCGATTTGGTTACCGATACAAAAACCATATTTTATTGGTAGTTCGGGTGAATTTGAAAGTCGGGTGATAAAAAAAGCCCCACTTTGACTGATAAAACCGATATTCCCGTTTTTATGGTAATTAATCGGTAAACGATTTCTTGAAATAAAAAGTGTACTGATTTTTAAGGGTGAAATTACAATTCCCAGACTGTTTGGGCCGATAATAGCCGGTGTCCAAAGTTCCTGTTCTCTTCTGGACGCGATTAAATTGGAGACCTGGATTCCCCAACCATTTGTATCTGCACCATCACCGAGGCCACCAGCAACCAGGTAGACTACATCAGCTCCGCCTTCTTGCTCGCATAAAGTGGTTAAGGTTGCCACTGTGATTTTAGCCGGCAGGGCAATGATCAAAACTTCAACAGGATTTCGAACCAGTTGTGCCAGGTTTTGATAGCATTCAACACCGTGAAATTCACTAACTCCTGGTTTTATGACTTTAATCTGTTTTTTTGATAAATTTGAATTGATTAAATTGTCAAGAATACGTGTTCCGAACGAACCGGGTTTATCAGAAACCCCTGCAATAGCAATATTTTGAGGGTTGAGTAAAGCAGACGCCTCCAGATGAGGTGTCTTAGTGATTTTTTTAGACTTTTCATCATACAGCCCGACTCCGTCCAGGGCGACTGGATATCCATCGTTATTCAGAACGACGGGGTTGATCTCAAGTAATTTTATTTTTTTTTGTTCAAAATCTTCGGCTAATTTCCATATTTGAGATAAAAATTCTAGTATTTTATCTTCTGAGGTTAACGGATGACATTGCCTTAAAGATCCAAACCATATTTTTCCGATGAGATGGTTCTTAATTTCCTCAAGTGCTTGTTGCGGCTTAACTAGTGAGACAGGCCATAGCAGAATGCCTACCGCCAATTTGGAAGCCCATTCTTCAGTACAAACCCCACCTAATCCAAAACTAATTACTGGTCCACAGGAATCATCTTTTTGAATACTGATAAAAGCTTCGGTAGGAAAAGCGGTTGTTGATTGAAAAATTAGTTTTTTGCAGATTAGACATTCAATCCATTCATATTTACCTTCCAGATTTGATTGAATGGTGTTGAATACCTGTTTAATTTTCTCCCTGGAGTATTCGATAAAATGAAGTGCACCTTCGTCGGATTTATGCCAAAGGTTTTTTCCGAGACCTTTAACAACAACGGATTCTCCTTTCTCAAAGGGTAATTGGGGAATATCTGATTCTGATTTTAGGATAGCATAAGTTGGAGTACTTAAACCATAGGAATTGAATAGCTCGTAAACAGCTGTTTCGTGGATAAAGAGATTGCTACTCATGGGCCGACTCCTTTATTTAAGTCTTTACTAGAAAATGTACATGTCCCCAAATTGCTCAGCCCAAAATGATTAATTGTTAGGTATTAATTAAATTTCTTCCAAAGGCGAATGCTTCAATATTTTTCTGGATAACCTTTTCTCCTTTAATTTGAAAGCGTTCTTCAAATATTGAATTCCAAAGATCATGTTCCATCGGTAAAAAGGTAGAAGCCATACCTAGAAGTATTACATTACCGGCATGTCTGTTTTTTAATTGTTTTGAAACATCATCAGTGTCCACCAGGTGGACGCCTTCGATTTCTTTTATGGCTGCCAGAACCCTTGATTCATCCGGATAAGTCGACATGTTAATCAAAGGAGAAGTAGAACTGATAATATGTCCGTCTTTCTTAACCATATGGATGTATCTCAATGTCTCCAGTGGTTCCATACCAATCAGCACGTCGGCACTACCCTCCATAATGGTGGGACTAGTAACCGGTTCACTATCAAATACGATATGTGCATTTACAGCGCCCCCTCTTTGACTCATTCCATGAACCTCTGATTGCAGGCAATGGTAGTTTGATTTCCAGGCAGCACCTAGAATCAATTGGGCTAAGGTAATCGCACCTTGTCCTCCAACTCCAGCAACAATAATCCCTTGCGCCTTATCTAATACTTTTGTCATTTTTATGTCCTTTTTTAATAATGATAATTGAATTAAGGGTATTTAATTATTCAGATGGATACAATTTTTTGTACAACCCCTTTCTATAAGCTTCAATACATTCCCTTCTGAAAATAATCAGATCCGGTCCTTTATGACTAAATATTTTTTCCAATTGGGCCACGTTTTCTTCATTATTTTTTGGCAGTGGTTTTAAGACATGGATTTGATCATCTTTTAATCCAACAGCTTTCCCGATATCCTCAATTATATTGATGGCAACTGTTTTTTGTTGGCCGGTCATGGCAGTAATTCGGTTATCCATGACAATAAAATTAACATTTCCTTTACATTCAGCCAGCGAAACTAAAGAGGTTAAACCGGAATGAAAAAAAGTGGAGTCACCAATTAAGCCCACAACAGGATCCATTCCCACATGACCAGCTCCCAGAGCCATTCCCAGGGAAGCACCCATTTCAACTGTTGTTTGAATAGAATTATAGGGGGGTAAGGTTCCTAATGTATAGCAGCCAATATCTCCAAAAACACGAGGATCGGGGACACCAATATTTTTAAAGGCTTCCTGAATATTGTTAAAAGCATCTGAATGTCCACAACCTTTACAAAGTCTTGGTGGTCGATTAGGGATATTGATGCCTGGTTTACTTTTAGCTTCAGGCAACTCTAAGCTAAAAGCTTTTCTGAGTTTTAACAAATCCAATTCTCCGGACATGGGAACGGTATCATCCCGACGACCATGGATTTTTGCTTCATTGGTAAAGGCAATTAATTGATCTTCAATATAAGGATAGTTTTCTTCAAAAACATAGACAGCATCACATTCAGTCGCATATTTTCTTAAAGCTTTATTATCAATAGGATAAGCACAAACGTCAAATCTTGAATGTTCAGTCAGTTGTTTTTCTGTTTGGCATAGCTGATCCAGATAAGCCCTCCCCATACCAGCTGCGATGATACCAATTTTTTTGTCTTTATATTCAATTTTATTATAAGCAGACATTTCGTTAACCACCGTTGGCATTTTGTCCCGAAGTTTTTGATATTGGATCCTGGCGTTAGCAGGTATTAATACCCATTTCTTATCCGGATTATCTGTAGGTATACCCATTTCAACTGGTGGAATTGTTGGAATTTTATCTATGGGACCTCTGGCATGGGCTAATCTCGTAACGACTCTGATGAGTATTGGGAGATCTAATTTTTCAGAAAGATCATAGGCTTGTCTGGTGAAGTCATATGTTTCCTGGGGTGTTGATGGTTCCAGGCAGGGTATCAGAGAAAAATCTGCCAGATAACGACTATCCTGTTCATTCTGGCTACTATGCATACCCGGATCATCCGCAACCAGGATCACCAAACCGCCATGAACACCAGTAATTCCAGAATTGACAAAAGCATCCATGGCAACATTTAAACCAACATGTTTCATGGTAACCAGGCTTCTATTACCAGCATAACTAGCGCCTAAAGCCATTTCATATCCGACTTTTTCATTGGCACCCCAACGGGCAATTCTACCGTCATTTTTACCTTCAATAATGATGGCCGCACTTTCGAATACTTCAGTGGATGGTGTACCGGGATAACCAAAAACACCCTTTACTCCGGCATCAATTGCTCCATGAGCGACTGCCTCATCACCCATGGCCATAATTTGTTTTGTTTCTTTACTCATAATTGACCTTTTTAACCTTTTTTATTAATCAGATTATCATTGGAAAAACTTTTTATAGTTTCTATTGCTTTAAATCCGTTGTCATGATCGGTTTTAAAATGTTTTAACCGACTTTCCAGTGTCGGGTACTGATCTTTACCTGTTAGCGACACATAAGCTCATAAACCCTCATGTTTTGACTTCTAGACTCATGTATTGATGCCAGCCCAACACTTTATTAAGCACTTTTAAAAAATTATCTTTTACTATTTTTACTTCAATAAGGTTTGTAACCATAAGTTGTTTTTTAGAATGAATAAATTATTGCATATCCATTTAATCCAAAAAATTGTTTTATAAAACCTTAAAAAATACCGGACATTGTTCCTGGATAATAGAACATTATCAACGGAATTATCAAATCAATCAATTCAAATGCGTTCAATTAATTGGAAAAATAATAATTGATGCTGTTTATTCGATAAATACTGAAAAAAACTAATAAAATAATGAAATATACAATAATTATCAAATATTAATAATATATACTCTGAATTAAACTACTTTTAGTAATAAAATAACTAAATATCTATTTTTCAAGATAGAGGAACGTTTAGGTATCAGAAATATTATCAGTATTGTTTTTTATCTGATAAAACTCCTGGATATTTTTTAGAAAAGCGGTAACTAAATTAGGGTCGAACTGTTTTCCGCCATCCGGATATCCTTTGCCATCCCATCGTTCATGATGTTACCGTGCGATTATGGCGGTACATTGCATAATGTGACTTGGGGAATCCTTCAATAATGGAAGCCTACCTGAGCATGTTTTTTAATAGATTCATATTCTTCAATATTGATTCTGCTTTGGTTAACGCTTTTTGATATTCATCAGGGGTGTCAATATCAAATTGAATTCCGTTGGTTTGAACCTCAACCAATTGGTGCGGTAATTTTAACAGTAGTGGTTTCAAGCTGTTACTATCTTGATATTGAAGTATTTTACCGATAAACTTAGCTGGTATTAAGACAGGATGTCCTGTTTTATTTTGATATTTTGGGAAGACAACATCGTTGGATTGGTAGGTGCCTATTTGTTGATAAATATCCGGCAAGATAAATGGCATATCAGCCAGGGAAATAAAAAAATGATCTGATTTTACATTTAAAAGACCAGTTTTTATAGAACTTAGCATTCCGTCCTGATAATTCAGGTTTTTTGTCAAAGTAAGGGAAGTGCTTTCTGGAAATAGTTTTTGAAGCCGTTCTCCGTTGTTTCCGATTACCAATATGACTCTACAACCCCCTTCAATTGCATTGGAAACACTCCATTCTATAATCGTTTTATTGAACAATGGGAGCAATGGTTTCCATTGTGGCATCCGTTTCGATAGCCCCGCTGCGGGAATGATGCAATCAATCATGTTTTTCGGTCCATAACGGTAGTGGATTGACAAAAAATATTCAGATCATGTCTGCTAAATTTAAAACAGATTGAATAACAGGTACTGTAATTTTTGAGAGGTTTAATTTTATGTATCAGGAAATTTTAAAAGCGGGAAGCCGTTTAAGAGGTATTGCCAATCGTACACCTGTAATGACAAGTCGGCGTTTAAATGAAATGCTTAGGGCGAGTATTTATATTAAATGCGAGAATTTTCAAAGAATTGGTGCTTTTAAATTTAGAGGAGCCTTTAATGCTGTCTCTCAACTAAGTGATAAAGCGAAATCCAAAGGAATTTTAACCTATTCATCAGGGAATCATGCCCAGGCGATCGCCTTAGTTGGAAAAATACTAAATTTGACAACTACTATTGTCATGCCTGAAAATGCACCGAAAATTAAGTTAGAAGCCACCAGATCATATGGTGCTAAAATTGTTTTGTATGATCCCGAGAAAACCACCCGGGAAAAAGTGGCTGGTGAAATTGAAGCGGAACATGGTTATACGCTTATACCACCCTACGATCATATAGATATTGTTTATGGACAAGGAACTGCTGTATTGGAATTAATGCAGGAAATAGAAGATATCGATTCTATATTAGTACAATGTGGTGGTGGTGGTTTATTAAGTGGATCTGCTATTGCGGCAAAAGGTTTCAATCCATCCAGTAAGGTAATTGGAGTTGAACCGGAACTGGCTGATGATGCAACCAAATCTTTTCATACCGGAGTATTACACACCGTGCATAATCCACCTACTATCGCAGATGGAACACGTACACCTTCTTTAGGTAAAATCACCTTCCCATTGGTTAGAGAATATGTCGATGATATGGTAACTGTTACAGAAGAAGCAATCATTGAAGCTGTTAGATACTTTTTTTATTATTTGAAACTAGTGGTCGAGCCATCAGGTGCAATTGGCCTGGCTGCGCTGCTAAGTGGTGTTGTCCAGGCATCGGGTAACACTGGAATAGTGATTAGTGGTGGTAATATTGATGGTTCAACAATGGCAAATATCCTAAAGTAAAATTGTCGTTATAATTACCACTTCAGGTTGCAAAAACCTCTTCCGGTGCTGATCTTCCTGAGCCAGGACTTAATGTCCGGAGGCGTTAAAGCTAAAAAGGATTAAATTTTCATTCTAACAAGAGATAACCAAATTAAAGCGTTTAGCCCGGAAATTAACGTAATATCTGCTCAAATTTTATGATGTTCTTTCTTAAGGCAAATATGATTGTGTCCAGGGCAGATTCTTCACAATAAGCGTACCGATAACACATACTATTGATAATTGTTTGGGTGAAATTTTGGATTTTTTTGGAATATAGATTAAATTGTATTTGATCGTTTTTTTTGTGAAAAAAGGCATTAAATAAATGCTCTGAATTAATTTCTTCATCGGCTTTTCGATATGATAACAGGGTGGCGTATTCTTTGGCGAAACACTGCAAAAAATTGTCTTTCCTTGAGGTCATTAGGTTTTTATCTTTTTCTAACATTAAATCGTTGCTGGATTGCAAGTCTAGAAATTTTTGAGTTGTTTCATTTCTGGTCAACTTAAATTCCTTTGTTTTAGATAATATTTTTTCAATAGTAGCCATATATTCTTCATCAGGTTGATCGATCTTTTGACCACTGACAGGATCGATAAAAGAGTATTTCGGAATGACAACATGGGCAAAAGCTTTGTTTTTGTGAGCACTATACAGGAGTGCATGTTGTAGATATTTTCTAAGATCATATTCGATTTGTTTTGGGTCTCTGTTGACTGTGCAAACGGTAATTTCTTTTTTTAGAATTGAATAGTAGATGTATTTAACGACTGTAACTAAACCACCAAAATCACCATAATCACCAACACCCTCAGGAATAACAGAATCCCCAATCTTACGTGAACTAACGAATTTATTTAAGTTTCTATTAGTATGTTTATCCCGGAGCCAATGATGGAGTTTAGGACCTTCATCAATGATTTTTAAAAGTTGTTTTAAGAATATTCCAACATGAATCTTATGTCCGTCTGAATTAGCGATGGTATTGCGCATGATATTTTGTAACTGTCTAAAAGAGATGCCTGTTCGTCCTTCATGGGGATAATGCTCATTCCATAACAATCGCATAAAATCATCATCAATCAAGTTTAGCTGGTCATTTGTGAATAATTCTGAATCTCTTAAGTTAATTGCATGGGGGTGCTTTATAATTTGATTCTCAAATGTTTTGGGTTGGTGCTTATTAAGACCGAAACGCAGCATTTCATTTTGAAAAGGATGCCAATGGGGCAACTCCTGAATCGTTTTTACAGGATCTTCATTTTGTGAAGCATAGATAAACAATTTCTGCTCCGGAGAAATTGAATTGTATAATTTCCGTTTACTTTCAGTCCAATCATCAACAAACTTTTCCTTACAGGGAGCTAACAATCTTGTTAGGACAGAATAATAGGATGCAATTCTGAGTAAATTCGGGTCGACAATATACTGTTCCTTCATGTTCTTCATATCCCGAATTAAAATATCCATCTCTGAATTTGCATCAAGAAGATAATTCACCGGAATTTTTTCAATCCGGTCTAATAATTTTGAAGAATCAATCTGATTATCCAACCCTTCCATTTCTTCAATGTTTGTTGTAATTATGACGGTGTTGTCCACAGATGTTTGAGTAGATTCAACAGATACCTTACCACTTCCCAGTAACATTAATAAAGGTTTGTAATCTTTATCTGCAGCTCCCATACCCACTCCAAAAGCATCATGAATATGAAGGATTCCGCGATTTGAATCGACAATGGCACCATCGTAAAAATACAACGTATGCCCGGGAAGGTGTTCATTTAATAGCTCTAAGTAATCAGAGCCAACATCCAGTCTTCTGGTTCTGGCTCTTAAGCGAATGGTATCATCGATGTTGGCTACCCCTTTAGCCTGTGCTGCTGAAAGTTCAATCTCTTCAATGCGGACATATTCTTCCAAAATATCGTAGAGTGGTATATCCTTATTTTTTGAAGAGTGCGTTAAACACTCGATGATATCAAACGTGCGCTTATCCAGGTCAGCATTTTGAAAAAAATTGGGAATTTTTATTTCCTCTTTTCCTGCATGATAAGCTTTGATCTGATCAAAGAGAATCTGTCTGGGTCGTAGCGTCTCTCCACTTTTGATTCTTAATTTATCTGGAATTAGCAATAGTGGACTATGTTTAAATCTGGATCTAATTTCAACAGAGCGGCTTCCATTTCCCTGAAATTTAAAGAAAAAGGTATATAAGCGAACGGCATTCTCTTTAGTATATTCTTCCAAAGCTTTGATGATCAGATCTACAATATTTGTTTTTCCGGAAGCAGGAGGTCCAACCAAAACGGTTCCCCGATTTAATCCTGTTTCATTATCACTGGCTTCAATAACATCAATAACATGTTTAATACAGTGTTCCTGTCCAAAAACAGCATTAATTCCAGTGGAAAATGGGTCCTTAAAGATGTTGTAGCTGATTATTGGTTCACCGCTGCGAATAACAATATCAAAACCATAATAGCGAATTGCTTCTGCAATTAGTGATGAGGACGTATGTAAATAATCATTTGGATTTTTCATCAAATCATCTGTAAACTCTGAAAATCGTTTAGTGGTAACCGATTGATATCCTAAAAGTTCCTTTAGATTATTTGATTCCATATCATCTCCTTGTTAAACGACAAACGGTTTTTCAAAGTTCTGCAGTTTTTCTGCAATTTGGCCAAAGCTAACCTCATTAACTTCAATTTCATCCATTTTGTGATTGGAATATGAATATAATGTATTTCCGGAAACTAGATACACCGGGCTTTTCCATATGAAATTGATGTTTGCTAAAGTTGGTCTTATCCAATCTTTTCTTAGTTTTCTATAATCATTCCGATGAAAAATTAAAAGCCCACCATCTTTAAAATCGTTATCGATAATATAAATTCTGGGACGATAAAAATGGGTAAAAAAGTTGAGCATCTCATTTTTTACCATGTTTGGTTGTATCCATGACCAGTGGTCATCTTCTTTGAGGATATCATTTTTATTAACACCCATTCCTTTGACCTGTTGCTTTGGAATACGGTTCAAATGGAATTTAAAAATTAATTCCGGTGTTAAAAACCGTCTTAAAAACTCATAATCAGTGATGGTTTTTACCAGGTTTTCCAGTTCCTGGATGGGACGATTAAATGGCTTTTTATCCCATTCATTTTTCTTTTGCTGATCAGTTTCTTCCCAGTAATCCAGGGAAATTTTACCTTTTTCATATAAATGCTCTAAATGGGACCAAAGATTATATCCTAAATGATAGGGATTCCGAGCAAAAAAAGGCCTTGGGAAACATACGCCTGAAAATGTTTTCGCATAATCAATAATTCCTTTAACAGCTTTTTCTTTAAATAACTCCATCATTATCTTTTTTTCCCAATACATGGCCCAACCTTCATTCATAATTTGGGTTCGTACGACAAAATCATGGGTAGAGTGGGTCACATACATGTAATTTAAAATTGACTTTTCAGATTGGCTACAGGGAGCATAGTTTTTCAAAAATCCCAAAATATCCTGACAAGGAGCAAATAACCGGTAGCCTTGTCTACTGATCTGTTCCTGCTGTGTTTTCTTTTGAAGTTCTTCCTGCCAGATCTGTTCGTTTGATGAGGTTTTTAATAGTGATTCCATGGTATGGGAAAAAGGCCTTAATAATACTTTATTTTCCTCTTCAGGAACGGCACTATCCGTTTCCTGTCCATGATGCGTATCATCCTCAACAGATCGGTTCAGATTGAATTGTGAATGGGGTGCGATTAGTGGAATAATCGATTCTGCAGCATTCCAGAAATTTAAATAGTTTTTTTCACCCATTTGAAAGCGGCTACTATCAACCTTTTTAACCAGATGCATTACAAATTCAGTGCGATCCATATTAGAATCTTTTAAGACATTCAATTCTGAAAATTCACAATGACCGACAACATGAGCCATGACAGATGCCTGCATCATGGGGGAGTTGGTATTATTTAAATAAGCATAGGATGGGTTACCGGTTTGAACAACCTCATAGTAAATTCCAGACTCCTGTCCGCTTTCAATCTGAAGCTTTTTATTAATCATTTTTTTCCCTTCCCAGATATTAGAAGGGCTGGTTGGATAGACATGTTTTTCCAGCAAAGAGGCAAATTCCAATCTATCCAGGATAAAAAACCGCATTTCCGGTAAAGATCGGTTCATTGCCTTTGCGTGATGCTTTACACGTTGTTCCAACTCAAATAATTCAGGATTAGTATTGATTAATCTCATTTGTGTTCTCCAAACAATGCTTTTATCACATCAATGGTTTGAGAATTGGATTGGATTTTACTTAAACGAACTTTTTGATGGTTAGAAAAATCTTTTGATAAGTCCTGGTTCAAACGGCTCCATCTCCCTGGCAGAACTTCCGTGACTCCAATGCGATTAAACACCGGGCACATTAATTCTGTTAATATTTCTATTATTTCTTTACTGTCGTTACCAAAAACCTCTCCATCTCCAAAGTAGAAAGCATAAAAATTTGTTGATGAAACACTATATTCATGAAAGGCAAGTTGATAAACCAAATCAAAGGCAATAGATGCTTGGGTACCACCGATATTACTGACCTGATAGAATTCATCTGGCTGGACTTCATAAGCCTGCATATCGTGTACGATAAAACGATGTTCAACATTATTTGAACCATAGTTATAATCTAACCAGGATTGAATAAAATTGACCAATCGCTTCTCCATCTCCAATCGTTCTCCAAAGGTTGAGTAAGATATATCCCCCATATAAAACACTACAGCTTTATATTTTGGATTTTCTACTCTTTCTGGTATTTTAAACCGGCGATCTTTCCGTCGAATGCTGACATCCCATTTATTTTCTTGTGGGCGATATAAACCTGTTGCAATGCTGCTCCTCAAAGCGCGTTTGAAAGTCCTTTTTTTATCCAGTAAAATACCCGTCGGACCAAATGTTTTGTAAGCATAAGAGATTTCTTTGATTTTACCGTTTCCCTCTTTAGTCAGATCCGGCAAATTTAATTTACTGGCAATAAGTTCCATGAATCTTTTATAAGGAATACCAAACTTGATTTTACCACCACCTTCCTTTCCGGGCCCTTGTCCTTGTCCCTGCCCCCCCCCACCTTCGCCATAAGTAAATGTGGGTGGGATAATATCATCGGCATCAACAATGATATCGCTATTACGATCACCAAAATGATCGAAATTTCCATCATTCAATATTTCATCAACCATTTCATCGATTCGGTCTTCTATGAAATCATTAAATGCCCCTTCTGATTCATTAGAATTAATTTTATCTTCTACCATGCATGACCTCATCTTCATTCATTAACCAGTTTTGAATCTGAATTAAGTTATGATACTGGAAGCGTTGGCAGTGATCGTTAGTGCTTGAAAAGCACATTTACCACAATAATTTTTCGTTTCTATCAGGTATTTTATGGTTTCATTCAAATGTTCCTGTTCTTTGACATGAACGTTGGCAGCACTGGTTCCACTCTTGATCCAACCCAGTAATTTCATATTTTCACTGGCTTTAAATTCGTTTTCAAAAACATATTTCTTAATCGCATTTTGATAGGAGGGTTCATCTGCCAGTAAAATTGTATATTTTACACTGGCTATAGCATCACTAAGTTCTTTTCTGAAAGTATCACGATCTGGTATTCCCAAATACTGTTCAATGGCCTGCATAAACTTTTCATCTGGTTGGACATCCATTTGGGTCACATCATGTTTAACTTTTGCCCGATGGGCATAGGCTCTGACATGATCTGTGTACTTTTTCCAAGTGGTTTCAATTACTGTATCATCCCTCAGAATAGCACTGTAGACATCACTGGCAATTTGTCCAAAGATCCACTTTTTTGCCTGGGGGGCTATTTTTTCAACATAGTGGCTGAGCTTAGTCTTCTGATTAGCAAACTGGTCTTTTAGAGAATGTTCAAGTCTTACAAAAAGATCCAGTGGTGTGATACAAGGATTTTGCAGTGCAATTGAAGTTAATAAAGCATGATCACCAGATTCCTGATGTAATTTTTTGATATTGGCTGCATATTCACTGATTTGAAAATGCTCTGTATTTTCAATGATATTTTGGATAAATCGTGGATCTAATCCAAAGGTTCCTTCAGAGGGTTTATGGAATTCAAACTCATCCAAAACCATTTTAGCCATGTTGTTATCAACACCACTATCTGCTCGACCTGCATAAATTAGGGCTTTTTGTAATAGGGAAAGGTTTTCATTTTGCTTGGAGTTATACAAACGGGACATAACGGCTACCAAACTTAGAAATGACAGACTGTGCGGCGCAATATGCGCCTGGTGTTTCATAGCTTTTTTCCAGTTCCGGTTTTCATTGGAATAAGTAAATGAATATATTTGTTCTTCCTGTTTAAAATTTACAGAAAGTGGCATTTCAATAAATGTCGTTCTGGATCTCAGGGCTTCAAAGGTTTCGTTACCTAAAAACATATTGTATTCATGGAAATTGGTATGGCCGATGATGACCCCGTTGAAGGGAATGGGGGGCTGTCCTTCAGGTTTAAAAAATCGATCCTGTGTTGCAAAAAGTAATTCATATAAAAACTTATCAGATAATTTTAGAATTTCATGGATTTCAACAAATCCATTCGCACCTGCACAAAGTTCTCCTTTATAATCATGCACCAGTGGATGGGATTCGCTTCCGAATCGCGGCAAAAGCGAATAGTCAATATTTCCTACTAACGAGCCAGCTTCCTGGCTTTTTTCGTCCCTGGGAGTGTAGGATCCGATACCTGTTTTAGTGCGGGCATCAAAAATCATACGTTTAACTTTCAAATAGGGGATCAAATCTGCAAAGGATAAGTTTTTGGACTTCATGAAGCCTTTAATCACAAAATCTGAATAGGGGGACATTAAACCTGTGATTTCAATCTTAAAATTTTTGTCATAATGCTGGTGTTTTTTAAGCCAGCTATTGATTGACCGTTTATCAATATTTTTAGTGAGTTCTGTTGTAAATTCTTTTCGAATACTTTGAGGGATAATTTGCAAAGGGCCTTCATAAAGCGGGGAAGGCAGGTAGAAGATGCCATTTTCTTCAAATAACGCTTTTTCTTTTAATCGTTCATCGACTGTGGGTAACAGCTGATAATAAGTTTTTCCGGCTGGTGACAGTGAATACTGATTAAGTGCCCGTTTGATCCCATCCATTGACCTTGATTTTGCAGAACCTGGTGGTCCAAGCAATATCCATAAACGCTTCGAAGCTTCCATTCCCCGGCTGGCATTGTGAATCTTCTCTACCAAATTTTCTTTAGCTTTTTGTTGACCAAAGACAATGTAAGGACCAATGATGTCAGAATCTTCAAAAAAATGATAAGTGTGTTTGACTGGTTTTCCGGTTGTCATGGCATGATCCACACCTCTACTTAACATCATATCATGAAGTAGTTGTGTTGAGTTTCTGGTAACCCATGGCTCCTTTGTTATTAAAGACAAATACGCTTCAAAGGTAATTATTTCTTCAAATTCCTGATCATTCTGGATCGATTTATTTAACAAGCTTTTTAATTCTGTTTTCACAATATCCTCCCTTTAAGATTGAATCAGAAATTAATTGATAACTTCTGGTGTGAATAAAAAACAAAATACAAAGGTAATTCACTACTTCTTAAATTTATGTATATGATAGCAAAAAATTAATTTTATTAGAATATAAATTTTATTTTCGAAAAACTGATTCCAAACAGAATCGATTTAAGCTTAATTAACAGACTGTTATGAAGCATATGTTCAGAATTTAAATTATGAAATATTTCTTATAGTAAAAAATATTATTGGTTAAGCTTTTAATGTGAATATTAAATCAAGGAAACATCTGCACTGGAGTTGTTAAATATTAATAGATTGTTTATAGTAAAACTCTAAGATAGAGATGTGACGCTTTGTTAGTGTAGAAAACTAACCTAATCTTTTGTTTTTATAAAACATTTTAAATTCTTCGAGAAATATAAAAGCTATTATAAGCTCAAAAAAGGATCTATGGTTGAAATAACTATGCATTAAATTAATGAAGGTGGTTGAAAAATGATCATTACAATTTACAGTTTTAAAGGTGGTGTTGGTAAAACAAGTATTAGTGTCAACCTAAGTTTGACCTTAGGCTGGCAGGTGTATTCCAATGATTATTACAGCCCTCTGGAAGACGTATTACCGAAAGAGCGTTTTAAAAAATACGAACCGAACGAAGAGATTCCACCTTATATGGGAAAAGATAGTTTGATCTTTGATTTTGGTGGTCAGATCGATTTCAGGATAATTCCGGCCATCCTGCAATCCAATTTTGTACTCATCCCTTTAATCAATGAAATAATCGATATTCGGGTAACAATAAGCACCATAGAAGCTGTTCGTGAACTTAATGACAATATTATTATCGTTGTCAACCGCACTCAAAAAGATGATTTTCAACAGGCAAGAAAACAAATTCTTGAACATTATGATTATCCAATTTTTGAAATTAAAAAAAGCAGGGCAATTTCAGATGTGTTTAAAACCGGAAAATCTATTCAGGCTATGGTTGCCCGAGGCGGTCTGAAACGATTTAATTACAGCAGTATTGATCATCAGTTTCAAACACTTATTAAACATATCATCATTAATCGCTAGTAGTGTTAGCCTTGCATTTTCATTAAATATACCTGGGAATCACATTACTATTCTAAGGGATAAAACCATTTTCTCTGAGGATAGTTGAAGATCAAAGGCTAACACTACTAGCGATTGATGATAATAATTACCATTTTACAACATTTTTAATTGGGGAGAAAGGCTTATAAATTGGAGTAACTAACTGTAAATACGGATATATTGAATTTTTAAAATTATTTTTAAACTACCGTTCACTATGATTTGAAGTTAACGGATAAAAACATTCTTGTATTTAAGTTTACCTGGGATATAATGAAGTCAAATTTAAAACAAAAATAAATACACTAAAAACGAATATTTTGGATGGCTTAAACTCAGATATAATTAATTAGAATTTGGATTAGTGTCTCAATAAATTAAAAAATCCATTTTTGATAAACGGTAAAAGGAGATTTAAGATGAAAATTAGCCTTGAAAAAGCCCGTTATTTACATTCCTTAAGAGAAAATTGTTTACATAGTGACTCAATAAAAAGTCATTACAGAAAGATTAAAAGTAGTCTGAAACCCATGTCTTACGATGAATTTGTTGATAGTTATATCATTGATATTTATAAATATGAAACACCCTCAAGTCCGCAGCGACGGTTCTTAAATAATTTTCTAAAATATTGTTAATTAAAGAAAGTATCATTGTTGTTTTTCTCGTTTGTTCTCTCCTCTCTGGATCTTCCAAGTAAATTGAATCTGGTGGATCCAGGAAAAACAGCATAAAGAACATTTCATTTTCCGCTTAAAGTCATTCCTTAGTTTTTATACACTTATCCAAACGTTTGAAATTATATAACAGTTCATACTTGAAAAAAAAGTATAAAAAAAAGTTGCCAAATTATCCAGATTGATTTTGAATAGTTAGATAAAGGTGTCATTTAACTTTTACTGTTTTACATATCTCAAGATCGGGATGTGATAAATTATAATCAATTAAACTTTTGGGAGAAGAAATTGGGAAACCGAATTGTATATATGGACAATAACGCGACAACACCACTACATCCGGAAGTGAAGAAAAAGATGCATGAGGCGATGGAATTTTATGGTAATCCTTCCAGTTTGCATAGTTTTGGTCGTCGTTCCCGACACTATATTGATGAATCCCGAGAAACAATTGCCAATTTTATTGGTGCTGATGCAGATGAAATAATTTTTGTAGGTAGCGGTTCTGAAGCAAATAACACAGTATTGGGGTCAGTGACTTGCCAGTCCCGGACGTGTGACACTCCGACCATTGGTTCCCAAATCATCACTACCCGAATTGAACATCCATGTATTTTAGAAACCGCAAAATGCTTGTGTGATAAAGATGCTACAACAACTGCCTACCTGGATGTAGACTCAGAAGGGAAAATCAAAATGGATCAACTGAAAACGCTACTGAATGAAAATTGTAGATTGGTTTCAGTAATGATGGCAAATAATGAAATAGGCACCTTTCAGGATATTAAAACTATAGCAGCTATAACTCATGAAGCTGGTGCACTGTTTCATACGGATGCCATTCAGGCAGTTGGAAAAGTTCCTATTAATGTTAAAGAACTTGAAGTTGATTTTCTGTCTTTGTCAGCGCATAAAATCTACGGACCAAAAGGAATTGGTGCTATTTATGTAAGAAAAGGTATCAATTTTTGTCCATTAATTATCGGTGGGCACCAGGAAAGCGGTCGGAGAGCTGGTACAGAAAATACATTAGGGATTATTGGTTTAGCTAAAGCTATTGAAATGCGAACGCTGGAAATGGATGAAGAAGCGAATCGATTGAGAGGCTTAAAGAAAATGCTGCGGGAAGGTATTGAAAAAAATATTCCTGATGTGCGATTTATCGGACATCCTACTGATTCGATTCCCGGAACCTTAAATGTGTCTTTTGAAGGCGCTGAGGGTGAAGCTTTATTGTTATATTTAGATCTTGAAGGTATTGCCATTTCGACAGGTTCGGCTTGTGCGTCAGGCTCTTTGGATCCGTCTCACGTTATTATGGCAACAGGAGTAGATGTAGAATTTGCCCATGGTTCGCTTAGAATTAGTATGGGGCGTGATAACACACAGGAAGAAGTGGAATATGTTATTAAAGAATTAACTAATGTAGTAGAACGTGTCAGAAGTATGTCAACAGCGTATAATAAATAGGAGAAGTAGATGAGTTTTGATAGTAATTGGTTGTATTCAGATGCTGTGAAGCAACATTTTATGCAGCCAAAAAACATTTTAATGGGAAAAGAAGATCAATTTAAATTTGATGGCAAAGGGATGACCGGTAATATAAAATGCGGTGATCAAATGCTGCTTTATATCGTTGTTGATCACGAAAAACAAATTATCACAGACTGCAAATGGCAAACATATGGTTGTGCCAGTGCCATTGCCAGTACCTCTGTAATGTCTGAAATGGTAAAGGGTTTAACATTGGACGAAGCATACAATCTTTCACCAAAAGACGTTGCCAAGGAGTTGGGAGGATTACCGGATAATAAGGTACATTGCTCTGTCCTGGGGGATAAAGCATTGCGAGCTGCAATAAATAATTATTACGCAACCCACGGTCTATCATCGAAGATAGTATCCAATGAAGCAACGACGATTTGTTTTTGTCTGGAAGTAACTGATCATGATATAGAAGAGGCTGTGCTTGAAGGAGCAAGGGACCTTAATCGATTGCAGGAAATGACAAAAATCGGAACTAGTTGTGGTGAATGTATGGAAAATGCCCAGATTGTCATGGATGGATATGTTACAGAGCATTTTTCTAAAAATTAATTTTTGTGTAATCCCTCCTAATTATTTGATAAAGCAGAATTATTAGGATTAGATTCTGCTTTTGAAAAATTCCTCGAAGTCCTCAATGTCTGTTATTTAGGTAACACAATTACAGGGTCTTTTTCTCTTTGATTGTAAATAACAATTGTTTTGCCTATCTTTTGAGCAATATGGCAAGGTACTGATTTTTCGAGTACTTCAGCAACATCCTTTATTACTTCTGATGATGTTGGGATAATTTTAACCTTCACTAGTTCATGATCTTCCAGAGTTTTCTGGGTTTGTTGGATAAATGTTTCGGTGAGGCCGTTCTTGCCTACTAATAACAAAGGTTTGATTGAATGTGCTAATGCGCGTAAATGTTTTACTTGTTTACTGGATAGGCTGGAAGGGTTTAGTTTCATTTGTTGACTCATAATATTGACAATTTATTTAAGTAAGGCTGTTTGATACATAATAATCTGAATTAACTCAAGTAAAAAGGAAAAATCTGTAATAATAATAGTGAATTGAAAAGAAATGAAAACATCGTTATTTGCAGGAATCATTTTAGCTGGTGGTAATTCCACACGCATGGGAACCAATAAGAAAGATCTAATTCTTGAAGGTGTTACCATGTTGGAAAGAACGATTAATGTACTGGACCCCCTTGTTTCACAGATAATCGTCGTTTTAAAAGCATCGGAAAAGGGGGAAAAGCATTTTTGCAACAGCAATGAAAAAATAGTCATTGCTTATGATTCAATTAGTAATCAGGGACCATTACAGGGAATTGTTGACGGATTAGATTATCTCAGACTAGCAGCCAATCATATATTTTTGCTAACTTGTGACTTACCGTATTTAACCGGTGATTGGTTATCGAATTTAAAAAAACAATATTTAAAATTAAGGGTTGATGGTGTTGTTACCAGTGTTGATGGATTTACAAATCCCTTAATCGCCCTTTATCATAAAAAAGTATTAAATTATTCCAGGCAATTAATGGCAGAAGGTAAGAAACGTCCCTTGGATTTGTGGGAAAAATTTAATGTTCGACCGATAGATATTAATAGAGAAAATCAACAGATAGTCCAGGATATGAATACTCCTGAAGCTTATCAGAAAGCTTGTTTGTATTATAAAGAGACCGCCCCCTAAACTTCTGAAAAAGTAATCACAAAATAGTGCCACCAAATAACCTTCAGATTTTAAGTCAAAAAAAAAGAGTGATCTAAAATAATCACTCCTTTTTTTTCTATTCAATCGGTAACCACCAATAATCAGGTGGTTTCGGAGCAGTCTGCTTTACAGGAACGATACCTTTATCTTTAAGCCATTTAAGAAGAACAGCAACAACCTTATCCATACTTGCTTTCACCTCTGGTGAAAGGGTTGGCAAGAAATCAAGATCCTTCGGAATTATCCCTATCAGGTCGACGTCTTTCGGGCCTGAATCATCGATTCTTAATATTTGGATCAAGTCTAAAAAACCGACTTGATGAGGTGTCATTCGAATTGAACTTGGTTTATTAATAAATTCTTCTTCTCGTAGTAACTTCACTTCACCAGGATCTCCGGAAACTGCCAGTGCATCTATAACAATTAGCCACTCTTTATCGACAATTGAAGTATCGAGACCAGCACCGGTTGTTCCACCGTCGATTAACTCGACGTTTTCAGGGAAGATGTAATTGGCTTCTAAATACTTGAGTACTGTAACACCAATTCCATCATCCTGTTGCAGAACGTTCCCAACTCCCAGAATTCCGCCTTTTGTACCCATCATATTTTATATACTAGTATTAGCTGTTCCCAGTTCATTACCTTCAGGATCGAAAGCATGAACAGCACAAGCTAAACATGGGTCAAAACTGTGAATTACCCGAAGTGCTTCCAGTGGTCGTTTTTCGTCACGGATTTTATTACCAATCAAAGAAGCTTCATAAGGACCTTTTTGATCTTTTTCATCTCGAGGTCCAGCATTCCAGGTAGATGGAACCACAGCCTGGAAGTTTTTAATCTTACCATCTTTAATGACAATCCAGTGTGATAATGTTCCACGGGGTGCTTCATGATACCCAAAACCTTGTTGTTCGCCTTTTGGGAACACAGGTTTGTTAAAGATCTCTTTGTCACCTTTGGAAATATTGTCAACTAATAGTGCCCAATGATCCAGAGCCATATCTGTCATAACTGCTGCTCTAACCGCACGAGCGGCATGACGACCCAAGGATGACTGTAAGGCCCCTACCAGACCGTTAACATCCAGCTTGGCCGCTGTGGATATACCCAGAGCTTTACCGAAAGCATTAATTTTACCGAGTGCGATGGTCGCGTATTTTGCCACCCGTTTATCCCCTAGCATAAAACTACTAAGAATATTAGCTAAAGGTCCAACCTGCATTGGTTTACCCTGGAATCGAGGTGCTTTACACCAGGAATATTTACCATTTCGATCATAATCAGATACTTTTGGATCTGTACTTTCTTGGTATGGATGCCTATTCCAGTCACCATCGTAATAAGACCGGGCAATGGATTCTGATACGTTATCCTCAAAATACTTATCCTGATAGGATGTTATCCCTTTTACTTTTCCCTTTATAACAGTACCACCTAAGATACCTTTACTAAAATCAGTTCCTTTACCATCGATAGGGAATTCAGGGACGGCCAGGTAATTAGCAACACCTTTTCCATAGGCTGTTTCACCAACATAAGCAGTTCCTACAGCGCAAACATCGGTTAGGTAGACATTATTGACAAAATCTTTAATTTCATCAAAATAACTCTTAACCTTCAGCAAGGTTGTCATATTTAATGAAGTTTGCTCATCTAAATCGATAGCATTAGCGACACCACCAACCGCCAGATTCTGAATATGAGGGGTTTTACCACCTAATAGACCAGTAACTTCATTAATTTTTCTTTGGTATTCCAAAGCTTGCAGATAATGCGCAACAGCCATCAAATTGATGTGTGGTGGCAATTCCATCGCTTTGTGACCCCAATAACCATTATTGAAGATACCCAGCTGACCACTTTTCACAACAGCTATCACACGATCTTTGGTGGCCTGCATTTCTGCAGTTGTATTTCTGTGCCAGGTGGGTGAGATCAGTTGTGCAAAATTTGCGGCATCTTTGGCTTTAGCCTTGGTGGCTGAAACAACGTCAACCCAATCCAAAGCTGATAAATGATAAAAATGAACAATGTGATCGAAAATCCCGTGTGAAGCCATAATCAGGTTTCTAATCAATTGAGCATTGACCGGAATTTCCAAATCAAGTGCATTTTCAACAGCTCTGACAGAAGCGATAGCGTGTACGGTTGTACAAACGCCACAAAAACGCTGTGTAAACAGCCATGCTTCTCTGGGATCTCGTCCGACAAGAATTTGTTCAATACCTCTGTACATAGTACCAGAGGACCATGCATTCGTGATTTTACCACCAGACACTTCAATATCTATTTTCAGGTGGCCCTCGATCCTGGTAATCGGATCAATTGTAATGATTTTACCCATGTTTTTTCTCCTGTTACTTTTTGGTAATAATCGGGAATAATTTTACGATTGTAATAAATATGGCTATTTGTAAACAAACCATCCCAATAGAGATAATTAATTCTGGAAGAGATGGAAAATAACTAACACCAGCTTCCGGATGGAATCCAATAATATATACGTTGATTCGATATAGAGAACCACCAAGCATAATCAACCAGCCACCAAAGAAAATGTTCTTGGCACTCGACTGAGCTGATTTTGACCAAACAAAATATAGTCCGACCAGAAATAGCAACATTTCTATCCAAAATGAATACGCGTCTAAATATCCACTTCCGAAATCAAATGCCAAGCCTACTCCACCAGCACGTATAATTTCGATCCATCGTAAAGCTAAAAAGACAACAACAAAAATCTTCATCAGATTTGCAAATTGACCTAATAGGTTCATTTGGTCTTTGTCTTTGTAGTTATTGGCAAATAAAACTTCCGTTGCGATTACACAACCATATCCCATAGCGATACAGGATATTAAATGTAACAAGGAGACAAAAGGTGTTTGCCATAAAGGACTGATTTTCTCCCCCATCACCAAAGCTAAACCGCCCAAACCGGATTGATGCATTGTTGGTAAAACCACACCAAATCCTAAAGTCAGGAATAATACTTTATTTAAAAAGGCATGTAGCTTAGCAGCAAGGTTATCTGCTTTTTCGGGTGAGAAAAATTTTTCCAAAATAGAGGGTCCAACTTCGATGGATAAGATTAAGATGTATGACATCACACAAATCGCTACCTCGAATAATACGGAGTTACCCTGCCAGTATTTCGGAATAAAAAAGTTGAATAATCCCCAGTAACGTCCTACGTCATAGGCCAGGGACAAACCGGCAAAAGAATATCCAAGTAAGGATAATAAAATTGCAGGTCTTACGAATCTATGATATTTCCAACCATTGAATACATAAACGGTAAATGCACATGCGTAGCCACCACATACAAGTGCGGCACCAACGATTACACCAATTACTTTCCAAATTCCCCAGGACATATGATCGGTTAAATTTGTAACAGTACCAATACCATTAGCGTATCGAAGAATCAGAAAATATGCACATACCGCGAATACCAACAACATTCCTAGTATAGGAGGGGTAAATATTTTTCCCCCTGTTGGTTTTGGATCCAGATGTTCCATTAATGATTCTCCTTATTTTTAGAAAGGGTTTTAAAAGCGGCAAAAACGATTACTGCATACGCAACTATGGGTGCGATCATACCTTTATAAAGAGTGTGTTGCACACCTTCGCTAACAGCAGCGTAAGAGAAGTTTTTCAGTTTTGGCAGACCCAGTTTTTCAAAAGGTACTTTTGAAAGATAAATAACACCGAGTCCTCCACCTTCTGTATCACCATAAACCTGACCATTATATCGAGCGGGGTCAGCAGCCAATCGGTGATGAGCTTCTGCTTTTAAATCCTTTAATTTTCCAAAAATAACGGCTTTGCTTGGGCAGACATCCGTACAGGCAGTTCTGTTCTTATCCAGTAAACCATTATCAGCACATAATTGGCATTTAACGATTTTACCGTAATAATGATTGAACTCAAATTTTGGTATGTTAAATGGACAATCCATCTGACAATATCGACAGCCAACACAGGCATCTTCCTCCCAGGTAACTGCACCATTATCCTGCTTAATTAAAGCAGTGGTAGGGCACCCCGAAACACAGTTAGCATCTACACAATGCATGCACTGCTTTTTTATAAAAGAGTGTGTCTCACCTTCTTGGTACAATTTAATAATATTAATCGTGTTAACCGAAAGATCTCCAGGGGCATCCCAAATTGTAGAATCCAGGTTGTTAATCCCGCCGATGTCGTAATTACCATATTCTGGTTTAAGATCGTTAGCTTTTTTACAAGCTACTTCACAAGCTTTACAACCGATACATAAAGTCGCGTCGTAAAACATACCCATATGGTTATCACTAGGTTCTTTGTTTCCACTTGCAGTTGCAGTGTTAGCAACCATGGGTACTACGGCAGCACCAGCTCCAACTCCCAGAAGACCTTTTAAAAAAGATCTACGTTTCGTTTTCATGCTATTCCCCCTCTTTTCCAGGAAGTGCTTTACCTTTTTTGTAAACTGCAGTAGCTACTACTCCTGCTGCAAGACCAGCTGCGGCAGTTGCTAGTGGATCAATACCTTTTTCTTGAGGATCTGTGGGTTTTGTGTAAACTTGTGGTGGATTGGCAAAAGCCATATCAGAAGTGTCATGGAGTGATTTCGTAAATCCGACACCCGCTTCGATACAACCAAAACACGGATGACCGATTGAAACAGGCCATTTTTTATCTTCATTAAATCCTTGTTCAGGGCAGTTTCCGAATGTGCTTGGTCCTTTACATCCCAGTTTATAAAGACAGTAACCCTTTCGGTGACCTTCATCTCCAAATTGTTCAGCAAATCGACCGGAATCAAAATGCCCTCTTCGTTCGCATTGGTCATGGATCAATGTTCCATAAGCGAAAGTCGGTCGGCCTTTTTTATCTAGTTTTGGTAATCCGAAGTTTAAGAAATGAACGACGGTGGATAAAAAATTATAGGGGCTTGGCGGACAACCAGGTATATTTACTACCGGTTTATTAATTCCAAGTTCGCCTAACGTTTTTTGAACACCCTGGGCACCAGTTGGATTTTCCCCGTTAGCCATTAGAGCTGAAGGGATACCTCCCCAGGAAGCGCATGAACCGATGGCTATTACTGCAGCGGCATCAGTAGCAGTTTTTTTTAAGATATCAATAGCGGTGTGGCCTGATATTTCACAAAATCTTCCATTTTCCTTTACCGGAATCGCGCCTTCTACCACCAAAACGTACTTTCCTTTGTATCGTTTCATGGCATTGTGAAGGTTATCCTCAATTTGGTGACCGGCTGCAGCGAAAAGTGTTTCATGGTATTCTAATGAAATAACATCAAGAATTACTTCAGCTAAATCCGGACCGGTTGCTCTCAATAAAGACTCAGTACAACCAGTACACTCTTGAAAATGTAACCAAATCACCGCAGGTTTTGCTCCTTTTTCCAGTGACTCGGCAATTTGAGGAATGATTGTAGGCGATAAACCCAGTACAGCTACAATTTTTGCTGAAAGCTTAAGGAAGTCACGTCTTCCTACACTTGGCTCAGCAAATAAATTTTGACCTCTGATCATTTGTTACTCCCTCCCATCATATGATATGTATGGAACTATAATAAAATGTACAGAATATAAAAATAATAAGATATTACTTGATTTCTATGTTTTTGTTTCACTGTTCAAAAGCATCATAGAAAATTGAGATGAGTAAATAAACCATGAAAGATAGGTTTAGTAAAGGAATTATTTATTTTTTAGAATTTTTTAAACGAAATAAATATTCTAATATGATGAAATTATTAACCATAAATATTCAGTTTTTATAAAAGACTGACAAACATTGATCTTAAAGCTGTTTTGAACAATCGCATTATTGTTTAGCACATTGACGATTTAAATAAAACAGCCTATTTACCAAGAATCAATAATTAATGTTATATAAAACGGAGGAATCAAAATGTGTGTTGCTGTTCCTGGAAAAATAATCGAGATTTATGATGAAGGCCCTCTAAGTATGGCAAAAATCGATTTTGGTGGAGTAACGAAAGAAGCTTGTATTGCTTGGATACCTGAAGCAAGGGTTGGCAATTATGTTATTGTTCATGCCGGTTTTGCATTAAATATAATCGACGAAGATGAGGCTATTAAAACCCTGGAATTGATGAAAGAAGTTTTGGATAATCCGAATACCGAAATGACCTGGGATACTAAGACTGCAGGATAAAAATCCATGGATATTCAAAAAAAACAAATACTGATTGGCCACGGGAGTGGTGGCAAATTATCACAGGAACTTTTTCAAAACCTTTTCTCACCGCATTTCTCAAATCCATTTCTGGATGAAACCCACGACGGCGCTATTTTTGAAATTAATGGTGTTCGATTAGCCATGTCGACAGATTCGTACGTCGTCAACCCTGTCTTTTTCCCTGGTGGGAATATAGGTGATTTAGCTGTGAACGGGACGGTTAATGATGTATCCATGTGTGGCGCTAAACCGCTGTATTTAAGCTGTGGTTTTATTCTGGAAGAAGGATTTAGTATGGCAGAACTGGATGCCATCGTTAAAAGTATGAGACTTGCAGCAGATAAAGCCGGCGTTTATCTGGTGACAGGAGATACAAAGGTTGTTGAGAAAGGAAAAGTCGATAAGGTATACATTAATACCTCAGGAATCGGAGTTATTGAAAAAGATATTACCATATCTCCCAAAAATGCAGTTAATGGAGATGTCATCATCATTAATGGCAACATTGCTGATCACGGAATTGCGATTATGTCAAAACGTGAAGGGCTGGATTTTACAACAGATATTCAATCAGATTCTGCTGCGCTTAATCATATGATTGCTGCTGTTTTGGATGTGTCCGAAAACATTCATGTGTTGCGTGATCCAACACGAGGTGGATTATCAGCAACTTTGAATGAAATTGCAGAAGCATCCCAAGTCGGTATTTATCTACAGGAAACCTGTTTGCCAATCCATGAACAGGTTAAAACAGCCAGTGCTTTACTGGGCTTAGATCCATTATATATTGCCAATGAAGGAAAATCCATCATCATTGTTCCGGAAGCAGATGCCGAAAAAATACTGGCGGTCATGCAATCATTTGAAGAGGGGAAGCATTCAGTAATTATCGGCAATATACAGGAAAAAAATTCCGGTAAGGTTATTTTGGAAACTGAATTGGGTACAAAACGTATTATAGATATGCCTTCGGCAGAACAACTGCCGAGAATCTGTTAAAATAAAAAAGGGAGTAAATTGTTTGTGCACGAAGTATCAATTATGATGAGTATTATAGACACCGCATTGGATGTGGCCAAGCAGAATGATGCTCAAAAAATAACAAAAATAACCGTTGAGATTGGTGAAAAAGCGGGTGTAGTTAAAGATGCTCTGGAATTTGCCTTTGAAACAGTTACGAAAGAAACAATCGCTACACAAGCAAACTTTGAAATAATTACAATTCCTTTTAAAGGTCAGTGTATTAGTTGTGATCACATTTTTACAGGTGATAATTATCTAGTTTGTGATAAATGTGGCAACCTAGGTAAAATGATTACTGGTAACGAACTTAGAATTAAATCAATTGAGGTAGACGAATGTGTTTAGAATGTGGTTGTGGAGAAGGGTCTCACACAACAATAGATGGAAAAAAAATGGAACCGCATCAACATGATCATCACCATCAACATGAATACTCCCATGATCATAAAGAGATTGAGATCCAGCAGGATATTCTGGCGAAAAATAACCATATTGCTCTGCATAATCGAGAGCATATAGCCCGGCATAATGTATTTTGTATGAACTGGATTAGTGCCCCTGGTTCCGGAAAAACATTTTTGTTGGAAAGATTAATTAAAGATCATGGGGAAAAATTTAAGTTTTCAGTGATTGAAGGGGATCAACAGACTGATAATGATGCCCAACGTATCAAAGATGCTGGCGCATCAGCTACACAGATTAATACCGGTTCTGCCTGTCACCTGGATGCAGAAATGATCCATCAGGCATTGCATAAAATAGATATGGAAAACACCAAAATATTAATCATTGAAAATGTGGGTAATATGGTTTGCCCTACAGCATATGATTTGGGGGAGAATATGAAACTCTCTATCGTCAGTTGCCCGGAAGGCGAAGATAAACCGATTAAATATCCTGATTTATTACTAACCTCAAAGGTATTGCTCATTAATAAAATCGACCTTTTGCCTTACCTGGATTTTGATCTCGATCGTTGTATCAAATTCTCAAAACAAGTAAATCCTGACCTGGAGATCTTTCCTGTTTCCGCAAAATCCGGTGAAGGAATCCCTGAATTTGTAAGTTGGTTAGAAAAAAATATCAATTAAGGTGAAAGGACATCAGTTTTATTGACTAAAATTGGTGTCTAAATCATATTCCTCTATTAAATAGCTCCCCCATTCTTTTTTTAGTATTACCATGATTAAACGATTATCACTTGTTATACAAGGTGCCGTTCAAGGTGTCGGTTTTAGGCCGTTTATCTTTCGTTTAGCATCTGAAATGGATTTGAAGGGCTGGATTATCAACTCTTCCCAGGGAGTATTTATTGAAGTTGAAGGGACAGATGTAATCCTGAACCGCTTTATCTCCAGAATCAGGGAAGAAAAACCAGGTCCCTCATTTATACAAAGTCTGGAAAGTAAATATCTGGACCCGGTTGGATTTAAAGCTTTTGAAATCAAAAAAAGTGAAGATAAGGGGGTAAAAACTGTTATTGTATTACCGGATATCGCAACCTGTCCAGATTGTCTCAATGAAGTATTTGATCCTAAAAATAGACGTTATCTTTATCCTTTTACCAATTGTACGAACTGTGGTCCGAGATATTCTATTATCGAATCATTACCGTATGATCGACCGAATACTGCGATGAAGCATTTTTCCATGTGTGAAAAATGTCAAAAAGAGTATGATAATCCACTGGATCGGCGATTTCATGCTCAACCAAATGCCTGCCCTGATTGTGGCCCAAGGGTCCAGTTATGGGATAACAAGGGTAAAGTCCTCACTGAAAAAGAGGAAGCACTTGAAATGGTTGTTCAAAGAATTAATAACGGGGAGGTTATTGCCATAAAGGGATTAGGTGGCTTTCATCTGGTTGTTAATGCCCAAGATATAAAGGCCGTTTCAAAATTGAGGCGTAGAAAAAACCGGGATGAAAAACCATTTGCTTTAATGTTTCCGAATATTGAATCCATTAAATTTGAATGTAAGGTTTCTCAAAATGAGGAACAACTGATACATTCGTCAGAGTCACCCATTGTTATTCTGGATAAACTGTCATCGGGGCAGTCCAATCTAGCTGAAAATGTTGCACCGGGCAATCCTTCATTAGGTGTCATGTTACCCTATACTCCGCTACATTATGTATTGATGCAGTTACTAGGGAAACCAATTGTAGCAACCAGCGGCAATTTATCCGATGAACCAATTTGTATCGATGAAATCGAAGCCCTGGATCGTTTAAAACATATTACCGATTGTTTTTTAGTTCATAATCGTCCTATTGTTAGGCAGGTAGATGATTCTTTGGTACGGATTGTCAAAAATCGGGAATTAGTTTTACGTCGATCAAGGGGTTATGCACCTTTACCTGTGATGTTAAAAACTAGAGCGGTATCGATGTTGGCAGTGGGAGCTCATCAAAAAAACTGTGTCGCACTCAATATTGAAAACAGAGTTTTTATCAGTCAACACATTGGAGACCTTGAAACTGAAGAGGCTTTCAATGCCTTTGAAAAGACAATATCAAGTATAAAGAATTTATATGATGCGGATATCAAACAAATAATTTGTGATGCTCATCCTGAATATTTATCCAGTAAATATACGAAGGATATTGATACCCCTAATATAGAAGTTCAACATCATTTTGCACATATGGCCTCCTGCATTGCTGAAAATGAAATAGAAGGACCGGTTTTAGGAATTATTTGGGATGGTACTGGTTATGGAGTAGATGGTAAAATATGGGGGGGAGAATTCATTCATTTTTCTAAAAAGCGTTTTAAACGGGTGGGTTCATTAAAAAACTTTCTGCTTCCCGGAGGAAATCAAGCGGTAAAAGAACCAAGGAGGACAGCCGTAGGATTACTATTTGAGATGTATGGAAAGGAATTTACGGACCGGCAAGATTTAAAACCTGTTACTGCTTTCCAAAGTAATGAGTTAAAGATCATTCTCCAGATGTTGGATAAGAATCTCAATGCTCCCCAGACCTCAAGCATGGGAAGGCTTTTTGATGGGGTTGCTTCAATTTTGGGGCTAAAACAAGAAATTTCATTTGAAGGACAAGCAGCTATTGAACTGGAATACCTGGCCTGGGAATCCAAAACGGAAGTTTCATATCAAGTGATAGTAGTAGATAACCTGGTTCAGTGGCAGGATTGTATTTTTGAAATCATTAAAGAGTTAAATCAAGGACAATCAATTTCATTGATTGCTCATAAATTCCATAATTATCTTGTTGATATCATAATTTATTTTGCAAAACATTTTGGAGAACAAAAAGTGGTATTATCCGGTGGCTGTTTTCAGAACCGGCTTTTGACTGAAAAAGCGATTGATGCTTTAGAAAAAAATGGTTTTCAACCATACTGGCATCAACGCATCCCACCCAATGATGGTGGAATTGCCTTAGGTCAAATATTTATCGCCAGTTTAAAGCATTAATCAACTTGGGTATGGGAATGTTTATGAGGGACTTCTCCAACAGGATGGCTGTGTATATGGCTGTGTAATGTATCGGACTTTCCATGGTAGTTTATTTTCCCGTTTTTCATCCCATAAATCATATCTGTATTAGCCGCTAAAAAATCAAATTCGTGAGAAACAATAATATAGCTTAATTCTAAGTTCTTGAATATGTCTGAGATTCTGATTCGTGTTGATTCGTCAAGACCTGTCGTGGGTTCATCCAATAATAATACCTGGGGTTTCATGGCCAATATGGTTGCCAGGGCCACCAGTTTTTTCTCTCCTCCTGACAGTTGATGTATGATTCGATCTTCATAACCCTGGAGGTTCAGATATTCTAGAGTTTCCATCGCCCTGATTTTAGCTTTTTCGGCTGATAATCCTAAATTTAGCGGACCAAATGCCACATCTTCCAAAACTGTGGGGCAAAATAACTGATCGTCAGAATTTTGAAAGAGTAATCCAACATCTTTACGCAACATTTGAAAATCTCTTTCAGTTTCTATTATTTCCTTTCTGAAACGTATGATACCGGATGTTGTTTTAACGATCCCGGTTAATAAATGTAATAAGGTTGTTTTACCACTACCATTGTCACCAATTAAACCAATTTTTTGATTTTTTGACAATTCAAAATTTAAATCATTAATAATGGGTGTTTGATTTCCATAAGAAAAATGAACATTTTCAAGTTGTATCAGGGGGTGATGTTTCCCCATTCAAGGCCTCCAATGACAAGAATATTAATCAGGATAATCGTAATATAAAACCAATCTGTATTTGCCGATTTAAAAGTCTGTAAACTATAATATTTTCCGTTAAAGCAACGGCATTTCATGGCATGGTGAATTTTTTCACCACGGTTGGTGGCATTTATAATCAACATTCCCACGAAATAAGCATAGGTTCTATAGGTATGGAAATTTGTACCGGGTTTAAAACAACGCACCTTTGCGGCCCTCACTAAACGGCTATACTCCTGAGCCATTACATCAATATATCGGTAGGTGAATAATAGCAAGCTGATGAATTTTGCTGGCAGTTTAAAATATTGAAGTGTATGGCCAATGGTTGCGACATTAGAGCTTGAGAAATGAGTAATGAATATCAATATCAAAGCATTGGTCTTTAAAGTAATTAATGCTACAAAATGCAATCCTTCAAATGTGACTCTTAAAAAACCCAGTTGATAAACTATTGTTCCCGGATGTGTAAAGGGTATTATCAACCACAAAAATCCAATGAACCCATTGACTATGAGTAGTCTCCGAATTATAGACACGACAGGTATCTTGGATATTGTCGTCACTAAAATGACCAGCATCAACATATAGGAAATTGCAATATAGTGATTTAATATCGCAGCCAAAGAAGATAGTAAAACACCTGTCACAATTTTGAAACGAGGGTCCAGCTTGTGAATTAAAGAACTTCCATTTGCAAATGTTTCGGCAATCATGGTTGGTTTTTCCTGGATTTCATTAAGGCAAATATTCCAAATATACCCAAAATAAATCCAATACCACTCATAATATCTCTGATTTTATTTTCCTTATTTTGGCGAATTATTTTCAATTGACCATGCACACTTTTTAATTTTTCATCTAGAATCTTGGTTATTTGGTCTTCAGAAATACAATTTAAATTTGTTGATTGAATATTGGATCTCTGCTCCAAAACAGTTGTTGCTTCATGGTCTTCAGGTTCATGGCCGGATATTTCATGAGCAAACACCTTCCAGGTCCCTTGATGTCCTTCACCGGCATTAACAATGATGGAGTGATCCATGACTTTTTGAATTTGAAAGGAAGTATTACCTTTCTCATCAGTTAGCCCTGAAAATAGTTCGTTTCCGAAAGGATCAATAATGGTTACTTTTCCATGTTTTACAAATTTTCCACCGGCAAATTTACTTTCAATATATAAGGTTTGGTCTTCCACCCAGGCAAAAACATTGACTCTATGTGCAAAAGCTGAATGGGAATAAAACAATAAAAAGAACAATAATATTAGTTTTTTAGGTTTTAATTTCACAGTTTTTTAATTTAATGGTTCAGCAGTAAATCCGGTTTTACTTCAGATATAAAGGTGATGCAAAAAGCGGTAATTATTCCTTCAATGAATAAAATCGGGATATTGATTGCTAAAAGTATACTTGATATTTCATTAAAGGCATCACTGGTGAAATACAATGACAGGATCATCAACAGCGTGGATAGTAAAGCCGCCATAAAACCAAAGATAAAGGCGATGACAGACTGTTTACGCCGGTTTTGAGTGATTAAGGAGTGTTTTAAAATCAAATAAAGAATGACTGCCGGGAAAGCCATAATGATAGTATTGACACCGAGTGTTGTAATACCGCCAAATTGAAAAAGTACCGCCTGAAGTAACAATGCAACCAGTATGACAGGTATGGCTCCCCAACCGAGCAGAATTCCGATGAGTCCGTTGAGCGTTAAATGTATGCTTGCCGCTCCAACGGGGACATGGATTAATGATGCTACAAAGAAGGAAGCGGATAAAACTCCGGCTTTCGGAAGCTGATCTGCGTCGATTTTTTTAAATCCGATCCCAGCTCCAACCAGCGTTATTAAAGTTCCACCGATAAGTACTGGAGCCGATAAGATTCCTTCTGAAATATGCATAAATTATTTATAATGTTTATAAATGACTTTATAAAAAGGTTAAATCTTAGAAGATGGTGTAAACATTGTCAGCCCCTTAGCGGGAAGCAAAAGGGTGAAATTCAACCCATAATACAGCTCCTAATTCAACACTTTTTTGATCACCATTTAGTGGCAGGGTATAGTTAGCTGAATTTAATGCTGCAAATCCCCACCAACCTGAAACTGGCGTCGCATATGAAAAAACACCATTTGAATCTGCTTTTATTGTTTGAGTAATCATTATTTCTGAGGGTGCTTTTATTGTTTTATTTTCATTGTAATACTCAACTTCAACTTCCGCAAAAGGCACAACTTTGCCATTTAACTTGACGATGCCTTGAAATATATTTCCAGCGTATAAGCCAAAGGGTTTACTTAAGGGAACTATTTCTGTTTCAATACCGATCTCTTCATCCCAGCCTTCGTCTTCTCCAAAAGCTGCAACAACCGTTTTTGTGTGATGAATGATAAAACAATCTTCAGCAGGTTCCCAGTATGGCTTTGGTTTCATATAAAACTGGTAAATACCAGGTCGTTTAATTGGATATTCAGTTTGCCAGGCTTGATGTTCTAGTACTCTGATAGGTTGCAGCTTTTTGAGCAAATCTATTTTTTTTGCCGCATGTATCACTTGCCATGCATCCGGCTTTACCAGGTCCATCCCCACACGCTCAAATGGGTGTGAAAAGGATAATTTTATAGATATTTTTCGACTATCGTCCTGAGAAACCATTGAATCAGATGGAATCACCATACCAAAATGTGCCAAGGCGGTGGTAGTAGTAGTTATCATCACGAGTAATCCAAAATTAATCAACAATAATTTAATTTGTTTCATTTTATATTGCTCCAGTATAAATGATAAGTAACACAAAAATAATATTAGTAACACCTTTTTTTAGACTGTATTAAAAATTATGTCAAATTTTTATATAGCATTATTAGAAATTATATCAAAGCTTGTATTATAAACATACCAATCACCATCGAAAATATTTAAGTTAAAACACTGATATTAAAATATATAAACTGTGATCTATATAGGTTTGACTTTGGTCTGAAATGAATTTTAACATGAATATATTTTAGATAATTCGAAAAAATTTTAAAATTACCGGAGATAGCTTGTGTTAATTCAATACCATTTTCTCTGGGGTGAATCTTAATTTATTAGTAAAAAAGATGGAGACTATCTTTTGGAATGGATAACTTTAAGTGTGTCTTGTGAGCCTAAATTTACAGTGAAACTTAAAAGGAAAATCTTACTGGTTCCATTGCTTGTAGGTTCTTAATACTAGTGAATCATAAGAGTAAATGATCAGTGCTAACCAGATAAAACCGAAAGTATATAAATGGGTTTGAGTAAAAGGCTCATTATAAATATATATTGCGATAAATAGATGGCAGCTTGGCGCCAGATATTGAAAAAAGCCGACTGTGGAAAGATTTAATTTTCGGGCGGCACTGGCAAACCAAACTAGCGGTGTTGCGGTTACAATTCCTGCTCCTAAAAATAATAAATCGAGCTGATGATTCTGTAAAAAAGCACCCTGCTGAGTCATCAAATTATTTAAAATATATACAAGAGCGATGGGTGCTACTAAAAGAGTTTCAAAAGTCAACCCGACCAGGGATTCAACTTTTACCACTTTTCTTAAAAAACCATAGCTGGCTAGTGTAAGGGACAGTAGGAGTGCTATCCAGGGGAATTCCCCAAATTTAATAATAGAAGTCAGCACACCTATTACCGAAAGCAATACTGCTATTGTTTGCAGGCGATTAAGTCTCTCTTTTAGTAGAACAACGCCTAGGACAACATTCATTAAGGGGTTAATGAAATATCCTAATGAAGTTTCAACAATATGGTTGGCATTAATTGCCCAAATAAAGGTCAACCAATTAATACAGATAAGAAATGATGTTCCGGTTAATACTAGTATGGTACGACGATTTTTAAAAATAAGGATAAATTCATTCCATTTTTTAAGAATGAGTACAATTAAAATCAGAAAAATAAGTGACCAGAATATCCGGTGAGCCAATACTTCAATAGCTGCAGTCTTTCCAAAAGCCTTCCAATACACAGGAAGTAAACCCCAGAGTAAAAAAGCACTAAAAGCAAATAATCCACCGATGACCGATTGGTTTTTCATAATTTGATGGTAAATTTAATATTAAGTATTTGCGATAGTTTGTTGGTATTGTTTCATCAGTTGCGATAATTGTTGAGAGATAATTCCATTGTTAATTTTAACCTGATCAATGCTTTTCACAGGAACGATTCCAATGATACTATTGGTAATGAAAACTGCAGTTTTACTTTGTAAAAGATTCAGTGGTATTTTTTTATTTTGGATGGGTAGTTTTAAATGTTTCATTAACATTTTGATTGTAATTCCAGGCAAAACATTTTGTATGCAGGATCCGTAATAACCATCTTCTATCCAGACAACATTTGATCTAGAGGCTTCGGATACGAAACCATTCGAATCAGTGAATAGCGCATCGTAATAGCCATTCTCATTTGCTTTTTTCCAGCTTAGATAACAATCAAGATAGGCAGTGCTTTTAATGGTTGGTAGTGATCTGGTTAAAGGAACTGATTGTAGATGAACACCGTTATAAATTGAAGAATCAATAACCAGGGGGGTGGAAATCACGATTACATTATCGGGAATAACCAATACTTTTATGCGCTGAATTTGATGATCTGATGCAGCAGCAACCTGATCGACCATTTCAATGACTGCTTTCTCGGAAAATTGAATCGGTAAATTGATTTTCCGACAACTTTTAAATAGTCGTTTGATATGCTCAGCATTAAAAAGGGGAAGTTTATTTTGATTGGTACATAAGGTTTCAAAAAGACCAAAACCGTACATGACTGCTTCTGAAAATACACTAACTTTAGCATCTTCAAAATTTGTCCAGTTGTTATTGATTAGAATTTTCATTTGAAACCTGAAAAGATTTTGCTTTTGAGAGTGTTTCCTCAAATTCTGAATCAAGTGTTGAGTGTAAGGTAATTCCGCCCCCGACACTTAGATTCAATTGATTACCTTTTTGAATAATGGTTCGAATAGCAATATTAAAATCCAGATCTCCATTGGGGAGGATATAACCGATGGAACCGGTATAAACACCTCTGGAATAATCTTCTAATTCGTCAATAATTTCCATGGCGCGTTTTTTGGGACATCCAGTTATGGAACCACCGGGAAACATAGAAATTAAAGCTTCAATTCCAGTTAGATTGCGTTTTAATTGTCCGGTAACTTTGGAATAAGTGTGAAATATTTTAGCTAATGTTTGTAATCTTTTTTTATAAACGACTTTAACGCTGCCGATTTCTGAGATTTCTCCAATATCATTTCTGAGTAAATCGGTGATCATATATAATTCGGCCTGTTCTTTTTGGCTTGAGATCAATCTTTTTTTATTGATTCGATCCTCAGCGGGAGTTTTTCCGCGAGGAATTGTTCCTTTGATAGGGTAGGTTGCGATTTCTCTGTCTTTGATTGAAATAAAACGTTCCGGTGATAGACTAATAATATTATAATGTTCACAACCAAAAAAAACCGCAAAATCGACAGGATTAGTTTTTAGATAGTCAAGAAATAGTAAGTTTCCTCTATTTTCAGATTGTCCGGTTAATTGATGTGTATAATTAATCTGGTAAATATCCCCTGATTTGATATATTCGATTATTTTTTCAAACTGCTTTTCATACTGCTTTTTTGGTAGATTAATTTTAAATGGGCAACGGGTGATCGTTTGTGATACAAAAGCAGATCTTTCATTTATATCATAGATCTGTTTTAAAAATTCAGAATCCTGGTAGTAGACTTTACTTTCATGGTAATTAAATTCTACAAAATTACGGTAAGCTGCAAATTTTATTAAAGGCATTGAGAGAGGATCGGTGCTTGTACTCGCTATGGCTTTGGTTTTTATACCCAGATCATAATTTATAAAACCACCGATCAGATGGCCCTGGTGATGTTTCACAAATTCAAATAATTTTTCAATTTCATTATGATTAAATATTTCTATTGATTCGACAGGATTAAAAGCTAATATTTTTTTCCAGCCCTGATCAGTATTTGACCAGGTAAAAAAAGGTGATTGCTCACGATCATTTAACTGATGAATGAGTTGTTCGGGTTGAAAAGGTATTGATATGGTTTTAAACATTTAAAAAATTCGCCACTAATTGAGGTCCGTGAGATGTCATAAAGGATTCCGGGTGAAATTGAACGCCGAAAAGTGGTAACTTATTATGTTGTATAGCCATGATTTCATCATTTTTATCTTGGGCAGTCAGAACAAAATCTTTTGGCAAATGATCAATGACTAAGGAATGATATCTGGCTGCTTGAAATGGTGTTGGAATATTTTTAAAAATGCCTAAATTTTTATGAAAAATATGGGATGATTTTCCATGAATTTGTCGTTTAGCCCGAATGACATTGGCTCCAAAAACTGAACCAAGACATTGATGTCCCAGGCAAACTCCTAAAATTGGTATTTCCTGATAAAATTCCCGAATCAACTGTTTGCAAATACCTGAATCTTCAGGGGTTTTTGGACCTGGTGAAATAATTATTTTTTTCGGTTTAATAATTTTGATTTCACTAATCGTAATTTGATCGTTTTGGTAAACCTGTGTTTTACCGCCTAATGATTCAATTAATTGGTAAAGGTTGTAGGTAAATGAATCGTAATTATCAATTAATAATATCATTTTATTAATAAAATGGATAGCTTAGCCAGTAAATAGGTTCAAGATTTGAATAACCTTTTATCCCTGAATGTTAAATACAATTAACAAGTAATTTATAATCGATAACCTTCATTTTTGGTTATGGCAAGTATGACTGAAACAAAAACACTTTTATTTTCTTTTTTTGAAACGAATGCAAATTGGATTATCTTACTGCTTATTTGTTTGTGTATTTTAATGATTGGGATAATTATCAGAAAATTTTATTTGCTATTAATCACAATTCATCTAAAAAAACGATTATTACAAAAAATCATTAATGTATATGAAAACGAAGATAACTGATCCAAATTTTCTGATTGTTTAAAAAACTAAATAAACCTGGTAAATCGCTTGCAGAGGAACCTCCGATTTTTATATATATATAAAAAGTTAGCTAGTGAATTATAGGCTTTGATCCACTGAACTATTTTACTTTCTGGTCTTATCAACGATTAACTTCAAATTCCTCTTTTCGATAATATGTCTTCTCAAATTCCACTTGTAGCTTTTCATCGGGTATGTTTTATGGAGAATGATGATTTTGGAGTTTCTGATATTTCATTTAAATTGTATAACCAAAAAAAGTATATACTTAGTAATAAAAGTGAAGATACTCTTCAATGTGTTATGGGTTTGATGGAAAAAAGATATCAAGCTGACAGGGGAATTATTAAAAGAGAAGACAATCTTTTTATACAGAGTGATCGATTGTTGTTGGAAGATCGGGTCATCTCAAAAATGACCGATAGCTGGTTAGGAATTAATAGTGATTTTTTCTATTTAGCTGGAGTGAGGAAAAGTAAACGTTTTTATGTTGACCTATTAAAAGCAAAAAATATTTTACACTATCCTGTTTATAAATTGAAAAAGGATGATAAAGTCAAATTTGTGCTGCTATCGTTGTTATTTCAAAAAAGTGGTCTGATTTTGATCAACAAATTATTGAATATTGAATTAGACAATAATATGAAGCGTGTATTGAATAAAATTCTAATTGATTCACATAATTTAATTTGTATTTTACATGATGCTAGTAAAGATTGTCTTGATTTAGATCAGTACAGTGACTATAAAAAAATTTCGATTCCAGAAAATTCAAAGTCTTCTAAATAAAAGACTGATGGCACTTAATCTGTTAAAACATAAAAAATAGTAGATTAACTGCGTATTTAATAATATGCTTTAGATCAATTATAATTAATATCATAAAGTAATGGAGTGATGTAATGAAAATACTCATCGTTGATGATGATATCAGTACCAGGCAACTGCTTCACGCAATTTTGATGAATTTTGCTACCTGCGATATGGCAGTTGACGGCCAAAAAGCCGTTGAGCTAGTGGCTCAAGCTATTGAAAAAAAAGAGATATACGATATTATTTTTCTAGATATCATGATGCCAGAATTAAACGGTCATGAGGCGCTATTAGAAATCAGAAAACTAGAGGATAGTAACAATATTCATATCGGAAATGGCTCTAAAGTGGTTATGCAGACCTGCTTAGATGACAAAGAAAACATTTTGTCTTCTTTTCGGGAAGGTTGCGAGTACTATATTATGAAACCTTATAATAAACTTAAAATCCTCGAATTAATAGAAAAAATGGGTTATACCGTATAGTCAAATATGTTTATAAGGTCTTTCCAGATCGGTGACAGACCTTATAATACCTCGCTAAATACCCTTCCGGTAATTAATGCCCTATTCAGTTATTCAGTATCATATTTACAATATTTGATATTTAGCTTATTGATTGGAACTGGCTATTCACAACTATTTATGATTTTTAATTTAAGAAGAAACTACTTCAAATCTATATGTCAACGAATTTCAACGACAAATATCAATATAATTGTAGTGATAAATCAATAATTCTACCGTACTTTAAACAGTACTATGTGACATTGTATTTTAAACTGATACCTCATCTGTTGACTGCTAATATAATCACAATTTTATCCACACTACTGGTTTTATCAATGCTGATCGGTAGTTTCTTCTATTCTGGTTCAGTTTGGCTGCCCCTGTTTTTTGCAATTTGCATCCATGGCTATGTTGTTGGAGATCATTTGGATGGAATGCAGGCGAAAGAGACTAAAACCGGTTCGCCCCTTGGAGAATTTTTAGATCACTATTTCGATGTCTACAATGGAGCCGTCATCTTACTGGTAATCATACGCCTATTTGGAAGTATCGACAATGTTTGGTTCTACCTTGTTGTATGGTTTAATTTTCAGGCTTTTGCTTTAACGATGGTAGAAGAACTTGAAACAGGTCAACTGGTGTTTAGTAAAATAGGTACCCTGGAAGGCCTTATTTTGCTGATCGTTTTTTTAATTAGCTGGTGTATTCCAGTATTTAAAACACTTTGGTCACAATATTCTTTATACGGTATTCAGGCATACTGGATAGTAATTATTGCCATGACGATCGGTTATATATTGACAATGGTTGATATTTGGAATCGTGTGGGGAAACTACCGAGTCATTTTATTATATTTGCCTTGGGTAGCGGAGTTTTATCAGCCGCACTGTTTTATTCTAAAATTGATCAAACATTGGGGTGGTTAATATTAACTGTTTATAGTGGTGAATACATTGGAAAAGTAATGCGGAATTATCTGGTCAGGTTGGATATCTGGGTTATAAAAATAGATAGTATTGTTATACCGTTAATTTTACTACTTGTTTCGATGTTGGAATTACTGTCATCAGGTATTCTGAATTACCTGATGATCGCCTTCTCCTGTTATTGGACCGTTAAAGTTATTATCGTTTTTACAGATGTTTTTCGTCGCTTAAGTAAACATTGGTTATGGGTTAATCCTGGAAACCTTAATTAGATTTATAGTTATTCTTCTATTTTTGTTTTTTCTCTAAAGTTTTAAGTCGTTTGACGATGCTTTCAAGTGAATTTATAAGTGCCTGGATTTTACGCCATTTTTTCATTGGTCTGGATGGAAAACCCGCAAGGACTTCGTTATCTCCAGTATTTGAAGTTGCAACAGATCGGCCAAAAATAGTGACCTGATCACCGATCTGCATATTGTCTTTAATCCCTGATTGACCTCCCATGATTAGATTTTTACCCGTTGTCGTGGATCCTGCAATTCCTGATTGAGCGGCAATAAGTGCATTTTCTCCAACAATTACATTATGTGCAATATGCACCATATTATCTAATTTAGATCCATTTTTGATAATGGTATTATAAAAACGCGCTCTATCTATCGTACATCCGCCACCTAATTCAACGTTATCTTCTATAATTACGCCTCCAATTTGGGGTATCTTTTTATTGATTCCTGATCGTTGATAAAACCCAAATCCATCAGATCCTATTTCTGAATTTGAGTGAATAATGACATTGTTTCCTATATTGCTGTTTTCTCTGATGGAGACATTAGGGTAAATAATGCAGTTGTCACCTACATTTGAATTTGGCATTATTACTGTTCCGGCGCGAATCACTGTATTTTCACCGATAGTTACATTTTGGTAAATCGTAACATTAGCATCGATAGTGGTATTTTTGCCTATTTTTGCATCTCCATCAATTGCAGCAGAAGGGTGGATCTTGCAGGTTATTGCTATGGGGGGATACAAAATAGCGATTGCTTGAACATGGGCGTCCAGGGGATCATCTGAAAAAATGAGATTATGATGCTCACTCGAAGCAGATTTAGGTACGATTATAGCACTATCTTTCGGCGCCACAATAGCATTGATATTAGTAGTCTGTTCACTAAAAATACCTTTAGGTGTGGGTAAGTCTGTCAGATCCTTTGGATTTGTGATAAAAGTTAAAGCTCCGGAATTGTCAGACAGATTGTCTATCCCACAAACATGTGTAATAATAGCATCACCATTACCGGAGAAGTCTAAAGAGAGTTGCTGACATAATTCTTCGATGGTTATTTTCATAATTATTTCGTTGATTTTTGTGAAAATATTACGATCTTTACAATAATCGCCTGTTTGTTGATAATTTTTGATAGCTTGTTTAATAAAATAGATATATCAATATGTATACTGCAAGGGTTTTTAGAAGATTTTGTAATAAAAAATTAATAATCCTTTTAATAATCTAATATGAATTTACCGACTATTTGTGATTCAAGAAAAAAACTTAGAATTTCTTATCTGTCATTGATCAACTATATGGCAAGAATTGATGGCCAATTGGATAAAAAAGAGATTTCTCTATTGAGAAAAATGATCCTGAAATTTTGTTTGTTAGATCAGGATAGTAAGAAAATTTTTACCAATAAAGAGTTTTCAAAAAAACAGATTAATAAAATATTTGGTCAGTTAAAAAAAGATAATCTGCACTATAGTTTCATTTTGGATTTAATTGCAATGGCTTTAGCAGATGGTGTGATTTTACAGCCTGAAAAAATAATGTTGGCACAAATTTCTGTTTTACTTGGACTAACTAAGGATGAATTTTATAATTTAATCAATTTTTCGCAAGCGACATCTAAAATCAAATTAAATGTTTGCATTGATCCGATGTATCAATACGTCATTGAAATGTTTTTTGTTTGGGTTAAAAACAAAAAAGTTACATTATATCAGGAAACGACGCTTTCAATTAATGACAAAGTAGATGCTTTTCTTAAATATGATCTATAGATTTTTACGATTTAACAAAAGTTTGAGTTCAAAATAAACAGTAAAAAAAATAACATCGTGTTCAAATAAAATGTCTTTGATAAAAAAACGCAAGGTGCTTGATGGCGTTTATTGGGTCGAGATTCCGAAGGTTAATCTTTTCATCCTATGTGGTTGTCCGGCCGATAGTATAAAACACCTAATAAAGATGGGACTTGTGCAGAATGTTGAACACGAAGGTGTTCCTTATCAAACCGGTCCAAATGCAGTCTTATTGTCTGATTTGCTTTTCCAGGAAGGGGAGCTTTCCAATCTGTCTGAATTTCCGATATTGCATATGTTTTATAATCAGGGGATGATATTACCCGGACACCCAAATAATACGGGGAACCGTCCTTATTTGATTGGAAGTAAAGAACAGGTCAAATCACAAATGGACTACATCTTCCGTGGTAATTATGGCTTGGTTAACGAAAAAGAGTATCAAAATTCCGGAGAATCTGAAAAATTTATTCGTGATAACATGCGTTTGAAACTAAGGTTTGCTTTTGGCCGTTTTATGCCGTCCGAAGAATTGATCAATGGTATATGTGTCGGAGATCAACCCACTGAGATCAAAACCGGAGTTACAATCAATAGAAAGCGATTAAATATCTTTGAAATTAGTTATCAGGGAAAAACAGTTACCATTGATTTAAACTTAAGAAAATATAGAAAATATAAATCAACTTATCAATTACCAGATGTTCAACTGAAAAAACCCTATTTTGGTATTATTCATACTGGTGAAGGAAACGGCTGGGATCCCAAAAGACCGTGCCTTGGTAGTATTATTCTGTTTAATGGTAAAATATTCCTAGTCGATACCGGACCAAATATATTACAAACCTTAAAAGCCTTAAAGATCAAAGTTAAAGATATTGAAGGTATTTTTTTTACTCATGTCCATGATGATCATTTTGCCGGCCTATATTCGATTCTCCGCAAGGATACCCAGGTAAAAATATTTGCTACAGCTGTGGTTCAGAATACACTGGAAAAAAAACTGGCAGCGTTACTAAGGAAAAATCAATCAGAAGTAAAATCATTGTTTCGGTATCATGAACTAACATTGGATCTGTGGAATAATTATCATCAGTTGTTCATCAAACCAAAGATGTCTCCTCATGCTATTGATACCACCATCTTCGTTTTTAAGGCAAAAGGGGCAGATAGAGACTATACCTATGGTCACTACAGCGATATCGCCGCGATTAGTTGGCTTGAAAGAATGTTGATCAAAAAAAAGGATGATCATGGGATTTCACAGGAATATTTAAATTATGTTAAAGATTGTTTTAAGATGAAACTGGATGTTAAAAAAGTGGATGTCGGTGGTCCTACAATTCATGGCGATGAAGAAGACTTTGTAAATGATTCAACAAAAAAACTAGTTCTGGCACACACAACCCATCCTCTTAATAAACGTCAACTTGAAATAGGAAAACAGGCACAATTTGGAGAACTGGATGTACTGATTGAGAATCCACCGGAATGATGAATTCCTTTTTTCAAAAGAGTTGAAACCAGTTAAAATTTGATTTTAACTGGTTTTTTAATTTAAACACTATTGTTTTTCTATGACTGATTTAAAATCTATTGGTATCCCAAATTCAGGCCCTGTTAATTGTAATGTTGTTATTCCCGGTTCGAAAAGCATCACCAATAGGGCTATATTGATTGCTGCTTTAGCAAAAGGGATTACTCATTTATCCTTCATTCTTCATTCTGATGATACCCACTATATGATAAAGGCCTGGAAAGAACTTGGCGTTGATATCAGACTTCTTAGTGATAATAATATAGAAGTAAATGGTTGTAATGGTGTCATTAAACCTTATCCGGGAGAAATATTTGTAGAAAATGCGGGTACTGCGGCAAGATTCCTGACTGCTGCATTAACCCTGGGGTCAGGGGACTATTTCCTAACCGGAAATGAGAGAATGCAGGAGCGGCCGATTACTGATTTAATTCAAGCTTTAAATCAACTGGGTGCCAATGTGATCGATCTGAACAGGACAAGTTGTCCGCCCGTCAAAATTACAGCAAATGGCCTGTCTGGCGGATATGTTGAGATTCCCGGAGAAAAAAGTTCACAATATATCAGCGCCATTATGCTGACTGCACCTTATGCCGAATCAGATGTCACCATTAAAATCGAAGGAAAACTGGTTTCTAAGACATATGTAAATATGACAAAACAGATCATGGCAGATTTTGGAGTAACAGTGGAATGGACTGGAGAAAAAGAGATTAGAATAAAATCCGGTCAACGTTATCAAGCCCAAAAATATCAAATAGAGCCGGATGCATCCTCAGCTTCTTATTTTTGGGGTTTGGCAGCCATAACACAGGGGAAAGTAGAAATATCAGGTTTTGATCAACATTCAACTCAAGGGGATATCGGTTTAGTCGATATTTTAGAGAAAATGGGTTGCCATGTATTTAGATCGGCTGAAATGATCAGTATCACAGGTTGCGAAGATTTAAAAGGAATCACTGTTGATATGAATACAATGAGTGATGTTGCCCCGACATTAGCTGTAATTGCGCTATTTGCAGAAGGTAAAACGTTTATAAAAAACGTCTCAAATATGAGAATCAAAGAGTGCGATCGAATAACCGCTGTTTGCACAGAATTGAAAAAACTTGGTGCTGAAGTAAAAGAGTTTGAAGATGGACTGGAGATATCAGGGAAAGGCCAATATCACGGAACTGCTATAGAAACATATGATGATCATCGGATGGCTATGGCTTTTTCACTGGCTGGCTTAAAAATCCCGGAAGTGAGGATTTTAAATCCTAAATGTGTTTCAAAAACTTTTCCGGGGTATTTTGATTTACTTTTTTCTAATCTGGCAGGTTGAAATATGGTTAAATACTATCAGCCAATTGTTGCATAAGATCAGTTATTCTATCAGAATTTCCATCAAAACTATTTTTTAATTCTGTGACATCATTTCCTGCATTTTCAGTATTCGTTACCATAACACTATTCACTTGCAAATTTGTATTAATAAAAAGGGGAAAATACACACGCGGCAATTTTATAATTCAAAATAAATGATCTGGAAAATGCCAATAATAATTCATCAGAGGTCTGACGTTTTGATTCTATTGAAAAATATTTATGGTCTGAAAAGTATTTTGTATTCAGGAAAATAACACATTATTGGACCCAATGATTAATTAAGGGTAATATTTTCTGTTTTATACTTTTATCGATCGGTCCTACCATGACAAATGAGGATTTATTTTGATTGAAAATCGAATTTGTTACCTGATTTATAATATCTTTATCAACACTGTTTATAATTCTGGAAATGATTTTAAAATCAGGCAAGTATGGAAAAATATGAGGATTTAAAGCTTCAGACAATAAACCTCTTAGCGAATCGGTATAACAATCCAATGATAATTGATATCGTAGTTTTGCAAGTTCAATATCTTTAGATTGAAAACCATTGTTGACGATATCCCTGATCAATTGCACCAGTACATTCATCAATTCCATGGCTTTATTTTTGCTGACTGAACATCGAATTGCCAATAACACACCATGTTTAAAGTAGCTGATGTCAGATGATATGTCATATACCAATCCTTTTTCTTCCCGAATTAATCGTTGAAGTTGACTACTGGAACCATCATCAAGAATTCGGTTGATTAATTGAGTGGTAATATAATCATTAATATTTTCTGTTTCCAGGGGGAAGGACCACTGAATAGTATATTGATTTTCATCATCAAATACAAACTGGGCTTGTTTTTCGGAATCAACATCGATTATTGCAACTTCCGGAACAGGTAATTTTTCATCAGCTTTAAGTAGTTTCATTTCCTGTTCAAGCAACTGTAAAACGTCTTGTTTATCAAAATCGCCTGTTATGCCAATAATCATATTATTAGGAACATAAAACTTCCGATACCATGATTGAACCTTTTCAAGATTAATGGTCTTGATTGAAGCCTGAGAACCAACAATTGGTAGGTTTAGAGCATTTTCTGGCCAAATACATTGAGCCGTTAAAGTATCGGTATCAATCAACTCATGTCTTGAATTATAATCTATAAGGCTTTCTTCAAGAATAATTTTCCTTTCCGTTTCAATATTTTCAAAAGTCGGGAATTTAATAAAGTCACAAAAGTACTGAATACCTGTTTTTAAAAAGCGTTTATGATAATCCAGGTAAATTTCAGTTTGGTCACAAGAGGTTGTGGCATTAATATTTCCACCGATTGCTTCAATTTTACGATAAGTTGTTTTTGTGTTTCCAAGTTTTTGATTTCCCCGAAATATCATATGCTCTAGGAAATGACTAATTCCGCTATTTTCAGGTATTTCAAAAGTGGATCCAACCCGAATAAAACAATTGATAGAAATTGTATTAATATTTTTTTTTGTAATCAGGCAAATTTTTAGACCGTTTTCTAATGTAATTAACGGATTATTAGTAGGAGTATTGTTCAATTTAATATGGTTTGAAATGTTGATTAGGAAGCTATTATTCGGTTTTGATTATACTGTGAATAATAGCTATTGAGATAAAATCAATTTTTATAACCTGGATTTAATATAGTCTTCCAGTTTTACAATATCTTTGCTGAAATTTCGAATGCCTTCAGCCAGCTTTTCGGTTGCCATAGTATCTTCATTTAACAGCCATCGGAAAGCTTTTTCATCTAAATGTATTTTTTCCATATTGTCAGATGTAACCATATCTTTTGATAACAGCTGTTTTACTTCGGTTTCATTTTGTTGCAACTCTTCGAGAAAATTAGGGCCAATTGTTAATCTGTCACAACCTGCCAGTTGTAAAATTTCTCCAATATTTCTGAAGCTCGCACCCATGACAACAGTGGAATACCCAAATTTCTTGTAATAGGCATAAATTTTAGCAACTGATAAAACCCCGGGATCTGTTTCTGCAGTATAGCTTTCTTCTGTATTTTTGTTATACCAGTCTAATATCCGTCCCACGAACGGTGAAATAAGAAATACACCAGCTTCGGCGCAAGCCACCGCCTGACAAAATCCGAAAAGAAGTGTTAAATTACAATTAATTCCATCTTTTTCCAATACTTCAGCTGCTTTAATACCTTCCCAGGTAGCCGCTATTTTTATTAAGATGCGGTTTTTAGCGATTCCTGCCTGCTCATATAATGAAATCAACTGTCGGGCTCTTTTAATTGTCGCTTCCTGGTCAAAAGACAATCTGGCATCAACTTCTGTTGATATACGTCCTGGTACAATTTTTAGAATTTCTTTACCAAAATTTACAGCGAGGTTATCAAGAATAAAATCCAGGTAGAGCTTCTCATTCTCCTGATATTGTTTTCCATCTGCAATCGCATTATCTATTAAATAGCTATATTGCTCCATCTGAGCGGCTTTGTATAACAATGAGGGGTTAGTCGTCGCATCTTCAGGTGCATACTGCTCAATAGCATCGATATCTCCCGTATCAGCCACAACAACTGTCATTTTTTTTAGTTGTGTTAATTGATTAGTCATCTTTGTTTAATCAGTAAGAATAAGATTAATGATTTAGAAATCTGCTTGTAAGACAAATTCTAATATGAGAAAAGATTTATTTAAATGATCATCAGAATATTCTCCCCTAAGGTCTTTTGGCAAGTACTCAATGACTTATTTTATTTACGACGGAAAAATTACAATTAATGCCCAATTTCAGTTTGTCGGCGATGAAGTTAATCATATTTTTCAATCTCGTCGAATCAGAAAAGGCGAAACGATTGAGGTTCAGGATAATGGGCAGGAACGCTATGTAGTCGTCATTGATCAAATTATCAGGAAAAAAATATTAGCAACTGCCATTCGTCAATTGAGCATTCCACCTGAATCAAAGTTAAAAATTCAGGTTTTCCAGGCCGCGGTTAAAGAAAAGGCTTCCGATAATATCATTCAGAAGTTGACCGAATTAGGTTGCTGGAGACTTTTTATTTTCCAAAGTGAGTTTTCTCAAAAATTACATCAGGGGGAGCAACTTCAGAAAAAGTTAAATCGGTGGCAAAAAATATCAATTGAAGCCTGCAAACAATGTGATCGAATGCATCCACTTCAAATTGGGGTTTTGGATACCTTTGCTGATGTTTTGGAATATATTCAGCAGGAAAGGTCTGATTTAAGTAATTCATTTTTTCTGGATACAGCTGAAACGGTTACTTTAAACTCAAAATCACTAGCCAATCAGTCACAAGTTAATCTGATTATTGGTTCAGAAGGTGGATGGCATTTAAGGGAAAAAGCATTAAATGTTTTTAAAACCCTACAATTAGGGCCACGGATTCTTAGGGCAGATACTGCTGCAATTTCTGCAACAGCTATTTTCCAGCACCTGTTTGGTGATTTGAACTAATGAATCATTCACAATAAAAAAGTAGAGATAAATATTGAAAACGACAGTGAATCTTACCAATGCGGGTATAGGACAGAAACATTGGAAGACTTATATTACATATTTTAAGAAAAAATATGAAAACTTTGATGTCCATTTAACATCTGATACTGTCAAATCAGGCTGGTTTAATAACTTGAACGATTTTCAGGGCAATTTAATAAAATCGGATCCTGATATTATTTTTATTTCTGAAAAAGTCTTAGTGGCTACGATACAGTATAAAGCCGATTTTTCTGAATTAATGAAGGTTCTGGAAAAGGATATCCGGTTAATTGTAGTTAGCCTTGATTTGCAGCCATTGTGTACAACATTATTAAACTCCAGAGCACTGGTTTATATTAGAAATATCCAGCAAGGAATTACGTTAGAAGCAAATCAGTTATGGTATCAGGGGGTGAATGATGATACAAAGTTTGAGCTAGAAAGCATTCCGGATTTCACTTTTACTCAAAAAGAGTATTTCCCAATGATATCTTCATGTTTTATCCCTAACGAAAATATTAAATTTGTTATCTGGAAAGGAAAAACATATCCACTGATTCAGTTTTATGATTTTTTTAAGGAGTATATTTTTAACAATGTTCCAGGACGGAAACCCATCGGGTTCACCTTCTATGATGAAAAATGTTATATTTGCATGGGTTTTCTTCAATCCGAGGTAGTAAAGATTGAATACCAGGGTGTCGTCATTGATCATATTATTCAAAACAGCGGCAATATCGATGAAAAATCAAGCCAGATAAAATACCTTGAGGGGATGATGCGATCAGTGATTAATTTGAAAATGCTGGAAACCGTTCAAAACGCTAAACAGACAATCAAACAAAATATTCCCGTTCAAATAGCCACTACCAGTGAGATCGTTGGAAAAGTTTTTAGTGAGGTATTAAAAGACGATGGATATTTAAAAACCGGTGTTGTCGGTATACAAAGCACCGATAAGGATTGTATTACCATAAATTTAGATGGAAAAAATTGTGAAATAATACCAAAAAAGGAAATCAAAATTGACGTTAGCAAAATAAGTACAAATAATATCGACAATGGAGAATTTGATTTGTTTTTCCATTCATACAATATCGTTCCAGATTTAATTATTCAGCAAACGAAAGAAATAGAGACTGAAAAAAAATTTATCCGCAAGAAAATTCAGGTATTAAAAGATAAGAAAAAAATCCTCAGAAGTACCCAGGTTCTTAATCATCAGGAGCAATATCAAAACTTTATTACCCAGAGAAAATTAGATATTCTAATCAGCCTTTTAGAAAGTGCATTGATTTGGGATGAAAAACAAAGCAAGATTCTTGAATTGAGTGATGAAAATGCTTTAGTTTTCTATGATGACCATATTCAGGGAAGTATTATCAATAAACAACTTAAAGGAATACGTAAGAACAAATTGTTTGTAAATATTACTGAAAAGTTGGATACATTGGAAAAAATTGCAGCGGTTGATACCGATTATATTGAACAATTTTTACACAGCGGTGTTGTTGTTTGTTGCAAATCAAGTCAAATAATTTTGGATCGGAACTTTCGAATTTTTAAGCATAAGTTACTTCAGGAATATGATAAATCTTCAAGTAATCAATCAAAGAAGATTCAAGCTAAGATTGATGAGTACCATTTTAGGATGAATGAGTTGAGCTTGTATGAGTTATACAACCAATTAAATCAAGTATTTAAAGTCAATAAAGATAAAATATTTAAAACATGTCAAAATAAAAATAAAAAAAGTTTACAAAATAAATTTCAAAAACAGCATATTCGCCGAATCTCAATTGTATCTCATCAAAAAAGTAATGCTTATCTGACTAAGAATTTTTTAGAGGAAATCCTTCGAAGCGATGACAACCCTGACACTAAATTTCAATTACCCTGGTCGGATTTAGACTTAGTTTCGTCGCTTTCAAGTGAAGAGATGGCAAAAACAATTCTGGAGTACCCTGACACCAGGGAAAGAGAATATGTTATACAGCAGGATATCGCCAATCAAAATGCCGTCGAAATTGCTACCTATTTTAACCGATTACTCTACCAAATTAAAGTATTTGATCCTGATCTGGTTATTCTAAATCATGATGCAGAGTTGTTATATGTTTTCATAAAAATGCTTCGCAGTGAATATGAAGTATTGGGTTTAAAACCAATTATTGCTATTGTGACCGGAGAATTTATTGGCGTAGATATTGATAATTTGCTCCAACAAAACGTCAGTGTTATTGCAAGTGAATTATATGAAACCGGGGATATTTATCGTTTGAGAGATTCAATGCAAACACTGTTTTTCGCTTGAACTTGGGCGAATTATCAATATCAATACTTCCCCCTGTGTGACTTTGATGGATGCCAAACTTTGATCAAATTCATTGGAGATACTGCTATATTGACCTAAATTGAGGATCTGTTGCCGAATCGGGTATTTGAGTCCTGTGGTAGATTCTATATATGCTTCTCCGAAAATAGGTATGATTGATAGTGTTGTTCCTGGTTTTTCGCAAATTTCAACCCGTGAATTACAAATAAACAATTCTTCATTTTCGCTGTATAACTTCGCTTCAAGTTTGTGCTTAAGGCAATATTTTAGTAAACCAATATTGTACAACCAGTGATCACTTCGTTGCCCTAGAGCACCGAGGATTATAAGATTATCAAAATTCTTTTTCAGGCAGTAATTTATTGCTTTTTCCCCATCTGTTGTATTTTGATCAGAGATATATATCAATTCAGATGTTTTGTAATTTTGTTCAAGCGTTTTATTAAGTGAGTCCAGGTCACCTAATATGATTTCAGGTGACAGTTGATATTGTTGTAATATATGAATGGCACCATCTGTACATACTCTTAGAGCGGCATCATCCCAGAACTTGGAAATTAGCGTTTTGGAAGGGGGGCTACCATTTAGTATGAGAAGTGCAAATTTTAAATGATTCATTGGAATTATAAGAACTTGATAATTAAAATTTGACTGACCCCTATAAAAAATCCAAGAATACCCCCAATATATTCAATCATTTTAAATTCTGATTTAAGTATCGAGAATAATATATCCTCAAGTTCTGAAACATCAAAGTTTTCAATTTTTTTCCGGATAGTTTCTTTAATATCCATGCTCGATTCTAATGATTTACCGGCTTCTTTCAGAAGATCGGGGAGCATATTTTGAATTTCTTCCAGTAACTTCTCCTGAATGAGTTCTACCATATCCGGAGGCAGCATTGCCATCATGGGATGTATGGAAACCAAACGATTAGAAACAAAATCATTGATATATTCTTCAATGACCGGCAATAAATTTTGTTTGATATCGTCCGATTTCATCACCACTTGAATATCCTGGTGGGATAATAATTTACTTTCAATAGTACTACCCAGTTTTTTTGCAATTTCCTTTTGACGAAGGTGAAATATTCCCTGGATGACAAAAAATAGAATTTTTACCGGTTTTTTGGGATGAAAAAGCATTTTTACTGCGATCCAGTTAGTCATCCAACCAATAAAAGCTGATACAAGAGGAATTAAAATCAATTTTTCCATACCTAGTTCTGTCATAATATTAATCTATCTGAAAGTTTTGAATTTTGGGTAAATCATTTGAAAAGCCGTCTGAATCACATGTTTGACTAGTATTTTTTCTCAAAAACTACGGCTGTTGAAGAAAGTGGGGTTGGAATCGGAGGATTGAGCTTCTTGACTCTAATTGAAGCCTGCCAAATAGCTTCAAATTGGGATAAATCATTTAGAATTGCCTGGGCAAGGGATTCGATCAGTTTGAATTTTTTTGAAAAGAAGCTTTTCTCAATACTCTCTAAGATGTGAACATAAGAAAGTATTTTTTCGGGATTATCTTCTATAAAGTCGGAATTTGTGGATACTTTAAGGCTGGCATCAATTTCAAATTTTTGTCCCAGTGTTTGTTCTTCTAAAAAAACACCGTGGTAACCATATAGCTGAATGCCATTTATTTCAATTAAATAGCCATTTTCTTGTTTCATTATTTAATAAGTGGATAGTTAATCAATTGGTTTTAGATTCTTTACTTTTTTTAAGAATTCGTTAGCAAACTTTGGTTTTTGGGGTTTTAAATCTTTTTGCTGTTCATTTTTTAAATCAGAATATTCCTGTTTGATTTTAGCAAAGTCAATAATTTGGTCACTGTTTTTATTAAAGTCAATTGATTTAAAATAGGACCAAAAGCTTTGATCATTAACTTGTGAAATGATGTTGATGCTATTGGGAGTGATACCACAGGCATAAGGTACCTGGTTTATTTCAATTATGGCTACTTTTTGTTTCGTTCCAATATGGTAAGAAGATACTAATCGAATATCATATTTTTGGTTTTTGAAATTATATCGATTATTGGTAAATCGCTTGTATAGCCATAATAGAGTATAAATGATGAGTAAAATAAAAAACAGAGCAGCCAGCATTTTAATGATACTAATCTGGGAGTCTTCCAAGAATCCAGTGGTAATCGATTGATTTTCCTGTATTATCTCAGAATCTTTAGACTCTAGTGAAGTTGGTAATTTTCTGCTTATTTTAATTATTAAATCATTTTCTTTGCTTTCATGATCAAACAATCCAATTTTTTGCTCATTCCTGTCTGCAAATGAAATCCGTAAAATTGTATTATCGCCTGAATTTTGAATGTTTATATCTTTGAGGAAACGATTGTTTACTTTATAAAAAAACTCTTTTTCGACGGCAGTATCAGGAATTGTAATTTCTGTGATTCCATAATCAAAATGGTAACTTAAAGGGCTGGAAAACTGACAATTTAAATGCAATTGAATCGTATCGAATTCTTGGGTGGATGAATGCTTAACATTATCAATTAAACACTTTTCTTGGCTTGAACTGTATAAGATGGCTGGGAGACTAAAAAACAGTAAACAAAAGATAAATAATGAAATTGATGGCCGCATTTAACGATCTCTTAAACTTTGTAATCTTTCCTTTTCATCTAGAATTTGAGTAATTTTTAATCCGAACTTTTCATTTTGAACAATAATTTCTCCTTTAGCAACTTGTTTATCGTTGATAAGAACGTTCATAGGTGCACCAATTTTCTTCCTCAATTCGATTACAGAATTGATATCAATATTTAATAAATCCTTAATCAGAACTTTGGTACGACCAATTTCCACTGTTAGTCGCAGTGGAACGTCCATCAGAAAATCAATATCCAGTTCGGTTGGATCAGGTAAAGCATCGGATACGGATTCTTCACCTGAACTTTGTAATGCTCCTCCTTCAGCAGGTTTTTTTGATTCTTTCGCTTCCTGAATGAGCATGTCCCTGTTTTGCTGTAATTCTCCCTCTACGTCGGACCAATCAATATCATCCATTCCATCCAGATTCGAGAAATCCAGTTCACCTGATTCAGCCATGACATTTTATAATTAAAATTAGTTAATCAAAAATTCTTTAAATAAAATCTTTTTAACCGGAAATTGGTCCTGAGTATCACTTTCCATAATAAATTCATGGGTAAATATACTATTGGCTTCCTTATATAACTCTCTTTTTAGCAACTCAATTCCAGCTTGAGTTCTTAGATCCGCAGTCGTCATGTTGTACAAGAGGGAAATCACCCTATCATCAATATAAGCCATTCGCTGGGCTAAATATGCCAAAGCAGCAGGATCTTCTAATACAGCTACTAAGGATAACTTTATGAAATGTTTACCATCTCTTAGGTTAACAGTGTATTGAGCCGGGGGTGTAAATATTGGATTAGCTGGATCACCCTGGGTTCCTGATTCACTTTCTGCTTGCTCTTCTGTTGTTTGCCCTGGATTGAGTGCTTCCTCTTTATCGTCTCCCATAAACATGAAATAATATGCTGCACCTGCGCCACCTAAAAGTAAAAGAACAACGACAATGATTATAATAAATTTCTTTTTTCCACCACCTGATCCTTCTTCTTCCACATCTTCTTCAGCCATTTTATCTCCAAATCAGTTTGCCGCTGTAACAGGCATTTTTTTCATAGAATATAGCCACTAACCGTTACTTTTTACAAGATTTTTTTTATATTATAACAGTATTGGCCGGAAGAAAACCCATATAATGTTTTGAATTAATAAGATCAATTATATAAACCTTCCCATTAAATATTTTAATTTTGAATTTTATCTGCTGCAAATTCATTCGATGTGAAGATGCAAAAGGCAAGCCGTTGGCGGAGTTTTTAAGAAAAATGGAACGGTTTTGTAAAGAAGGAAAATATTTTTTTCCGGAATATTTTTTTCCGGATCGTTTCTATATTTTGATCTATAACAGATTCACCAATAGATATACATGCTTCGTATTTTAAAAAATCTGCCCAATGAATATTAGATAAATCAATTTGAATAGTGTGATTTGCCTTTTCCAATAACTGAGATTTCAATTCCATCCTGGTTGCTTCACTGGCTTTTTGAGAAATTTCCAAAGCATTATTTGGTGTTGAATTAAAACCGGACTCTGGTGCAACATCAATAGCAATTACAAAATCAGCACCCATTTTTTTGGCCAGGTTCACGGGAACCGGGTCTACCCATCCACCATCCACCATCATTTTCCCGTCCACATAAATTGGTGAAAATACTCCAGGAATTGCGCAACTAGCCATTACCGCCTCAATCAGATTGCCTGATTTAAGTTCGACCGGTAAGCTATCATCTAAGGAAAGAGCAATTAAACCAAGTGGAATGAGACAATCCTCCAGTTGGATATTGGGTAGAATCTTTTCAAGGTTTTTCTGAAGTGTTTCTTTGGAAATAAAAGACTGTTGATTCAAATAAACTGTTAAAAACAACCCGGTTTTAAGAATTGTTTTTAGCTGAGAAACAAAACCACTTTCCTCTTTGTTACCTTCTTTTAAGAATTCCAACCGGGTCTTATCAAAATCTTTGGAATTAAGGTAAGAAATCACATGATCGATGATATATTCACTATCCAGTGAGCTCGCATAAAGTGCTCCAATGATGGCTCCTATGCTTGTACCGGTGATAATATCGATGGGGAAGCCATATTGTTCAAGTCTTCTAATGACACCTAAATGGGCTAAACCTTTGGCACCTCCACCACCTAGCGCTAATCCTACCTTAAAACTCATTTTCTATTGATTTGATTTTCTGATCGCCAATCCAAGTTCTTTTAATTGGTCGAGGGCAACGTCAGAAGGAGCTTCGGTTAACAAACAGGAAGCCTGTTGTGTTTTTGGAAAAGGAATGACATCTCTAATTGAACTTGTTTTGTTTAAAAACATCATAATTCTGTCAAAACCAAATGCTAATCCACCATGAGGTGGCGCTCCGAATTCCAATGACTCAATAAAAAAACCAAATTTTTCTTTGATTTCCTGATCACTGAGATTGAGCAACTTAAATATTTTCTCCTGAATTTCTTTTTGATGAATTCTGATACTTCCTCCACCGAGTTCGACACCATTCAATACCAGATCATAGGCAATAGATTTAATCTTAGAAGGATCTGTTTCACCCCATTTTTCCAGATCTTCAATAACCGGCATAGTGAAAGGATGATGTGAAGATGAGTATCTTTTTTCTGTTTCATCATATTCAAAAAGTGGAAAATCGGTGACCCAAACGAATTTAAAAACGTCATCATTGACTAATCCCAGTTTTTTAGCGATCTCTTTTCTGAGATTTCCCAGGGAATCATTAACTATTTTTGAAGTATCAGCACCAAATAAAATTAAGTCACCTGGTTTTGCACCTGTTTTTTCATTGATGGCTTGAATTTCCTCTTCGGTAAAGAACTTAGCGATTGGTGACTGCCAACCATCTTCATTGATTTTTGCCCAGGCCATTCCTTTTGATTTGAAGATTTTAACAAAATCAGTAAAATCGTCCAGTTCTTTCCTTGATAGAGAGGAACCGTTCGGAACCATGATGGTTTTAACAATACCACCTTTGTCTGTGGCACCGGAAAAAACTTTGAATCCACATCCTTTTATAATTGAACTGACATCCTTTAACTTAAGGTCATATCTAAGGTCCGGAGCATCCACCCCATAATCGTCCATAGCTTCAGCGTAAGTCATTTGAATAATTGGTAACTGAACATCAACATTGATTGTTTCTTTGAACAGTTTTTGAACCATTTTTTCAACAACTGAAATTACCTGGGCTTGATCAGTGAATGACATTTCAATATCGATTTGTGTGAATTCTGGCTGTCTGTTTCCTCTTAAATCTTCATCCCGAAAGCATTTCACAATTTGGAAATAGCGATCATATCCGCTGATCATCAACATTTGTTTAAAAAGCTGAGGAGACTGTGGTAGCGCAAAAAACTTGCCGGGATTAACTCTTGAAGGCACCAAAAAATCCCTGGCTCCTTCAGGTGTAGACCTTGTTAAAAAAGGGGTATCGATTTCAAAAAATTGACTATCATAAAAGAAATTTCGAACCACCTGGGCTGCTTTTGAGCGAAGCATTAAATTTTCCTGCATTGCCGGTCGTCTAAGATCTAAGGTCCTGTATTTTAGACGGGTTTTTTCGTTCACCTCCTGCTGCTCATCAGATATCTGTAATGGGAGGTTTTTGCAGGTATTTAGAATTTTAAGTTCAGTAACAAAGATTTCAATTTCACCAGTAACCATTTTAGGATTTATCATGTTATCAGCCCGATCAGCCACAATTCCCTTTATGGCGATAACATTTTCTGATCTTAGTGTATCAGCTCTTTCAAATGAATTTGCATCATGTTGGTTTCCGAAAACAATTTGACACAAACCAGTATAATCTCTCAGGTCAATAAAAATAACGCCACCATGATCACGCCGGTTATTCACCCACCCCATCAAAATTACTTCTTTGCCAGTTGCTTCCTTTCTTAGATCCCCACACATGTTCGTTCTTGACCAACTTTCAAGCTGATTTAAAGTCATTGTATCCTGTAATAATAAAAAGGTTATTTATCGTTAAAATAGTTAATCTTTAAAAAATACGATCCGGTTTATTAATAATTGATTCTAACTAACTGCTTATAGATCGAATGGTCTTTGCCATGGGAATTGACTTGACAGCTGAACCTTGAAATACCGAGATTGTATCTTATTTAAATATGAAGAAAAGGGTTTTCTATGATTATTGATCATTAGAGGATGTCGAATCCGCTTTTTTTAAGCAAATTCGACAGATTCATCCGGAAAAATGGTTGTAGAAAGGCTTTATTCATTAAAATTAGGACTGAGTTATTCATAAAAACTTTTTAATTGTCGACTTCGAGTTGGATGTCGTAATTTTCGAAGAGCTTTGGCTTCTATTTGCCGAATCCTTTCACGGGTAACATCGAAATCTTGTCCAACTTCTTCTAATGTGTGATCTTTTTTCTCATCAATTCCAAAACGCATTTTCAGAACTTTTTCTTCTCTTGGTGTTAAAGTGCCCAATACTTTTCTAGTGACATCAGCTAAGTAGGTATTTACAACAGAATCACTGGGTAGTACAGCCGTTGCATCAGGGATAAAATCACCCAGATGAGAGTCATCCTCGTCACCAATAGGTGTTTCGAGGGATATTGGTTCCTTGGCGATTTTAAGTACTTTCCTAACTTTTTCAACTGGTAAATCCATTTTTTCACTAATTTCTTCCGGTGACGGTTCCCGGCCAAATTCCTGGACCAGATGACGCGAGGTACGAATTAGCTTATTAATGGTTTCAATCATATGTACCGGAATACGAATGGTACGTGCCTGATCTGCAATAGCGCGCGTAATTGCTTGTCGAATCCACCAGGTGGCATAAGTCGAAAATTTATAACCTCTTCGATATTCAAATTTATCAACAGCTTTCATTAGACCGATATTTCCTTCCTGAATTAAGTCCAGGAATTGAAGTCCTCTGTTTGTATATTTTTTTGCGATACTGATAACGAGCCTTAAGTTTGCTTCAACCAGTAGACTTTTCGCTCGACTTACTTTACCTTCCGCGATTTTAAGTCTTTTAATTTCACTTCTGAATTTATCCAGTGGTACATCTGTTTGTGAAATCATTTTGTCAATTCGGCGTCCACCGGCCTCAACTTTTTCATAAATCCGCCGAGCCACCCTGAAACTATGTCTGGTCAGATCCTTAATTTGTTGTTCTAATTCATCAAATTTTTCGGGGTTTTCCTCATTCCACTGAATAATTATTTTTTCTACTTTAGCCACTGGTGCATGTAAATCTCTTTGATATCTGGAAAGTTGTGTGAATGTTAAGTCAATTTTATCATTATGATGTAACATCACAGCAAACATAGTATCAATTTGTTTGGTATTAAAATTAACAGAGCGTAAAATATTTAATAATAAATATTTTGCTTCTTCCAGATCTTTTTCGATCTCTATTTTCTTCTTTAGATCCTTAATACTTTGTAGTTTTTTGAAGAACTTGTTTCTTTCATCAAAATGTTTCTTGGCTATTTTTAACTTTTGAATCACCTGATCAGCTGCCTGTGATTCCTCTTCAATTACCTGATCATCTTCGTCGATACCAGAGACAATATCACGGGCCCGGGCTTTTCCATTTTTAAGTTTTTTACCTAAATCGAATAAATAGTTAACAATCAATTCTGATCTTAGCAAAATATCAAGCATTTCATGTTGACCTTTCTCAATTTTCTTAGCGATATCAACTTCACCATCTCTGGTAAGTAGCTTGATAGAACCCATTTCCCGAAGATACATTCGGACAGGGTCGTCAGAACTCTGATCTATAGTCGTCTGGCTATCTGCTGTATTTGCTGCCTCTCCACCACTAAAATCATTGCTATTTTCAAAATCAAGATTTTGACTGCGAATGTCGTTGTCAAGATCTTTCAAGTCAACTTTTTTGGTGGAATCAACGATTTCAATATTTTTATCGGCGAGAAAATCATATACCGCATTTAACTCTTTTTTAATAGGTTTGGTTGGAAAACTATCAACAATTTCAGCTTCCGTGACAAATCCTTTTGTTTTGCCTTTTGATATCAATTGTTTAATGATCTTTTCCATGATTTTAGGAGTCAATTTGATATCTTTTTTCTGTTTTGTTTTTTCTGCGAGCTTTTTTTTCATATTATCTCCAACTGGGTTGGCTAAATTACTTCTTTTTTCTATGATGCAAGTGACTAATTTCTTTACGTAGTTCGTTTTTTTTACTTAACCATTTTTTCGTTTCAGCTTCAGTTTCTGCTGAATCAATTTTGGCTTGCAATTGAAACATTTGTTGTTCTTTAAATCTGTAAATGACTTCATCCAATCTAGTTTCTGAAAATATGTCTGTTGTATAGTTTTTTCCCGTCTGCAATAAATGCATGATCAGAGAACTGTATTCGACAAAAATTTCAGGAAACTCCTGTGGTTTTAATGAAGTATATTCCTCATCTGTCAATTTTATCAGCCTTGAAAATAAGGTGGCTAACAAAGGATTTGAAAACTGAACGGGTGTTACATACTCTTTAATTTTGGTAATAGCTTGTACTTGTTTAATAAGATATTGAATTAATTCAACTTCATGCTCTTCAGATTTTTGATAAGAGAATTGTCTATTTTGATTTAAATAGCTAATATTTTTATGTTTTTTTTCATGATTCGTCGATCTGACAGAATGATAGACACTCTTTGGATCAATTGAAAAAGCCTTTGCAATTGCTAGCTGAAATAAATCTCTTTTTATTGGACTTCGAATCTCTTTAGAAAGTTCAACCATATTTTCAACTGTCGTTTTCTGATGTTCAATTCCTCCTTCTTGAGCTCTTTTTTGGGATTGTTGAATGATGAATTCAAAATCCTTTGACGATTGATCAATTAAAATCTGAAATTCCGTATTATTATGTGCCTTGAAATAATCATCCGGATCAAGACCCTCCGGTAATATAATAACTTTACTATCTACTTCACTTTTAATAAAAAGTTGTGCTGCTTTTTCAGCTGCTTTAATACCAGCTGAATCACCGTCAAAAAGTAAGTAGACCTGATTAACATTTAATCGCTTTATCAGTTTAATATGGTTATCATGAAGTGCCGTTCCGCATGTAGCAACACTTTCATCCCACGAATGTTCATGTAAACGGATAACATCCAAGTAACCTTCAACAATGATTATTCTGTTTTTTTTTCGAATATTATTTTGGGCTTCTTTGAGCCCATATAAATAGTTACTTTTCTTATATAATTGCGTTTCCGGTGGATTTAAGTATTTAGGTAAATCATCACCAATCACACGGCCGGCAAAACCTAAAAATCGGCTTTGCGTGTCCTGTATCGGGAAGATCAGCCGATTACGCATTCGATCATAGAAGTTACCCTTTTCACCCTGCTTGATAAGCCCTACTTTGTTTTGTAGTGATTCGCTAAAACCATTTTTATTCAAATATTGACTTAGGTTGTTCCAGCCAGAAGGCGCGTAGGCTAACTGGAATTTTTCAACTAAATCCCGGGAAATACTTCTTTGTTTTAAATACTGTTGAATTTTACTGGATTCATCAGATCGTTTCAGATTATTACGATAAAACTTAAAAGCTGCTTCAATACATTGATAAGCATGATTTTGAAACCTGTTCTCTTTTTTACCAGAACTAGTGGTAGACAATAAAATGCCATGCCTATCTGCCAGGTATTTAACTGCTTCGGGGAATTTGAAATTTTCAACCTCCATAATAAATCGAATGGCATTCCCAAATTCACCACACCCATAGCAATGATAATTCTGTTTAGATGGTGAAACAATAAATGACGGCGTTTTTTCATTATGAAACGGGCATAACCCTATAAAATTCTTGCCTGAAGACTTAATTTGAACATATCCACTGATCAATTGAACAATATCGACAGATTGAATGATCTGCTCAATTTGTTCTTTTGAAACATATCCAATTTTTTCAGCCATTACCAATCATTAAATTAGTCAGAATTTGCACGATTGCAGGAAAAGCAAATCTTGCACCGTTTTATAATTAATTTTTTTACTATTGAATGATTAATTCTGAAATTTTTCCCTTTTCGATATTTGGGATAATATTATTTTTAACCGCTCTTATATATAGTTCTTGTATTGCTTGTATTCCTGTATCTTGTAATGATAAAGAGTATTCGTTTACATATAATTGAATATGGTTGTTAATAACACTGTCTTTAATTTCTTTTGCATAACTTTTTATATAATTCGTACTTTCTTTAGGGTGTTGATTTGCAAAGAGAATTGACTGTTCAATTAATTTACAGATGTTTTTTTTTGTATCATCTGATTTTTGATTATCAATCATAATTCCTCCTAATGGAATCATACATCCTGTTTCTTCTTCCCACCATTGCCCAAGATCTAATTTCTCACATAATCCATAATCCTGATAAGTAAACCTTGATTCATGGATGATGACACCAGCAACTACTTTATTGCTGATAATCGCCGGAATGATTGCATCAAATGGCATCATTACAAACTCAAAGTCACCAGACAGTGCAATCTTAAATAATAGTGCAGCTGTTGTTAATGTGCCTGGTAGTGCTATTTTTCCACTTTTCGGGATATCACTTGTTTTTCCGATCAATAAAGGGCCACAACCTCTGCCCAAAGCGGCTCCACTACTAAGTAATTTGTAATCATTAGTCATGTGAAACCAAGCATGAATTGATATTTTACTAATATCTAATGATTTTTTAAAAGCAAGCTGATTTAATGATTCAACATCTTGAAGTATCACATCAAATTGATAATCATGTTCAATTTTATTGTGTACCAATGCATCAAAAATGTAGGTGTCATTTGGGCAAGTTGAATATCCGATCGATAGCTGCTTCATAGTATAAAGGCCTACAATGAAATTATATGGTTAAAGGTGGCTTTATACAATTATCTTTCGGTAATGGTGCAGACGATTAACACAAAAAGTTGATTGAAATCGCGAATTACTGAGATTATTAACGTTAGAATAAACTTTTTTTATGCTGTAATTACTGAGCAATTTCAAACTTTTCATCATCTTTCCTGGAAATAGATTTAAATTGAGTACCTCTGATTATATTTAAACAATTACAGAGATAAGGAAAGCGGGGGAATCAATTAGTTACAATTCCCCAAAATTATTTAAAAAAAAATAACTTATGCCTGACTTAATACTCTATTGAGACGAATTGTCAGGTTAGATTTATAACGCGAAGCCGTGTTTTTCGGCATCACACCTTTTGTCTGTGCTTTATCGATGGTTTTGTGAAGATGAGGTAAACTCGTCTTCGCTTCATCAATTTTATTTTCATTGATTAATGTAATGAAACTCTTAATTTCTGATTTGTAAGTAGATTTTAAGTTTCGATTTCTTAATCTTCTTTTAGCATTTTGTCTTGCTCTTTTAAGAGCAGATTTATGATTGGCCATTATTTACCTCTTTCAGATTTTTGGCTGATATTAAATAACTAAAATGCATTTTCAATATGCTGTAAAGTATGCTTTTTATCCTTTAGCAGCATAATTGCAATGACATCAAATCGAGGTTGTTTATTATAAATGCTCTTTTGTCGAACATAAAACATCCCCAAATTTTTTAGTTTTCGACGTTTTTTCTGTGTTATTGAAATCAGTGGATCAACCTTGGTTTTTCCTTCTGTTCTTGTTTTCACTTCTACAAACACCAAAAACTCATTATTGCTGGCGACGATATCGATTTCACCGATATGACAACGATAATTATTTTCAAGAATCTGATACCCTTTTTGCTTCATTTCGGTAGTAGCGATCTGTTCACCGGTAATACCAGTGCTTTTTCTTGTCTTAAATCGTTGTTGAGTCGTCAAAATTTACTTTGAATAAAGTTTTTCTTTGATTCGAGCAGCTTTTCCAAATAGATTTCGTAAGTAATATAATTTGGCTCTTCTAATTTTACCTTTTCGAACGACTTTAATCATATCAATTTTAGGCGAATGTAGTGGAAAAATACGTTCTACACCATAACCTTGAGTGACTTTTCGAACAGTAAATGAAGCTTTTAAATTTTTACTTCCAAAATGCTTTGCGATTACAACACCTTCGAACTGTTGAATACGTTCTTTTTCACCTTCTTTAATTTTAAAACTGACACTTATCGTATTTCCAATTTCGAACGAAGGTAACTCCCGTAATTGTTGTTCTTCAAGTGTTTTAATAATCTGATTCATCTTTAAATCTCCCAACCTGTTGATTATATAGATTCAATTTTGGTTAATAATCAATCATTTTTGTGCTGACTGTTTATAAACAGCTGGTACAAATCAGATCGATTTTTCCTGGTTCTGCTGATCGAACATGCTTGTCGCCATTCTTTAATTTTCTGATGGTGACCTGAAATCAAAACTTCCGGTACTACTTTATCTCTGAAATTTAGTGGTTTTGTATATTGTGCGTATTCCAGCAAATCTGCCTGAAACGATTCATCGACCAGAGAGTCGTCATTTCCAACGACACCGGGGACTAGTCTGCTAACTGCTTCAATAATCGCCATTGCTGGTATTTCACCACCTAATAATATATAGTCACCAATACTTATTTCTTCATCGACGAAGTCCCGGATACGTTCATCAAAACCTTCAAATCTCCCGCAAATCAAACCAATTGTTGCATCTAATTTGCTCAAGGAGATCGCTTTTTTTTGCTTAAATGGCTCCCCTTGTGGGGAAATAAGAATTTTATATAGTTGCTTTCCTGTTAACTTTTTTTCTACATCTTCGATTGCGTCAATGATAGGTTCAGGTCTGAGCAGCATCCCTGCGCCGCCGCCGTATGGTGTGTCGTCTACCTTATGATGCTTACCGATTCCGAAATCTCTAAAGTTTACGGTTTTAATACTGAACTTTTGTTTATCTATTCCCTTTTTAATTAGGCTTTGAGCAGTAAAAGTTTTTATTAAATCAGGAAGAATTGTAAAAACTATAAAATCCAGCACGTATTTTCACTGCAAAATAGAATATTAATCATTTAATTCAAGTAGTTCCGGTAAAACCTTGATAACGACTTTGCTATTAGCTTCGATATCTATCAATACTTCCTTTGTCGTCGGGAAAAGAAATATTTTTCCGTCTTCCGTTTTGACTTCACAGATACCATGTTCACTGTTATCAAAATAATTAATAATCTTACCTAAATACTTGTTTTCTGTTGAAAAGACCTCTGCATCAATTAAGTCAGAAATCAGAAATTCATCCTCAGCTAATGGAAGCAATTCAACTTCTGAAACATAAATGTCAAAATCTTTTAAATTTTTTGCCTGGTCCATGTTTTCGACACCCTCCAATGTAAATAACCAGTGATCTTTTACCGGTCGGGTATTGATTACTTTATAGACCTTTTTTGTGTTTTTCCCGATCAGAGTAATCTGATCTAATGTTGCGTAAATTTCTGGATAGCTGGTATATGAGGCAACTTTGAGTTCTCCTTTAACACCATGGCTATTAAAAATTTTACCAATTTGTCTGATATTATTCAGATTCATCAGCCTTTTTTTCTTGTTTGGCTTTTGGAACATAAGAAAATTTAAAATCAAAACCTTCTTTGTTCAGTAGTTTTGCTACCGAATCAGTTGGAGATGCGCCTGTTGCAATCCACTTTTCAACGTCTGCTTTGCTGAAGTTCAGACTTTTAGTAATCGGATCCCAAGTACCCAGTTTTTCCAGGAACCTTCCATCTCTTTTCATTCGGCTATCAGCAGCCACAATTTTATAAAATGGTTTTTTCTTTGCGCCTGCTCTTGCAAGTCGAATTTTTACTGCCACTATGATTTCTCCAAATAAAACAATTAATAGATTAATCTATCCAGAATTAATAAAAAACAAAATGATTACTGAAACATATTCATATTTCCGGGACCCATCATCTGCTGCATAGCGCGCATCGATTTTTTATCCTGGCCCATATTAGAAAATTTCTTCATCATTTTTTTCATTTGCATAAACTGCTTCAGTAAACGATTGATATCACTTACCTGGGTTCCACTACCTTTGGAAATCCGAAGTTTACGCGAACCATTTAACAAGGTTGGGTTATCTCTCTCTTTGTTGGTTAAAGATGAGATAATAGCATCAATTTTTATTAGTGCACTTTCGTCCATACTGGCGTTGGCTGGGATTTTATTTCCAAGCCCTGGGATCATACCAACGAGATCTGTTAGTGAACCCATTTTTCGAATTTGTCGCAATTGATCCTGAAAATCACCAAGAGTAAATGAATTCCGCTTTAGCTTTTCTTCTAAGCTTTCAATTTTTGACTGATCGAAATGTTCCTGAGCTTTTTCGATCAATCCCACCAAGTCTCCCATACCCAGAATTTTAGATGCAATTCTATCTGGATAAAAGGGTTCCAGGTCTTTTATTTTTTCTCCGGTACCAATAAATTTAATGGGTTGCCCTGTAATTGCGCGAATGGAAAGTGCCGCTCCGCCTCTTGCATCTCCATCCATTTTAGTCAATATAAAACCAGTAATTTTTATTTTTTCGTGGAAGGTTTTTGCTACATTGACTGCGTCCTGGCCAGTCATTGCATCTGCAACGAACAGGATTTCTTTAATGGGAACGATTTCTTTGATTTCTTCAAGTTCATTCATGAGTGTGTCGTCGATCTGCAGTCGACCCGCAGTATCAATGATCATATAATTCACCAGACTGGCTTTTGCAGTTTTATATGCCTTGGAAACAATATCAGCTGGTTTCATTTCGCTGGTACTTTCAAAACATGGAACACCGATGTCTTTAGCTAACATTTGTAACTGATCAATTGCAGCGGGTCGGTAGACATCTGCCGGCACTAAATATGTTTTTTTCCCTTCTTTTTTTGCTCTGTTGGCAATTTTTGCCACGGTTGTTGTTTTTCCGCATCCCTGTAATCCAACCAGCATCACAATAGTTACCTGTTCACTGGATTGGGCTAGTCCGTGATTCTCGGACCCCATCATTTTAACCAGTTCATCATTCACAATTTTAATAAACTGTTGTCCGGGACTCAGTGATCCCATTACTTCTTTCCCCAGTGCCCTGATTTTAATCGCTTTTAAAAAAGCATTAACAACACGGTAATTGACATCAGCCTCCAGTAATGCCATTTTTACTTCTTTTAATGAAGAAGCAATGTTGGTTTCGTTTAATACACCTTTATTGGTTAGCTTTTTAAAAGTGCTATTTAATTTTGAGGTAAGGGCTTCAAACATTGGATTTTTGAAGGTAACTAAAACAGATTTAAGAAGAAAAAATACAATCCATAAATTTAATGATGAAATCGATAATTGTCAATCATTTAGTTCTAATTAGTTTGTTTTTTATACTAATTTTTTCAAATTGTGGATTTCAATTAAATCGAAACCGGGTGGTTTTGAAAAATGGTGCCACTTCTTTGTATATTCAAAGAATAACTAACAGCAGCTATTCGCCTGCCTTAGACGTAAAGGTCAAAAGAGAGTTGGAAATATTGCTTAATACTCAAAAAATTGAGCTGATTTCAAAAAAACAAGCAGATTTAGTAATCAATATAGAGTTGTTAAATTTGTCGATCGTAAAAAGTAAATATGCGCTTGATCCGGATACTAACGTTCAATCTTATGAGTTTAGATTTCAGTTAGTTGGTAAAATGAATTTAATTGAGAACAAAAGCATCAATCAAGTTCAAAATATACCGAGTGAATCGTTATTTGAAAATGTCACCTTAAAGGTGACTAATGATTTGATTTCAACGAATCAGGACTTAACTACTGAAGAAACAGAAACTGGTAACGAGGATGTGGTCACTTTTTTTGCAAAAAAAATTCTGGATGAACTTACTGATGCTTTTTGAGATCAATCGCTTCATCTGAAAGTAAAATTGGAATCCCGTCTTTTATGGGGTAAGCCAATTTACAGGTTAAACAATTTAAATTATCATCTGTATCATTGATTATTAGTTTTGATTTGCATTTTGGACATGCAATTACTTCCAGTATTTTTTTCTCTTTCAGCATTTAATCACTCCTTACTCTTTCTTAAATAGTATTGTAATAAATTACTTGTTGAATTGTCATGTTGAGCTTTATTAACTACCCCATTTTTAATTTCCGCCAATATTCTGGATGCCAGTTGTTTTCCTAATTCAACACCCCATTGATCAAAAGAAAATATGTTCCATATGATTCCCTGAACAAATACTTTATGTTCGTACAGGGCGATTAAAACTCCCAGACTTTCAGGTGTTAAGCGCTCTCCTAAGATACAAGTTGAGGGATTGTTCCCTTGAAAAGTACGAAAAGGAATTAGCCATGAATCGATATTTTCCTTTGCAACTTCAGCTTCTGATTTTCCAAAGGCTAAAGCTTCCTGTTGTGCAAAAAAGTTTGCTAGCAATATTTCATGATGGTGGTTAAGTTCATGAAGAGGATTCACAAATCCAATAAAATCACAAGGTATTTTTTTAGTCCCCTGATGTATTAACTGGAAGAAAGCATGCTGACCATCTGTTCCCGGTTCTCCCCATACAATGGGACCTGTCTGATAGTCTACATACTCACCATTTCGATCAGTGGATTTACCATTGCTTTCCATGTCAGTTTGTTGCAAATAACCAGGCAAATACTTCAAATATTGATCGTAAGGGATGATAGCGTGAGTTTCCACTTTGAAGAAATTATTATACCAGACCCCTAACAAGCCAAGTAGCACAGGGATATTTTTTTCAAGATCTGTACTTTTAAAGTGTTGATCCATTTGATGAAAACCGGCTCTTAGTAAATGAAAATTTTCGATTCCCAATCCTATCATCAAAGATAACCCTATTGCGGATGTTAGTGAGTATCTTCCACCCACCCAATCCCAGAATTGAAAAATATTGTTCCGGCCAATTCCAAATTCCATGACTTTTTCTATATTGGTTGAAACAGCTACAAAATGGTGTTTGGTGGCTTGTTCACTGCCAAAATAGTCTTGAACCCATTTTCGAGCAGTGAAAGCATTGACCATTGTTTCCTGGGTGGTGAATGTTTTTGAGCAGATGACAAATAGAGTTGATTCGGGATGAAGATCCTTGATGGTTTCAATGAAATGAGTGCCATCGATGTTGGAGATGAACTGAACGTTGATATTTTCAACTGAATAATGTTTTAAGGCTTCATAAACCATTAATGGACCAAGATTGGAACCACCGATACCGATGTTGACTACATTTTTAATATTTTTACCTGTATATCCTTTGAAGTCGCCTTTGTGAACGGTTTGAACGAAAGATTCCATTTTTTGAATTTCAGTATTCACATTTTTCAGGATATCCTGGCCATCAACTATATGTTCGGAACTTTTGACATCTCTTAAAGCTGTATGTAATACAGACCTGTTTTCTGTCTGATTGATTTTTTTACCAGAAAACATGTCCTCAATTTCATGTTCCAGTTTTAATTCCCTGGCAAGTTTGATTAATAAAGGTATTGTATTTTGCGTGATCAGATTTTTTGACAAGTCAAAGTAATAACCTGACTGCTCAAAAGTAAAATCATTGGCACGCATATTATTTTCAATAAACATATCCTTTAATGAAAAATTTTGAATCTCATTAAAATGGTTTATTAATTCTTGCCACTCTTTTGATGCTGTTGGTTTCATTTTACCTCTTAATATTGGAGTTTATTCGTTGCATAATTTACGGTTTTTTATAAATTTTTCTAATCACAGCACTACACGGTCCTGTACAATCTTTCAATTTTTTAATAATTACGTTGGTTTTTTTTTTTGAACGCCTTATGATAATCGAAATTTTAATATTATAATAACAAAAAATAAAAAGGTCGATATATGAATTTTTTTGACATAATTTTCATCGTTATTTTTATTGTACTTTTTATTTTCGCTATCAGAAAAGGTGCATTAAGGGAACTTTTATCGTTTTTAGGCTGTTTTGCAGGATATGTTGCTGCAGAAAAATACTTTATGAGTTACTATCATCATCTATTACCATACATATCCAATCAGCTTTTTGCCAAAATTACCACTTACATATCATTGTTTCTACTTGGATTAATTATCGGAGGTATCTTATCCTGGTTGGCAAAGGCGATGCTATCCAATCGGCCTCCGATTTTTTTAAGTCGGATTGTTGCCAGTGGATTTAGTATTGCAAAAAGCATCTTAATCGCATTTGTAATTATATTTACTGTTCAGACTAGTTTTCAAAATATGTTGGGTGACGATCTGATTAGGTCTTTCGTATTCCCGACACTACTTAAAATCAAGGGTTTTGTAAGCACATTAATTTACTGATCGGAATAATAGCAATTTTCAGGTAATACCTTGGTATCATCTTTGCTTTTTAGTTATTGTTGATGAATTTAATCGTGCGACAAACATCAATAGCTGGTGTTTGCCACCTTGTTTGAGAATATAATAACTGAATCCATTGAATGAAGAAATACCCTTTTACCTTGATTAATTATGGATTTGCTGTCCTTTTTTTTCTGGCGTTTCTAACCAGCTGCCAATTCTTTCCATTCTGGAATGAAGTGAACACTACTACTCAGACACAAAAAGAAACCACGCTCAAAAATATCAGGGGAATCTATATCCAAAGTTTTATCGGAGATAATATTCAACAATTTCAGAAAAAATTTTTAACTTCTCTTAAATCGATCAGGAAATATTCTGTTACCGAATTATTGCCAGATAATTTAGAACAGCTGGGTGTACTCAGAATTAGAGTTAATGATTATACCATCTGGGAAAATGAAGAACGAATCAATCCATTTACAGATTTTGGTGAATTTGATGTGTCTCCTGATACACAATTTGTTAGAAGAAATGCTTTGGTAAATGTTCATATATCGCTTTATCAGGCAGATTCCGGAAAAATTTTAATCCAAAAACAGTTTTCTCAACCTTTTCAACAAATTTATTTTGGAGAAGAAGAGGTAAAGAATCGTATTTCCAAGGAAGATGAACTCATTAGACTTACTGCGTTATTATCTAAGAAGGTCATTAACGCGCTGCTTGAAATCAAACCGGAAGATCAGCCATTAGATTTAAAAAAAGGCTTTGGGTATGATTTTATTTCTGGTACTGTATATGATTTTGGAGATTGGAGAATCAGAAAAGGCATTAAGTTTGCGGATGCCGGAAATCTTGAGCAAGCAGTGGAAGTATGGAAAATAGTGCTATTTGAACCCGGCAAAAAAGAACCGGCAGCGATCTATATCCAAAATAAAACTGCTGCCTATTATAACCTTGGATCAGCTTATTTAAGGCAGAAAAAATGGCTGGAAGCCGCTGATATGTTTTCAAATGCCAATAGAATAAATCGCGAAATGGAATATGCTCAGGCCTGGGGGGATAGTATCCAAAGTTGGTTGGAGGAACAGCAGTTAAGAAAAGTCAGTGATGCTATGGTTGAAGCAGAACAAATGAAAAAAGCACCAGAAGCACAACCCACCTATGAGGAAAACCCCAGGGTAGATAAACTTAGTATCGTTAATCATGAGGATCTTCTCCTAAAACCACTTAAGCTTTGGCCACTTGAATCACTAATTAAAGATAAGTTTGATCAGAATCAAATTCCAATAGGCAATGAAACAAATCAATGATACAAAATAATATCGCATATCATTGATAGGGTAAATAGATACAATTTTTTAAAGAAAATAAAAACAGTAAAAGAGGTAACAATGAATTCAATATCCAGATTTTCTAAAATTTTCTTTCCGTTTTTCGTCTTATTTGTGTTAGCTTTCAATGTAGTAGAAGCTGGAACAATTGGGAAAGGCTCCGTTTCTATTTTTAACGGCAACGATGGTTTAGCTAAAGAGCAGGCACTTAGAAATGCTTTACGTAGTGCTGTGGAACAGGGGGTTGGTGTTGTCTTAGAGTCCAAAACCAGAATTAAAAACTACTTGATTATCAATGATGAAATATATTCAAGCGCCCAGGGATATATTACCAGTTATAAAACCTTAATCAGTGAAAAGAGAAATAAAGAATGGTATGTTGAAATCGATGCAGAAGTATCTACTGAAAAGATTAAAGGAAAACTAAGCGCACTTAGAATCCTGCATAAGAAAATGGGTAATAAACGTTTTGTGGTGTTATATAATCCGACACATCCCTCAGCTTTAAATAAAAACCACCGGGCGGTTTCAGAAGCACAATCAGCCATTCAATCAGAGTTAATCAGGAATGGGTTCCGCGTGTTTCATCAACCGTCTCTGTTTAACGTACTTGATCAAACCAGACCTACGGGAAATGGTGATGAAAATATTTCTGAATGGATTAAAATTGCGAATAGCAACATGGTGGAAACAATCGTGGAATTAGAACTGTTTCCTACTCAAAAATCCGCGATATCAGATCCATCATTTGCTTACTCGGCGGTATGGATTACCGCTCAATTAAAGGCATATGATGTAGCTAGTGGTGTTATAATGGCAACACTGCATTCGGAACAAAAACAATTAACAACAGCAAAAGTCAATAGTTATGCCTGGGAGAGCGAACAGGCGAAAGCCGCCATAAAGGCAGGAAATTTTGCTGCCAGTGAGCTCATTGAAAGGATTGTTGCCTATTATCAATCTGTCGGAGATATCGGTGAGAGTTTTTTAATTACGTTTAAAGGCTTTAATGAAACGTCAATTGATACCTTACTGGATATATTGGAAAGCCTGGATGGTTACCAGTCATTAAAAGAATTGCAGACACACCCTAACGAAATAATTGAATATTTTACTTCCTTAAAGGGAAGGCGATTGAACCAAAGACTTAAATTGAAAGCCCAGGAAGAAGGAATTAAATATGATCGTCAAATAGAAAACGGTCGGTGGATAATTACCAAAAAATAGTAATAGGTTAAATCGCTTATATTGTTAGTTTCTTTGATGGTTTTAGGGGAGTAGATGGTGAAGAGGGTTGATTTTGATTATTCTGCTCCTGTACTTGTTTTTTTATGATAGCTAAACTGTTTAAGTTTTCCTTTCGCAGTTTTATTATTTCCTCCTTTATTTCTAAAATTTCTTTTGTATTGGCGATCGTCTGCAATCTTTGAATAAGTAATTCAATTTTTGATTCGTTTGATTCAATTTGCTTGACGAGCTGATAAGGATTTTGTTGTTGCTTCGCGGCTTGTTTATTAGTTTTTAGTTGATCAGCCAGAATTTTAATTCGGTTTTTAGTCAATATAAAATTATGTAAAATATCATCGTCTTTTTTGGTCTCTTCTCTAAAAAATTTCTGATTTCGATTTATTAATTCCAAGGCTCCACGGAAGCTTGTTAAGCTTTTATGATACAGTTCCAATGCCTTTTCAATTTCTTTTTCAGCCTCAGCAAGTTTAAAAAAATTATTACCCAGGTTAAAAAAACCAGAAATTAGAATATTGGATTCACCTGTACCTGAATTCAAAAGTTCCTGAAATGATTTTTTTGATTTTATATAGTTTTTATTCTTATAAACAAGTACCGATAAATTATATTTATCTTCAGCTGAAAGTTGATCTTCCTTTTCAATTACCTCAAATTGAGTGATTAGCTCAGTTATGTTTTCTGCATCGAAATTAAAATCCGAATATGAGTATTTATTTTTCCCACCTACCCAAATTCCAATTAAAAGCATTGAGATCGATAAAAATATAATGAAAAAGAGACTTTTTTTATAATTTTGTTGGATCATATTTAGTGCATTTTATATTAATGTTATTGGATTTGGTTTTCAAAGCGGTGAATGAATATGCCTAAATCGCCTTAATTAACAATACTTTTGCCGTGTACTTTCCTGAACAATGTTAGACTATTTTTCCAAATGTTCACTAAAACAGTCAAATGAGATATTGATTAATTATTGAGGTTACAAACTTGCTATAATAATAGACATTGTATAGTATAACCAGTATTATGGTGGTTAAATGAGTTTTTTTGTTAAATAATCAGTTAATTTATTTTTTTATCTTCAGCAACCCGATTTAAACGAAACCAAAAAATAAATAATTATCATGAAATCTATTATAAAGCGATATGATATATTTTTGACTATTTTGTTGTTCGCCTTGATGATACCAGCAGAACAAATGGAACTATTTTCGACCTTTGAAAATGAAACTTTGTCAATTCGACACATTTTAAGGAATACTTACGGCGATAAAGAGAAAACACGGTTTTTATCGGAAGATATTGCTATTATTGACTTAAATGAAGATTTTTTTCAGGAATACGGTGGATTTCCTTTCAAAAGAACTGATATTGGAAAAATAATTCATAATATTAGTTTGGCGGAACCGAAAGTTGTAGTTGTGGATATGTTATTCGATTTTAATAGTTCATATGGTGAAGATCCGGTACTGGCAGAATATTTAAAAGCGCAGGATAATATCGTTATCGTTTCTCTACTCAATATAAATAAAATCACCAAAAAAATCGAAGGAGTTAGATATCCCATTGAAATTTTAAAAAATAGTGCCATCACTGCTTATTCTGATCACACACCACAGGGTAATATGCAAAATCGACTGACTATTTATTCTGATCTGGATAAAACAGAAAATTCATGGCCGGTTTCGGTTAAGGCCGTGTCAATGTTTCTGGAGAGTGAACCGAAGGTGAAGAATGGTCAGCTGATTATCGGTGATAAAAAAGTTACATTGGATCAATTTAATGAATTCCGAATTGATTTTCCAAAATTAAAAAGTGATATTTTTTCATTAAGTAAAGATCCGTTTGTTGGGATACCAGCGATGGATATTTTGGATATGGATACTGAGGATGAGGACGAAATTGATGAATTTAAAGAACTCTTAGGTGGTAAAATAGTGTTTTTAGGTGATACTTCACTCTTATCACATGACATCTTTCATACGATTGTTGGGGAAGTGTACGGTATTGAAATGATGTCAATTGAAGTTTCTACCTTGCTGAAAAATAATAATTTGAGATCAGCTTCGACCACCCTGGAAGTGATTATGATTCTTTTCATGTTAATAGTACTGATTTCCATCCATTTTATTTCTGTACTGATTATAAGGCTTTTGTCATCAGTAGGCTTGATGATTGGGTACACCTTATTGTGTACTTATTTATACATTTATCAAGATGTTGCGTTTTCCATGAGTTATGTTTATTTAGCCGGAGCCATTGGATTTTTATTTATCAATGTTTTTCTTTTCATTGCAGAAAGGAAGGAAAAGGGTTTTATAACAACTGCTTTTGGACAATATTTGTCGCCAGATGTTATTGATATTATTGTTAAAGACCCTTCAAAATTATCTTTAGGTGGTTCCCGTAAAGAGATGACTGCTTTCTTTTCAGATGTTCAGGGATTTTCGACAATTTCAGAGGGCTTAACACCGGATGAGCTGGTAATGTTGTTAAATCAATATTTAACAGAAATGTGTGACATTATTTCCGGGTATAATGGAACTGTTGATAAATTTGAAGGAGACGCTATCATCGCATTTTGGGGAGCGCCTTTGGAACAACCGGATCACGCAAAATTATCTTGTTATGCCTCGATTGACATGCAGCAACGAATGCTTGAACAACGAAAGGAATTTATTGCAGCCGGAAAACCAGAATTATACGTCAGAATGGGCTTAAATTCAGGACCAATGGTTGTTGGAAATATGGGCTCCCAAAACCGAATGGATTACACCATTATGGGCGATGCCGTAAACTTGGCAGCCAGACTGGAAGGGGCCAATAAATTTTATAAAAATTATTCCATGATATCGGAAAACACCTACAACCTTTGTTCAGGTGATATCGACGTTAGAGAATTGGATCGAATCCTGGTAGTAGGTAGAAATGAACCAGTCATCGTCTACGATTTAATGGATAAAAAGAATAAAGTATCAGGAAAAATCGCGGATATGGTCGTGGAATATGACAAGGGACTGGGGTTATATAAAGCCAGAAATTATCAGGATGCAATTAGTGCTTTTAATCGTGCCTTGAAAATTATTCCGGGAGATGGCCCATCTATCAGTTATATTGACCGTTGCAACCAATTTATAAAAACGCCTCCGGCAGGCGACTGGGATGGTGTTTTTAAACATACAGAAAAAGGGTAAAAAATCACTTTGGATGAGAGTGTAATAAAAACTCTGGAGTCCTTATTATTAGAGACAAATTTAAATTCCTTTGATATGAAAGCAATGCAACTTAAAAGGGAATTTTAGTATCATTAAAACAAAAAAAACGACCTAAATTCAAATCTAAGAGAGCCATTCATGTATAAGACAATTTTAATTCTGGAAGAGAGTACACTAGTTCATGATTTATTTGAGTCTGCTTTGCCCAAAGAAAATTGGAATTGGAACGTAGAACATGAACAACAACCAGGCCGATACATTGACAGAACAAAAGATGTTCAACCAGATATCGTTTTTTTAAGTAACAATGATCACAAAGATGGTTACCCAACCGTAAACGCGCTTCAAAATGATCACAATTTAAACAATGTTCCTATAATACTATTAACATCTGCCAGAGATAAAATTGATGAAAAGCAATTACAAAATATCGGTGTTTCCGGTTTTTTGAGAAAACCCTTTGAGTCATCGACTTTGCAGGATCAACTAGAAGCAGTTTTTGAAAATCAAAAACAAAATAGATCAAAAAATAGAAAACAGGTCCTGGATTCTATTAACGTTATCGATGATGAATTACTGGATATCTTAGCAGATAAAAATGACGAAACAATGTCAATTGACCAGTTAGAAAATGAATTGGATATAACATCACAACTATTGGATGATGAAGTTGAAGATTTACCGGAAGAAGTGACATTAGCCGATGACACGCTTTATGAACTGGATCAGACTGAAATTGAAGCTGAAGAAACAGAATTAGTGGAATTAGAGAGTCTGGAGCCGGTAGACGACGATTTAGATGATGAATTAGAAATCCTGGAACTGGAAGATGGTGATTTGGATTTAGAGAGCATCAACTCGGCAAATGATGAAATGGATATAGAGGAATCTTCTGAATTTATGGAAATTGAATTGTTAAATGATTCAATGAGCCTGGACAAAGAAATTGAAGAAGTTGAAACATCAGTGTCACAGAACACGATTCCGGTAATGATTGAAGATATTGGATCAGAAGAAGATCCTTTACTCAATCGCCAAACTGAAACCAGTTCTGTTTATAACGAGTTAATTGTTGAAGGGGAACAGTTTGACTCTGAACAGGTAGCTTCGGTTTCAGGTACACAAAATGAATATTTAGAGCTCGAAGTAGAAAAACTGTCTGGATTTGAATTAACGACACAAACTCAATCAGATTATATTGGTGAAGGTGGTATTACTAATATAACTATTGAATTTGAAGATGAAAGTGAGTTAAGTGACATTGTTCAAGAGAATTTAGAAGTTGAATTTGATGATTTTGCTGAATCAACTGATTTGGATGATGAAAACTTGGGATCGGATCACATAAATATAGATTTTGAGGATGATACCGATGATCTTAGTGATTTTGATAATATATCTTCAGGTGATGAATTTGAAATAAATGATGATTCGGGTAGCGATATCGTTGAAAATGATGTGTTTGATATAGAAGCAGAAAATATCGCTGGTGACAGTTCGGATGAAAATGAACAAAATGGATTTGATTTAGATTTATTGTTGAATGACGATAATCAGGACAATGCTGCCTCAAATATTCAACAAATGATTAATTTAAGGCAGGTATCCAAAGCAAAATATGATGTTTTGATGGATGATGACAACACTTCTGATTCTGAAGATATAGAATCTGAAGATAATTTCTTTTCCGGTGATGATATGTTTGAGGAAACCGCTGATGAAGACATAGCGGAGGATATAAATATAGAATCGGAAAGGATGGAATTATCGGATGATTCACAGCTTTCTGAGGAAACTAATTCTGAAACTGGCGATTCAATTAGCTTAACTGACGATATAAGTATCACCAATGATTCATTGTTTTCTGAAGAAGTAACCATTGAAAATGATCGTAATGATCCGGAAGTAGTCTTGGATTTAGAGTTGGCTGTAGATGAAGAAGAAACAGGATCGTTTGAAGATATTGATGAAGGGGAAATTGCTGTTATTGAAGAACCAATAGCGGATAAGTTAGATGATGGAAGTGATGATTCATTATTCGAAGAGCCGGATGAAAGTAAAGATTATTCTTCTGACGACTTATTAATGGATGTGTCACTAGACTTAAGGGAAGAAGGTGATTCCAGAGGAAGCGAAATTGAATCAGATTTAGATATCGTTTTACCTGATATCTCCCTGGAAGACAGTAATGAAGAAGACACTAACCTGGAATTGGATATTGATGGTTCAACTAATTTGCTGGATGAAATTGAATTGGAAGATTTTGATCAGGATATGGTTTTGGATGCTGATACATCACTATTAGATGAGATAGAAGTTAATGGGGATCAGGCTCAAACTGCTGATAGCAATCTTTTTGAAGACCCCCCCGATGACATTTCTCAGGAAGGAGCTCTGGAATCAGAAACATCTTCAGAGGATGATTTAATGTCAGAGCTATCTCTGGACGAAGAACCGGAGTTGGAATTATTAGCTGATAGTGATCTAGATGAAGAATTACCAAAGCAGGACCTGGATACCTCCTACGAAGAAGATTTGATGTCAGAGCTATCTCCGGAAGAGGGAGCGCAAATAGAATCATCTACAGAAAATGATTCGTACGAAGACTCGCTGGTAGAGTTGTCCCTCGATGAAGATCAGAATACATCTACAGAAGAAGATTTAATGTCAGACCTCTCTCTGGACGAAGAACCAGAACTGGAATTATCTACAGATATTAATTCCTTTGAAGAACCACTTGAAGAAATCTCCCTGGATGGGGAGATGGATTTGGAAGCTCCCCCAGTGGAAGGTGAACCAAATTCAGAGTTAGTTTTAGGGGATGGTTCTGAAATGTCAGAGGATCTTACCGCGGAATTGAAGGATCTAATTGACGCTGATATCGAACCAAACCCAGACGAATTTGATCTTTTAGATGAATCAGGAAAAACCGATGTGGAAAACACTCAAATGTTAGAATCAAATGATGAAGAATCCAATGACAGTTTTCAACAGGACCTAGAAGGGGAAGGTCTGGAAAGTGAAGAAATTTTCGATTTTGAAGCACTTGAATCAGATACTAGTGAAAATGACACACCGGAGGCTGAATTAGAACCTATTGAAGAACCTGACCAACCTGAAATAATTGAAACAGACGCTCATACGAAGGACAATGACCAATTGCAGGGGCAAATGAAGAATATTGAAGCAGCTGATGATATGACCCTTGAAATATCTAATGATGTTTTTGAAATTGGTGATTTAAGACTTAAAAGTGTTGCTGCAGAAGATGAAGTTCCATTAAAATCACCGTTTGGTGACCAACAGGATATAATTTCAGAAGTAACCAGCGAAGAAAATGTAACAAATGATAAATTTTTAGAGAATAAACTAATATCTGATTCAAATCGAAAAGCACTAAAATCGCTTTCAAAAGAACACCGGGAAGAGTTAGGGTCTATGCTCGAGAATGTGATTTCTGATACACTTCAAAGTGCTATTAATAAAGTCCTGCCTGAAATGATGGAAAAAATCATTCAGGAAGAATTAAAAGATTGAATTTTGATTTAATTGAATTTTGCACTTTGAATATTGATAAAGTACTTCAATGAAATTTTTCCCCCAATATAGACCATCCTTCGTCATTCTTGGTGTTTTAATCAGCTTAATCGGAATTGGTATCATTATGATTTACTCTGCCAGTTCAATTTATGCTGAAAAACAACTTGGAAATGAGTTCTATTTTTTAACGAGACAGTTAATTCATCTGGTCGTAGGCCTGGTTTTTTTTAGAATTGCGATCAAATTCCACTACCTAAAGTACAAACAATATATTCCTATTTTAATGTTTGTAACCTTTGTTTTGCTGATTCTGGTGCTTATTCCCGGAATTGGTAAGCAGGTTGGTAATGCACGGCGGTGGATACGAATCGGAGGTATTGGTTTCCAACCTTCAGAACTATTAAAAATCACTTTAATTATTTGGGCAGCAGGTTTTCTGGAAAGGAAAAAAAGGGTACTGGGATATTTTTCTCAGGGTATATTACCAAGTCTTATCGTTATAAGCTGTTTTTGCCTTTTGTTGATTTTACAACCGGATTTTGGAACTTCGGTTCTTATTGCCGTCACTCTTCTACTGATGGTTTTTGTGGCCGGGGTTAAGACTTCACATATGGTTGTCAGTTTTGTTGGATTATCAACCATCGGGTTTTGGCTAATCATTTCTAAAGCTTATCGCATGCGGCGAATCATGGGCTTTCTGGATCCCTGGGCTGATCCCTTGGATTCCGGATTCCAGCTAATTCAGTCAATGGTCGCTTACGGCACAGGGGGATTATTTGGGAGAAACTTAGGGGATTCCAGACAAAAACTGTTCTTTTTACCTGAAAGTCACACCGATTTTATTTTTTCAATTTTGGCAGAAGAAACCGGTTTTATTGGCGTCTCTCTTGTTATTTTATTATTAGTCCTATTGATGATAAAAGGGTTTGAAATAGCTGTTACTTGTCCTGATGATTTTGGTAGGAATTTAGCTTTTGGGGTGACGATTATTTTAATCTTGCAGAGTTTTTTCAATATTGGTGTCGTAATAGGTTTACTGCCAACCAAGGGAATTCCTCTACCATTTATTAGTTACGGTGGAAGTTCTTTGATAGTTAGTATGTTTATGGTTGGAATTTTATTAAATATATCTAAATACTGTATCCGTCGGTAAAGAATGCAATAACTGAAGATAGCAGGCTGGTATTAGCTTTCATTACCCAGACTATTGCATATAATATGACATAAAAATATCAGAAGGACTGCGTGCGACTTACTGCCATTAAAATCTTTATAGTTCTATAAGAGAAAATGGAGCTGATAATGCTAAATTTAGGTAATTATAAGAAATCCGAATACCGACAGGTTATCCGGATTTTTCTATTGAGGGCTTACTTATTGATCTGCAGGATTCTATTCAGTTTTTTCGGCTTCTTCAGTCCCTTGATCTGGAATAGCAGGAGTAGAAACCTCTTCTTGAGATACAGTGTCAATCACGGATGTTTTTGCACGATCTGAAGTTTGATAAGTTAGAACAAATGACGTGACCATGAATGCGACAGCCATAAATGTTGTTAATTTACTGATAAAGGTAGTTACACCTCTGGAAGCATTTGCTTGTCCCACACTACCGAAAGCGGCACCTAATTCGGCACCTCTTCCGACTTGCAGTAAAACAACAAAAATAATGAAAACACAGACAATGATGTGGATCGTTAGTATTAATGTGCTCATAATATATAATTTACTTGTTAAAATGCTTCAATAATTTTCGAAAAGTCCTCAACTTTAAGACTCGCACCGCCAACCAACAAACCATCTATATCAGATTGATTGAGCAATTCTTTCGCATTACCAGGTTTGGCACTGCCACCGTAGAGAATACTAGCTGATTTACCTGCTGATTCACCTGCGATTTTTATAATATGCTGTCGAATAATTTGATGGATTTCGTTTGCTTGCTCTTTTGAAGCTGTTTTACCGGTTCCGATTGCCCAAATTGGCTCATAAGCAAAAACCATTTTTGACCAACCTTCTTGATCAACCTGGTCAAAAACTGCCTGAATTTGCCCTAATATTTTATCAATATGTTTATTGGACTCTCTCTCTTCTAAAGATTCTCCGACACAAACGATCGGAGTAATGTTCATTGAAATCAGAGTTTGAGCTTTTTGTCCAATAAATTCGTTACTTTCATTAAATATTTCTCGCCGCTCTGAATGCCCAACCAGACAGTATGTACATCCAAAAGCACGTAGGAGTTCCGGAGAATTCTCTCCAGTATAAGCACCTGATAAATTATTTGAGCAGTTTTGAGCACCTAATTGCATTCCACAATCCATCACCCAATCCTGTGCAAGTGGTATCAAAGCTGTTTGTGGAATGATTACGACTTCTAAATTAGGTTTATTAACCAGTCCTTCTTTGAGTCCTAAGGCTAATTCTTCACCTTGTAAAGGAAGCAAATTCATCTTCCAGTTTCCCGCAATAATTGTTTTTCTAGCCATAATTTATTTCTCCGATAAAGCATCAATTCCAGGTAAAATTTTACCTTCAAGAAATTCCAATGAGGCTCCCCCTCCAGTTGAAACATGAGACATTTTGGAAGCTTTTTGCGATTGATTGACAGCAGCCACTGAATCACCACCGCCAACAACAGTAGTATTCGGGTTGTTGGCCATACCTTCTGCAACCTTAAATGTTCCGTTTTGAAAATTACTCATTTCAAATACCCCCATAGGGCCATTCCATAAGACAGTTTTTGATTTTTCGATGATAGACAAAAAGTTTTCAATAGATTTCGGCCCAATATCCATTCCCATAAAACCATCCGGAATATCAATATCCACAGATTTGATTTTGGCATCGTTGTTAAATTCATTCGCAACGATATGATCAACAGGTGTGTGAATGTTTTTGTTTTGATCTGCTGCTTGCTGATATAATTCTTTGACCAAATCAAGATGTTCATCATCCAGAATAGAATTACCAATTTGATGTCCTTTAACTTTTAAAAAAGTGTAGGCCATCCCACCACCGATTAAAATATCATCAGCTTTATCAAGTAAACGGGATATAACCTTAATTTTGTCTTTTACCTTTGCTCCACCTACAATTGCACAAAAAGGGTGTTCAGGATTTTCAGCCATAGCTCCCAGGAACTCAAGTTCTTTCTGAATTAAAAAACCACAGGCCGCATCGTTGAAATATTTTGCAACACCAGTAGTAGAAGCATGGGCTCTGTGCGCGGTTCCAAAGGCGTCGTTGACAAAAACATCGGCTAAAGAAGCGAGTTTCTTAGCAAATTGTGGATCGTTTTGTTCTTCTTCCGGATAAAAGCGGATGTTTTCTAATAAAATACATTCACCCGCTTTTAAGCACTCAATGGCAGATTGGGCTACGGGGTCGAGAACAGTGGGTGAAAAAGCGACATTTTTATCTAAATTCTTTTCCAACACCTCAACTACTGGTCTCAGTGAGAACTGGTCTGAAGGTTCTCCTTTTGGTCTCCCCAAATGAGAAACCAGAATTAATTTCGCGCCCTGGTCCATTAAATAGTTGATTGTCGGCAAGGCTTTAACAATTCTAGTATCATCGGTGACTTTTTGTTTGTCATCCAATGGCACGTTAAAATCGACGCGTAGTAACACTTTTTTATCTTTTACATCGATATCTTCGATGGTTCTTTTTTTCATTTCTTTTCTCGATAAACAGAATGAATCAAATTCAGCTATGATATAGTTGCTAAACAGAATTTATCGGTAATTATCACTCTATATAAACCTCTTGTCAAGAATATAGAATGATGAATGCTGGTGAGAAGGGCATTAAAGATTGAAATTATTTGATCGATGATCAAAATAGTAATTGACTACAGCCTCTTCTTTTAAAATAAATCTAATCAGTTGATTAATAGCAGTACTAGTCACCTTTTTTTGGAATTCTAGGCGGGATAAGGGAATTATAAAATGTTGTGTCTGAATATTTTTCTGACTTCCCCAACCAATATAAACGGTTCCGTTCGGTTTTTCAGGAGTTCCACCAGTTGGGCCTGCAATACCTGTAACCGCTATTCCTAAATCAGAATGGGTGGAATGTAACAATCCGCTAACCATAGCTTTTGCAGTTTGTCTGCTGACAGCACCATTTTTTATTAAACAGTTCTCATCCACACCTAAAAACTTCATTTTGGAGGCATTGGAATAGGTAACAATTCCGGTATCGAAAACAGATGAGGCTCCTGAAATTTTAGTAATTTGACTGGAAATCATACCACCGGTACAGGATTCAGCAATTGATAATGTTTTACTATGGTTTCTTAAAACTTCAATTAAGTACTCAGGCAGGTAAAATTCTTCTGAGAAAATATACGGTTTAAAAGAATCATACAGCAATTTAAATAATTGTGAATAAACAGGTATCTGACTTTGATGATAGTGAATGATTAGTTTCAATTCGCCAAAATCAGAAGTTTGGTCAATGATAAAATCAGAAGTTTTGATATCTAATTGAGCCAGATACTGTTTTAGGTTATCTTGTAAAATAATTGGGGAAATCCCAAACATGTAAAAGTTCTGTTGTTTCATGGAATCGTCAGTTATTGATGGAAACCTACTTTACTTTTTAAGAAAATGTATACAGGATTTATAAAAAAAATGCTCGTTTATAAAATTTATATTTGATTATTTCAAATATTTTTCTTGATTTTTTGTCAATCCATAAAAAATAAAGACGCCTCTTTACTGTTTTAATACCCCAATCATATTTCCTGAAATCTATTTTTGTTAAATTATGTTAAAACTAGGTGTAATAGATGTTCTAAATGTGCTGCCTGTATATTATGGGATATTAAAACAAAAAATAAATATCCCTGCTCAACTAATTTTGGGTAAAGTCACCGAATTGAACAATAAGTTAAATACCGGTGATATAGATATTTCAGTGGTTTCCTCATTCGAATATGCTAAAAACTATCATCAATATTATATCCTACCAAAACTATCCGTTAGTGCTGATGGGCCTGTTGGATCTATATACCTATTCCTTGACAAACCAATTGATCAATTATCAAGGGACAAAATAAAATTGACCGCTTTCTCTTTCACGTCTGTTCATCTCATTCAATTCTTATTAAATGATTATAATATTACATATGTTACCGATGAAACTGATGAATCAGTGGGAGAGGTGCTAATTGCAGATGAAGCCATAAAACGCTTTTATCAAAGAAAAGACGCTTATGTATATGACCTGTCAGAGTTGTGGAAACAAAAAACAGGATTACCATTTGTTTTTGCCTTATGGTGCGTAAGACGGGAGGTATATCATCAATACCAACAAGATGTATTGCAGGTTTATGATGCTTTACTGACTTCGAAAAAAACTTCAGAAATGCATTTCACTCAAATGGCTCGGGAATATTTCACAGGAATTTTTCCGGATCAACAATCCTGCGAGTTTTATTTAAGAAACCTGCACTACAATTTCACACCTAAGTACCAGGATGGATTTAATCTTTTTCAAAAAGAAATGTTAAAGATCGCAAAATTACAAGAAATTGCACCTCTTGAATTTATAGATCAGGAAAGATGATATCTGAGTATCTCTAAACAAACCGACAAAGTGAGCTAATCTCGTACAATTGATTCATTTAGTTGACAAGACCATCTAGCATGGATGATTACCTTTATTTGCTTTAATAATAATTGAGTTGATTTAAATAAAAATTACAATATAATATAGAAAATGATAGACAGATTATTTATCCAAATATATTATTTACGGTTCACTGTAAATAATATACTGATTTTTAAAGCTTTTACACCTTTTTTTTCCAAATCTTAAAAACTCTGAAAAAATGAAAGACGTTAGCAATACGCGAAATATAGGTATTTCCGCTCATATCGATAGTGGAAAAACAACACTTACAGAAAGAATTCTTTACTATGCCGGTGTTATTCATAAAATTGAAGAGGTTCGCGGTGGTGGTGATGGTGCGACCATGGATCACATGGAACTGGAAAAAGAAAAAGGAATCACAATTACATCAGCTTCTACAACAGTGTATTGGGATAAAAATAAAATCAATATCATAGATACTCCCGGACACGTTGATTTTACAGTTGAAGTGGAAAGAGCGCTGAGGGTGCTGGATGGAGCTGTTATGATATTATGTTCTGTTGCAGGCGTTCAATCCCAGTCTATCACAGTTGACAGACAGATGAAGCGATATAAGGTTCCCAGACTTGTTTTTATTAATAAAATGGACCGTGTGGGTTCTGATCCTTTCAAAGCGATTAAGGATTTGAGAGAAAAATTGAATCACAATGCAGTGGCTGTCCAAATTCCAATTGGTGCTGAAGATTTATTTGAAGGTGTTGTCGATTTAGTGAAAATGAAATCCTTTTATAACGATGGCGAAAAGGGCCAGGATGTTATTGAAAAAGAAATACCAGAAGATTTGTTGGATTTTGCTAATGAAAAACGCGCTGAAATGTTAGAAGCCTTGTCAATGTTTGATGATCAAATGATGGAAGATCTTCTTGAAGAAAAAGAAATATCAGAAGAAACGATTCATAAAGCAATTTGGATAGGCGTAAACAATTTAGAGCTGACGCCTGTTTTTATGGGATCAGCCTTTAAAAATAAAGCCGTTCAACCGATGCTTAACGCTCTTTGCCGATACTTGCCTTCTCCGGTTGAAGCTAAACCAATGCTTGCAACGCAGGTTGATGATGAATCCAAACAAATAGAATTAGCACCTGACAAAAATAGGCCGTTGGTCTGCATGGCCTTTAAAATAACGGATGAGAAGTTCGGACAATTAACATATGTTCGAATCTATCAAGGGACATTAAAAAAGGGATCTAATATATTTAACACCAGAACCGGGAAAAAAATCAGAGTCGGTCGTTTGGTTCGCATGCATTCCAATGATCGTGAAAATATCGATTCAGCCTCAGCTGGTGACATTATTGCGATGATCGGTGTTGATTGCGCATCCGGCGATACATTTTGCGATGAAAAAATTAACGTGTCGCTCGAATCCATGTTTGTGGCGACACCTGTTATTTCATTGGCTATTACCTGCAAAGACAAAGATGCATCCAGTCGTATGTCAAAAGCATTGGGACGCTTTTTAAAAGAAGATCCTACTTTCAATGTCAAAACCGATTCCGAATCTGGTCAAACGATTATCTCAGGAATGGGTGAATTACATCTTGAAATATACATTGAAAGAATGCAGCGTGAATATAATGTTGATATTGAAGTTGGTGCACCACAGGTGAATTACCGAGAGGCAATCACTAGTAAAGCGGGTTATAATTATACCCATAAAAAGCAAACTGGTGGTTCCGGTCAATATGCCTGTGTGATCGGTTCAATAGAACCTCTTAAAGTGGTTGCGGCTGAAGGAGATGAAGACGTTAAAGAATTCGAATTTAAAAACAACGTCAAAGGTGGTAATATCCCCTCTGAATATATCAATGCCTGTGAAGCAGGTTTTAAAGATATCATGGCTGAAGGACCACTGGCTGCATTTCCAATGGTAGGTATTAAAGTCAATCTGGATGATGGAAAATATCATGACGTTGATTCATCTGATATGGCTTTTAAAATTTGTGCGCGTCAGGCTTTGAAGAAAGCTGTCCATCAGGCTAAAGCTGTAATTCTGGAACCAATCATGAAAGTTGAGGTTGAAACTCCAACTGAATTCCAGGGATCCGTTATTGGCGATTTGAGTTCCAGAAGAGGTGTGATTGGTGGAACTGACCTGCGCGATGATTTAACCGTTGTAACTGTAACAGTACCTTTATCAGATATGTTTGGTTATTCGACAGTTTTGAGATCGTTGACACAGGGTAAAGCTACTTTTTCAATGGAATTTGACAGTTATGCGCAATGTCCGAAGCATATCCAGGAAGAGATTATTGAATCCAGAAGAGAAAAACTGAAGGAAGATGAATAAATAAAAAATGGGGTTAACTGCTGATGAGATAAGTAATTAACCCTCATTGAATATTTTTCAACTAAGAAACTGCAGTAAACCATGCCATAGATCTTCATCAACAGGATTCTCAAACATACATCCTATTTTCATACCGTTATCTGACTTAAAAACCCCCCTGACTTCCATTTCTAATTCCATTAAAACCATATCAGTATTTGAAGGATCAGTAATCCCCGCACTGATGTGTATTCCAACTTCGAAATTTTTATCTGCGACAAAACACAAACCTCCCTGTGAATAATCGAAAAGTGGATAGGTATTGGTACTGTTTGCGTCAATAATAGTGATATTACCGGTGGCGGGTACTCTTTCAAATTCTCTCATTGATTCGTAGAAATCTTCTGAATTCCCTGTATCTTCTCCTCCGGATAATGATATTTCCTCGGTGAGCAAATCAGAATTACTGTCATCAATATCAACCATTGCAAAATCGTTTGATTCTGCCTCCTTTTCAATAAATGAATGTTGAACATCAGGCTGAGGTGAGCTTTCAGGTTCTTCCGGGTTCGTAAAAGTAATGATTAATTTTGAATTAGGAGGAATTATTTTTGTTGGATCTTTTTTAATGATGATTTTACCGTTTTCATAAACACCGCGAACGCTCAGCATTTCATCCTCTCGTTGGATAGTAGTTAGATCAAATAGTTTAATAGCTATTTCAAGTGAATTCTTTTTCCTGTTATTTAATCCGTTTAATTTAGCACAATATTAAATAATAGTAAATATCCATCGTATGCCCTAAAAATTTTTGAAAAAAGAAGATTAAAGAAAAATTAACGTTTATCAGCAACCAGTGACGCTATTTGAAAGGAGATGTCATTAATTATTTTTATTTTGTGTTCAGAATAATAGATGATGTGCAGATCATGAAAAGCTTCTAATAGCTCATTTGGTAACAAATAATGGCTTTTTGTGCTTTTAATTCTTTTAATGATAGAATCAGAAGGTTTTAATTTGGTTTGAAAGATCAGGAGCCCGTTATTTTTTAATGATTGCATCATTTGGGAGAACAGGTTTCTATCTAGAAAATTGATATTAACAACAACATCATAATAATTTTGTTTGATTTTGAAATGATCTAAATCCTGGTGAATAAAATTAATATTGGAAGTATCAATCGCAGACTTTTTAATTCCAACATTTGAAATATCGACAGCATCAACCTTAAATTTATTCTGTGCTAAAAATAAAGCATTACGGCCGTTCCCTGTTGCTATATCCAGGGCATTACCAGGAGGTGCCAGATGAATAAAATCAGTAAGAATCATCGAGGGGAGAGTGGGATACTGTGTATTTTGATATCGGACATCCCACTTACTTTGATCAACCTTCATTTTTTTAAAATATGAATTCGTCAACATTCATTTAATTTGTTTTCTGGGGCATCGGGGTATTCGCTCTGGTACGTTGTGCATAACTTCTAATCAGCTTAGTAGTTATGATATAACCACGCTTTTTTAAACGTAACAACTTGTCATTCACGGCTGCATTATGGTTTCCATTTAAACAATAGTGTCTAGCCCAGTTATTACATTGCTCAAAAGAATCTAATGATACACTGGATTCTTGGTTATCCTGAGCAAATGTTGCTCCCCAAAACATAAACATTGTTGCCAAAGTAAGGATGACTTTTTTCATTTTTAGATCTCCATAGCCAATAAGTTCGTAAAGTATTAAAGTGAAACTTTAAGGATGGAAAATGCAAACGGTCTGCCACGCCATCCCATGAAATGAAAAAATGTTTTAAAATAATTTATAAATTGGTGGTAACTGCTAAGGGAATGTCATTTCTATAGTTTTTTAATTGAATTAATTTATGAAGATGGATCAGGAATACTATTTAAACATCAAAAAAATCATCGAAGAAAATATCTTAAGGAAAACATTTCCTGGCTTAGAGGTTTATTTTAGTTATCAAAATAGAGTCATTATACACCAAACCTTTGGTTTAGAATCAAAGGAAAAAAATGCTTCTGTTTTGAAAAGAAATAGTATTTTTGACATTGCTTCACTAACTAAACCTTATGTGACTTCTCTGGCAGTGTTACAGCTGGCCGAACAAAAATTGATAGATCTTAAGCTTCCATTTTCTAAATACTTGAATCACTTCAAACACTCTGATAAAAGTACCATAACCATATTAGAACTATTGACACACACATCAGGACTACCGGCCTGGTATCCACTTTTTGAGGATGGTTTCGATTTAAAGATTGCCCAGGATAAACTCCTGTCCATGGATATTGAAAATACACCTGGAAGTAAAATGGTGTATAGTTGCCTAGGATACCTTATATTAGGGGAACTTGTCAGAAAGGTATCGTCATTATCTCTTTCTCAATACTGTCAAGAGCAGATTTTCAGCAAACTTAAGCAGGGCTTTGTATCCTTTAAACCCCACACCAAATCACCAAATCATTCATTAATTGCAACCGCTTATTGCAATTTTCGTAAAATGCAATTGAAAGGAGTTGTGCATGACGAAAATGCGTATCTATTTCAAGAAGAAGGTGGAAATGCCGGTGTCTTTGCCAATATTGACGGATTAACTGCCTTAAATGAAATGATTTTCAATAAAGGATATCACAATGGACATCAAATAATATCTGAACCCTATTTCAAGATATGGACCTCAAATCAAAATGCCTCAACAATAGACCCCAGAACCGTCGGTTGGGATATAAATAATTCAAATGCCACCTATAAAAGCTGTGGAGATTTTATGCCAGATGGTGCGATTGGACATTTGGGTTTTACCGGAACCTCATCCTGGTTATATCTACCTGAAAAACTAGCTATCATATTGTTATCTAATCGGATAAACATTGACAGGGATACAAATATTCAACAAATGCGTCTTTTCAGGCCTCAAATTCATAATTTATTATTGTCCTATTTTAAAAGATAGTTGTTGCAAAAGCTAAAACTACGGTGTGCTAATTGTTGACAAGAAGAATATCGAATACCAAAATGAATGTTTCTATTTCATTAAATAGTTTAACTTTATTAATTTAAACTCAAATATGCAAAAACTGGTAAACATTGTTGATCAGTTGCGTTCACCGGATGGTTGCCCCTGGGATCGTAAACAAACGCATCAAACCCTTATCCCATATCTACTGGAGGAGGCCTGGGAGGTAATAGATGAAATTAAAAGTAAAAATTTTGGTGAGACATTGAAAGATGAACTCGGAGATGTATTACTTCAGGTGCTATTACACGCTCAGATTGCCAAAGAAGAGGGACGGTTTACTATTGATGATGTGGTTGATGGGATTTGTAAAAAAATGATTGACCGGCATCCTCATGTATTCGAAGAGAAATCAGAAAAAATAAGTGCTGATGCCCAAAAAAAAGTATGGCATCAAAGGAAAGTCAAAGAAAAGAAAATGGATTCTGTGCTTGATGGTATTTCAACGGAAACACCAGCCTTAATTTCGGCGTTAAAAATTGGGCAACGCGTTTCAAGTGTTGGTTTTGATTGGGAAAATCCATGGCAGGTGTTTGAAAAAATTGAAGAGGAGATGAGTGAAGTTAAAAAGGAAATGGAAAAAAATGATAATGAAAAAATAGAAGAGGAGATTGGAGATCTATTGTTTACGATTAGTAATTTGGCGCGTTTTTATAAAATTAATCCTGAAGTTGCTTTAAAAAGGGGTAATGATAAGTTTAAAAAGCGATTTGTTACCGTTGAGAAACAAATTAATCAATCGATAAAGTCCGGCAAAAAATTATCAATGGCTGAAATGGAAGAAACCTGGGAAAAAAGCAAAGTCAATTCTATATGAAAAAAGTAAAAGATTTCTATTTTAATAAAGCCAAAGCAAAAGGATTTGTGGCGCGATCAGCTTTTAAACTGGAGGAAATTGATCAAAAAAATCAGATATTAAAACCTGGAATGTCCGTGGTGGATTTAGGGTGTTTTCCAGGGAGCTGGTTACAATACATTTCAAAAAGAATCGGTAATGAAGGAATCGTGGTTGGTGTTGATATGCAGGAATTAAAATTGCCGCTAAGTGCTAATATGAAGTTTTTTCATTCCGATATTAATGAATTGGATTTAGCTATTCTCAAACAAATAAAACCATATTTCGACTTAATCTGCAGTGATATGGCACCTAAAACGACAGGTATCAAAGGGACAGATGCTGATCGATCTTATCATTTATGTCAGATGGTTTTAGCCACCTGCCAAAAGCTTTTAAAATATGGAGGAAATACACTCATCAAAGTTTTTCAGGGAGCAGCGTTGGAAAAATTAGTGCAGCAAATGAAAATAGAATATCAAATCGTTAAACGGATTAAACCGAGAAGTTCCCGGAATGAAAGTGTTGAAATTTTTATTTTAGGAATCAATAAACAAAAAATATAAAAGGGTAAAATGACAACGATTTTATGTGTAAGAAAAGAAAACAAAGTAGTAATTGCAGGGGACGGTCAGGTGACCTTGGGTAATACAGTTATGAAATCAAATGCTCGCAAGATAAGAACGACATACAATAATAAAGTAATAGCTGGTTTTGCTGGGTCAACGGCGGATGCTTTTACATTATTTGAAAAATTTGATGCAAAGCTGGAAGAGTATAACGGTAATTTAATAAGATCCGCTGTTGAATTGGCCAAGGATTGGCGCACGAATAAGGTGCTCAGAAATCTTGAGGCGCTATTAGCTGTGGCTGATCAGTCAAATTCATTGATCATATCAGGCAATGGAGATGTCATTGAACCCGATGATGGAATTATTGCCATAGGGTCGGGTGGCCAGTTTGCTTTGGCGGCAGCTAAAGCATTAATCGGCAATTCAGATTTAAATGCCAAGCAAATTGTTGAAAAATCAATGGAAATTGCTGCTTCAATTTGCATATATACAAATCCAAATATCAATATGGAAGAAATTGATAGTCTTTAATTAAATAATTTAGGTTAAAATAGTGAAAAAAAAACAATCATTAATTCCCAGTGAAATAGTCAAATTCCTGGATAAATACATTGTCGGACAACATAACGCTAAACGTAGCGTTGCCATAGCTTTAAGAAACAGATGGAGACGGATGCAAGTTTCGGAAGACCTTAGGGAAGAGATAATGCCTAAAAACATAATTATGATCGGTCCCACCGGTGTTGGTAAAACCGAAATCGCACGAAGAATCTCAAAACTGGTTAGTGCTCCTTTTATAAAAGTGGAAGCCTCAAAATTTACTGAAGTTGGCTACGTTGGCAGGGATGTCGAAAGCATGATAAGGGATTTGACAGAGATCAGTATTAATATCATCCGGAAGGAAAAAATGGCGGATGTTAAGGAAAAAGCAGCTCAAAATGCTGAAAATCGAATTTTGGATGTACTGATTCCACCGACAAACCCTCAAAAAGGGCTAAATCCGGAAGAATATGTTCGGGATGATTCTCAAATCAGGGATAAATTTAAACAGAAACTTGAAAATGGGGAATTAAAAGATAAAATGATCGAAGTTGATGTTTCTAGAAAGTCAGGGGGACCCAATATCGAATTTTTTCCGATTTCCGGCAATGAAGGTATGGACATCAATATTAAAGATATTATGTCAAATTTTATGCCGAAACAGACAAAAAAAGGAAAAGTTACTGTTGAAGAGGCTTTAAAAATATTTCAGCAAGAAGAAGCAGAAAAACTGATTAATACAGATGATTTAAACAATGACGCAATCAAACGCGTTGAAGAGGCCGGTATTATCTTTTTAGATGAAATCGATAAAATCACCAGTAAAAATGCACATGCTGGCAGTGGTGAAGTATCCCGTGAAGGTGTCCAGCGGGATTTACTTCCAATTGTAGAAGGTAGCACCGTTAATACTAAATATGGGCCTGTGAAAACTGATCATATATTGTTTCTGGCTGCGGGTGCTTTTCATATCGCTAAACCTGCGGATTTAATACCTGAACTTCAGGGTCGTTTTCCAATCAGAGTAGAACTGGAATCATTAACTAAAGATGATTTCGTCCGTATTCTGACCGAACCTAAAAACTCTTTGGTTAGACAATACGTTGAATTGCTACACACAGAAGCTGTAACACTGGAATTTAAAGAGGATGCCATTGATGAAATTGCAAAAATTTCCAGTGATGTAAATGAAAAAACAGAAAATATTGGTGCGCGACGCTTGCATGCTGTTATGGAAAAATTATTGGATGAAGTCAGTTTTACTGCCCCCGAAATATCCGGGCAGGAAATTAAGTTAACCAGAGAGTATGTTCAGGAACGCCTGGGGGATATTGCTAAAGATCAAGATTTAAGCCGATACATTTTATAATAGATAAAGGAATCTGAATGATTAAAAGCGTACGGGACTATCTCAGTCTGATTAAATTTTCCCACTCTGTTTTTGCATTACCATTTGCTTTAGTGACAATGATAATCGCCTTACAGGGTTATAATTCGGGAAAAATGATTCTGGAAATTGTGATTTTGATTATCATTGCGATGGTTTCTGCCAGATCCGGAGCAATGGGCTTTAATCGTTTAGTGGATATTAAATGGGATTCCCAAAATCCCAGAACGGCCACCCGTCCCTCTGCTACGGGTGCTGTTGGTACTGGTCAAATGATTATCATGATCCTGATTTCTTTTGCAATATTGGTTTACGTAGCCTGGCGATTAAATCCGCTCGCTTTCAAGCTCAGTCCAGTAGCGATTTTTTTAGTTTGCTTTTACTCCTATACCAAGCGATTTACGACCTATGCTCATCTTTTTTTAGGATTAGCAATTGGTAGTGCTCCGGTTGCCTCCTGGATAGCAGTTACGGGAGAAATTTCACTGGTTTCGCTGTTTTTTGGTTTGTCTGTACTAACCTGGATCGCTGGTTTTGATATTATTTATTCGTTACAAGATGTGGATTTCGACAGTCGTGTAAAATTACATTCTATTCCTGTTAGATTTGGCATTGTCAGAAGTATTTATATTGCCAGATCACTCCACATTTTAACCATTGTTCTGTGGTTTACGGTTCCAGGCTTTGCTAAATTAAGTACGGTTTATTATTTGGGTGCATTGATTTGTAGCTGTTTATTGATCTATGAACATCGATTGGTATCACCCGGGGATTTAAGTAAACTGAATGTTGCTTTTTTTAATATGAATTCCATCATTAGTATTACGATGTTTATGGCGGTATTTGGAGATGTAATTCTGGTTCCATGGTTAATAAATTAGTATTAATCATTGTTATTATTAACGAATGATATTTAAAATGATGAATCATCCAAAGGAGAGTATTATGAAAAAGTTAATTCGTAGGAAGGTTGTTTTACTAGCTATTATTTTGATAGCTGTTTTCAACTTTAATCAGTTATTTGCACATTTGAATTCATTTTCATCTATTGTAAAATCTGAACGCAATAAAGTCGTTCATATCACTACCTCTTCAATTGTTGATAATAGGCATTTTTTCAATGATCCGTTTTTTGAAAAGTTCTTTAAGAATATTCCCAAAAATATGCCTAAAAAAAAGCGTGAATCAGCCCTTGGTTCAGGTTTTTTTATCAGCCATGATGGTTATATTTTAACTAACAACCATGTTGTTGCCAGAGCCGATAAAATAGAAGTCGTTTTGTTTAACGACAAAAAATACAATGCTAAAGTTGTTGGCAACGATAAAATGACCGATCTGGCACTGTTAAAAATAGATATAGAAAATCATGATTATGCAGAACTTGGAGATTCTGATGAACTTGAAGTTGGTGATTGGGTATTGGCAATTGGCAATCCACTTGGTTTAGATCATAGTGTTACCTCTGGAATCATAAGTGCTAAAGAAAGAGGAGTATTTGGTAATTCAGTGGCTTATGGTCAATTTCTTCAAACTGATGCAGCTATTAATCCGGGAAATTCGGGTGGCCCGCTGTACAATATGGATGGAAAAGTTGTTGGTATTAATTCTGCTATTGTGGCAAGTGGTCAGGGATTGGGTTTTGCTATTCCTAGTAATTTAGCTAAGAAAATCTTTAAACAGTTAATGAAAAATGGGAAAGTGGTTAGAGGATATTTTGGTGTTATTCCCCAGGAATTGGATGAGGAACTTGCAAAATCATTTGGTCTCCCTGAAGGTACAGGTGGGATTATTTTAACGCGTGTCGATGATGACACTCCTGCATATAAAGCAGGGTTAAAGCAAGGCGATATCATTGTTGAAATTGAAGGAAAGAAAATAATTAAAGAAGGTCAATTCAGGCAGTATATAGCAGAAACCATGCCCGGAGAAAGTCTGTCAGTCAAAGTTTTTCGTCAAGGGAAATTTTTCCAGAAATCGGTAAAAGTCAGTAAACGTCCTGATGATGAAGTAGCTTCTTTTACAGGTGTTAGTCAGGATTTTGGAATGCAACTTGTTAAATTAAATAATGATTTAAGAAGTCAACTGGACGTCAACTTCGAATACGGTTTATATGTTTATGATGTCGATCCTACCGAAATTGCCTGGGAGAAAGGCATTCGCAAAGGAGATATTATACTGGAAGCCCGTAATAATAAATTGAAATCAAATGATGATTTTCAGGAAGTGGTTAAAGAATGTCGGAAGTTAAAAATACCAGTTAATCTTTTAGTATATCGAAACGGTAATGTAAACTTTGTAGCCTTACCAATTGATTATAATCGATAACCAATAATTTTACAGAAATGGAAAATCGAAGACGAATTCCCTATGTATATCAAGGCAGGCGCGTGCCTTATATCTACGCAGCTTCATTTTTATGTTTGATTGCTTTGATATTAATAGGGATTTCGATTTTTCTAATCAAGAGGACTTCTTCAACCTTAATTGAAATTTACTGGAAACAGGGCGAATTAGTCGTTGAATCGATTGCGATCAGTGCACAACAAACCATAGAATCCGTAAAACTTACCCCCCAACAAGTAAAAAAAAATCTTCGAAAAATAGCCATTCAAGTTGATGATTTTGATTCTGTTTCAGGAAAAGTACCCGATGAAATTCTTTTTAGGCTTCTTAATGATCATAAACTCCATTCTATTAAAGTAATCGACCAAAAGCATCAAACAACCAGCTCGGCTTCGATTGCTGATAAAGAAAAATATTTGACTGTGGAAAACTTTCCAAGAGTAGCATTGAAACAGCAACAAGAAATTTATTTTTATTCCTTCTTTCGTAATAATAAGCCGGGAACGATTGAGCTCAGGTATACTGAAAATAAATTGCAAGATATTAAATTTTCAATTGGTCTGCAAATATTCATAGCCTCTTTGGAAAATCGTAATATCATCCAATATATTACTTTTTTAAATGACCGTTTAAGAGTAATCGCTGATTCTGACCCGACCCAGGTTGGAGAAATTGATGAAAAACAAGAATATCAGGATGCTCTGGAGTCAGACGCATCCTATTTTTTTCTGAACAATGATATTATGGAAGTTATTCAGCCGCTATCATTAAATAATAATGTGAGAGGTGTATTTAAAATTAGCTTTCCGACGACAGAGATCGATCGTATTTATCGTACTACTGTCAAAAATACATTAATTTTTAGTGGCTGGTTTATGCTTGTAGCAATTATCACTTCGTTGGTTATGCTTAGATTTCAGCAAATATACACAAAAAGACTGGTATTGATGGAAAAACAAATTCAGGAAAATAAAATGTTGAGTTCTATGGCAAATATGGCTGCTGGAGTTGCACATGAAGTCAGAAACCCCCTGAATAGTATCTCGATGATCATTCAAAGACTTCAACTGGAATTTACACCTAAGAATGATGCTGATATTGATGAATATATTTCATTTACCGCATTAATGAAAAACGAAGTCGATCGAATTAATAAAATCATCACTGACTTTTTAGGTTTTTCTAAACCATTCGATCTTAAGCGATCTAAATTCTTTATTTCCGATTTTTTAGGTAATACAATTAAGCTCTTTATTGCGGAAGCTTTAAAAAAAGGTGTTAAACTTGAATTAACAGGAAATTATGATGATAAGTTGTTTTATGGAGATCAGGACAAATTGACACAAGTGTTTGTCAACCTGATTAAAAATGCCATTGATTCAATCGACACCGACGGAATTATTGTTGTTACATCCAATATTGAAAAAAAACAAAATTGGCTGATTACTATTGAAGATAGTGGAGTTGGTATTCCCAGGAAAAAACTGGATCATATTTTTGATATTTATTTTACAACAAAACAAAATGGTACAGGCTTAGGGCTCTATATTTCCCGTAAAATTGTATTAGCCCACAATGGTAAAATTCTATTCTCAAAAAGCAGTATTGGAGGAACCAAAGTAAACGTACACTTACCTTTTGAGTCTGAAGAATAGTCATTATACAAAATCATGTTCTTTTAAAAGTAGTTATCTGATCGTTTGCATAATCGATAATCAATCACCTTAAAAACTCAATATGAAATCTAAAATCCTAATTGTTGATGATGAAGTATCACAAACAGCTTTATTAAAAGGGTTTCTCGAAAAAAAAGGGTATGAAGTTACCACCGAACAGGATCCATTAAATGCCATTACTCTGGTAAGAAACCAGGAATTTGATTTAATGATTGCAGACTATCGCATGCCCAAAATGAATGGCTTGCAATTGATAAAAACCATCCGAGAGATTGATCCTGAAATCGGAATGATAATGGCATCTGCTTTCGGCAATATCGAAACGGCAGTTGAGGTTATAAAATCAGGAGCTTCTGACTTTATGACTAAACCGATAGATCTAAAAGAGCTGTTGGTTTTAATTGATCGCAGCATCGACAAAAAAGATTTATTAGTAGAAAACAGGCAACTCAAAGATATCCTAAAAGAAAAATTTAAATTTGAAAATATCATCGGCTCGAGTAATGCCTTATCAGAAGTGATGAGTATGGTTCAGAGGTGTGCTAAATCTAGTGCTAATGTTATTATCAGGGGTGAATCCGGAACGGGTAAGGAAATGATAGCAACAGCACTTCATTTTGCCAGTCAACGTAAAGATAGAACCTTTATCAAAGTGAATTGTGCCGCCTTACCTGAATCATTGCTGGAATCTGAGTTATTTGGACACATCAAAGGCTCTTTCACTGGTGCTATTTCAGATAGAAAAGGGAAGTTCGAAGAAGCCGACGGAGGAACTATCTTTTTGGATGAAATTGGAGAAATTAGCCTGACAACTCAATCAAAACTTTTAAGAGTGATACAGGAAAAAGAAATTGAACGGGTTGGAAGTAATCAGACCTTAAAAGTTGATGTTAGAATTATTACGGCAACAAATAAAAATATTGAAGAAGCTGTGGAACAAAAAGAAATGCGTGAAGATTTATATTATCGTCTGAATGTCGTGCCAATCTATATCCCTCCTTTGAAAGCACGTCGTGAAGATATTATTCAATTGATCGATCATTTTATTTTAAAATATTCAAAAGAAAATCAAAAAACCATTAGCGGGATTACCCAGGAAGCAAAAAGCATATTAGTTAAATATGACTACCCTGGAAATATCAGAGAACTTGAAAATATCATTGAAAGAGCTATTGTTATTGCAAGGGACGAAGTGATTACTAAAAAAGATATACCCGTCACTGTGACCTCGGTTCAAAAAGAAGATTAAAAGGATACCTCTTCGTATATCGAATTGATGACGCTTGAAGCTGCAGAAAAAAAACTGATTGAACTGGCCTTAGCAAAGCATAATGGTATTCAAACCCGTGCTGCAAAGGAGTTAGGGATTAGTGAAAGAGCATTGCGCTACAAAATAAAAATAAAAGGTAGTGGAAATTCAAAGAAAGAAAAAAATGAATTAAATGAAGAAGAGACATAACAATACGACAGGGCTAATTTGTTCTAACTCGAGACGCTATGCCCTGCAAAGGGTTTGATGTTGTTAAAAATTTTCAAGTAAGTCAAAACTGAATGTGTATTCTTGTTCAGTTGCCTCATTTTCTTCGATATATTTTTGACACCCTTTGA
>JABHWU010000059.1 GCA_018657625.1 Deltaproteobacteria bacterium | reverse complement strand
TGAATTCATCCACAAAAATTAAATTATTCTTAGCAAGTGATATTTCCCTTAAAACAGTTCCAACAGTCAGATCCTTTATTTTCAATTGTTTCATTACTTCTTTCATTAGGATTAGTTGTTCTTTTCCTGAAACTATTTCAAATGTCATCCCCTCTCTTTTTAAAAGGTAATAACAAAAGGAATGGATTGTGCTCAGATGTACTCTTTCAGATCGATCTCCCAATACTTCAACCAGGCGTAATTTCATCTCATTTGCTGCATTTTTCGTGAAAGTTAATCCAAGGATATTCTCTGGTGCTATTCCATGTTTATTTACCAATATGCCTATGCGCTCCATCATCGTTCGAGTTTTTCCAGACCCAGGTACTGCTATCACTGCAACTATACTGTTTTTAGATTCAGCTGCTTTTAATTGCTCAGGTGTAAGATCACTCATGCTGCTTGCCCTCCTTGTTTATGAGCATTTTTTATACAATTGATGGCCATTTTGATCCGAAATTTTGTCGAAATTATTTTATTTAACCGTTGAGATGTTTTGTCCTCCCTGATCACTTTTTGTAATTTTCTGGCATATTCTTTGTGAAGACCGTTGAGGAAATCGATTACTGCTGACGGAGGATGACGTCTTAACATTAATTCAACATTAACAATCTGGTATTTTCTGTTTTCATCTTCTTTAACAATTGTCAGAAAATCTTGAATGTTATCGATTTCTTTTTTGCTCATGATGCTAATCTCCTTTCAAACCATTCATTACAAGCTTTCCCGTAAGAACAGTTCTTACATTTCCATGATGTGTCGTTGGGTATAAACACGCCTTTTTGTATTCCATCCCATACCTGGACAGCTTTTCTTATTAATCTGTGCTCATCCAATTCAGATCTGGTGGTCCAATACTGCTCAAATCTCCTGGTCTTTGTTTTAATCAGGGTGTCAAATTTCAAAAGAATTTCTCTGTCACTATATCCCATAGATTTCATCGCCAATTGATATAAGGTTAATTGCTGGTTTTGATCCACATCAGCTATTGAATAAGCTTTTCCACTGGTTTTAAAATCTGTAATAATGATTGTCCCAGCTTCATCTTCTTCAATTAGATCCATGGCGCCAATAAAAGGAATAGGAATACCTGGAATATAAAAACTGAAAGCTTCCTCGATACCCAGGATAGTATAATTGTCGTCAGGCAGTTTATTGTACCAGACGGTTAATAAATCTTTACCTAACATGAGCATGGATTTAAAATCATAATCTTTGGAGTATTGAATATCTATTTTATCTTCAGCTCTGATCTTCCAAGTCTTTTCAAAAATCTCGTGCACATCTTTTAACAGCAGTTTTTCCCCTATTAATCTTTCCTGATAAAATTGTTCCAGGGTAATATGAATGGCTGATCCGAATTCCATTGCATCACTCTTTTGCTCCATTGGGATTTTATCGATTTTAGAAAATTTATACATCAATGAGCATTCCACATATGTGCCAATGGATGATGCTGATAGGTGCTCTGTTTTCCTTAATTCACTTAAAGTCATTATAAGTGCCCTCCATTTTTACATAAATTTTAATTCAAATATTATCCTTAAACTATCCCAGAATAATTGCTCGCGATAATCATCTGCCAGTTTTGATGCAAGGTATTTCATGTCATCGTCATCCAGGATTTGTACGATTGTTTTTACTTCTGAATTATTGGAAAAAGCGTGAATAATATCATCCTTGCTAACATAGGTTACTGAAAAACAATCAAGGTCTATGAGATTGTTGCTCAAAGCTTTCAATGCAAAATTAATATCCTGAATTTCTTTGATATTATATTTACTTTTAAACAATTTTTTATAATCCTGCAGTGCATCAATTATGAGATTTTGATTTAATTCACTTAAAGTCATTTTTTAAGTTCCTTCCATAAAAAAAGGGATAAGACGCACCAATACAAAAGTGAATCCTATCCCTTTACAAATTATTTAAAGATTATTGTTTAAGCGGCCTGCTGCTGTAAACTGCGAATTAAATCTGAAGCTTCTGCAGAAGATAATTTGTCAAGCGTGGTACCATAGTCTTCCATTACAAGGTTATCCAGAGACTCAACTGATATTCCCCTTCTGCGAGAAAGATTAAAAATTGCACGCTTTTGCGCCTCTGAAAAAGATGGAGTATCCTGGTTAGCTTTTGAATCCTTTGGATCTTTTGAATTTACCTTTTTAGGTGCCTTATCTGGTTTTGGTGCTTTTTCAGGTTCAGATTCCTTTTTCTCAGTTACCTTTTTAGCAGCAGATGCAGGTTTTGCTTTAGGTGTCGCTGGTTTTCTGGTGGTCTTTTTAGCAGCTCCATTACCCATCACATCATCCATGGATTCCAATTCTTCAAGACACGCAATACCTATGTCGCACATGTCTCTCAGACATCTTCCCTTGCTACGGGTGCTGGCCATCCTTATAAGATGTTTTGCAATCATGGGCGTACAGTTATTCGGATTAGCATCTCCGATATCTGAAAAGACTTCTCCATTTTTACCTTCCGCTGTTGCTCTGCATATTGCTTCGTTACCATTTTCTTTGGTTGGAAACTGCAATAATTCAACTTCAAGTTTAAGCAACCCTTTTTGAGTAGCAAGATCCAATACCCCAGCATATAAAACAAAATCTTTACCCTTGATATTTTTAAGGAACCCATCTTTGAGTTTAGGTGTATTCTTTTCAAGGAATTTTGTTGATTCAATTTCATTTTCCGGAACTGAATTTTCAACAGCCAGGATATGTTTGCACTTGAATGCTGGATCTTTTTTATGATTCTTGGCATAATCTCCACAGGTACAGGACTTTTCATCTTCAGTCAGTATAACATTATAAAGAATTTTACCTCTGCTGCTCTCAACAAAGAATT
>JABHWU010000118.1 GCA_018657625.1 Deltaproteobacteria bacterium | reverse complement strand
TAGTAATATCAGTATCATAATATACTATTGAAATCTTTTATTCACCTAAAAAATCCTATATTATCTTTCAATCTCACTTGTAATTGATCTGGCTCAATTCAGACTATCATTGAGGTTAACGATCTTGCGGTCGGGCACTAATTAGAATGACATTCACTTTAAATACAACTGCCACTATTCCTTTAAAAATTTGAATTTATTGTAAACATTTAAAATCTAATCAGGGAGGAAAATATGAAAAAAAATGATTATTGCCACAACAAGCACAGTGATTTCTTTCTGTACCTTTTTTGAAGACTGTTTCAGGCTTTCGAGTAGATCTATTTTACTCCCTTAAAATCCATAGAGGTTTAATTTTGCTTCAATAAAACCGCTCAACGTGGTAAATTTATCGCCAAAATGAAATAAGATATAAACTCAATTAATAATCTCAAAGGTGTTTCCCTATGGAAAAAAGAAATCTTGGTAAAACCGGACTGGAACTTACTTTAATGGGTATGGGGGGCTTCCATTTTATTGAGACCCCCAAGAAGGAAGTCGAACTGTTATTGAATACCTACTTAGATAAGGGTGGAAATTATATTGAAACAGCCGCTGATTATGGAGACGGCTTATCAGAACAAAAAGTTGGTTTGTCAGTTGCTCATCGCAGGAAAGATTTTATCCTAACGTCTAAATGTATGCAAAGAACAGAGGAAGGTGCTACTGAATCCCTTAACCGAAGTTTAAAATATTTAAAAACAGATTATTTGGATCTGTTTTTTATGCACGCCGTTCAATCAAAAGCAGAGGTGGATCAAATACACTCGGCCGATGGTGCCTTCCAGGCAGCATTAGCGGCTCAAAAAGAAGGAAAGATTCGTTTTATTGCAATTTCTGGCCATGGTCAGCCGGATGCTCTGGAATATGCCATCAATCAGGCGGACTATGATGTATTAATGACTGGATTTAACTATTACGATCGTTTTAATTTCCCTACTGCAGAAGGATCTTTACTGCAAACATGTTTAAAGAAAAATATGGGTGTATTGGGTATGAAAGCCCTGGCGGATGGGTATCTGTTTAAGTCATTTGAAACCGCTATTCGTTACACTTTAAGTTTACCGATCGCGTCTCTGGTACTGGGAGCTAATACTCTGGAATATTTGGAGCAGGATTTAAAAGTAATCAATGATTTTAAACCATTAAGCGAAACTGAAAAAGAAGCGCTTTATTTCAAGGCACCCGAATTAGGGGATTATGTTTGTCGACAATGCGGCAAATGTGATGAAGAAAATGGTTTTAAACCTTCTGAACTGTTTTTATTAGAGGGAATATTTGATCGGCAAATGGATAATGGTAAGGTCGAAAACCCGGAGTCTTTTGCACTACGCGAACGATTAAAACACTGGTTTTTCCAGGAAGAAATTGCATTACAGAAATATCAAAAACTGAGCCCCAAAGTCAATCCGGATAAGGATTACTCCGCTCTCAATTCAACTTGTCCATATGGGATTGATGTAAATAAGAAAATAAAACTGGCGCATTCCAAACTGAGTCAGAAGCGTTTTATCTTTTAAGTTATCATTTAATGATTTTCACCTAATTTAGTTCCAAAAGCCTGCTGCAATTATTTGGTAGCAGGTTTCCTTCCTCAGCTTTTTTAGTTGGCTTGAATCTGGTAAAATGAATTACAATATACAAAAATATAAATCCGTCCCCAGATTGATTTAGCCATAGAGGATCATTGATTAATATCATCCTATTTAAAAAAAATTTATATTTCATTTTCTTCTAATTACATGGTTTCTACGGCAATTATCAAAAAAAAAACTATCTGGTCAAAGCACTATCCATTATTTGTATTCTTATAATAAATATCTACTTTTGATCTTCTCATCACCCCGTGTTTAACAGCAGTATCAGACTCCTCAATAAATAAAATAATCATTCGAATGACTGTCCCTTAATCCCTTAATCCTTTAATTGCATTTTTAGTTGCTTTATATTAACACAATGCTAATTAAAATTATGAAATATAAAAATAATATTTTTATTGATTATTTTATTTAAACAGGATAATTTTAATCCTATATAGTAGGGAGTGTCTTGTTGTCATTCTTGGTTTGTGGGCTTGTGAAGAATCTCTTTCTTGGAATGATAAGTTCTTCTAGCTTAGAGTATCACAATTCAGTGTCTTACCCCCTTAAAGAGGACAGTATTAATTAAATTCGTGGCTAACATTTCACAGATTTATCTGTAAAAAACTCGGGAGAGATTATGAAACCAATCAACAAGCTATTCATTATCTTCATTAGCTCAATTCTTTTCTGTTCAACAACAATTTGGGCCAAAGATTTAGTAAATACCGGTTTTTTTAACGACGATGCTTTATCCGGATATGATCCCGTTGCTTATTTTACCATGGGAACGCCTGTAAAGGGTAAAAAAGCATTTCAATATAATTATCAGGATGCCAATTGGTATTTTAGCACCCTGGTAAATTTGAAAAAATTTGAATTAAATCCGAAAAAATACACCCCCCAATATGGGGGTTATTGTGCCTGGGCAGTTGCGCAAGGTAATACTGCCGATGCTAATCCTAAGAACTGGACCATCTACCAAAATAAACTATATCTGAATTATAATAGTACTATTCAAAATAAGTGGCTGGATAATATTGAACAATTTATTTCTGAGGCTGATCAAAAATGGCCAGCTGTGCTTGATTGATACTAATTGAACAACCGGAGAAATCTATGTCGGATACCAGCAAACCAAACAAAGAAGAAATTCTATCCAGATTATTTACCCTAATCACCAATCATTTAACTGCTCAGAACAGCGGACAGTTTTTAAAATATCAAAACCCCTCAGATCTTGATAAAAAATTGGAATTGGACCTGCCAGAGGGGCAGTCGGATTGGGATCAAATTTTTTCTTATGTCGAAAAATATCTGACCTACACGGTTAAAACCAATCATATTGGGTTTAGCAATCGCATGTGGTCCGGAGCTAATTTGACTTCTATTATTGGTGAAATGATCAGCGCTATCTCTAATACATGTGCCAGTACCTATGAATCAGCACCTGTTTCAATATTGATAGAAAAATATATGATTAAACAAATGTTGGAATTAGTTGGGTTTCAAAAAGGTGAAGGGCAAATGACAACTGGGTCCAGCAATGCCAACATGATTGCAATGCTGGCTGCCAGAAATGAAGTCAATAAAACCATTAAAACCAATGGGCTTTTTGTTCAACCCCAACTATATGCATTTGTCAGCCAGGATGCTCACTATTCAATGGATAAAGCTGCAAATATCATCGGAATTGGTACCGATCATTTGATTAAGGTTAAAGTTACTTCAAATGGGGAAATGGATCTCAGGGATTTGGAAATATCTATTCAAACAGTAAAGGAGTTTGGAGGTATTCCTTTTTTTGTTTCAGCTACGGCCGGGACAACTTTACGTGGTGCTTTTGATGATATAAACGGGCTTTTAAAATTAAGAGACAATTACGGCTTCTGGTTACATACAGATGGGGCCTGGGGAGGTTCAGCTATTTTAAGTGAAGATTTACGTAATCATTATTTAAAAGACATTGAGCGCGTTGATTCCTTCACCTGGGATTTTCACAAAATGTTAGGCACGGCGATGATTTGCAATGTACTATTATTTAATCAGAAAGCCGGTACGTTGAACCAGCTTTGCAGTGCCGGCAATACCTCTTATATTTTTAGAGATGAAGAAGATAACCAGGGTGAATCTTTCAATTTGGGATCTTTTTCCCTGCAATGTGGCAGAAGGGTAGATAGTCTAAAATGGTTTCTTGACTGGAAATTTAAGGGTCGAAAAGGTTTGGCTAAAAAAGTGGAAAGATTCCATCAATTATGCCAAAAAGCTGAAAGCATCATAACTGCCACACCAGAACTTGAAATGCTTGTCCCCAGAAACGCATTTAATGTCTGTTTTCGATATAAAGTTCCCAACCACCTTATATCCAAGAATGAATTCAATTTAAAACTACGTACTGACCTTTATCACAGTGGTTTAAGCCTAATTGGTTTTGGATACATTAAATCTGAGTTATGTTTGAGACTTTTAATTACCAATCCGAAAACAGATGAAGAATCTTTACACACTCTTTTTAAAACTATCGTTGAAGCTGGAAATAAATTATTGGTCGCAGCATGATGGAAGCAGAAATTGAAAATATTGATATAATCGCACCCCAGGTTCATTTTGGTAAACCTGAACAGGAGCCATACTTCAATCAATTATCTCTGGCTTGCTATGACCCGGAGAAAATTCATTCAATCATCATCCGTTTTTTAAATGACTATGAAATTAATATCAATGATTTTCCTTTAGATAAGGGTTCTTATTCAAGAACAATTCTATTCCGGAACCAGAGTTATTTGGAATTAATGATTGCCCGATGGGACAAGGGGGCTAAAACACAGATTCACGGGCACCCCGACTTTGTATATGAATATTTAATTGATGGACTTTTTCAAATTGAATCTTTTAAAAAAAATGGTTCTTATGTTAATAAAATTGCATCAAATAGTCAGCAACCAGGAGAATTTATCTGTTTACAAGGATTCAAAGGACAGTTTGATAATGCGATTCATCGGATTACAGCCAAAAAAGAGAGTCTGAGTCTTCACATTTATTCAGATAACGCATTAAAAGGTGAAATTTTCACAGACTTTAAAACTTTTTAAATAGGGGAATTTCTATGATACGGATGTTAATCGTTAGTCAGCTGATATTAAAATTTATCAAATACAGCATCCAATTTGGTGTCGCACCATGGAAATATTTCCAACTCAATGCTAAATATTTTAATAAGGAAAAAGGATACACTATCGGGTAAAGACATGAAACAAACAATCAAAAAGTTCATTTATCAATGGATAGAAAAACAATTTATGGATGGTTGCAGTCACTACAATTCGCTCTCAGTCAGAAAAAGTTGCCGTTCTAAACAACAAGCCCGGAAAATTTTCAACCTACTCAATATCCCACATGCCAACGGAAAGGTGTTTTTTAATCCATTTAAAGCTTTAGACTTTGTAAAAGAACATGGTTTTCCAGTAGTCATCAAACCAAATGTCAGTGGCTATTCCCGGGGTAGCTATTTTCCTATCAGGAACATGAAAGAATTTTGGAAAGCAGCTCTCTTCGTGAAAATATGGTGGCCAACCTCAATTATTGAACAGTATCTTGAAGGAAAAAATTATCGTGTGGTGGTGGTAAAAGATGAAATCATGTCCGTTTTAAGACGTTACCAACCTTTTGTGATTGGTAACGGTATAAATACCATTAGTGAATTGATAGACCAGGAAAATGAAAAACGAAAAAAAATGTTACTTTACCCAGTGATTCACTCCATTCCAAAAACTAATCGGGTAAAGAAATTTCTTAAGAAACAAGGATTATACTTAAGGACAGTACCGAACACTAACGAAATAATTCAGCTACATAATAAAATTGCACTTGCCCCGGGGGGGGTGGTGGAAACATTGGATAAAAACTCGATGGCTCCTGAAAATCGTGAACTGTTCCTTAATCTACAGAAAAAACTTGATGCTAACATTCTGGGAATTGATGCAATTTTCGAAAAAGGTATTGAAACCAGTCATGACAAACAGAAAACTATTTTTCTGGAAATTAACTCCCGTCCTTATTTAAAAATGCATGATTATCCCCGTTTTGGGATTAAACAGGATCTGCAACCATATTATCAAAAACTTAATCAAATTGAATTAATTGATTCCGGTATTTTTTAAGATGGAAAGAAAATCCAATACTTTTTATCTATTCCTAACCACCCATTCTTTATTAATTGGCCTTTTCCCATTTTTTATACCGGTATATTTATGGAACAAGGGTTGGTCCATAGGGTCAATCTGCTTTTTTATTTCACTGACAGGCCTGGGTTTCTGTTTATCATTATTTATCTGGGATCGATTGGTTCGAATCACCAGTTTCAGAAATATCATTTTGATCTCATTTTTATGGGAAACATTGTTACTCTTAACACTATTTTTAGAAAGCAATTCAGGAGTAATATTTATATCGGGATTAATCAATGGTGTTTATAACTGCTTCTTTTGGGTTACCAATCGCCTTTTATTTACACAAACAATCACATCTAAAAACTCTGGTAAACGATTTGGAAATTCACAATTGATAGTAACTATATTTTTTAAGCTAGGTGTTTTATTGGGTGGATACCTTCTGGAACAGGTTTCTTTTCAGGCGGTTTTCGTTATTTCTGCCAGTGTTTGTATACTCGGCATTCTTTTATTTATCATCCAAAAGGATGTAACTTCTCCGGTCCTTGTTTCCGATAGTAAGCACCCAATAAAATTATCAGAAATACTGACTTATAAAGATCAGTATCATTCAAAATTAATGTTTTCTCAGGATGGCTTTTTTCTCTATCTGGAAAGTTATTTTTGGATCATTTCCCTTTATACCATTGTCCAAAAAAATTTTTGGGAACTGGGACTCGTTGTAATAACGATGATAGTTATTTTTAGCTTGATATATATTCTGATTAAAAATATCATTGATCAATTGTCCGTGTCCTTAATGTATGCTGTCGGGGTACTATTATACCTCATATCCTGGCTACTACGTGGCAAAATGGATCAGAATTTAAGTATATTAAACCTGTTTTTATGGTTAATATTGATCACATTTTTCACGTCTTTATTCCGCTTAACCTTGAACAAACGATTCTTTGATATCACGAAATCTGTTTCTTCTCTGAGATACATTATCATTAAAAGCTATTATTCTCAATTTTACCTGGCTGTTTATTTTGGGATTCTTGGCGGGATTTCCTATTTATTTACCGATAGTAAACTATTTTTTCGTTTCGTTTACTGGATTGCGGCACTACTCTCTCTTCTTTATCTTTTCTACCAGCCTGTTAAACTCAAAATAGATTCCCGGTCAATGAAAAGAACGGAAATGAACCTGCATTAACCGATCTATTAAAGGTCTTTTCCAATAGAACTGCCATTTACTGATAGTTCCTTTACCTCGGGTATCATATCTCTAACTCAATTTTTCAAACGAAAGCTACCCTGATTCAACACCATTGATCACTAGGCTGGTTTTTCCGGGATGTAAGTTCGTGAAATAATTGCAAATAGGCATCCCAATGCAATAGTAATAACCCCAAAAAAGGATATCGCTAAGGTACTGCCGTTATTTACCGTTATCAAAAGACTAATAACTGCCGGTCCGGTAACATGACCAAAGCGCTCCATAAAAACGTACGTTGCTGAAACAGTTTTAACACCACGTTTATCCGCAATCTCTGTATTACCGATATGAGTCATAATCGGTGCTGCTAGTAAACCATTGGAAACGCCGATTAAGACAATAAAAAAGAGGATGAGATAGCTATCAATACCAACAATTCCGAATTGCGCTAAAATAGTATTAAATCCTACTGCAAGATAAGAAAGTAGTGTAATCCCAGGAATTGAAGCCTGTTCAATCAATTTGCTGATTCCTATAAATCCCAAAAATAATGAACTTAAACCACCAATGACAGCACTGATGGATAATACCCAGCGCGTCGCCCCCGGAGCATCAACTACTTTAGTGGCAAAATGAGTCGTTAACATACCCGAAATATAATACAGCATCAAAGCCAGACCGATATCCTCAGTTGCAAATCCTTTTTTTGTAAGTAGTAAAGGAATTGCGAACATAACAACACCAGCAATCGACATTTTTCCCACTATACCGATTGTCAACAGGGTTTTCATAAACTCACTGTTTTTAATAACCGCAATAATATTTTTAAATAGCGTCAGGAAGGCATTCTCTTTTTGAGGATCTATTACTTTTGCTTCAGTAGTTACAGCACCTGAAATTTTTTCGACACCAGGAACCAGAATTCCCAAATAAAATAATGCTGATAAACTAATAATAGATGCCAACATAAAAACACCGGAATAATCTATATACGAATAGAGTAAAGCCCCGATTGCCGTACCTGCGATCAATCCCGAATTTCGTCCGATAACCTTAACCGCATGTCCAATACTCCTTTTCCCTTTGGGAGTTACTGCCAATACATAGGATTGCAATCCAATCAGGAAAAGCCCCTGCCCAATTCCAGAGGCAGCCCTTCCAAGAGTCAACAACCAATATTCACCTGACATGGCCACCAGGGTAAGACCAACGACCTCAGCTAAAAACCCAAATGCCATCAATTTTTTTAAATTACCTTTTTCAGCATACTGGCCAGCCGGTATTAAGACAAAAGCAAATAATAAGTAGTAAATTGTAAAAGGCAACGAAGCTCCAGCAATGGAAGAACCTGTTTTTTCCGCCAATTCTGAAATCAACTGAGGTAAAAATGAAATGGATAGGGCATTCACAAACACAATTAGAAAATAGGCCGGTTTGATTAAGTTCAAACCAATATCAAAATCAACATCTAACCTGTTTTTTTCAATAAGCGAACCGTCTTCCAGTCTCTGATAATAATCATCCATCAAATGCTGTTCCTCATCATTTAACTTGGGATGCTCATGGAGTTTGGCTGCCAGTCTTTCCTTTTCTTCATCAATTATAATACCATCATCACAAATATCTTCAATAATTTCGGACAGACTTTTTTCTTTATCCGCATCGTAAGAGTCTCTGGAAATAACCTCCAGGATTGAGCTACCTGCATTCAAGAATATCAGAGAAATTAATCCACAGGCAATAAACAATACCAGAAAGGCCTTACTACTATCAAGAATGGCGTTAGTGATCACATCAGTTGGCATCGATACAGCAACTCTGAATATTTTCTTCTCGCCGTTTCTGTATCCATTTAAGGTGTTGATATACTCCAGAGACGCTTCCGGACTAGTATAAGGAGTACCAATTAAGTTAGCATTGGTATGGGAGATTGTAATATTCCCTTCAGTGACAGCAATAGCATTAATATCTGGATTACTGGCTTTATATTGCCGAAACGCTTCATTGATTCCTTTGATTTGCTTAATCTCAATCCCCAATTCCAATATTTCCCCCAAACGCTGAGTCATGGAATCAGACAAAGCTTTGGTACTGGCTTTAGCCCCTTCTTCATAAATATTAAACACGGTCAAACCAATAACCGTTGACATGGTTAAAAAACAGAAAAGGTAAGCAGATTGATAAAGTCGCTGTCTGATTTTTTTATTCCCGGCAATCAATTCATACACCACAACCAGAATAAAAAAGGCAACTGAAAGCCCAATAAAAACATAAAATACCGTAAAATACTGATCATTTAAATATGACAAAAGCTCTTGTTTAGGTGCTTCTATTATCACGTGCCCCACGATTCCAAACTTACTTTTTAAACTTTGCGAAATTTGAAAACTCTCTTGGGATTCTTCTACTTTAAATGATGTACTGGTTTTATTCCCTATTTTGATTTCTTCAAAGCTTTTTTGAGCCCTTCTTTTTTCAAAGGCAAATTGTGTGGTATGGCTTTGACTATTAAAAAATACGATATTCTGATTAGTATCCAATACCCTGATGTTTCCGATGGCCTTATCTGATTTCAACAACAATTCACTGGCAGAAGCAAAACCACTAAACTGCGTCAGCGGGAGACCGGCTTTTAAATAATTATCAAATGCATTTTTTACAATTTCACCCTGGGTTTTGAGTTTTTGTAATTGAAAAACAGTATATTTTCGATTGGCTTCGCCAAATCCAACATAGGTTAATAGCAGCAAAGTCAGTATCATGATGATCACCATCGGTGAACTGTATAATATACTTTTTAGTTTTAAATCTGCTCTTTTGACTTTCATATTAAAATCCTAGCCTTTGTTTTAGATGAGGGGTTAAGCGAACCCAATTTTTTTGATTATTCTTTAAGGGAATCTTCATTTCTTTTTTTCAACAGTCTCACCAAATGATCTAACCATCTCTCCTTCATAGTCATAAATAAATGCAGCACTTTCAAAAAATCGAAATGGAATTTTTAAACCAATTTTTTTTGCAATTCTGAAATTGATAGCAACATCGGGAGGAGTTACAATTCCTACAATCAGATCACCGGGTTTCACTTCGCCTCTCAATATTTTAACAGCGTAAATGCTAGCCAAATGGGCATTATTCCTTCGATCAATGCCAATAGCTAACACAGCACTATCATCGCCTTTTTTAACGGCATTCGGTATGGAACTGACGACCGGTACAATATCCGAATACATATTGATTGTTTTAATTTGCGAGAAAATGGCTGTACTACTGGTAATCCAAAAAACACTCTTTTTCAATTGTGGATCATTTTTTCTCATTTGATTGATCACTTGTGGAATAATGATTTTCAACTTTTCTTTAGAAGTATCCCTGGATTCTACGGCAACATCGATCACATTGAGGTTACGCTTGGTAAACTCACGTTTAGCAGGTATGACCTCAGTTGCCATTACCTGTTTATGATTTTTATTATACATCAGTCCGATATTTTCCAATTCAGGAACCAGCTCAAACAAGTAACTCAACTGGATATCGAGTGGAACATTTAATGAGGTCGTCGCAATATTATTATGGCTACCTTCTGTATAATTTTTCATCTGCCCCAGAGGTACCGGATCCTTATTGGTACATGTTACCACCGGAATTTTTTTTCCTTTGTAGTATTTATGGACTAACTCAGCTGATTCAGACCCCATCGTAAAAATTAGATCCACTTTTTCAGCTTCTGCCTGTTTGAGTATTGAAATTCCTCTTTCATCCTTTTTCGCGAAATTAATGATGGTAATTTCCGCGGGGATACCCTCTATATGAAGTACTTCCAACAGTTTTGCCGTCGCCATTTTGTAACTAGACGATTTTTTGGGAACAATCGAGTAAATTTTTTTGGAGGTTTCACTATTGTCCTTTGACCAGGTAGATTTTATTGTCATCACGGATAAATCTTCTGTTGAATAGGTAACTTTCCAGTTTTTTTGAATCTCCTGAGGCACTTTTAACCATGATATTGAGTCTTTGGCTGTGGCGGCGATAAGCGAGGTCTGGAAAATAAACAATAAAATTCCAAGAGAAATTATCAGTAAAAAAAGTTTATTAATTTCTTTCCCAGCTGACAAATTTATTTTGATGGTAAATTTCGATACGATCGGTATTCTGATTGTATTTCTATTTTTCAAATCATCTTTAGAGGTTGTGGTTTTATGCATCATTTTATCAGGTCAAAAGGTTTTGTATTTTCGCTTATGAATCATTAAAAATAATTGTAATATCTAAATGAATGATTAAGAATCTTTATATTAATTGAATTTCACACTTATTTTTTTGTCATATGAAAGGATCCATCCGGGTTATCTGTGGGTCTATCACTACTTCTTCTATAATAAGTACACCGTTCAATCATTAATGCCACAGATTTTTCATTTGGATAATTTTCTTTCAATTTATTATATACCTTGAGTGCTGTTCCCATATCTTTGTTCAGATACGCCTGGAAGGCATATTCATACTTGCTGCAGAATTCCTTCCTTTGCTCATCAATGTCCACATTAATATCATCAATCAATTCGTAAATTTTATATCCCTTTTCCTGTCCTTTGACTGAAACAAAATCCAATAACCGGCAAAAAAACTGGGATGAGACATGTTTATACGTATCTTCACTAATTATAATCTTAGTTCCATAAACTTTATTTATCCCTTCCAATCTGGAAGCTAAATTAGTACTGTTGCCAATAATTGTATAATTCATGCGGTCTGCCGATCCAAGATTCCCAACAATGGTTTTTCCGGTATGGATTCCGATTCGGGTATCCAAAGGAAATTTACCCTCGGTATTCCATTTGGTATTCAGTTCAGTCAATTTTTTCTGGCAAGTTAAGGCTGCCAGACAGGCCAGATAAGGAGAGTTTTCCTGTTTTGCAGGAGCTCCCCAGAAAGCCATTATTGAATCACCAATATATTTATCAATTGTTCCCTGATCTTCCATGATAATATGGGATAGCTCTTTTAGATAAGTTGATAAATGGGCCATTAGCTCGTCGGGTATCATTTTTTCAGAAATTGAAGTGAAATTTGCAATATCTGAGAAAAAGATGGTGATATCTCTTTCATCCCCACCCAAAGTAACTTCCTTTCCTAATTCAATTAATTGTCTAACTAATCCAGCCGGGACGTATTTTTTGAATGATTGAAGTCCTGCTGTCGCTCGTGTGATAGCAGTATTCATTGTATCAACTTCCTTGATGGAACTTTCCACCGAAACAATATCATCCAGGTCAAAACGACTGATTTTTGTTGTCTCTTCAGCCAGTTTCATAATTGGTCTAGTCAAGGTATTGATAACATAATAAACAACAGCCAATGATAAAATCATAAATAATATCGCCGTAATTAAACCTGTCCTTCTTAATTCATTTAAAGGTGCGATAAGATCGTCTTCTGGGACTACAATAATAATTTCCCATTTTGAGGCAAATGACTTAGGGAAAGGTGCAGAGTAGGTAATGTAGGTCTCACCGTCAGTATCTGAAACGGAAAAGTTTCTTCTTGGATAATGAAAGACCTCCTGCTCAGAAGGAATCCGACCTTCTGCCAGAATTTGAAAGAGTACCGAAAACCAGGATGAGTTTTTTCTCTTTTCAATAATCTCCAGATTCTTGTGTCGATCCCGGTAAATTTGAAAGGCCTCGGTGATCCATTTTTCTGACAATTCTGAAACTAAAGAAAGTCGCCGTTTACCGGTTTTATCGTCAATTCTTGAGGTAAAATTGCTTTTAGGGTAGGCAATTAATTCATTTTTCGCATTCGTAATAAAAATAGCAGCGTTTTTTGTAATTTTTTGTTTCGCCAGAAAAGTAGAAAGACTGTGTAAAGGGCTATTGAGAACTGTAACAGCAATCATTTCTCCTTTTTCATTGAGCACCGGATACGAGGCTGATATTCCAGGGGTTTGGGCGGTTGTGAACACATAAACATCTGTCCAGTATATTCTGGGATCTTTCTTCGTGTTTTTAAACCAGGGACGAACCCTTGGGTCAAATTTAGGAACTTTAGATGATAATTCAAGAAGTTTAAAGTTTTTATCCCGGTACCACCACTTTTCAATAGGGTTTTCAATCGACCGGTCGATATATCTGGTAGCATATCTGGGTTCCCTTCTAACTTGAACATAACTGCCGTTCATATCAGCCACAAACATGGATTGAATCTGCTCAAAGACCAATAACTGCTCCCAGGCAAATTTCCAAATATCTTTATGAATGTTGATAATATTGGCGTCAGTAACCAGATGACTTAAAGCTTTAGTTTGTGCTGCGGGAATACCAATGTAATTGGTGGTCCGATCAATGGTTTTACTGGTTACTTCCTGGACAATAGAATCAGTCAAATCAAGAATTATCCCGGTTGAACGGTTGTAAAAAAGAAAACTTAATCCAAATACTATTACCAAAATTAATATAGTAAAAATCTCAAGTATCCTAATTTTAAAACTTCTTTTTTTCCCTATTTTTATTTCTGCGGTCATCGTTTTCACTTATTTAACTGATTGAAAAAATTTTTTAATCTGTTACATGAGCTTTAACCTTTTCACTAAACCAAAATTCGGACCAGAATTGACAATACTGAATTTTTTTCAGGTTTGATTAATTTCTTTTATTTTTTAAATTGTTTGTACACGATAAAAGCCACAAATTCACTAAAAATCCACCTTTATTAAAAAAAAAGATTCCCGGAAATTTAATATAAACCAACAAAAAATCCAAAAACCTCCTTTAACACGCTGTTTATACGGATTCCATCGATTAGTAAATGTATTATTGGCACATCATTAAGTGAAGGATGCCTTGAGTCTTTAGGATAATAATATTGTTGATAATTGCATAAGGAAAAGAATAACCTGTTAATCAATATTACATTTACTTCTATAGGTAGGTTATTGAATTCATGCCTTTTATTTTTCAAGTTCTGAAATCATTTGGTTTGCAGCTCGTAAACGGGCAGCAAAAAGCTTACTGATATTCGTCAATAGAGCAATGGATATGGTAGGATGTTTTTCTTTAAATGTTTCAAATGCTTCCCGGGTCAATACATAAGTAACTAAGTCCTCACTGGCTTCGACATTAGCTGAACGGGGAGTATTATCCAATAATGCAATTTCCCCAAAAAAAGTTCCGGAAGATATCGTGGAAACTCTGATTTTATTTCCCTGATTATCAATATTAATAGTGATATCCACAGCTCCTTTGGTTATGAAAAATAAGGTATTACTTTTGTCACCTTGCCTGAAAACAACATCACCTTTTTTAAATTCCTGACGATCTAAATAGGTGTGCAAAACTTCTTTTTCATCTCTGCTAAGTTCTCTCATAAAAGGAAATTTTTCCATTGAAATTTCGATATGACTAATCAGTGTATGACAATTTTCTTTGATGAGCATGTCTTCAAACTGTTCTAAAGCTAAATCTGTTTCAGGAAAAATGCATGTTTCATGTTCCGGTTCCAACAGCGAAGTTGTCTCTTTCAGAAAAGACCAGATTTTTCCATGATTTTTAATATAACTTACGGCCAGGTACCGACCCTGTTTTCTTTGTCGATTATAGAGTTGTTCACAAATATTACTGCCTGTACTATCAATGTCAATGACCCGTTTCATATCAAGTATAAAATATTTTACATCCTGTTTAGCCAATTCTTCAATTTTAACAGATAAAACGTCAGCAGAACCAAAAAACAGAGAACCTTCGAGTTCAATGACACTGATTTGATTACCACTGCTGCTCAGTATTTCTATCATCTCTTCATTTCTGGTTTTTTTAGAGCGAATCGCTGATCCAAAATTGACTTTTCTGATGATTGATTTGCTGGTTTTGATTAAAAAAGTGCCAATGGATATAGCAACACCAAAACCAACAGCAATAACCAGATTAAAAAAAACCGTCACCAGTGTGACAGATAAAATGATAATTAAATCACTGAGATGAATCGTAAGGCTAACATCCTTATTTCTGATTGCATTAACCAACAATATCACACTTTGTTTATCAAATGCTTTAAAGGCCAGCGCAAATAACATACCGGCAATAACAGCTTTTGGTATTAGTGCCATGACTGGAGCCATCACCAGGACAATGACTAACAAAATAGTGCTGGTTAAAAAGATTGATAACCTGCTGCGACCTCCAGCATTATAATTCGCTAAACTTCTAGATAAAGTACCGGTAGCGGAAATACCACCGAAAACTGCGACAGCAATTTTCCCTATCCCTTGACCGATCAATTCCCGATTAGAATTTGTAGTGGTGCCGGATAATTCACTGATCACATGGGAAGCTAACAATGAAGTAATGGTTCCAAGAATCGCAATTCCAATAGCCCCGGGAAGTACCCGAATAATTGTTTCCCAGAAAAATCCCTTTTGAAATAAAACCATAAACCCAAACAAAAAGTCCGGAGTGGGGAGTTGAATTGGTATGGCGCCAATTGTGGAGGAAAGATGACTGGATAAGTTTATTGATTTTAAAAACTGGTACAGTAAAGTACCCGTGATTAGTCCCAGAATGGAACCAGGAATTTTTTGAGTAAATTTTGGTGTAAAATGCATTACAAGCAGCGTAATGGCAGCAATCAATAAGGTTAGCGGTTGAAATTGAGCAATATTTTTTATGAAATCTATTAGCGAACCTTTCTTTTCAATACCCGTGAATTCCCAAACTTGACTGTTTAAGATAAGGATGGCACTGCCATTCATAAAACCAGCGATAACAGGGAAAGGAATAAATTTAATCAAGCGCCCGATTCCAAATGTTCCCAGCATTATTTGAATTAGGCCGGATAGAGCAATCATCAAAAAAATAGCGGTAATGGCTAGTGTAATTAGCTCATCCGGCGAAACCTGGTAAAAATCGGTGGAAATCAATTGAGCAAGTGTGGCAGCAATGATTAGGGTTTCCGGGGCTTTAGGACCGGTGATTAATAGTTTTGTCCCTCCAAAAATCGCTGTAAAAAAACCGACGATAATAGCACTATATAACCCCGCCTGTAATCCGAATCCTAAGTAATCCGCTCCTAGTGGAGAAAAAGCGACCAATCCATAAGCCAGACTGCTGGGAAGGGAAGATACAGCACAAACCAAACCACCGAAAAAATCACCCTTAAAATTTCCGATTTTAAATCGCATTTCTTAAACAAATAACAAATGTTTAATGAAAACCATCCTCTTTGAGGGTGGTCAGAGACCAAATGACATTAATATCACCCGATATTGGAAGCCATAATATTCTTAATTGCCAATATATGTAAAGTACTAAGTATTATCTTTGTTAAGGATGCCAGGTAGGGTATCAAAAGCCAGATCATTGATAAATTTTAAATAGTAGCGCCTCGTAATTATGAGAGAAATATTTAATAGTTGTATATTCGGCTAAAATAATTAGGATTTGTATTGAAGGAGAGAAAAACGGCTACTCTGTAAGAAGCAACCACTAAGCTGTGATAGCTTAATCTTCGAGAAGTCCCTTCTGAGCCATTGAAAACGACCAATGAATCAGAAGGGTGTTATTTGTTCATAACTTAGAAGAGAGTTTTATTGATCCTGTTCCTACCTTAATAAGGTGCAGAGCTCATAACTGTACTCAAATCCTCAATTTTATTGTTTTTAATCCTCCAGTTATAAATATCCTCCATATCCTTATACACCTGGAACATCTGAAAAGTACCATGCCAATGTGCGTAGTCTGGAGCATTCATCGCAGCACCTTGTCTGGCACGTCTACCGGTGTGATGCCACAAGTAATACATCAGCTCCTGGAATCCGTCCTTCCAATTATCTTTTTTAAGCAGTCCTTTAGTGGCCAATTCCTTTTTCATTTTAACCGCGCCAGCCCACTGTTTATTATATAATTCAACGACAGTATCCAGTGTTTTTCTTTGGACATCAGTATGAGTAGGACCATGGCAATTCGAACAAACCTTTCTCATTAATTTATCGCCTTTGACACCATCGCCGCGATCACCACTGCGAATAACAGATTTTTTATGCATCAAATCCCATTTTAAACGTTCCTGAACATTATGAGTGGTTGCCAAATCTCCAATACCACTCATATGACACGTGGCACAGGTCGGAGCGATATAATCACCGGGTTCCCAAGTGTCCGAAGCCGCGTCCCAATTCCACTCTTCCCCTTGTGTTTGGTATACTTGACCATGCTTGCTTTCAAGATAGATTTCAATGTTCGGATGATCAGGTCCCAAATGACAGGCCCCACACGCTTCAGGTTTTCTGGCAGCAGCCACGGAAAAGTTATGACGGGTATGACATACGGAGCAGTTTCCGATAGCACCGTCCGGATATACTGTACCAACACCACCTGGCCAGGTTTCATTGATAGGTTTATTGTCCGGTCCCATCTCAACTTTTGTACCGTGACACATCTGGCATCCGGAGGTTTTAGCCGCTCGATTATAGGCTGGATGGCCTTTTGGCGTCAATCCAGTTGAGAGATCGATTTTCCCTCCGTCCATAAACGCGGCCCCTTCGTTAAGATACATTAATTTCTGTAAGGCGCCCTTTTTCGGTTCTATTACAGCAGCACTGGAAAGGGCGGCATGTCCACTTTTTAAGAACTGATCGACTTCCTCGGGATGGCAACGGGAGCATGTTTTGGAAGAGACCATGGGTGAAATATAAGTAGTGGATCCTTTAAGACCGCTACACTGATTGGCCATAGGAGATTTTTTTTCAACCACATGGCAATCAAAACATGATACTCCAGCTTTAGCCATAGCACTATTCTTCCAGGCAGCGACAGTTCCTGGAATTTCCTTGGCATGGCATTCGATACAAGCTGCCGCTTCCTTAGTAAAACCTCGTTCAACTTTAAGCACCTTCTGATTTAAATTGGTGTGCGTTTTTTGAGCGTATGTTGTGGAAACAAACCCCAAAACAAACAAAGTTAAGATTACGACTCCAATTCTACCGACTATATCTCTCATTTTTCTCTCCTAATTTATTTTAGATCATCCATAAAAAACAAATAGAAAATTTCTTTATGATTGAACTTCCCGGTGGTTTAAAATTTAGCCACCTCTTTTTTCTGAAAAAACTGAGTTGCAGTTTCAATCATATTTTTATGTCCCACATGGGGGTGACACTCAGCACACGTCTTATTGGCAGTACCTCTTAAATAGGATCGGTGTGCTATAAAACCACCGGAAGGCAAACCTGGTGGAGTTAAATTGTAATGGCAATGTTTACAGGCACTCTCAAAAGTAAATTTTAACCGGTTTTTCTCAGCCAGTTTCGCCCAGTCAACTTCTGCTCCGTCGACATAGAAATTTTGGATGATATCTCCCATACCGGTCTTACCTTTCACAAATATATATTCTAAAAACCTACCGTGAGGTAGGTGACAATCAACACATTGTGCTGCGAAACCTTGGGGATTATTGCCACCATGTACAGCTTCTTTCCAGGAGGTCTGAAAAGGTACCATGATATGGCAGGAAGCACAAAAAACATCTTTGTTGGTGGTATCTATCATAAAACCAGATGCCAACACAATCATAATAGTTGCAGTGACACCCAAAAGCAGACCTAATAACCAACCTTTTTTCCAAAACGATTTCTTATCCGGAGCCTTTATCGTCATTAAAATACCTCTTTTTCGATGAAATAATAGGAATTTGATTTATTACATATGCTTAATCATTGAAAGTTAGTGGCAGTTTATTAGCAATTTTTTATTTCCTGGAACTAATAGTTCTTCGGTCACTGCCCAGAACCGTGTATAACACCTCCTATCCCGATATTTGAAATAAACCGTTTTATTAATTTATAACAAAATACAAGCTTCATGTTTTGTTACCAATTGGAATTTAAGCAGTTTTCAAGTGTTGGCAACGGGAAAATATAATAGATGTCGGAGGGATTATATCTGATAAAATAGTAGATTTCAATACTTTTTTAAAAATAAGTATTATAATTTCATTATAAGTTCAAACCGCCTAATATATGATAGACTTACCATCAATTTAAAAAATTTATTCTTATTTACTTAAAACAAAATGTGACGGTTTTAATCTGATATCTTAAATTCAGTCATTTTTTAGGGAACTTAGGCAGAATAAAGCAGGAGGATAAGCGTAAAAAGTTAGTTTAAAAAGTCATAATAAGATCAAACAAAAACATTTTCTGGTATTTTATGTTGTCAATCAAACACCAGCATAATCGGTAAAAATATAACCAGCTCCACGTATGCTTTTTATATACACTGGTTTTGTTGGATTTGGTTCAAAATACTTTCTTAGCCGTGCGATAAAATTATCAACCGTTCGCGTTTCCATATCTGCGCTAACATTCCATACATTTTTTAATAATTCAGACCTGGTGACAACTTTCCCTTTGTGCTGAATTAAATATTTTAAGACCAAAGCTTCCTGACTGGTTAATTGGAATTCACTCTCTTCTGTGCGGCATAATAAATTATCAAAATTGATCTCGTTGTTATTTAATATGTAAACTGATTTTTCCAAAGATTCCTGTTCATACCAATGCTGACGTTTGTCACAAATATGAACGAACCTTTAAAATAATATAAGATTAATTATTGGTTTTACATTTCTTTTACTTAGAGTCTGGCCGAAAATACCTTTATTTGCTAATAATCCGGTAATTTGGGTACACGTAACAAGTTGGTATCTAAAAGATTGAACCTTTATTAAAAATTGTGTAGAGTAGACCGAGGGAGCTTCCCCCTCAGCCTCTCACAGATCCGTACATGAAACTCTCGCTTCATACGGCTCTTCTTGCTCCATTCAACTAAGAATGTTTGTTACCCTAAAGGTTCCTCTCGTTTCCGATT
>JABHWU010000129.1 GCA_018657625.1 Deltaproteobacteria bacterium | reverse complement strand
GATAAGATTAGTATTTTATCTTATCTATTGTCAATCTTTTTTTTCAACTGCTGCTCTGTCTTGCGACACTCTTTTTGACTCTTTTGGCTGAGCTGATCAACGAAACTAATCTAACTCGCTTTACTCTGTCAATCGGTTTTTTGCCTTATTTAAAAATAATTAATTAGTTTTAATCCTTCAAGATTTGTTTAATTAATTAGTCATTTATTAATTCACAGCAAAGAAGAATAATTACAAACTCAATTGAACGCGTCAAGAAAAAATTAATTAATATTTTTCCTGTAATACATTCAGATATTTAACTTTTTTGTCAATCTATATACCTGCTAAGGTACTCTTCAATATCAGTGACTCAAACACAGCTTCATTACCTCTAATCATACGAACCAGATCTCGACCAACCTTCTGGCATCATCACATCAGTGATCAGCGACTCAATATCCAGGTTATGGCGCAAAGTGTCATTAGGAGGATATGTTTTATATTTAATCAGATAAAAGAATGTAGGATTAGGGTAGAGAAAGTTGCTGCCCCTTAAGTATAAGGTGTTCTTTTAATACATCCGTAAAAGTTCCCTTACTCAAAGTTTCAACAGATCCCACAAAAATAAAACTTTTCATGGCCCGGGATACAGCCACATTTAATAGGTTAACCCTGCTATTTAAAAATCCAGGTTCTCCGATGTTAATGACACTTGAAAAAATAATGATTTTTCGTTCTCCTCCCTGAAAACGGTGCACAGTTCCAGTTATTATATTCTGTCGTCCTGAAACTCCGGGATCAGTTCCGCTAAAAAATGGAAACCGCTCCTTTTTTAAAGCAGTATTGATAAAACTTAATTGCCCTCGAAATGGCGTTAAGACCGCCATATCATTGTAAACAAATCCCAATCCTAAACAATGCCGGATAACATCAATGATACCTTTGACTTCACCGTGATTTACCCATGAGCTACCATACCTGATTTCCGGAACATTGATGTTTAGAAACTGAAGTTGCGCCAGTTTTTCATCTTCTAAGTGAGTAGAATTTTGTACATTTAGTTCATAATCACATAAATCTATGCAAACATTGATTATATTGTTCAAACATCTAAAGTGATCCTTCAAAGCAACTCTATGCTTACAGGCCGTCAACGCAATATGCTGTGCAGATATGGGGGATTCGGCTGTGGAAGCAAAAAATAGTAATTTATCCAGGGATAACTCAATTTTTCTCTTTTTTCTGATATTGGCGATTTCAGAATCCCGAATATTAACAATGGGTTCCAATTGTTTCGTATCCCCTAAAATGGCTGCTTTTTTTGATCTCACCAAGGCCGGAAAAACATAAGACGGAATACATTGTCCGGATTCATCGATAATTAACAATCCCAGTAGGTCTTCTTCCATGGGAAAAAAGTTTCTCATAGAGAGCAGAGTCGTTCCAATCACCGGAAAAATCGTCATAAAAAGATTTAGATTTTTTTTACGACGCAATGTCATCATGCTTCTTTTCTCTTCTATTTCAGCAATGATTGATTTCAATAAGCGAATCACCTGGTTTTTATTTGCTATCACCCAGGCATTCAATACATCACGAGCCAATTTAAAAAGTTCAAAACCTGCTGCATTAGAGATATCTTTTTCAAGATCGGCCGCTTTTAAATATTTTTTAAACACCTTTTTAGCTTTTTTAAAGGTACTTTCACCGCTTTTGTCAGAAAATGATTTCAGGGTAAATATGTAATCAATTAAAAACTGCTTAGTAAAACGTGACAAAACAATCCGACTACCCATTCTAACCGTGAATGGCAGATACTGTTCTTGTTCAAACCCTTCAATCGCATTGTCTACTGCCCGGTTATTAGTACTGGTTACAACGGTCAGATGATTCATATTGTAAACGGTTTGATCTGTATATTCCAGACTACTCGCCAGATTAACAATCCGATCGGCGATAGTATTTCTAATGATATGGGTTTTACCAGTTCCCGGAGGACCGACAACCGCTGTCAAAGATCTATCTTTAATGGCCTTTACAGCCAGCAATTGACTAGGCGTCATCGCCTGATCGCTGGAACTCCCGTATATTTTAGTGGTTATTTTTTTTGACTTCTCATTATTATTTCCAAACAAATAATATTTTGCCGGATGTTTTGTCGGTAATTCTTCAATCAAATCCCAATTAATAATATTACTGAGATCATTTTGAAGCTGGCGGGTGGGTTGGTTATTTTCCAGTTCATAAACTATTAAATAAGGATAAACATTCAACGGGATAACATTTTGGGAATAGTTGTCAATTTTTTGAACATATTTTTGGAAGTTATCAAATAAATGATTAAAAATTTCATTTGGTTCGCAATCAATTTTGAACCCTAACAATAATTCACTAAAATACTTCAAATAAACAAATGGATTTTTTTCATTAGTTGGTAATTTTCTACGAAAGGCAATTATTTCATTATCTGAAATTCCCAATTCCTCCTGGAGAAAAAACTCATCTAAAAAATAGCTAAAACCCACTCCCTGGTCATCTTCCTTTTCCTGAATTAACTTAAGAAGTTTCGGTCCGGACCCTTCCAACGTTTTCTGATCCGGGTATTTTATATCTAAAAGCGATAATTTTATGGGGACTGAGAGTTTTTCCTGTCCGTATTTATTTTTGTAAAATATGGTAGGAAAACCAACAAAAAACTCATGCTCAATATCCTGATTATAACGCCGGCTGAGTTTATCCTGCTGGAAAATATAATTTAGAAACGGCAACGCTTCATTAGAAATATCAAGTTGAAATTGCTCATTATTTCTTAACAAAAAATCATATAGCAATGTTTGTGATTCATCCGGTAGGTGGATTTTAAAATAGGGACGCCCTTCATGATTCGCAATATTTGGTGGTACGGGGGTTAGAGTCTTTTGAAGCGCTTCTTCCATTTGGAGTTGGCTTTTCCAAAATCTTAATAAGTCTGGAACCTGGTTTATTTTTTCTAAAAAATCAGACATTCAACCACCTATTCCAATTCAATTTCAATTTTCAGTGGTTTGTCTTTTTCAGCTTTGATCAGTCCTTTTTCTGACTTCATATACATTTCTATTCTTGGTGACTGTAAGATTCCTTTTTCCGTTTCAACTCTGGCATTTCCGATTAATGTTATCACTTCCGTACTATAATCCAGAATCGCCCGATCTGAAGTGGATACCCGATTTTCCTGTTTGAGTTTAAAAGCGCCATTGGCAAAGGCTTTATCGATTTCTTTATTCAAATTATAATTAACTAATAAATGATGGGTTTGTAGTGTTGATTTTGAAAGAACACCCTCAATAAAAACTGCTCCCTGGAATATAATCTCTTGCTTTTGTTGGTTTATATATATTTGATTGGCGTTTCCTTTAACAATATTTTGTTTCGTTGTTTGCGGGTCAATAGATTCATAATAAAACGACACAGGATTTTTCAAATTCCCCTTAATCGTTCCATTACCAAGCTGGTAGTTATATTTAACATTGTGAGCTCTTATCCAGGAGTTGTAATAGCGAATATGTACAAGATTAAACAATTCCGCTGTATTTTGACTTTTAATAACAATCGCTTTTCCACAGGATCCTATTAAACCATCTTTTTCAAATTCTACCTGGCCATCAGCAATCGCTTTATCTGGCTTTCTAAGTTTATTGTAAAACAAGTTCAGCAGATCTGTTTTTAAAAGTCCTCCGGATGATCTCTCAACCAGTACTTTTTCTTTAAAAGTAATAGTACCAGCCTGTTCATCTATAATACCTTCCTTTTGGGCAGATATATTGAGACGATCTTTGGCTATTCCCCACCCCGGTAGTAAACATAGAATAAAGATAAATATAGCTTGATAATGTCGTTTTAGATTCATGGTTTAATTTATTATCAAAAACATTTTTGGATAAGAAATCTGTAATCGACCTTTGTTGGTATCATACTGCATTGCTGATCCAAGGATTTTAGATGTATCTATATCTGTAACTGTAATATCACTATTTGTACTAATAATCCCTGTTGACTCATTGTAAGTTAATTCTTCCGATACAATTTTCTTACCGTCCTGTAACTCAATCACTACATCTTTTTGAAGCACTAAGGTTTTCCTGTTTTGATTTAGGATACCCATTTTAGCTTTAAACCAGGATGATGATAGCTCTTTTTCGGAAGAAAACACTTCTCCTTCCACAATATATAAATTGATGATATTTTGTTTTTGAAACAGTTCTGCTTTTTTCGCTATTAAGTGAAGATTTCTATAACTTTTTTTAAAACTATTAATTATCGGATTTTGAATTACAATTGGATTTTCAAAATTGTGCTTGATTTTTATATTTTCAACAAAGTCTATAGAGTTCCAAACCCAGTATAATCCGTAACTCACGACCCAAAATATAACAAACCAAAAATATCTTTTCATTTTACCCACTAATATTTCGACAACCACTGTTGGGCATATTTCATATAACGTTCCGGAGTATCTCTAATTATTTGTATTTCTTTATCCCTCAGGGGCCTGACAACTTTTCCAGGGCGCCCCATGACTAAAACATTCGGTTCATCAAAAGTCGATCCCTCTGATATTAAAGAGCCAGCTGCAACCAGTACATTTTCACCAATAAAAGACCCGTTCATAACAATACTTCCCATCCCTATGAAACTGTGATCAGCTAAATGGCAACCATGTAACAAACAAGAATGGCCGACAGACACATAGTTACCCAACTGTGTATCCCATTCATCCAATTGCCCGTGCATAACCGTTCCATCCTGAATATTGCAAAATGAACCGATTGTGATAGGTGCCACATCGCCGCGCAGTACCACATTATGCCAAATCGAGGAATATTCCCCAATCTTAACCGTTCCAGTCATTACGGCATTTTGACCAAATCTAACATTAGGATGTATTTTTATATTATCTTCCATATCAGAATTTAAGAAATTTAAAGTTAATCTTCTCAGAATTATATAAAATACCAGTACTAATAATCTGATAATATGTCCATGTTGATCTAAGTAGTCCTTGAACGAAAATGCATCAATCCGGTAATTAGGGGTATCGCTTCGAAGTCTCACGATCCTCATAACTAT
>JABHWU010000058.1 GCA_018657625.1 Deltaproteobacteria bacterium | reverse complement strand
CAAAAACGCCCCCATTCAGGATTGGGTGAAACTGGCGGTGAACCGGGCCAGAGTGACCGGTTCCCCAGCTGTCTTCTGGTTGGACCCCAATCGTGCTCATGATACGCAAATTATTAAAAAAGTAGAACAATACTTACCAAATCATGATACTACCGGTTTAACCATTATGATAAAAACACCGGTTGAGGCTATCAGATATTCTCTGGAGCGGATCAGAAAAGGAGAAGATACAATTTCAGTGACGGGTAATGTCTTGAGAGATTACTTAACAGATCTGTTTCCAATTCTGGAACTGGGAACCAGTGCTAAAATGTTATCGATTGTACCGTTAATGAATGGTGGTGGCCTGTTTGAAACCGGTGCTGGTGGTTCAGCTCCCAAACATGTTCAACAATTTTTAAAAGAAGGGCATCTAAGATGGGATTCCTTGGGTGAATTCTGTGCATTGGTAGCCTCATTTGAGTATTTGAGTACTACCTTGAAAAATGATAAAGTTCAATTGTTGGCAGAGACATTGGATCAGGCAGTGGGTAAATTTTTGGAAAACGGAAAATCTCCTTCCCGCAAGGTGAATGAACTGGATAATCGTGGTAGTCATTATTATCTGGCTATGTATTGGGCTCAAAGTTTGTCAGAACAAGATAAAGACCAGGGGTTAAAAGAGCGATTCTCCAAAGTTGCCAAAGATTTGGAAGCATCAGAAACTAAAATTGTTGAAGAGCTAATTGCTGCACAAGGACAGGCTGTGGATATTGGTGGATATTTTTTCCCGGACGAAACCCTGGCTTCTAAAGCGATGCGACCGAGTGATACCTTAAATGCAATTTTAGCTTCCCTTTAATTTAAGTTCTCTCTCCGAATTATCCCGGCTTTAACGCCGGGAGCCCAATGCTATAAGCTTATCCCTCCCCTGGCTAACTCTACAGCCATTTGCATTTGAATTGAACACATTCGGATACTGAGCGTCGTCGAAGTGTCTGCGAAAAGTATCCCTTCGTTCTTTATCTCAGGTTTCCGTGAAATTAGAAAATAATTTGTACATTTAAATATTACTAAAAAAGGATTATTTAAAAAATTAAAAAAGGACTTTTAATATCCTATTTTATAGAGTAATATATTGAAAAATTAATCAAGATAAAAATGTTATATTTAACTTTTATCAAAAAGAGGTATCATGGCTGAATTCATTTTTAGTATTTTGCAAAGTGTTGGCTTTCATCACCCCTTGCATCCGGCAATTACGCACATTCCAATGGGTATGGTAATGGGGGCTGTTTTCTTTACTTCGGTGGCTTTTTTCCTAAAACAGCCGGCGCTGTATAAAACTTCCTATCATGCTTCCATTTTAGCAGCTATTGGCACGCCCTTTACTGTCTTTTTTGGTTATCTGGACTGGCAATATATGTATGGTGGAGCCTGGTCATTTCAAATTAAAGCAAAAATGATTTTAGCATTGGTACTTTTTTTTCTGTTGTTGATTGCTATCAATTTTGGTAAAGAAGGTGAGAAAAAACCAATTCCATTGTTGATTGTTAACGGGCTGTGTTTACTGGTTGCTATCGGTCTCGGATTTATGGGTGGAGAGTTGGTTTATAATTCTTAAATAATTTAACAGGGATATTCAGGAGAAAAAATGAAAAAACGTTTGTTGATGGTATTGTTAAGCGTTCTGGCACCATTTATACTTTATGCTGGTGACTATGATTTTGCAATTGATATGGGGAAGCTGCAATTTGAATGGAAGGTGGATGGTTCCAACCTGAATATTTTTCTTAAAGCCAAAACAAAAGGTTGGGTTGGCGTCGGATTTAATCCTAAAAAAATGATGAAAGGGGCCAACATTTTGATTGGTAAAGTCAAAGGTTCCAAAGTGACTATTCGTGATGATTATGGTTCAGCACGTGATAAACATAAAAGTGATAAGAAATTAGGTGGTAAAAAGAATGTTACAAATATTTCCGGGTCTGAAATCGCGGGTGTCACAGAGTTGAAGTTTACCATTCCTTTAAATTCAGGTGATTCCAAAGATACATCAATTGATGTCAATAAAGACATTACAATGATCTTTGCTTATGGAAACTCAGATAGTTTTAGATTAGGGCATAAATTTGTAAAGACAATTAGCGTCAATTTGAGCACTGGAAAATATCAATAACTCCCATTTGTGCCAGAAATGCAATTTCAAAACAAGTTTTTAAGTTTGATCATTATCTGTTTGATAAGTTGTGCTATGGTTAGCTATGGCAGTGATACCCAGAAAAACTTTAAGGATATTGAATTATCTGATCAAACTGAAGACGGTGTCGGGCTAACAGAAAAACTGGGGGATTATGTTGACATGAAAGCCACTTTTTTCGACTCCAAAGGGCAGAAAGTTATCCTGGGTGACTATATCGATCGTCCAACTTTGATTTTAATGATTTTTTTTCATTGTTCACAGGCCTGTGGGCTTCAAATGGCTTTTTTAGCCTCAGCCCTGAAGCAGATGGATGATATTCCGGGGAAAGACTATAAAGTTCTGAGTATTAGTTTTGATGATGAAGACACGATTGAAGCAGCAGTAAATATGAAGAACGGATATATTAAATTAGCTCAGAAAGATTTTCCCCGGGAAAACTGGCTGTTTTTAACAGGTGACCAAAAAAATATTAAGGCTGTCACCAATTCTCTTGGGTATCGATTTAAAAAAACCGAAAAACATAATTTTATCCATCCCAACGTCCTGGTGACGGTTTCCGGGGATGGACAAATTACCCGTTATCTGCATGGTCCTAATTTCCAGGCTTTTGATGTTAGTATGTCTCTGGCCGAAGCCAGACAGGGAATATTGGGAATCACTATCAAAAAGGCTTTCTCATACTGTTTTGATTATGACCCTCTAAAAAAACGATATGTTTTTAAAGTCTTTCAGACCATTGGAATCGTTACTGTAATTGTACTAATTTTGTTCTATTGGCTTTTTTTGAAAAAAGGAACTCAAGGTGGGAAAAGAAACAAATATTAATGGAATCCATTATGACAGATGTAAAATCTTTTTTTGAAACACCGGCACCACCCAAATATTCGGGTATTTTAAGCTGGCTGATCACAACAGACCATAAAAGAATTGGGATACTCTATCTGTTTTCAATTCTGGGGTGGTTTGCTTTAGCCATTATTATTGGTTTACTGATCAGGCTGGAATTGATGTTTATTGGAGAGACCATATTTTCTCCTGAACAGTATAATGCACTGTTTACATTGCATGGGGTAATAATGATTTTTTTGTTTATTATTCCAGCCATACCAGCAATTTTTGGAAATTTTATTCTTCCCATTCAAGTCGGGGCCGATGATGTGTTTTTCCCAAAAATAAATTTATTATCCTGGTATTTATATATGCTGGGTGGGCTGTTGGCTATTATTTCATTGTTCGGTGATGGTCCTCCTGATACCGGATGGACATTTTATGTCCCTTTCAGTGTTTCCACGAATACAAATGTTTCATTAACAATTGCTGCGGCTTTTATTTTAGGTTTTTCATCGATGTTGACGGCTATTAATTTTATTACAACCATCCATCGACTGAAAGCCAGCCAGATGAAGTGGATGAGAATTCCATTATTTACCTGGTCCTTATATGCAACCGGTTGGGTGCAATTACTGGCGACACCTATTATTGCCATAACTTTATTACTGGTGATGTTTGAAAGGTGGTTTAATATCGGATTATTTGACCCGGATCGTGGTGGTGATCCAATTTTGTACCAACATCTATTTTGGATGTATTCGCATCCAGCCGTGTATATTATGATTTTGCCCGGTATGGGAATTATTTCAGAAATTATCCCAACTTTTGCCCGAAAATCGATTTTTGGATATAAAGCCATTGTATTCTCAAGTTTAATGATTGCTGTCGCAGGTTCCCTGGTATGGGCTCATCATATGTATACCAGTGGTATGAGTGATACCGCTGTCTTTGTTTTTTCATTGTTAACTTTTATCGTCGCGATTCCAAGTGCCATAAAAGTATTCAGCTGGATTTCCACGCTTTATAAAGGGTCCATTCAGATGTCACCGCCACTATTTTACGCCCTGTGTTTTATTTATCTGTTTTCTGTGGGCGGGCTAACAGGACTGGTTTTAGGTGCTGCTGGTCCTGATATTCATGTTCATGATACGGCTTTCGTTGTAGCACATTTCCATTTTACCATGTTTGGTGGAACCGGGTTTGCGTTTTTTGCCGGTTTACACTACTGGTGGCCGAAACTTTTTGGACGGATGTATAACTTTAAAACAGCCTATCTGTCCGGAGTATTGATTACTGTTGGCTTTATGTTCCACTATGTCCCAATGTTTATCATCGGATTACAGGGAATGCCTAGAAGATATCACGATTATCTGCCTCAATTTGAACAAGGCAATTATTTAGCTGGCTATGGCGCGGTTATTATGGTTATCGGAATGTTCATGATGCTTATTAATCTGCTGATAGGCATTAAAAAAGGTGCTGTTACAGATTCAAATCCATGGGGGGGTGTTACCTTGGAATGGCAGGTTCCGTCACCACCACCACTTCATAACTTTGTTTCCGAACCAAAAATTATGGATTATCCGTATGATTTTTCAAGATTTTTTAAGAAAAACAAATAACCATTAAGGAAATTATGCAATCAAGTAGTGATCACGAAGGATCCAAATTGGGCATGTGGTTATTTTTGTATACTGAAATCATGCTTTTTGGCGGATTATTCGTTTTATATGCTGTTTATTACCACAAGTTTACCGATGATTTTATTGCAGGTGGGCAACAACTGGACACTTTTTTTGGAACTTTGAATACTGTGATACTGCTTATTAGTAGCTTTGCTGTAGCCGCTGCCATCACAGCTATTCAAAATAACTCAAAAAAAATAGCGATAATATTACTGGGTTCTTCATTACTGTGTGGTTTTTTGTTTCTAATCAATAAGTATATTGAATGGAGTCACAAGTTTGAAGTGGGGATATATCCCAATTCTGAAAAGCTATTGGAAAGTGATCCGGGGCTTAATATCTTTTTTGGACTCTATTATGTCATTACCGGGTTACACGGAGTGCATATCATTATCGGAATGGCTTTGTTGGTATGGAGTTTGGTTAGAGTGAAATCTAACCACATCACAGACCAGAACTATGTGTTATTGGAAAATGCAGGTTTATACTGGCATCTGGTGGATTTAATCTGGATATTTATTTTCCCTCTATTTTATCTGATTTTGTAATGTGTGCAATTGAACCGGTTAAGTAAACTTTTGGGAGGTAAACTTTGAACCAGAAACAACAAGCTCATGGCATTTCGTATGGTACGCTTTTAAGCGTATTAACAACCTTGTTAGCGTTAACTGCCATAACTGTTTATGCTTCACAGATAGACATGGGAGCACTCAACATCTGGGTAGCACTTTTGATAGCATCTACTAAAGCCAGTTTGGTGCTGATGTTTTTTATGCATCTTCGCTATGAATCCGGATTATTGAAATATACTTTTACAATTACGGTATTTACTTTGGCTATCATCATTGGATTAACTTTTTGGGATGTTGCTTTTAGATAAGGATAACAGAATGGGAAATATTTTAAATCCAGCTGAGCAGATTGATCAGGCGTTTGTTTATATCATTGGTTTTTCTTTTGTACTGCTATTCCTGATCACCGCTGTCATGATCTATTTTGTCGTTAAATATCGCCGGAATAACCACCCGATCTCTTCTGATATTAGAGGAAATTGGGTATTGGAAACAGTCTGGGTCGTTATTCCCACCCTCATCGCCCTGTCAATGTTCTGGGTGGGTTGGGAATCTTATCTTGGTCTAAGAAATGTTCCACCTGGTGCCATTGAAATAGAATTGATCGGTCAAAAGTACTCCTGGATATTAATTTATCCAAATGATAAAGAGACTGAAAATGAACTTGTGGTTCCCTTGGGCAAGCCAATTAAACTAAATATTAGCTCCATTGATGTGATTCATAGTTTCTTTTTGCCAGCCTATCGTATTAAAGTTGATGCTGTTAAAGGGTTAAGTACCTATGCCTGGTTTCTGGCTGATAAGATCGGTGAATATGATTTTCAGTGTACTGAATATTGTGGTACCGGTCATGCCGATATGAATGGTAAACTCAGGATTGTTTCTGCTGAAGCGTATGAAGAATGGTTGAACCAGGCAGATGAAGATGATGAATAACAGTCTGGTTTTTCGCGCTTATGCAAAGGTAAAATGGAAACGAGGAGTTGTGTTGAATTGGTTTTACCTCACTAAACCGCTACTGAGTTTTTTTATTGCGGTTTCTGCGCTATTTGGCTTTTTGATTATTGATCCTGTTATTAATTCATCGGCACTCTTAACTTTTATATCAATTTATCTTTTATCTTCAGGGGCTGCTGTTTTTAACAATATTCAGGATCGCGATTATGATGTTAATTACAGCCGGACCAGTCATCGTGTTTTACCTCAAAATAAAGTAGCCATATCATCAGCATTTTTCTGGGGGCTGTTTTTAACGATTATCAGCCTAAGCCTGGTTTTCAATAATTTTCAAAGATATGATATTCTGGTTTGGTCACTGATTTCCCTGGTGCTATATAACCTTATTTACACACCTTTAAAGAAAAAAAATATCTTGGCAATCATACCGGGTGCTGCTTGCGGGTCACTACCACCATATTTAGGGTGGTTAATGGCCGGAGGAAGCGGCTTTTCAACCACTATTTTTTTCATAATGATCTGGATGGCAATTTGGCAGTTACCGCATTTTTGGTTGATCCTAATTCGGAATCAAGCGGAATACAAAAAAGGGAAGCATAAAAATCTTTTTCGAATATTCGATATTCAACAAATCAACAGAATAACGATAACCTGGATCAATGCTTATTTAGGCTTATCTCTATTATTCCCTTTATACTTTTCCCTTCAATTTCAATTCGCTTTTTATGGGTTGTATATTGAAACATTTTTAGCATTTGCCTATTTTAACGTTGCTTACCTGAAACAGATGTTTAATCAAAAAAGATCATTTTTAGTGATTAATGTGCATCTTTTTCTGGTTATTTTAATTATTGCCTCCGATTTACTCTTCCGTTGATTTCAGCCGATATTGTTTTTTTGATAAGGTTTTTGTTAAAATAGATACGGTAGCAATTTATTATAAAATATTAATACCTAATGGTGTTTAAAAAACTAATTTCCGTGGAAAGAAGGGTACAGATAAAATCCTTTCCAATCCTTTATATATGATTAAGAAAATGGAGCGTTTACAGATAAATATCGCTATTCTAATAATCTTTCTTTTTGAGATACTTTATTTATGAGTGAATCAATGCCAACAGTTGATGATCCAAGCGTTAGGCAGGTTTGTGTCGGTTGCCACTGGACCATGCTTCCGGGTCTGTTACCCGCCCGTTCCTGGGATAAAATTATGAATGGGCTGGATGACCATTTTGGAAAGAAACTGGATATGTCTGAAGAATTACAGCGATACATACTGCATTATTTAAAAGAAAATGCCGCCGAATATACAGAATCAGAAACGTCTGTTAAGATTTTGGACAGTATCGGAAGTCGAACCCCAATTCAACTTTCAGATTCCAAGTTTTTTGAGAAAAAACATCATGAAATATCTCAAAGTGACTGGAATCATAAAAAAGTGGTATACAAGAGTAATTGTGTGGCTTGCCATATTGAACTGGCAGAAACAGGATCCTTTGATGAGGTAGAAAACCCCAATAAGTAAAATGTTTAAACTTGAACCACCAAAAAGAATTCCATTTTATTTAAAATTTGGAATATGGATTTCCGAAAAAGTTACTGGTAAAAAGATGCTGCCGGCACGCTTGCTTTCCTGGAGTCCCAGATCAGCAATTGGTTCCGCCTTTTTAGAATCCCTGGTGGTCCATAAAGATCCGACCTTGTCTAAAAGACTTCTGAAATTGGTTCGTTTACAGGTTTCTTTTAAAGTTAACTGTCCCTTCTGTATTGATATGAATGGATATGATTTTGAATTGTTCAAGATTACATTGGAAGAGCTTAACTTAATCAGGGAAAATTGTTATCCTGTTCAACATAATGCTTTTAATCAAAGGGAACAAATAGCCTTGGAATACGCTCTAAGATTATCTGTAACACCCCCAGATCTGGATGAGAACTTCCAAAATACACTTAAAACTATGTTTACAGATAGAGAAACAGTAGTTTTAACCGTAACTATTTCTCAAGTAAATTACTGGACACGATTGGTTCAAGGATTTAACGTACCATCTGCTGGCTTTAGACAGGATTGTTCCTTATCATCACCACCAAAAAAATAAAAAATGGAAACGATATATAAAAAACTTGCCAAACAATTGGATAAAATCCCTAATGGCTACCCTGAAACGACCAGTGGTGTTGAACTTAAAATTCTGGCTAAATTGTTTACTCCTGAAGAGGCTGAAATTGCCTGTCGGATGAACTTAACGCCTAAATCAGCAGAAACAATTTCACAAAACCTCCAACAAGATAAAAAACAGGTTCAGGGCTTATTAAAGTCCATGTTAAAAAAAGGATTAGTGTCAGTGGCTAAACAGCACCGGGAACTTGGTTTTAAACTAATTCCGTTTATTGTTGGATTTTACGAAAATCAAAATGCCAATATTGATCAGGAATTCGCCCAACTTTTTGAAGACTATTATCAGGAATCATTATACAAAATGATGACCACCGGACCGTCTGTACATAGGGTTATTCCCATTGAAAAAAATATACCGGTCAATATTGAAGTGATGCCTTATGAAAAGGCCTCAACTTATGTTGAAAGTTCAAAAGCCTGGGGGGTTTTAAATTGTATCTGTCGGCTCCAAAAACGTCTAATTGGAGAAGGTTGTCATCATTCTGTTGAAAACTGTTTGGTTTTTTCCTCAAAAGAGAACCAATTTAAGAAGAGTGATTATATTAGAGCCATTGATAAACAGGAAGCATATAAAATACTGGAACAGGCCCATGAGGAAGGATTGGTTCATTCCACCAGCAATACCCAGGATGAAGTTACCTATATTTGTAATTGTTGTACCTGCTCTTGCGGTGTTATGCGATCAATTGCTGAACATGATAATCTGAATGCTTTGGCAGCTTCAGATTTTGAAATTTCAATTGATTCGGATAGTTGTTCCGGATGTGGTGATTGTATCGAACCCTGTCAATTTGACGCCCTGTCCCTGATTGATGATTGTTGTCAAATTGGTGTTTCACGGTGCTTTGGTTGTGGTATTTGTATTAGTCATTGTCCTACGGAATCGCTACAATTGAAACTCAAGGTTGAGAACTTAAAGACTACGCCTCCTAAAAATGAGTTGGAATGGCTGGAAGTTCGGTCTAAAAATCGTGGATTAGATTTTGATCCAGATTTTTAAAATTCTGATCCAAAGAAAGGCATTGGAACTTAAAAATTTATCTGACTATATTATCTTCTCCTCTGAAGTAAATTAAACCTATAAAAGGCTTTTCGAATATTCTTTTTTTTCTTAGTATTTCACTACAAATTAATATCTTCAAATTAAACAACTAAATCATAGGTAGTTGACCATGGCTAAAAAAGATTTAATTAAGTTTATTGGTATTTTTCTGGTTTTATCACAAATTCTCTTTAGTTGTGATAATAATTCAGAGACAAGGTCAACGGTCTCTTCTAATCTTAACGTTAATAATGCCCGTGAATTAATCAATGAAAATCAAAATAATTCTGATTTTATTATTCTGGATTTAAGAACACCCCAAGAAACCAGACAAGGCATTATCAAAGGTGCCATTTTGCTGGACTTTATGAAATCAAATTTTAAAACAAAACTGGGGCAATTAGATCGGACAAAAGACTATTTAATCTACTGTCAAAGTGGTTATCGCAGTGATAAAACGCAGCAGTTAATGGAAAAAATGAAATTCAAAAAAATATATAATATGTTCAGTGGGTTTTTAAGTTGGAGAAACAAAGGTTATCGTTTCGTTTATCCCTAAAACAGGATTATATTCGTTCGTTATCCAAAGTTTTTTTTATACCATTAGCATTTTTTCTTTGATGCGATCCAATTTTTACCGATGGCAGATGTTGGTAATTCTATTTTTGGAGCCGACAGATGGTCAAGAACCCATTGAATATAGGTGTTACTATTAGGACCTGGATAAGCTCTGTATTGATGGTGATAAGGGTAAATTTCAGGAGACGATCCAATGATTTTAGTCAAAGTTGAAGCCACAGGATGATCAAAATAAAAAAGTAATTTAGATGGCCACTTCCAAAAAGAACACCCCGGGATTCGATTGATTCCCTGTTGCATCGGAAATAGATTCTGATGTAAATGCCCCCAGCTATTTTTACATCTTTGTGGTCTTTGCCATATTTCCCATCGACTGATGGTGTTTTCCTGATCCGCAAGAACAAACCAGCAGTGTAATGCCAGATAAGATAGAGGAAGGGGCAATGGTGAACAATATAACCACACTTGATTTTTGTCGGGGATCGCTTCAGGGTGGTTGAGCATAAATTAAATTAGATTTTTAAAATTGAATTTTAAGTGAAATATTGATAAATTAGAAGTTATAATCATCATTTAACATTTTCACTCAGATTGCAAAACCAAAACCTGATAGAGATCACTTTGGGGAATTTATGTTTTTATTAGATAATATTCATAAAAGAGTTAGAATAATTTTTGATCTCCTGGATATTTCAGTTGCGGAGATAGCGAGTTTAACTGGTTATTCTAAAAATAAAATTTCATCTTATATGGATGATACCTTGCCTACTGTTGAGTTTCTATTTGCCATGGTTGAATACTGTCATGTTAAACCAGATTTTATTTTTTTGGGGCAGGAACCTGTTTTTATGACAACGGCAGAAATTGAAAAATATGCTCTGACTATATAGAACTTTTTTTAAACTAGTGCTGCTTATTTCATACTTCTAATCTTGTAAATCTCAATATCACATAGAAAATCTAATTTATAATAATCACAATTTTTCAAATTATTGGCGAGTTCAAGTCAGGATGATGTTACATTTGTTGGATTTAAATCGTAATCAAAAAAAATTCTTGCCGCAATCCAAATTCATTAAGCCCAATCCTTTCTTTCCACTTTAAAAATTTTCAAATTTAAGGTAATGGTGATTTAAAATCAGATCATTATTTTTTCAATCCTAGCCGATAAATAAAAATGATATCCCTTCATAACAAATTGTCCAAGTATTTAATTGCTCTGTTTGTACTGATTATAGGTGTGTATTCTCTCATTTCATCATTATTTGTTAATCAGACTGGCATTCTAGGTAGGAATTACTACGAAATAATCCTAAATCCTTTATTTGGGATTAGTGCCTGGATTTTCAGCTTATTTCTGATATCCACTGCCCTTCTCATTGCCATTATTCCTTATCCAGGTAGAGCGATAACAGGATTTGTTTTTATTCTGATTGTAGCCTTGATTAGCAATGACGATAGTTTCTCTTTTGGAATTTCTTTCTCCAAATATAACATCGGCCGCTTTTTTAAAGTAACTGGAATTCAATATATCGGGCCTTATGGCGTGCTAATTGTTCAGGGTATTTTATTACTAATGGCAATGATTTTATTTTACTCTTATCGCTCTGGATTTAAACCAAAAACAAAATCCCAGAAAAAATTTAAAAAAAGAATTGTTAAACCACTGGATGAGATTGATGTCGAAAAAAATGAAGAAAGTTTTGATGCTTCAGATGATGAGCAAACGACTGTTGTGTTAAATTTTGATCAAAAATTTAATCAATATCAACGCCCAAAACTTAAAAACCTTTCTAAATTTAATCCAACAACACTTGCGGGGACCTGTAAATATCAAAATAAAATAGTAAAAGCATTTGATTCCTTTAAGGTTAGTTTAAAAATAGGAAAAGCGATTTATGGCCCTTTTTCAGAGCGATATGAAATTATTTTAAAACCTGGTGCCAAACGCAAAGATGTTGATCAACTAGTTAGAGAAGGGGATCTATCCATTGCGCTTGGGATTAAAAATCTCAGAATTTCAGAAGACTCTGAAGCAAAAATATATTTGGAAATTCCCCACCAGAAAAAACCCTTGATAAAATTTACAAATTTATTGAGCGAATTTTCAGAAAGAGCAGCCAAACAAAAGTTACAAATTCCAATGCTTTTTGGCGTAGATGCCAATTTCCAATCGGTAGTGGTGGATCTGGCAGCACTTCCTCATTTGTTAATTGCGGGGACAACCGGCTCTGGGAAGAGTGTTTTGGTAAAATCGATTATTACCTCATTAATATATGGCACCTCACCAAATAATACTAAATTAATATTAGTTGACCCGAAATTTGTTGAATTCAGCATTTTTGAGAAATCTCCCTTCCTGGCATGTGATGTAATTACATCAGTTGAAGAATCTTCCAGTATGATCGTTAAATTAATTGCAGAGATGGAAGATCGATATCGTTTATTAAAATCTATCGGTGTTCATTCATTGAAAGATTATAATGATCAGGTTGAAGAAAATAAGAGTTTGTCATCAGTTGTGCTGATTATTGATGAGTTTGCAGATTTGATGATGATGAAAAAATCGAATATTAGTGATTGTATTATCAGAATTGCGCAAAAAGGGCGGGCAGCAGGAATTCACTTAATTCTGGCTACCCAACGTCCTAGTGTAAATGTAATTAACGGTTTAATAAAAGCTAATGTTCCGGGAAGAGCAGCTTTGAAAGTCGCCTCAGACATTGATTCCAGAACCATTTTAGATAAAACAGGGGCAGATAAACTGACAGGGCATGGTCATATGATTTTGATAACAGATAAAGAAAGAGAAGTCCAAAGTGCTTTTATCTCCGACCAGGAAATTCAGGATATTGTCACAACTACCTAACGGTCATCACCTGGTTAATATTAATAAAAGGGAATTGGTTCCTGTCGATTTCTTTGCCTCGAAAGCTCCGGAATATATAGATCAAATCCAATTGAAGCTTCCTGGCATTTGCTTTGCTTTACTATTGCTATCAGGAACCTTCCCAATCCAAAATAATATAAACTATAGCACTTTACAAATGTATAGAACTTAATTGTAAAATGCAATTGTATCAAAACGGGCCTCTTTAATGGTTATTGGCTGTTCCCTGAGCACTAATTTTGCGATACTTTGAGCAATGAGCGAAGGGTGAGCATAGACCGAGGGGATATTTTTCGAAGACACTTCGACTTCGCTCAGTGTCTGAATGTGTTCAATAAATATGCAGATTGCTATATTAAAGCCTGTAAAACAAATTCCTTAAGGTTTAAGCTTGAAAATAGACTTTAAAAAAACTAATTATAAACAGATGGGTCTTTTGTTTATCATCGGCTACCTACTTATGTATCCTTCATCCGTTTGTTCCCAGCAATTCCAAAAAAGATCACTGTCCGGGTGGTTTTTTTCACTGGGGCTCGGAGCCGTCCAAATTGAAACAGAAGCCATGAGTCAGGACACTCTTCAATCTTATGATGATGAAGTGGAAAAAGAATCGAGTATAGTATTGTGGCCAATGTTTAGTTTGACTTATTTGGATGAAGATGGGGGAGAATGGTTTTTTGGTACTCAAAATGAAACACTTGGATTTGAAAGGAGGCAACCAACACCAATAGGGCTGTTTACAATTTCTTACGGTGTTGGGTACTTTAACATTTTAAAACTGGAGATTGATGGACAAGAATATAAAAACCCTTATGAATTAGGCTCCAAAAGAGAAATAACGACTACTAATATCATAAAGAAGAAACTTTCATATTCGGTGGGTCGAGGTATCAATTTGACATTCAATTATTATCAAGATCAAATTTTTTATGTTGATGATAAAACTGATAAAATCAGTGATGATTTGGGCAGAGACGCAATAATTGAGACGGTATCGGGGCATTTGCGTTTCTGGCTTTTAAGTATCGGGCAGGAAAGAAAAAATCAACTGGCGAAGGGGAAAGCAGACAGCTATAGTGGCGTTTACAACGTGTATTCTATTTTACTGCCTGTTTTTAGATCAAATTTATCACTGGAAGCCTATTCTAAAAATGGCAAGAATATTTATGAGAAAGAACATCCGGTGTTCAATCAAACCCGCGAGGATTTAATTTCAAAAAAACAAATTCAATTGAATTTTGATTTCAATATCTGGAATATTTTTTTATTATATTATGAAGAACGGGTGGATAGCAATATTGATTTTTTTGATGAAATTACTTTAATGCAAGGTGTTGGTGTTAGTTATCTTTTTTAAATTCTCTTATAATTAGCCTCATTTAATAGCTTAAACTGGCAGCTGCTTTTTGTATAATGATCGGTGATATTTGACATTGTTGTGAAATAAAGCCGGCGACAGTGGATGTTTCACGAATGCCTTCAATAAAACTTTGCATTCTGCCAAATTTATCGGGAACCAAAGATCTTGTTTTTCGATAATCACACTCAATAGCTTCCAGCATCTTTTTGTCCAATCGCCCATTTTGTTCCGCTGATATTGCCGCCAAAATAGCCGAATAAGCTCCTGTTCTGTCTCTTCCAGCGTTACAATGGATCAAAGTCTTTTGGTGATCAATGAGTTCTTCAAGTATTTGACTAAAAAACCGACAAGATGCCTGGCGCATTTTTTCATTTTGCCAGGTTTTTAAAAATTCAATATCATGAAGTTGAATTTCCGGATTGGCAAAAACTCCTACCATTGGTTTATTTCTGTCCGAATCCCAACAAAAATAATTTTCTGATTTCTCCGGCGAGTAATTTAAGGAGAAGATAACATCCGGGTTTCCTACCTGATCGCAGCTCCAACCAGAGAACCACCCATTTGATCTCAGCAATAATCCGGGTTTGATAATTTTCTCTCCAAAGCATTGATTAATACTCTGACCTACATCCCTATAATTCGTGTCTTTAAACAGCCCTTCCCATTTTACTTTAAGTGGCTTTTCAGATTCAAAAGGTAGTGAGCGGATTTTTATCCAGGACAAAGCAAGTAGTAAAATAACAATTAAAAAAAGGAAGATTTTAAGAAATTTACGGATAAATTTCATATAATTTATCATTTTAATTGGTTAAAATAGTCCCCGCTGATCCGTTTCTTGAGGTATGATTGGAGTGGGCAAAGGCTGCAATTTAATTGAATTATTTGAGAATAAACTTTTAAGACTTTATTTATATAATAGATATTATTTTTAAACGATTGATTATGTCTAGAGAAACAGGTAGAGTTCTTGGTTTTAAATCATCAGTGTATCAGTTCTTGGATGTTGAATGTCCCGTAAAAAATTAATAAGAGATCTTAAGGAATATCAAGTGAAATATCCTCAGGAAATTTCATTGGTTAATCGAGTGATAGCTTTTATAAAAAATACTCCGGAATGTTTTAGCCGGTCTCATGCTGAAGGGCATATTACCGGTTCTGCCTGGTTAGTGAATAACCATCAACAGGTTCTGTTAACCTACCATAAAAAACTTCATAAGTGGATACAATTAGGTGGGCATGCAGATGGCAATCCTTCTGTTCTGAATGTGGCATTGAAAGAAGCTGAGGAGGAATCGGGAATTCTTGATTTAAAATTGATTTCAGACGCTGTTTTTGATGTTGATATTCACCTGATTCCCGCTAATTCGAGGGAATCCAGTCATTATCACTATGATATCCGATACTTGATTTCCGCCGGTGATATGAAGCAATTCAAAATAAGTAATGAATCTATTTCCATGGCCTGGATAGATTTCAAAGATATTAAGTCTTACAGCAAAGAAAGCTCTCTTTTAAAAATGAAAGAAAAATATCATCAATATCAAAATTAGTATTGGCGGAAATGGATTGAGATAATTACCTATTGATTTTTTCTAATAAAAGGAATATCTTTTAATTTCAATGAAAATAGTAACCATTAAACATATCAAAAATCCCATGTTTACACAAAACCCGTACCCGCAAAGCTAAAAACTATTCAAAACAAGAAGTTCCTCAACTTCGATTGGTTAAGTTGTATAATTTTCCCGTTTTTTTAAAAAAATCAACACCGTTTTAGTTTTGTTATTTGGAGGAGATATGACCCCACAAAATTCACCGATGGCGCCCACAGGGCGATTAAATTGAAAAAGACTTTTTAAAAAACAGCATTTCATCACTAATCAATCTGGCAATCAATCAATTGCGGATAATCAAATAACGGATAAATTTTATGAATTCAATAGCTATCATCGGTTGCGGAAATATTGGTTCCGCAATAGCCTTCGCCATTTTAAATAAAAAAATTGTAGAAAACCACAACTTAATCATTGCTGAATCTTTTCCAAACCAAGCTACTAAGGACCTTAGCGGGATGAATTGTGCGGTTTATACTAAAATTTCTGAGATTAAGACAGTTCCTGATCTTATTATTATTGCGGTAAAACCTCAAAATGCACCTCGAATGTATATGGATTTGTCTCAAAAAATGGGACCTGAGACACTGGTCCTATCAATTATGGCCGGTGTCTCGACTCAGGAATTGAGTGAGGTGTTAGCTACAAAAAATATCATTCGATGTATGCCTAATACGCCTTGTTCAATTTTTCTGGGAATGACAGTATTTTATGCCACTGAATCTGTGTCGGAGATAAAAATTCAAGAAGCTGAAACCGTGTTTGCCGCTTTGGGAAAATCAACCCAAGTCCGGGATGAAAATCTGATGAATGCGGCTACTGCTATAAATGGTTCAGGACCTGCGTACATTTTCTATTTAGCTGAGGCCCTAATGGAAGGGGCAATGGAAATGGGATTTGCACATGATCAGTCAAAACTTTTAGCGACTCAAACGATTCTCGGAGCAGCTGGTTTATTGGATAAATCAAGTTATACCCCACAGGAGCTTCGAAAACAGGTTTCTTCTCCTGGAGGGACGACTGAAGCAGCGATGAGACTATACACTAAACAGAATCTCAAAAAGAAGATGATTGATGGTTATCAGGCAGCTTACAAACGATCAATAGAATTAGGTTGTGTTAAAAACTGAGAATAAAAATACCTCCGCCATTTTAAAAACCAATCTAAGGTATCTTTTAAAAACGGTATATTTGGCACCTGAGGCATCGTTTGCAGCTTTACCATTTATTTACAACCACTCAAATCAAGTGTTTTAGTAACCTTGATCAAGCTAAAATTCATAGGTGCTACCACAAACAGCTATATCATAAAATCCGTCATCTTTATTTTCTGGTTTATTGGTAGCGTCATAATGATAAAGAATCATTTTCTTTTTTACATCAGCAGGTAGTGTTTTCAGTTCTTCCAATCTGGTATGAACGCCACTTGGAAATGGAGATGTTTCAGTATCATGGAAAATAATATCCGATTTCATATAATGGCCCCTTAGTTGCGGTGGCACCATAAACTGCGTATCCGTTGGAAAGAATACGATTTTATCATCGGTTTCAAATATTAATCCATAAGACGGCATGGTAGAATCTCCCGATACCACATGCATGGAAAGCACAATATAGGCATGCCAGGTTTTTTTACCATCTTTGAAAATTAATGGTTCATTCTCCACCATTACTTTAGTATTAAAATAAGTTTCCAGACCAACTTCGCGAACCTGTTGCAATGTCAATAAACCGGGTTCTGCTGCATGCCATAGTTTTTTCAGAATATCTTTATGACCATACATCAACGGTTTTGCCGATTTAGGGACTTTATACAATTGACCTTTAGCAGCTTTGTAGGTGATCTTTTCAATGATATCACTGCCATCCAACCATTTGACTTTATTTTTGGTGAAATAAGGATTGAAAAATGTTTTTAGAGCTAACCCTTCCACACCACCAATATGGTCATCATGGGGATGTGAAACATAGTAGGCATCAATATCTTTAAAATCTAATCCGATACCGCACAATGCGTGTCGGACATCACTTCCGAAATCGATCATTAATCTAAAGGGTGAGTCGTCACCTCTGATATTTTTTTGATCAAACTCAATTAAGAAATTGGATTGCCAGGCTGAAGTATATAAATATTCTTTGTTGCTGCTAATTAGTGATTCCAGTTCCTTATCTATGACAGCAGGGGAAGCTTTCTTTTTTGTCAGATCCTTAATTAAATCAGGTAACAATTCTTGCAATTTTTCTGTTGATACAGCATCTTTATATTTACCTACTGAAAAGGCTGAGTTGGCTCCTACAACGGTTACTTTCATTGCCAAATCCTTTTATATTAAATTTAAAAATTTTCAGTATGATTATTAATCATCTGAATGTTTACCAGAATTAAATTTATATACTCTTTTATTAGAAATTTTTTTTATTTTGTTTGTTAGGTAGAATAGACGAATTACCCTAATAAAGTCAAATTTATGGATATTCGCCATGAATTTGAACCTGATTCATCAATCCACGATCAAAAAAATGAAACCCCGCTGGCATCCTTTAAGATAATGGAATATGGTGAAGTTACTGAGACAATACCATTACCTTTATGAGAAAGAATTCCGTTTTACCAGTCAATTATGCAAATAATTAATATTCAGCCATCCCCATGGAGTCATTTAGCACTTCAAAAAGGGATTAAATTAGTATCAGAAAAGTTGCTCGTATATTTTGGCTATAAATAAGCATTGAACTTAGATTTAAAAACAGCTACAAGCTGATATTTCAAAGAAACATCTTATTAAGAATTTTGTTAAAAATTATTATCAATTGATATTCATGTCCCTCACAAAAGAATCCGAAATATCAAAAACAGAAGACGAAGAAAAACTACCCGAATTTGATTTTAGTAGTGAATATACTGAAAATTTTCCAGGAATTTTAAAAGGATTGAAGATTTCCTTGGCGGTCACCAGTTATCAATCTCAAACATTGTTTTTTATTAGGTCTGATGGAAAAACCATCAATACCAACCTCAAACGCTTTCGACGACCGATGGGGCTGGCGGTTACCAGGGATCAAATTACTTTAGGAACCTTTAAAGAAATATTAAAATTTAACCGGAATGATACGGTTATCCAGGATTTAGAAGATTCAGCTAAAGTAGATGCCTGTTTCACCCCAACTGCTACTCACACTACCGGTATGATCAATATCCATGATATTGCTTATGGTGATGAGGGTTTATGGGTGGTTAACAGTGCTTTTTCCTGTCTGGCCACCATTGATTCGGATTATAGCTTTGTTCCCCGCTGGAAGCCGCCCTTCATTACGGACTTAAAACCTGAGGATCGTTGCCACCTGAATGGTATGGCTTTAAAAAACGGAAGACCTAAATATGTAACCACTTTTGATCAGTCAAACCGTCCCCAAGCCTGGAAAAAAGACCGGAAACTGAATGGAACTTTAATTGATGTGGAATCCAATCAAATTATAGTCGACCAGTTAGTGATGCCCCATTCTCCGAGAGTGCACGGAGGAGATGTTTATTTTTGTGAATCCGGAAAAGGACTCATCCATCGTTTTTCTTCTGGTAATAGCAAATTGACTTTGCTAAAAAAGCTACAGGGATTTACAAGGGGAATTGATTTTTGGGGGCCTTTGATGTTTGTAGGTCTGTCTAAGGTACGTGACAGCGAAACCAAGAACAGACCTCCAATCGCCAAAGAATATGATGAAACCTTTGCCGGGATCTGGATAATAAACTTAGAGGATCAAAGCACCATAGGACATATTCGTTTTGAAGGAGATGTGACTCAGATTTATGATGTCGCCATAATTCCAGAAGTGGTATATCCAGAGCTGATTGAACCCAATGATCAAAAAGTAAAAGATATTTTTAAGTTCCCCAGTCTAAATACCTAAGGAGCCAAAATGAAAACCAAAAAACTTTCAAAGTTTGCTAAAATACTTGGTATTCCCCTTCTGCTATTGGGATCTCCTATTAATGCGATATCATCCGTTTTAACTTTTTCTAAAAATCGCACAAAAAAATCATTTATCTCAAGCGTTTTTGATCGCTCACCCAAACAAATGGATTTAGTAGTGGTAGAAGAAGTATCACTGGATAAATCTTTAAATCAAATAAGATCGATTCCTTTTGCAGCCTTTGGGAACCCTGCTAAAGTAAATAAAAAGGAAAAAGGGACACTAAATAAAAATCAGCTTCTGGAGTTTTTAGACAACAACAATCTGTTGTCTTCAAATACAGGATATAAAAGTGTTATTAGCGGGAATAAATATAGAAAACAATTTGCAGACAGGTGTCTTGTTCCAAACACACATACAACCACAACCAAGACAACAACATCTTCTGCTTCTGGCAGCACCACAAAAACATATACAACCACAACAACCTCTATAAACACAGTTATGAACTCCGTTTCATGTGGCAATAATGGCGGATCTTGGCATCCTAATGAACCAACGATACTAGATGCCACAGCTGATCAAGCGGTTCTTGATAATAGTACCATCACTCCATTTTCTAATGTTATATTTAATGATATTGATGGTGATGACATCATTGTAGAGGTTTCTCTGGATATCCCCGTTGCTGGAACTTTTTCTAACTTGTCCGGATTTACGGATAATACTGATGATACCTATACACTGGATCTGGATTCGACAACAGATGCTACGGCAGCGATACAAGGTATGATTTTTACCCCGACACCTAATCGATTATCAGCTGGTGACAGTGAAACAGTGAAATTTACCATCCATTTAAACAGTAATTATCCCAATGATGATGCATCAGATGACACAACGACCGTAGTGATTACAGGTGCAGACACAAATAGCGCGCCTCCTCCACCAACTCTAGTTTCACCTGCAACGGGTGCCACTATTGGATCAACAGTGACATTAAGCTGGAATGAAGTAGTAGATCCGGATGGGGATACTGTGGAATACTGGATATCAGTTTACGACAACATCAGTTTTGACTCCACCTGGAAATATGAAGATAGCGCTTCCCGTTTAATAAAGGCCCATTTACCCTGGCAACAGACCGCTTTTGCTTTAGAATCCGGTCAATTTGCCTCCCAAGAGTCTGATATTGAAAACTGGTTACTGTTACTACTGCTTTTATCAGGAATTAGTTTTGTTTCATTATCTCTGAATATGCGTAAAAAGTATTTAATAATATTACTGCTGGTTGTGCTGGGAATTTCAACCTGTGCTAGTGATGATGATACAGGTTCTGAGACGGGTGGTGATAAGTCAGCCACAACGACAGATCTGCCGACAGCCACAATAACAAATCTGTCGGCAGGCACTTATTATTGGAAAGTCACAGCCAAGGATGAGCATGATGCCTCAACTGATTCTGAAATTTCTAATTTTATCGTTGAATAATATGGTCACAATTACTGAACCACAGAGTATGTAGTGATAACGACGAACTTTTTTTTAATAAATACATTGAAGCGGTATCTTTTTATATATCGACCGTTAATTCTGGTAGTGTTACTTAATATTGTGTCTGCTTTTGGATTTGCTCTCTCTCTTTCTGCGATTCCCATTTCCTTTTCCAACTATGGGCAAACCATCATACTTGAAAAAATAAAGGATAATGACTACCAAATAAAAAATAGCCACCGTTTCCGATTAACGAATCGAATCGTTGTAAAAACCACTTTGACCACCACTAAACAGCAAATTAGAAACCTGCATCCATCTTTATTGAAGGTTACTGAACTCTATCGAATGGAGAAAGGTGCTTACTTTGTGATTGACATTAACTCCGTGAATGAAATCGCTGAAGTTATTAAGCAATTAAGTAAATCAACAATAATTTTACAAATACAACCTGATCTCCTGCAGAAAACAGTCAGGAACAGCCACTTGAGGAATAAAGACAATAAAAACCATTATATTTCTAAACTGAATATCGACCATTTTTGGGAAAAAACCAAAGGCAAAGGGGTTAAAATTGCTATCATTGATGATGGTTTCGACCTTGGTCATGAAGATCTTCAATCCACCAAGACTGATTTTAGTTATGATATCGAAACCATGACTCTGGAGGTCTCACCCAAGACTAAGATCGATAATCATGGCACACAGGTAATGGGTATAATATTTGCCCAACACAATGAAATTGGCACAGACGGTATTGCACCTGAATCCAGTTTAATTGCCATTCGACACACTGATACCTGGACTTCAAAAACGATACTCAGTTTTTATCTGGCCAAGTTGGCCAAGGCTGATGTTATTAATTGTAGCTGGCTTTTACCTTTTTTATTGGAACCGGTTGAAACAGTGGTCAACGATCTGATTCGGACCGGAAGAAGTGGTAAGGGGACCGCTGTTATCTTCGCCGCAGGAAATCAAGGTAAGCCGCTTAATGATAAACAAAACGAAACAGGTATTGAAGATGCTATAATTGTCGGTTCCAGTAACCTATCCAACCAAAGACTTCAATTTAGTAATTATGGTAAGTACGTTAATGTCTATACCTTAGGCCTTAAGATTTGGACCACTTCTGTAGTTAAAACACGGCCATATGTTCAATTTTCCGGCACTTCTGCTTCAGCAGCTATCATTAGTGGGTTGGTGGCATTATTAATCGCAGACAATAAGGAATTAGTTCTGAAAGATATTGTTCCAACCTTGAAGCATTATTTTAAAATTTTGGAATCTCCTACCATATTTCAAAATCGATAATAATAATGAGGGCTAATTTTATTAATCATTGCCTTTTTTAGATTGAGTGTTTTTCTGATTATTGTTTCTTTGAATATATCATAAGTTTTCCGAATTTTTTTAAATCATTGGAATGGGTTTACATGAAATAAGAAACTATTTCGTTGGCCGGTTTCGAGAATAAAATAAGCTTTTATCGGTAAATATTTAAAGTAGTATGATTGAAGACAAGGTTAGTTTATAATATAATTCTATTTCGATAAAAAGTTATAAACTTGAGCGTCTAAAATTCTCAGTTGTCAGTAACTTATAAGAACTCTCGACGCTTAAGTTATAAAGCAATACTTGCTTATGCCATTTACTAAAGATGAATTAATTGATAAAATTAAATGTTTAAACCAGTAGAAAGTTGGTTTTAGACGCAGAAATTAAAAATATCTTATGAGAAAAACTAATAAGACTCAAATATGTAAAAAAGAGTTATTAAATGGGAAATAAGAAATATTTTATGGGGATTGGATTTTCTTGGGCTATGATAGTCTTCTGCTCTCTTACCTGGAATATTTATATATCAAACGAATACTCAAATAGAATTGTTACCAGTATCGGGCAATCATTTTTTAAAGAGATAGAAACAACGCGGTTATGGAATGCAAGCCACGGAGGTGTATATGTTCTTGTTACGGAAAAAACAAAACCCATGGGTTTTTTTCTCATAGGAATTATAGCCATAAATTTGTTTAGAAGATATCGGGATAAACAAATATTGATTCTAAGTAACAAGCAAAACAAACTAGAAAAAGAAGTAGCAATCCGTAAGCAAGTAGCGTTCAAGTTGCAAAAATCTCTCAAAGAAATGGAAGAAAGTGTCAGATTTTCAACCTGAATAAATTTAATTTAACTAAAAGAAAATGACAATAGGATAGTGAAAATCATTATCCAAAAGAATTCATATACACCGGTTCTTCTCTTCTTTATAGTGGGCTGTGGCCGTTGATAGTTTCAATCACATCCAAATACCAAATTAAGTTATGAACGATCTTAAGAAGATTTCCCAAAGTTTTCTAACCAAATACGGAATCGATAGTAGCTGTATTAATTCCGCTTCTGTCATCGATGATTTTCTGGATGAAATGAGAAAGGGATTAAATGGGAAAGACTCCTCTTTGCCGATGCTTCCTGCCTACATCGGAATCGATAAACCATTGCCTTTTGATACACCGGTCATTGTACTGGATGCCGGAGGCACCAACCTCAGAGCCTGCCTGGTTACATTTTCAAATCAAGGTGAAATAATCATTAAACACCTTTCAAAAAGAGAGATGCCAGGTACCCACGAAACACTTTCTGAAGCTCAGTTTTATGATGTTTTTTGTGATTTTCTGAAACCTTTGATCCGGCTTTCCGACGATATCGGTTTCTGCTTTTCTTATCCAGTAGAAATCACACCGGAAAAAGATGGCAAACTACTTCATTGGACAAAAGAGATTAAGGTTCCGGATGTAGTTGGTAAGTATATTGGAAAAGGCCTAGCGAACTCCCTGGCTGAAAATGGACATCCAAATAAAAAAATTATCATCTTAAATGACACGGTGGCAACATTGCTGGCAGGCATGGCAAAAGGGAAACAACATCAATATGATGGATATATCGGTTTTATTCTGGGAACCGGAACCAATACCGCCTATCTGGAAAATAACAATAATATTGGTAAAATTGAACTAACAGAAGGTGTTCAAGCCATCAACGTGGAATCCGGTGGTTTTAAAAAATCTCCAAGAAGCAAACTGGACAAACAATTTGATGCATCCACCAATAATCCCTCACAGCATATTTTTGAAAAAATGATTTCCGGCTGCTATCTGGGGGCGATCATTTCAACCGTTATCCAAACAGCCGCTAAAGACCAGTTGTTTTCCCCATCTGCAAAGCAATTTCTTGAAAAAATTCTGCCTCTTGAAACGATTGATATCAGTAGATTCATTGAAAACCCACATCATCCAGAATCCCCGTTTAAATCTAATGATTTTAATGATACAGACTTAACCCTATTATACTACATTATTAATGGTTATCTTAAACGTGCGGCGAAACTTACTGCCATTAATATTGCTTCAGCGATAATAAAATCAGGAACAGGAAAATCTCCATTGCATCCAATCTGTATCAATATCGACGGTTCAACTTATCATAAAACTGCCGGTTTTTCACTGCTAACAGAAACCTATCTGGTAGAAATTCTAGATCCCTATGACATATTTTATCGAATTATCCAGGTTGATAACTCTCCGATCATCGGGGCTGCTATTGCGGGATTGATAGGATAACCATTATGACTCAGTTAAAAGATCTTAACCTATTATTTCCTCAGTGGCAGGGAAGTGGGAATTCGAAGGGGTTATTTTATGGGGCAAAAATGATTGCTGATCATTTTAGGACTCGATTAAATTTTAATGAAGTACCTGTCAATGCTCAGTCAACAAATGAAATCCAAAACGGGATTTATGCCTATTCAGCAATCACTGAACAACTTCAGAAAGCCTGTCATATCCTTGAGAGAACAAATCCGAATAGAATATTAACCATTGGTGGTGATTGCGGAGTCGAACTTGCCCCGGTCTCCTTTCTAAATCAACAATATTCAAAGGATTTAGCCGTTATCTGGTTTGATGCCCATGGAGATTTGAATATTCCTGAAGATTCTTTAAGCCATCATTTTCATGGGATGCCGCTCAGGTCATTACTTGGTGATGGAAACAAAAAAATCATTGATTCCTGCTTTACCAATATTTCCCCTAAGCAGGTAATTCTTGTAGGGGGACGGGATTATGATCCTGCTGAAAAAGAGTTTCTATTAGAAAAAACGATCCAAAATTTTTCAGTTTCTCAATTAACCAGGGAAAGTGAAAGCCTGGTCAAACTTATCCAAAGTCATGGGTTTAAAAATCTATATATTCATATTGATTTAGATGTTCTTGATCCAGACTGTTTTCCTTATGTTAATTATCCATCGAAAAACGGATTATCTCTAGAAACATTAATAAAAACAATTTCAACTTTGAAAAACAGTTTTACAATCGCTGGCTTTAGCATTGTTGAATTCTCACCGGACGGAAACTCCGGACTGGCTGATATTGGAGAACTACTGGAAACCAGTGGGTTTTTATAAAATTTTTTCTAAAGTATGTACTAACCTGACACATCAAAAAAGCGAAAAACTAAATGATTGGAAAATTCAATTGATAAATACCATAAAAAAAAGGATATCCAATATGGAGCACAAACAAATAGACAATCAAAAAACCTTGATCTTAATCAGTAATGATCGCATTGGTCAGGGAGATGATGAATTAGGATTAAAATTGATGGCCAATTTTCTGGGAAATCTAAAAGAAATGGGTTCAGACCTATGGCAATTATTATTTCTTAATAGTGCCGTCAAATTGACTACTGAGGGTTCAAAAACGCTTAAGGCATTACAAAATTTAGAATCCGAAGGTGTCATTTTAACAGTTTGCACGACCTGTTTGAATCATTATGACTTGCTGGATAAAAAACAAGTTGGTACTGCTACCACAATGCCAGATATTATATCTGCTCTGCAATTTGCAGATAAAGTGATCACATTATAATCGAAGATTCTTTGTTTATGGCATCAGGGATAGTGTCAACATTTCAACATGTCAACAACGTCCCCTTGTGCTAAAGACTTTAAAATAATAACAAGTGTCGACGGAGAAAATGAATTTCTCAAAAAAGCTATCTGGAGATATTTTAAGTAATATAAGCAAATATTTGATATACTTTGCATTATTCACTGTAGCCATATTTTTATATGCCGATCAGGTTGATCAAAATAAAAATAGTCATCAAGATTATATCGAATCTGTGGAATTGGAGAGACCCGGGGAATACCCCCGGAGAAAGGAACTATTCCATAAAAACACTTTTCCGACGTCTGATGTTTATTTAAGCTTCAATATTATTAAAAAAGAATCGGATGAACTCATTCTGAGCCTACTCTTTATTTTTCTAGGTATCGTCTTTATTTACAAATATTTTAAACTTTCTCTGCACAAAACGGATCTGTTCTTTGCATTTACAGCCTTTTGTCTATCTATTGATATCCTGTACCATACTTACACCAAAGCTCTGTTTTTTAATTTCCCACTAATAACAACCCAGATCTGGATTTTGTCGATATTTTATTTGCCTGTTGCTATCTTTGGAACCTATTGGCAGTTATTTGGCGATGGGTGGAAGACTTCTATAAAAACAATATTTCGGGTCTTTCTTACCATTGCGATAGCTGCAACCTTAATTTGTTTCATTGATATAATATTTCATCAAATTGATTGGATTTCATTTGATTTGTTTCCGGTGTTAATGACAATACGACTCGTAACATTAATCTTAGCGTTAATTGCATACTTAGCGCTTGTGTTTGATGCGAGTATTAAAACCAAAAGCGGTGATCAAAGTGCAAAATACTTCCTGATAGGACTTGGCTTATTTTTAATATTTTCTTTGAATGCTTATTTATCAGCTATTCTGGTACTGGTTCCAAAGGTGGCTTATCTTTCGCACTGGGGAATGGTCGGATTCATCATTGCGATGTTAAAAGTGCAAAACGATTTTTCAGCCCAGGAAAAGAAAGCGCAGAAAGATAAGGAGAATGAATTGATTTTAGCCAAAATCATTCAAAATATAATGGTTAAGGAGTCAATCGTTATTATCGATTTAACTCACAACATTAAGGCCGTTAATGAGAAAACGACTCAAATCACCGGATATCAGGCCGATGAACTAATCAATCTGCACTTCTCAAAACTTGTCCTCAATGCTTTGGTAACGATAGAAGAAATCAATCAGCTCTCCAAATATGATAAATCCAATTTTACCTCCCGGTTGTATTACCAGCGATCTGATGAAGTTGAAATCTCAATGGATGTCACCATCTCGATGATCCCTAATGCTGTTGACGAAAATGTCAGAATTCTAATCAGTGGCCATGAAGTTGAAAAAAGCAATCGAATCATGGATTCGGTCAATATTACCAAGAGGGAAAATGAAGTTATTCACCATATTATTTCCGGTAAAACGAACAAAGATATTGCCAATTCCCTCAATATCAAAGAGCGCACTGTAAAAACCCATATCACCCATATTTATAACAAATTAGGGGTTTCCAACAAAATGCAGATGTTAAATATTATCGACGGTTATGATTTTTTGCCCAATAACATTGACGGTAAAGGGAAAACGGAAGAACTGGTAAAATATTTGTATGACGAAGTGATTAAAGCGACTGAGAGATTTGCCCAGAATGAAGCCATTCAGAATATCGATCGTTTGTTAAAGAAAATCGATCAGAATGATTTTAAAACCCATTATAATATACTTAATATTCGTGAAGAGATATATCAATTCCTGGGAAAACGTCTGGCACAAAAACATGATATTGAGAATATGATACAATTGGCTGAGAAAATGAGTGATGATATCATGATATGTCGGGCAATTCTCAAACAGGGAAAATTTTTCGAAATGACCGGAATGTATCAAGATGCTATTCACTCGGCCGAGCGCTCGAAAAAGCTGGCATTCGACAAGACACACGATGAACTTGAACTGGAAAGTACTGTATTGATCGGAAAGGCTTTATGGAGACAGGGAGAATATAAGGAATCTCAGAAAGTGCTTCAGAGGGGCATCAAAAAATCGGAAGAATTGCCAAATCATTCCAGAAACCTAAATATTATTCTTGGATACCTTTATTTGAATCTCGGCATTACCTATGACTTTCAGGGAGATCATTCGACTTCAAAAGCATATTTGGAACAAGCTATTGAAATTTTTCGAAATAATAATTACTCAAACGGTGAAGCAGATGCAATGAATAACCTTGGCATAATAGCTTTTCACCGTGAAGAATATATTAATGCAGAAAGTTTTTACAAAAATACACTGGCGATTTATGAGGATATGAATGCTGTAGCAGAGCAAGTCATTCCTATGGCAAATCTTGGGGAAGTTTACTGGATGCAACACGACTATTTTAAATCTTTTGAATTTAATCAAAAAGCTTTGGAACTGTCTGTAAAGTTGCAATTCAGGTCCTCAGAGTTTTATTCTCGTTTCTGTCTAAGTATGCTGGCAAATCTCAATGAAGATTACGCCATTGTTTCGAAAAATCTTTCTGCTTGTTTAAGACTGAGTAAACAAATCGGAGATAAAGCCTTGGAAAGTATGGCTTTAGCCCGGAAAGCACAAGTTGAAGACACGATCAATCGAGAGCCAGAAAACCTTGTTATGTGTAAGCTAGCTTTGAAACAGGCACATCGAATTTCTGCTTTACGTGAAGCCTCCATGGCACTTTCTTGTCTAGGAGAACTATACTTAAATCGAAAAAAGTATCGCCAAGCCATCCATGTTTTTTCGAAGTCATTAAAGCTAAGATTAAAACTCGGACAGAAAATTCTTGCCAGTGAAGCTAAAACTGAGATTTGCAATGTGCATTTAATTACAGAAAAGTACCATAAAGCCTATGAAACCGCTTTGGAAATTGCGGATTTTCTAACAAATGATAATTTAAGTGGCACAGAAAAACCGCTTTGGATGTTTTATACCTGCTATCGTGCGCTATATATAAAACAAGACCCACTTGCTGAAAAGATCTTAAACCAGGCATATGATTATCTACGGATGACGACAGACAAAATACATGATGAAGCGTTCAAAAAACGTTATTTGCAGGTAAGTTATATCAATGCGCTACTTAACTTGAGAAATAGAACAAATTGACCTCACCAATTTCTAACCAATACTATGGTGTCAGCTAGTTCTATTTGGTCGAGTTTATGACGAAAGTAGATCTTCCACATTTGATTATCTAATATAAAAATTTCTTAATCCTCTCTGTTTTTTTAATTTTTTTTAACCACTAGTATGGCTTCTATCCTGTACAAACTCCCTTGAATGCGTAATCTGTGTTAATAATCTGATTTAGTTTAAAGCAGCTCTCCTAAAAAAAAATAGTTCTAGTACCTTTGTACGATGTCTTTTTTATACAAAACATATCATATTTTAGTTATGACTATAGGTGCTTTTGAGCTTTTTATTAAATGATAAGGGCCGGTTTTAAATTTTACCTTTATTTGATAAAAAACCAATATTTATCTCATCAAATGCGATAGATTATTCATTATTAAATTTTATAATCAGGCTTGAACGATGAAATACTTGATTTATTCACTATTTTTTACTTTATTCTTATTATCAATTGCATCCGGATGCAATTCCAGTGGTAGCAGTGATGGTGATAGTGGGGACAATGAATCCCCGCCAGTTTCTTCAAATAATACTCCGGTAGCCGATGCCGGAACTAATCAGAATGTTGCGATCGGTAGTACAGTGACTTTAGATGGAAATGCCAGTTTCGATAGTGATAGTGATACTTTAAGTTATACCTGGTCAATTGTAACCCAGCCAGATGGTGGTACAGCAACGCTTTCAGATTCATCCATCACAAACCCTAATTTTGTCACAAATGTGGCTGGTTCTTATACCATTAAACTGGTGGTCAACGATGGTACGATTGATAGCGCAGCGGATTTAGTGACTATCAATGCCACCAGCGTCGCAACAAATGCTGCGCCGGTAGCCAATGCCGGAACAGATCAACTGGATACACCTCCCTATAATACAAAAGTACTTAGCCAGGTGAACTTAAATGGGACCAGTAGTTCTGATTCAGATGGAGATTCTATTACATATTCCTGGGGCATAACCACCAGACCAGTAGGAAGTACAGTAACTTTGTCTGGATCGACCAGTGCTACCCCAAACTTCATACCCGATAAGCCGGGTACTTTTGAAATCAGCCTGGTCGTTAACGATGGTAATGTTAATAGCTCGGTGGATACAGTCATTATAGGGGCATCACGGATTATATGGCGATATGGTGGTTCAATTGGTTATGGAGACCCCTTCGCAATCGATGAACATGGGATATTATATACAGGTTTCTCAAATTCCATGAAGGCTATTAATTCTGTAAATGGCAGTCTTGTCTGGAGTGATAATATTCTGGATGATATCATAGATGGAGTGGCTTACTTTAATAGTCGGGTCTATGCCATTGGTTTAGCGCAATCATCACCCAATGCATTTTTATATTCTTATGATACAACGGGTGATCAGCAATGGAAAACACAACTTGGCACCTATTTGGATGGGCCTGTCATTGATGCCAATGATAATAGCTATGTGGTTGGGTTAGGAAAATTATGGAAAGTTGATGTTAGCGGTGATATCGCACTTGAGCTTAATCTTAGTAGCACAAACAACTACGGAATAATATTTGATGCTGCAGGAAATTTATATTATGGGGGAAGTCATTTCGCCTTAACTTCAATTGATGCCACTGGAGACAGCAACTGGGAAAACTCAGACCCAACCGACTGGACCTTAAACCCTGCTATTGATGATAATGACACCACTGATGATGTCTCTGACGATATCATCTATTTTAGTTCCAGAGATGATAGCTTGTATGCGGTGCAAGCCTCTACCGGTAATCAAATCTGGTCATTCGGTACCGGTGATAGTATGTTTGCACAACCTATTATTGGTCCGGATGGTACCATTTACGTAGGATCTTATGATAATAAGTTTTATGCCATAAATCCAAACGGAACTCAAAAATGGTCATTTGATGCCAGTGGTGATATCTATGGAAGTGCGGCATTATCGGCGGATGGTCGAATTTATTTTGGATCGAAGAATGACAACCGCAATAATTGGAGTGTCATTTATGCTTTGGATGCCAGTGGCGATTCTTTATGGTCCTACGAATTATATGGTAGTACTGTCTCATCCGGTTTGATCATCACAGATGATTGTAAAATTATCGTGGCACCCCAAAGTAGTTATATAAATGCACTCTATGACAACTGTTTAGGACCTGAAACCAGGAGATGGCCAACACACAATAAGAACAACGCCCGAAACGGACAATGATAAGAATTACCGGATTCACTATTACAGTAATTATCAATTGTTTATAATCTACAGCACATGGCAAATTCATAGAATATTTGAAATGTGCTATCACCCTAAGATCTCTCGTCACTGAATTTGCGAAACTTGCAGCAAAGAACTCATGTTAACGAACTTGAAATTTGTGCCTTTAAAATCAAACTGTTACCAATTGTCATCTCGACGAAGTATGAGGAGAGATCTTTTTAAAAATTGCCAAACTTAATTTTAATGTTCAAAATGTGACAGCGTTTCCCCAAGATGGCTAACCCAGATTTTGGCAAAACTATCATATTCAGCAGTACCTTTTAAAACTGGTTTACATTCATATCCAGCTTTAGAAAGAATACTTTTCCAGGAATCGTCCTCATCACCAGCCATATCATTCTTGGCATGGTCACCGGCAACTGACATAAATGGCATTAAGTATGTTGTTTTAATGTTATTTTTTACCAACTGCTTCTGAACGGTATCAAGCTCCGGATAGCCTTCAACGGTTCCTACCATTATATTAGCATCCCGTAATTGGAGTTGATAAGCCAGTGCGCTATAAAAAGCATTTGCTGGATGATGGGTACCATGCCCCATTAAAACGACAGCTTCAGAAGCTTCACGTTCGGCTGGAATACTGCCCAGGATAGCGTTTACTGTCTTTTCAATGTCTTCCTGACTGGCTAACAGGGGTTGTCCCACTTGAATTTCCTGAAATACGCCCATTAATTTAAAACCCGCAATAGTGTTGCTTAAGTCTTCAAATTCAGCACCACGAATCGTATGTAATGATTGAATAGCAACATGGGTAAATTTTTCATCTGCCATTTTAGCTAAGGCTACTTCCGGAGAGTCCAGGTATTTTCCACTCTTGGCTAGTTTCTTCCGAATAATATGTGAGGTATATGACCAACGTACCGGAATATTTGGGAACGCTTTTTTTACTTTCATATCAATATTATCAAATGATACCTGGGCAGAGGCTTCACTAGACCCAAACGCAACTAAAAGAATCCCAACTTTTTTTGCTTGGTCAGAACCATGTCCACTAGCGAAAACAACACTGGAGAACAATAAAATCATGGTAAAAATTAAGGTACTAACTATCTTCTTGCTAAACATCTTAAACTCCTTTTTTAACAATAATAAAAATTTAAAAATAATCGATCATCTAAAAGATATTAGATTAAAAATCTAGCCTAATCAAAAAATAGACGTAAAAGCATACTGACCGAAGGTCAAATATAGCTCTCCGGTTTTTTCGTGTTCGTCCTCTTCACGGCTGCGGAGCAGCAGAGGATTTTAAACCTCTGCCAACGCAGCTGCAGGCACCACTTCCTGTATTGCACTTTTTTTGAATGCTTTAAGGCATTCCTTGCAGATACAGGCTTTATGCAATTTCTCCTTTGGTACCACTGTAAAAATCATAGGTGGAAATTTTTCATAAACACACCAACACGACTCATTCGTTTTTCCTGAGGCACGATCGCATTGATTTGGTTTTCCACAAATGGGACAGCATTTCGGATCAATTGGGATAGACATTTTTTCTCCATAAATTAATTTTACACTAAAAAATCAAATAGATACAGAAATATTGTTATTTTAATACACAATTGCCTGTGGTCGATTTTTCAGGTTAATAATAGGCATTGAAAATAGATTCAGCGTATAAACAGCTCACGAATTAATCGTGGGCGAATTAAAGCGATTCGCTTTTTAACGTTTTAACAAGAATCAATGTCTGATTGGTGGATTGGGAAGTGCAAGACTATTGGGGAAATCATAAATATTCTCCTGTTTACGAGGTTGAAAGCATTTGGAAGATCTGACTTATCACTAATCAATGTTATTTTTAGATCAGTGAATCACAGTTGCGGACCAGTGCGGGATTTACACCCACTTCCTCCGGTAATTTGATTGGTTTATTCGTTTCCTGAGAAACTGAATTGACCCTATAGAAAAAAGATAGAACCTGTCAATAAAAGAAAAACTTTAGCAATTAAGTGAACTATAAAAGAGTAGATGCTTCAAAATAAAGATTAAAAGACAGTGGACGATCAAACCTTACACGACTATATTATAAATTATCATTCACAACCTCTAATTTTAAACAGGAGTCTTTATGGCTGGTGGTTGGGCCAAAGATGGGGCCGTACAGGAACAAATAAATGCCACTGTTGAAGAAGCCATACAGTTGGCTAAAAGCAGATTGCCAAAGGGCGAAAGTTTAACCCATTGTGAAGAATGCGAAGTGGCAATCCCGGAAATGCGACGTAAAGCTATCCCGGGGGTTAGATTATGTATTGAGTGTCAATCAGAAGTAGAGAAGGAACAAAAGACTGACTTCAGCTTCAATCGAAGCGGTAGCAAGGATAGTCAGTTGAAATAGCTTAATATTGCTTATCCCTAACATTTAAATAATTGAATATTTGAAACATCGACCAGATCTGAGTCAGATAATATATCAAACAGTTAGATTAGGAAAAATAATGCATTTACATGAATTAACGATTCATTTGGATCAAAAAACTTACATTTATCAGTACGAATCACCGATCCCTCTGGGTAAGGGTGTCGTTATTGAAAATATCGGTGGAGCGAACAATAATAATCCCGTTTTTATTGTTGAATCAATAACCATCGACTTAACAGGGAGTGTTGAGGTAACTGTCTGTTTTAGTCAGTTATTTGATAAAGAAAAGCTTAAAAAGTGGCACTCCTTCGTCCAAAATAACTGGAAATGTTTATAAAATTTTATGACACACCGTTTAAGCTTTTTATGTATTGGTCGAGTGTGAATCGTGATTTTTCAATGACACAATATTATTCAATCAATAAAAAAGCGTTTGAAAAAAAGTAAAACTGTTACTTCCACCTGAAATAAAGGATTTAATCATGTCTGCTACACAACTTTATTTTGACCATTTAAATAAAAACTACCTGACCATCCACAAAACAAAAGAAGATCTTTTCTGGAAAACCTATATGGGTACCAGTGATGATCATAAAGGATTCGCTGAAGCTGAAAATGCTTTTAAAGACTTTATTTCCAATGCAGATCGCATTCAGGAAATAAAAAAACATATTGAAACCGTAAAATCTGAACCGGAATCAAATAACAAACAATTGCTGCTAAAGGGTTTAAAGGGCTGGTTAAGTTTATTTAAATGCAATGCCGTTGAAGATCAAAGCGCAAAAGAGGCATTGAGCGCTCTTATAAAAATGGAAGCAGATCTATTTGCCAAACGACAATCATTAACTCTGAATTATATAAATGACGAAAATCAAACAATGGAAGCTTCCACCCTGGTTTTAAGATCTAACCTGGCCACCAGTAAGAGTGAAGTTGTTCGTAAATCTTCCCATGACGGCTTTTTAACACTTGAAAAATGGGTGGTTAATAATGGTTATATTGATCTGGTCAAACAACGTAATCGTTTTGCACAATCATTAGGATACGAGAACTTTTTTGATTACAGTGTCCAAAAAAATGAAGCCATGACACCAAAGGAGTTATTCACTATTTTGGATGATTTTGAAGAAAGAACCAGAGATGTATTAAATAGCAGCTTAAAAAGCCTGGCCAGGAAAAAGGGTGAAACAGCTCTAAAAGCACATAATTTCAGATTTTTCGTGGGTGGTGATGTCGAACAACAACTGGATGCTTATTTCCCATTTACAAAATCGATAGAACGATGGGTAAGGTCTTTTAAACAACTCGGCATCCAGTTTAGAGACGCCTCTTTGACCCTGGATTTAATGGATCGTAAAGGAAAATATGAAAACGGCTTTATGCACGGTCCGGTACCTTGCTTTTACAACAATGGTGAGTGGCAGGCCGCAGAAATCAATTTCACCAGTAATGCCAATCCAGATAAAATTGGAAGTGGCCGGGAAGCTATTGCAACCCTTTTTCACGAAGGTGGCCATGCGGCACATTGCGCTAATGTCACTCAAAACGCCCCCTGTTTTTCCCAGGAATTTGCGCCAACATCTATGGCTTATGCTGAAACGCAATCAATGTTTTGTGACAGCTTGCTGGATGATGCTGATTGGATGAAGACCTATGCAAAAAACGAAAAAGGGGAAGCAGTACCGGATTCTTTAATTAAGAAAATGATTGAGGCCAAACAACCATTTTTTGCCTATGAGGAACGGATGATTCTAGTTGTCCCCTATTTCGAATGGGCGGTTTATTCATTGAATGATAGAGACCTGACTGCAGCCAAGCTGATTTCACTGGCAAGAGAAACAGAACAAAGAATATTGGGGATCCCTTGTAGTCCTCGTCCGATACTTGCCATACCCCATTTGTTATCCCAGGAGTCTGCCTGTAGTTATCAGGGATATTTATTAGCGCACATGGCGGTTTACCAAACTAGGGCCTGGTTTTTGGAAAAATTTGGCTATCTAACCGATAACCCTGAGTTGGGACCCTTGTTAGCCAAACATTATTGGCATCCGGGAAATAGTATTTCCCATGATCAGTCCTTAAAAAACCTGACCGGGGAGGGTTTCTCAGCCCAATACCTGGCTGATATTTGCAACTTATCCATTAATGACGCCTGGGAATCAACAGAAGAAACCATTACTAAATATAAACAGAGGCCAGCTGTAATAGAAACTGCGTCCTCTTTAAACGCAAAAATCAGAGTAGTTCATGGAGAGGAGATGATCGCCAACAATGATCAATCAGATCAGAACTTAATTCAACAGTTCGAGACATGGGTTAAAGACCAGTATAAGATTCAAAATAGGGGAGAATAATGACAAATATTTTGAGTTGCACAGGACATCAGCTCCAGATTCCCAATATTGTTAAAACAGAGGGTATTTACCTATATGATGATAGCGGAAAACGGTATATGGACTTAGAATCCGGCATTTGGTGCACATCACTGGGACACAATAATGTTCAAATCAATCAGGTAATCAAAAAGCAAATTGATTCCATCATGCATGCAGGATTTTGTTATTCCAATAGTATCCTGGAAGCATCCGCAGAATCAGTGCTATCTATTAGCAATTTTAAAGATGGTAAATGTGTTTTTCTTTGTTCCGGGAGTGAATCCATTGAGTTAGCCCGGCAAATTGCAAAACATCTCACCGGAAAAAAGCTATCAATGACACTACATGATTCTTATCTGGGATCATATAGTTCCGTCACTGATAGAACGGAAAACTGGGCTATTTTCAATTGGGAAAAATGTAGGTCGTGTCCAGATAACGAAAAATGCAAGCTTGATTGCGAGGAACTAAAAAAGATTCCCAAAAATATTTCAGATTTTATTTTTGAACCCGGAAGCTCTTCCGGATTTGTCCGGTTTCCTCCCAAATCACTCATCCAAAATATTGTCAAAATTGTAAAAGACAGCGGTGGTAAAATTATTATTAATGAAGTAACTACCGGCATCGGCAGAACAGGAAAATGGTTTGGGCATCAGCACTATGATATTGAACCGGATATGATAGCTGCCGGAAAAGGCATTGGAAATGGATACCCTGTCAGTGTCACCGCTTTGAATAATCAAATCATCAAGGAATTGGATAAAGCTCCATTTCATTATAGTCAGTCTCATCAGAATGATCCTTTAGGTGCAGCCATTGTCAATGAAGTTATCAGGATTATTAAAGCGGATGATCTGATCCCAAAAGCCGAAACCAAAGGAAAACAGTTCTTTGAAATGTTACAATCATTGAAGGAT
>JABHWU010000128.1 GCA_018657625.1 Deltaproteobacteria bacterium | reverse complement strand
TCAGCGAATAGACATGAATCAGGTTCGTGAAATGGCCAAAAAATATCGACCAAAGATGATAACTGTGGGTGCCAGTGCTTATCCAAGATTTATTGATTTTAAAACTTTTAAGGAAATTGCAGATGAAGTTGGTGCCGTGGTAATGGTCGATATGGCCCATATTGCTGGATTAATTGCTGCTGGCCTTCATGATAACCCGGTTCCATATGCTCAATATGTTACGACGACAACCCATAAAACCTTGCGGGGCCCCAGGGGTGGGATGATATTATGCCAACAGGATTATGCCAAAAAACTGGATTCAAGAATTTTCCCCGGAATTCAGGGAGGACCTCTTTGTCACGTGATTGCTGCCAAAGCGGTAGCATTTAAAGAAGTGCAAACTCAAATATTTAAAGAATATGCAAAGCAGGTTTTAGCCAATGCCCAGATAATGGCTAATGCTTTGATAAAGAAGGGCTATGCTTTGACAACCGGCGGTACAGATAATCATTTAATGCTGGTGGATTTGACTAATAAAGATGTCACGGGCAAAGATGCCCAATTTGCTCTGGATAAAGCAAATATCACTGTTAACCGTAATGCTGTTCCCTTCGATAAACTTAGCCCTTTTGTCACCAGTGGTATCAGGTTAGGGACACCTGCTTTGACTTCCCGTGGACTAAAAGAACAGGATATCGAAATAGTTGCGGAGTTCATTGATCAAGTGCTCAGTAATTTAAATGATGAAGCAAAATTAACAGGCATCGGAGAGGAAGTAAAAGCGTTTGCAGCAACTTTTCCTGAATTTGATGATCAGTTTTAATTAAAGTCATTATGGATTCATTTCTTATAAATACAATTAAAGAAGCTGGAACTATAGCATTAGATTATTTTGATCAACTTGCTGAGATCAAAATTAAGAAAAAGGGTGACAGGGATTTAGTAACAGTTGCAGATGTTAAAGTTGAATCTTTTATCCGGAAAAAGCTGTTAGGTAAATATCCGAAGCATAGTTTTTACGGTGAGGAAAGTGGAATTCAAGAGGGATCAGCTTCTAGATGGATTGTTGATCCCATTGATGGCACACATTCCTTTGTCAGAGGGCAGTATTATTGGAGCATCAGCATTGCCCTGGAAATTGAGCATGAATTGCAGATGGGTGCTGTTTATGCTCCCCGGCTGAATGATCTGTATTTTGCAAAAAAGGGTGAAGGTGCCTTTAAAAATGATTCTAAAATTGTTACTTCTAATGTAGATCAGTTAAGGGAAGCCATGGTTTCAACCGGATTTGCCTGTTTACGTAGTAACCTGGAAAAGAATAATCTGGAGCGATTTTCCCGAATCGCAGAAAACACTATGGGGCAACGGCGATTTGGCTCAGCTGCTATGGATTTATGCATGGTTGCCGATGGGCAGGTAGATGCCTTTTGGGAACAACATTTAAATTTGTATGATATTGCCGCAGGAGTATTGATAGTCAAAGAAGCGGGTGGTTCTATAACAGACTTTACGGGTGAGAAAATCATAAATCCTGAAGCAGTTTTGGCCACTAATTCAAAATTACTGGATGAGATATTAGCTTATATGTAAATAGAACCATCAGTTTACTATGGGATCTAATGGATCTGTTAAATCGATTAAATGCTCCGGATCAGCACCTAAAGTTTTTATAGCTGTGTTCCATTGCTGATCAGGAGGGGTATCAAATAATAAACTGAGTTCGAACTCGCCCATCCACCAAACCCCTTCTTCAATTTCACGATTTAATTGATCAACCCCCCACCCCGAATACCCAACCCCTGAAAAATAAATTTCAGGAGCTTCCTGAGTATTTAAAAGAGGCAAAATCTCAAGGGCAGAGCTTAAATGAATATCAGGATGAATCTTAATGGTTGATTTACTTTCGTAGCTGTTGGAATGAATAAACCAGAAAAAATCTGTTTGTACAGGACCACCAAATAAAATTTGAATATCTTTATCAATGCTGCTGTCATTTTGTAATAGTTTTAGAGCATCATTGACTTTCGTGCCTGTGGGAATGTTTATAATAAAACCGAGAGCACCAGTATCTTCCATTTCTGCCATAATAATGACTGTATCTGTAAAAATAGATTTTTCCAGAGCTGGCATAGCAATCAAAAATTGAGCTTTACCTGATATCATTCGTCTACCTTTTTTAATATCATAAATTTGGTAAAATCGGCGTTTATTATTCTTTTGAATAATGTTATATTTTCTAAAATAAATCAAGGTTTCCTGTTTTAATTATAATGATACAATCACATTTATGACTATATCTAAAAAGAAAAAAAATATTCTGCTTTTTCTGTTTATCTTATTTCCATTATTTTTATCTAATTGTGAAAAGCTGGATGAAGATGGCGGTTATTATGATGAAGATACCAGTTTATATAAATATGTTTTTCCAAATCGAACCAAAAGCAAATATACATGGGAATTGAAAAATAAAACGCTTCGACCAGGCGAGACACAACAAATTCAAGGTGTCATTAATACAATTGATCCAAATTTAAAAACCATCTGGTTGGAAATCGGAAGCCGACAAGTATACATGATTATCGCTGAAGGACTATCGAGAGGGAGTCGTAACGATAAGGATAAAAAAATAAAAATTGATTTAAGTTACGTGTCGCCGGCATTGATATCATCAAAAAGTAAAAAATTTAAAAAACAGTGGCGGGATTATTTAAAAAAATTATTCCAGGCAGAGCTCGCTGGACAGCATGTTTTAGTCGATATTCGGTTCCAGGAAAAATCAAAAAAATTGTGGGGAATCGTCTATAAAATTATTAAAACTGATAAAGCCACAGTCATTAGAAATGTCAATAAATGGATAATTGTCAATGGATTGTCTTATTATATTATTGAAAGAGGGGGAAGCACCGATGATAATGAATACTTAAAAGCACAAAACACAGCGATACAAAATAAAGCTGGTTTGTGGAAATATAAATAGTAGATTTTGCTTGATACCAGAATCATTTCCGCTCATGATATATTCTTCAATTTCAAGTAACACTTTTTCAATGTGGTTATTTATTACTAAAAATTCATAAAATACTGATTTATTATAGGGAAACATGGCTATCGAAAGAACATTATCTATTATAAAACCAGACGGTGTGGAAAAAAACGTTGTTGGTAATATCTTAAATCGTTTTGAATCCGCAAGCCTTAAAATCGTCGTTTTAAAAATGGTTCATTTAAGTAAAAAAGAAGCGGAAGGATTTTACGCCGTTCATAAAGACCGTCCCTTTTTTGAAGAATTAACAACGTTTATGTCACGTGGACCAGTTGTCATTACTGTTCTGGAAGGTGAAGACGCAATTAATAAAAACCGTACTATTATGGGAGCTACAAATCCAGCTGAAGCTGACGAAGGCACCATTCGTAAAGATTTTGCAAAAGATGTTGGAGAAAACAGTGTCCATGGCTCCGATGGACCAGATACGGCAAAAGTAGAAATTGGCTATTTCTTTGCTGAAACTGAATTAGTCAATTAAGCTTAGTTTTTCAAAGGCCCGTTTTCGGGCATACTCACTTTTATAGACATTAGTCAACGAGGTTGCTGTGTTACTTCAGGATTTTCGGGTTCATTTTAATCGTTCAATACCTGTCTGCGAAGGATTTTTTGAATTGATGAAAAAAACCTTTAATTTTTATACAACGCTTTGCAATGATTTTTTAAGTAATCTTGGAACTCAGATTGAAAATAAGAAACTTGATGCGTTTTTAAATGAAGAAATTAAACCCAGATTATTTAGTTCTGAGTATTGTAATGGTATTGAAAAACTAAAACGTCAGTTTTTAGCTGAAAATATAAAACTGGAACAGTTTTTAAAAGAAAATGAGTTCAAAACAGATTATTTAAATGATTTACAGGCACTGAAAAAAATTTCTGATGCCATATATGAGCTGTTACAAAGGCATTGGGAACTATATCGCTATCAAAATTCTGTAGTAAACAGCCAAATACTGGTCTCATTTTTAATGGAAATTGATCGGATCGGAATTGGTTGGGACTCATATCTTGAAAAATACCTGGCAGTATCCCGTATATTGACAACAAAAGGAAATACTCCAATCAAGGCAGAATGTGGCCCTTTAGAGGTAAAATATCACTTACCAGAGAAGGTTGACTTTGATTTAGTAATCAGTTCCGACTTTATCAAGTTTTTACAGGTTGCCTTTGAGTTCATTCAACAAATTCATAATCCGGAAACAAAGCCTGAAGCTTCACTGGAAATTGTAGCACTTGAAATGCATCGGCCGATCAATTGCGTATTGATGGTACCTGATGAATTACTGGATAGCTATAAACGATTTTTAAATTATTTATCCGTTGATGTGCTTAAAAGGGAAACCTTGATTAAATTTGTGATGGAAGTTCTTCGATTACAACAGGAAGTTGAAGTTCCTAAAGCAAAACTAACACCATTACAAAAGAAGATATCTAAGCATTTGGGAATGCTACACCCGGAAGGGTATTTTTCAGTTAACTTAAATGAAGGTGAAGACAGTGTCAGTATTCTAAGTTCTTTGTGTGGTGAAATGGAACAATTGGAAATCGGGTTTGGAGACATGCTGACTGGTTCAACCAATCGTTTGAGTAGAAACCGTATTCCAGAAAAGATTTCGGTAAAAAAAGAGCTAAAATCAGATAAACCCTCTACCGTTAAATTAAACGTTAAACAAAAAGAGCATATTAATTTTTTAACCAGTTAGGTAGATGTCCTGGTGCATCCATAATAAAATAATCACCTATGGATGCTATATATCTAATCCCGTAAAACTCAAGGGAGATGATTCAAAGAAATTGTTTGAATAATCATCCCTGTTCCTTTTAAAATTTCAGCTAAGGCATTGTTTTTTTTAATTTTTTTTGTCTGCAAATTGATCTTCACTTTTCCTTTACTTTTAGCTAGTCCGATTCCACGGGTGGTCATTTTACTACCATTTGATTTCTTTTTTATTTCAAGTGCTTCAACTTTTTTAAAAAAATCATTTGGATCATTCATCGGAGTTGCAGAAAAAAGAAAATATAGTTTTTCATTACCGGTATGATGATCAAATTCAAAGATTAAGTTTGATTCCTGAGGGGGCAAGTAGTAATCATGTCCGGCTTTTAAAGGATTATCAAAATTGGCCACATCTTCATTAGGAAAAATTTTAAACATGTTATTGTTGGAGTCTTTACTGATGATATAGGCAAATAATTCAGATGCAGGTCGAATCATAAAATTAAATTGATCACCTTCTCTGACATCACTGCCATTAGCTATGGGACTTCCCTTGTCATCAAAAAGCATTACAATAGCTTCAACCGTCTGACAATCTCCTTTCATTAGGTCGTTGTATTTTCGGCAAATGTCCTGTTTTTTATCTTCACTTTCCAGTATTCGATAGATTGATCTTAATAAAGATTGGGTAAAACCATTTATTCCCGGTAAATTTGAGTTACCAATAGAATTAATTTTTCTCCCCGATACCGAAAGGAAAAACCCATCCATCGATTCTGATAAAGAAACATTATAACTGCAATCTTTCATTTTAAAACCACCTGGTGGTGGTATTTTTACTTTTTCCACATATTGGCTGATGATTGATATTGCTGAACTTGAAACGATATTAGGATCAAAGTTCCCTGATTTTTCAATATGAACGTAACAGTCCTGATTTTCAGCCAGAGCATTTGAAAATAAAATTAGCGTGAATAAAATAGCGATAAAAAAAGTAATTCCGGATTTTGCAGCGGGTTTCATATTTAAGCCATTTTTTGGTTTATATCATCGGTGAATTAATATAGTGCGTTAATTTTCCATTAAAATAGATGAACAGGCAATGTATATTATTCAAATCGCTTCAGTCTGATACACTTTTTACTTGATGATCTAAAATGTGGCCAATTCTGGGCTTTACTTAGTTTTATTGAATCTCTAATTTATTATCCTAAGTATGTTCTTTATTAATAACGAGATATAATATGATTCTAAATGATTTAGATAAAGATACCCCCGGACATTCATACTTATTCACCAATTTTTCATAGTAAGTTAGAAAAAATTTGGAACAACAGCCTACACTTTTCGAATTAACCATTAGAGATGCCAGCGGTTTTTTTGATTAGGAATCTAAAATATCACGTTTGGAAACAGGTAGTCGAATTGATTATAAGAACTCTCCACGAATTTGGGTGATTGTTTTTAAAAATAGAAAAAATTTGATAATCATTAATCAGCCATAAAATGTTCCAGGAAAAAACGATATTTTGCGATCATTTTAATTGCCAGGCGAAAGTCTGGAATGACAAACACTTAACCCCGATACTAGCCTTACATGGTTGGTTGGACAATGCCGCTTCTTTTGATTGTATTGCTCCTTTATTAAAAAATTATCATATTGTAGCTGTAGATTTACCGGGACATGGCTTATCTCCTCATAAACCGAAAGGGTCCAGATATCATTATCTCGATTATGTTAATGATATTTATGAAATCATTAAACATTTTGGTTGGAAGAAGGTTATCCTCATGGGACACTCTATGGGGGCAGGTATATCAACACTTTATGCAGGAATTTTTCCTCATCAAATTCACAAATTGATTTTAATTGAAGGCATCGGCCCTTTAGTTTCCAAGCCAGAGAAATCCCCCGAAAATCTTAGAAAAGCCATTACTCAGTTTCAACTCCTGACATCAAAAAAACCAGTGGAATACAAAACCAGGGCGTTAGCTGAATTAGTACGTAAAAAAGCTGGAGATATGTCAAAATCAGCTGTTAAAATTATGG
>JABHWU010000138.1 GCA_018657625.1 Deltaproteobacteria bacterium | reverse complement strand
TTGATTGGGGTGGAAGCATGCATGATTGATGTTGAAGCTGATGTCCATATGGGATTAGGAGCTTTTAATATTGTAGGTTTACCCGATGGAGCCATCAAAGAAAGTAAAGACAGGATCTCCTCAGCTTTAAAAAATGGTTGTGGTGGTTTTCCGATTCGCCGAATTATCATTAATTTAGCTCCGGCTGATATAAAAAAAATGGGGACCGGTTTTGATCTACCTATCGCAATTGCAATCTTAAAAGCTTTTGATCAGCTCCCGGATAATGCCATCCAGTCAGATCTCATCATCGGAGAACTGGCTTTAGATGGTCGCATTAAGCCAATACCCGGGATTTTAGCCGTCGCCTTGGCTGCCAGAAAAAGTGGTATCAAACGTTTAATCGTGCCAATAGAGAATTCCAGACAAGCTTGCCTGGTTGACGGTATTGAAGTTTTAGGGGCTAAAGATATTCAACAGGTACTTGACCATTATACCTTTGTTAAAAATTTACCGGTGATTCAAAAAGAGTCCTTTATAACAGAGCCAGAAGAACTGGATTTACTTGATTTTTCGGAAGTAAAAGGTCAGCAAACCGCCAAACGCGTCCTGGAGATTGCAGCAGCCGGAAAACATAATGTCCTTTTTTCCGGGCCACCGGGTTCAGGGAAAAGTATGCTTTCCAAACGAATGCCCTCTATCTTACCCCCCTTATCGTTTCAGGAGTCCTTAGAAACAACCAAGATTCATTCTGTTTCCAATAAAGGCCAGCAAAATCACGGACTGCTTTCCCAAAGGCCTTTTCGAAATCCTCATCATTCAGTATCAGGTGCAGGACTAATTGGAGGAGGAACTTTTCCTAAACCGGGAGAGGTTTCTTTGGCCCACAATGGTGTTTTGTTTCTGGATGAATTAGCCGAATTTTCCAGATATACCTTGGATCTGTTACGGCAACCCATGGAGGATAAAGTCGTCTCTATCGCCAGGGCTAATATCAGCTTAAAATTCCCTTCTGACTTTATTTTACTAGCTGCCATGAATCCATGTTTATGTGGATATCTGGGGGATACTAATCGCGAATGCAGTTGTTCTATCGGTAGCATATTAAAGTATCGCAGTAAAATATCCGGCCCTTTACTGGATCGCATTGATCTTCAGGCAGAAATGTTAAATATGACCTATGAAGAACTAAATTTTTCGAAAAAAGGGGAACCCAGTCATTTAATCAGAGAACGGGTGTTATCAGCCAGAGTGAGGCAAACCAAACGTTTTAATCAAAATTCGACTCGTAACAATAGTAATATGAGTCATGGTGAAGTAGAAAAGTATTGCTATCTGGATGAATCGGGGCATCGCCTTTTAAAACATGCACTGGCTAAATATAAATTGAGTGCCAGGGCGCATGATAGCATTTTGAAAGTTTCGAGAACGATTGCGGATCTGGAAGGGGCAGAATTGCTTCAGTCACACCATCTGGCTGAAGCAATTACCTATAGATGTCTGGATAAGGAAATCAGTTTTTAACAAAGGATCGTTTGAATTCCTATTGGATTATTTCTTTTTCTTCTTTGTTTTTTGTTTGGCAAGTGCTTCGTTGGCTGTCGCTGCTGCCGCTACGTTTCCGATACCTTTTTTATTTTTAATTTTATTAAACAGCATCTGTTGAAAAATAGAAATAATATTACTAACCACCCAATAAAGTACCAGCCCTGCAGGCATATCTAAAAAGAAGAAAATGAACATCACCGGCATCCATTTCATCATTTTAGCCTGGGTTGGATCCATCGTCGGTGTTGGTGTCAACGACTGTTGCAGGAACATGGAAATTCCCATCAACAATGGCAATATCAGCGTATAATCCGGTGCTGATAAATCAGTTAACCAAAAAATAAAAGGAGAATGCCGCAACTCAATCGCTGGTAACAGTGCCTGGTACAAAGCAATAAAAATCGGTATTTGTAATACCATCGGCAAACAACCACCGACCGGATTTACTTTATTTCGTTTATAGAGCTCCATAATCTCTTTATTCATTCGCTCTTTTTTATCTTTGTACTTTTCTCTGATGGCCTTCATCTGTGGATTCAGATCAGACATTTTGGCCATGGACATAATACCTTTGTAGGCCAGTGGAAGCATGGCCAGACGTACCACAATTGTCAGTAAAATAATCGCAACTCCCCAGTTGACCACAAAACTCTGGAACCACCTCAAGGTAATCAACAGCGGTTGTGCCAAAGCGTCTAACCAAATATCCATCGTCTTAGGCATTTCAAGGTGGAAAGCTTCAATTAAATCGAAATGCTTTGGCCCCATATACACTCTGAAATGTTTTTCATAAGTCTGGTTAGGTAAAAGATCTACCTTTGGTTCAACAAACTCTAGTTTAGGGATAATGACTTTTTGGTCTTTAATCATAGAATCCAACGGTGACACCTCACCATCAAATGTTTGTTTGGGGTCTGCCATTTTTACCGCTGTCAGGAAATACGTATCCATAATTCCTGCAAAAGTATTGTTCTTAGCATTTAAGACATTTTCGTAATCCTCTTCATCATCAAAAATTTCAAACTCATCATCGGTAAATGTAAAGGCTTTTTTAGGTACCGGACGAGGTTGAAACTCTATAATTTCATTCGCCGCACCAAAATTTAGTCTGGGGTAAATTCTTTGATTGCCGTCTGACCGATTGATAATTATTAAATCGAAATCAAATTCATATGAATCGGGATAAAAGGTTAGTTTTTTAGTAATCTCTAAACCATTTTCCAATTGCGCCTGCAAAGTTAAGGTGCCTTCCTGGTTAATGATATCTAATTTTTCAGTAGAAACATGATAATTGACTGTCTTAGGATCTAAATCAGTAGTAATATTCCATATTTTATTCTTAACAGATAAATCACCTGTCATATTGACTAAGCGATTCAGATCTACATCCACTATCTCTGTCTTATCTCCGGTGAAAAAATCGACAACAATATCTTTTAAGCTTTTATGTTGTTCTAAGGCATATTTAAAATCTTTTAAAGATAGATTCCTTAGAATGCCATCCTGGGAGTCGATTTCAGCTTTGAAAACTGATGTGTTCACTTCTACTTTTTTACGTGTGGCACTTAATGTCATTGGTGCAAGTGGTTCAGGTAATTTTATCGCCGCCCCGGTATTATCTTGTGTAGTTGAGCTATCTTTATTTTCCTCAGTGGTTTGTTCAATGGCATTATTATCTTCAGGAGCTGGCGGTGCAGGTGGATACATCCAATAATAACCCAGAATTACCAGAGTCGAAAGAAAGAATGCAAAGAAAAAGTTTTTATCCATAGCTGATATTTTGATTTAATGGTTAAACCTTAGGTTTACTTTGAAATTTAAAGAAGGAAACCCGATCAGGGACCTCATCGACCCCACCCACATGAAAAGGATGGCAACGCAGCAGTCTGCTAATCGTTAAATATAAACCCAAAAATAACCCATGTTTAAAAAATGCCTGTTTGGAATATTCAGAACAACTGGGGTAGTAAATACAGGACGGGGGGATCAATTTTGATATAAAAGTCTGGTATACCCATATTAAACCAATAGCAGGTAGCACTAACAATTGTTTTATTCCAATCTTATTGTTCATTGAGGAAGGAATTTAATAAAACGTTTGATATAGTCTTGTACTTCAGCCAAACTTGGTGTTGTACGAGGTTTACTGGTTATATAGATACCGCAGTTCAGGGAATGCAAATCCATTTCCCCGGAAACTCTAAGCGATTCACGAATCAGACGTTTCAATCGATTTCGGTAGGGGGAATTACCTGCCCTTTTTGAAATAGAAATGACGACTTTTAAATGCCCCTGGTCCTGTTCCAGATAACGAAACTTCAGGAACCCAAAAGATTTAAACTTTCCTTTGCGAAAAAGCTCATCTATCAGCTTCTTTCGCTTCAATCGATACTTTTTGGGAAATGGAAATCTTTTGTTTGTAACCGAATTAGGCACTTAATACTTTTCGTCCTTTACTTCGTCGTCTTTTAATAATATTTCTGCCGGATTTTGATGACATTCTTTTGCGAAAACCGTGCTTCATTTTTCGCTTTCTGTTGTTTGGTTGAAATGTTCTTTTCATAACTCCTCTATGTTAAAATCGTTTGTTTCAGTAATCGTAGAAAATATAAGCTGCGTTTATATTTGTCAATAAAATTTAGGTAGATATTGTTATTTATTTTTTTGACGCATTAACAGATTTTACACAGGTAAATCTGTGAAATGTTGGCAATGAACTTGATTTGGTCTGTTATCCTAGAGCACTGAATTGCGATACTCAGCGCGGTGAAGCCGCAACCAAAAATACTGAACCACAGAGGTCACAGTGCAGCATAACCGCAACTAAAAAAACAGAACCACAGAGAGCACCGAGATCACAGAGAGCACCGAGATCACAGAGAAGACAACAGCCTTAAAAACAGTATGATATAAATAATTCTTCTCAAAAAAAAAGAAAAAGAACATTAGTAATACAGAAAACTCGGCAGGATTTTGTGTTTCTGTGATTGAATTTCAATAGCTTTGTTTTTTTTCCGTGTATTCAGTGTGGTCCGTGGTTAAATACTCCTGCAGGACAGACCCGCGATGGACACCTGGCTTTTTATAAGGTAGCCAATTGGCAGAGCCTTTGGTCTCTGACCATCCTCAGAAAGGATGGCTTTGAGCATTAAAGTAAATTAAACTATTTTTTTAACATATTCAGGAATGAGCAATTGTTGCATCCTTCATAAAAGCTTTTGCAAAAATCGTCGTGAATTTGAATGAGTCCCTGATGATAAAACAATCTTCTTTTCAATTTCCCGGAACATTTACTATTGAAACGGAATTCCATAAATTTTGTTTTATGGTTGCTTCCTTCAGTTGGTAATAGCATAAATAATTTAAAAAGCGTTTTTTCTAGATCAATATCCTGATTCCTCCTGGCCCAGGCTAAGAAGTAAGGCAAAATACTGTTTACCAGGATAATTAGCTGTCTGTTCCTCCCGATAAGTTTATTTTTATATTTCGTTTTCTTGGCCTGATGTAATGTAAAAACATGACTCAAAGGTTCCCATTCAGGTTGCGGAAATAGTAGATTGAGCTGTTTTTGAATGCTTACAACGGGCTCAATACTATTATCAATCGTTTTTTGACATTGTCTAAGAAAACTAAGCCATGATTTAAAAATACCGTTAAATTTTATTTGCTCAATGTGGTAAAACAATCCTGTCAATCTGCGAACCGGGTGATTTAACGGTCGGGAAGGTTTTTTAATTTGAAATTCGTCACTGAACACTTTCTGATTAAGTGATTGCCAGGTTTGTTGTAAACCAAACCACTCCCTACGTGATTCATCCAGTATCTGATCGATAGCAAAACGATCAATCAAGCCTAAATACCCAAACCACCGGCTAAACACTTCAATACGCCTTTGTCGGATAGACAAATCATAAAATTTTAATACCTGATAATAATTTAACTTTTTAGCCAGGTGTTCAAATATATTAGCATAGCTGGCATAACCTAAACTCCGGCAAATGGACTGATATAATTCTGACTCCCAAATTTTATAATTATCATTTAAGAACAGTGCCTTAAAAGCTTTTGCTTTTTGGATAAGTCTCAATTCCGCTGCCTGTTGAATCAACCGTTCAAAATGATTATTCTCTGTATTTATCAATATAATTCCACATTTACCCGGCACGGTATCTTTCAATTTCTTTAAATTACCTTGTGGGTGAATCAGTACCGATTCCAGTTGATCAGAGTCAATTTGATAGCGATTAATGATTTCTCCTAATGTATTTATAGCAGGGTTTTTTGAAGGATTTAGAAAAACATGCAAAATGACATTATTATAATGATCATCCAGATGGTGTTTGTGATTAAACCAATCCGATTCGTTAATATGAATTTCAACTGAACCAAAAAGTTCATTTGGTCCTGTTGTAATTTTAGCTTCAGAGAAATCAGGCCCCCAACTTGAATTATACCAACCTTTGAAAAGAATAGTGGTATCTTCCCGATTCACAAACTGATTTGCATTTTTTGTAATTAAATCGGCATTCCATAAAAAATGGAGCCATAACTCAGGTATTAAAGGATAAGACTTCATAAAAAAATCGCTTTTTAATGAATAAAAATCCGTCCCCAAATGAGACGGTATTGAATCATCTAAACAATCGACCAAATGATAAAGTTTTTGGTCCATGACCATGCCTAGAGAGGATGGTTTTAGCTGGTAAATCAAAATTAATTTGTGACTATATATCAGATACAGCTTGATTTTCCTAGTCATCAAATTTAGAATTGTTAAAAAAAAGTCTAAATTGTGAATTATTAAGAAAGGAAAAACGTGCTTGGCAACCATATGACAGTCATGATTGTTCCACAAAAAAGTGGAAAAGTTATTCGTTTTAAACTAACAACCTTCACAATTAATGTTGCGTTTATCATACTTGCAATGGTTATTTTGGGATCTTCCTTTCTGATACTTGATTATTTACGAGTTAAAGAACAAGAACAGAATCAGCGAATGACGCAACAGAATATCATTTCGCAAAAATTCAGAATCAAAGAAATCATCAACAAACTTTCAAATGATCAATTAAAGTTAGAAGAGTTAAAAGATTTTGAAAAAAAATTAAGAGTCATCAGTGGCTTTCAGGATAGTTCTCCCAGAGTCAGGTTTGTCGGAAACAGTGCAGGTTTTAAAGTATTTCAAAATGGTATCAATGATGAGAAACCATTTCTGGAAGTTTTGGAACAATTGGACTATGAATTAAAATCCAGAGAAATAGAGTTCTTTCAACTGGAAGCATATTTGCAGGAGCAAAAAGACCGCTTAGCCAGAACACCCTCCGTAAGCCCAATGAAAGGTTATATTAGTTCCAGATTTGGTCAACGCAATGATCCTTTAACGGGTAAACGTAGAAAACACAATGGTTTAGATATTGTTAACCATATGTTCAGTCCAATTTTATCGCCCGCCGATGGTGTTGTGGTCGGAACAATGGCAGATCCTACTTTTGGGTATTTTCTGGTAATTGATCATGGTTATAATATCGTCACACGCTACGGTCATATCGCAAAATCAGAGGTAAAAGTTGGTCAGTTTGTCAAAAGAGGTGATTTAATTGCAAGAATGGGTAATGAAGGCCGAAGTTCAGGGCCACATCTCCATTATGAAATTCTTGTTAAAGATAGATACGTCAATCCAGAACAATATATTTTAAATTATTAATTAATCTAAAGCATCATTTTCTTTTGAAATTATCAATTCACTTCTTCCATTCCAGGCGCCCTTTCTTTTTTGCCTTCTTATTGTTTGTTCTATTATCAAATCCTGTATATTCAAATCAAACTGCTGTTAGTTCACATATTAGAGCGGAAGCTCATTTTCAAAAAGGGATCCAATTCTTATTAAAGGGACAACTGATTGCGGCTGAAAAGGAGATGAATCAAAGTCTAAAATTTGATTGGTATAACGGAAAAATTCACTGGGAAACAGGCTGGGTATATTGGCAAAAGAAAGAGTGGCAGAAAGTCATTTATCATTGGGAATTTACGGAAAAATTCACACCCGATCAAAAAGACTTAAACAAGTTCCTGTATTTATCAAAACAGTACCTAAAATTGGAAGGCAAACTTGAACAGACACCAATTATAAAGGCAAAAAACAGTTTTAAAGAAAATCTGAATCCAGAAGATATCGTCATTACCGCGGTTGGTGATATCATGCTGGGTAGCAATTATATCAGTGAAAAAAAATTACCCCCTGATGATGGAATTCATCTGTTTGCAAATGTAGTACAGTATTTAAAAGGAAATATTGTCTTTGGTAATCTGGAAGCCCCCTTAACGAAACAAGTTGAAAGTCAAAAATGTAAAAAAGGGGGTAACTGCTATGTTTTCAGAACGCCACCAAGCTACTCCCGGTTGCTTAAAAAAGCTGGTTTTAATGTATTAAATATTGCAAATAATCATATTGTTGATTTCGGTATTCCGGGCGTTGAAGAAACCATCGAAGTTCTGACCAGGCAGGATTTAAACTCGTTTGGTTATATATCTACCCCAAGTCTGATTGTTGATTCCAATGGGGTTAAAATCGCTTTTCTCGGAGTAAGTACTACCTATTGTTGTATTCATATCAATGAAATGAGCAAAAGCGAAAAAATCGTAAAAATGCTAAAGCAACAGGCTGACATTGTTATCGTCAGTTTTCATGCTGGTGCCGAGGGATTAGGGGCCGCAAGAACACCAATAGGGAAAGAATATTTCTTTGGTGAGTTTAGAGGGAATGTCAGGCTTTTTTCACATCGAATGATTGAGGCGGGAGCAGATTTAATATTGGGACATGGTCCGCATACCATCAGAGGTATGGAATATTATAAAGATAAATTGATTGCTTATAGTTTAGGGAATTTTATGGGATATTTAGGATTTAATACATCCGGACATTTAAAATATTCCCTCATTCTTCAAATTACAATGTCAACGACTGGTCAATTAAAACGTGCCCGAATAATCCCGATTCAATTGTCACCGCGGGTTATTCCCGAATTTGATCCACAGGGAAACAGTCTGGTGTTGATAAATGATTTAAGTTTATCTGATTTTGGAGATTCTGCTTTTCTGTTCGATATAGAGGGTTATTGGCAGCAGTAATAGTGAATTTTTTTTCCCCTTTTCTTCTAATTCCGATTAACATTAAGCGTTTTTTATCCATCATATTACCTCATTTATTTTTTAGATTGTAACAATCATTTTTAGATCAACTGCAATAATACAGCCTTTTTCTTTCCAAACAGGAAAAAGCTGCTTTTTATGATATTATCGGCTGATTACATGATAACTTTAATGATTTATTAAGATTGTCAGTAAACAGGTGAAGATTAAAAATTCGACAATTTTGTAAGTAAACATTAAGGAAGAGAAAATTGAACGAATTATGTAAGAGAATATATGTACTTTTTGAATACGGTTTAAAATGTATATATGTTCACTTTTATTGTCAACTCAATTTTTAAAAATTTTCAAATTATTAAGCAGATTGCTTGGCATGGATGCTGTATATCTGATCTTAATAATCAATATGCAATGGTTTGTCTTGCAATATACTTACAACTGGTAAAAAATTATGAAAAAATTAATTAGTCATCTTTTCTTAATCATTACACTGATCCTAATATTCACTAATTCTTATGCTGTCGAACACATAGTAACTTATCCTGATAAGTCTCAGCTATTCAGATGCGAAATGCATGGCTCTGTTTTTAAGGTACATGTAAAAATGATTGAAATTGGTCGTTATCGTGTTGTGGTTATTGGGAAAGGTACTTCCGGTAATTCTGGTTTATTGAATACCGGTAATTATGTTGCAGCAGCCAGATGGGGGTGTGGTGGTGAATAAACGATTCAAAACCTATGAAACGAATTAACTTATATATCGCTAAAGAATTTTTTGTTTTTTTTGGATCATGCGTTTTCTCATTAATAACCATCGCCTTAACTTTTGTTGCGCTTGCGGAACTGGATAAAATAGATACAGGTGGTTGGTCACTCTTTTTCCAGTCAATTCTGACAGGATTTCCTCTGCTCGTGGAAATTGTCACACCAATTTCGATCTTACTGGCAACTGTACTAACTTACATCACCTTAAGTAAATCATCAGAGATTGTAGCCATGATGGCAGCTGGTGTTAGTTTAGTTCAATTGTTAAAACCTATTTCTGCCTGCTGTATCATTATTTCAGTGTTTATCTATCTTAATCAAAGCTATCTTGCTCCAAAACTAGGATCTGATACTTTAATGAGTATCATCCAGACAACACCTAACGCCAGTAAATGGCGTCTCTATCAAGACAATCTTTTCTACATTTATCAGGCAAAAAAAACCAATCAAACAGTTGAAAAAGCAAAGATTTTCAAATTTGATCCTAAAAACCATTTAAAAGAAATTTTGCAAATAAAAAAATTAACTTTGCAGGATGGGCAATGGAAATCTGAGTTTACCAGCAAGATAGTTTTTGACGATATGGATATTGACCAAAAAACGTTCAATCAATCCGAATATTCGAATGACCAATTTCCTGTTGTATTTGAAAAAGAGTTGATTAACCCTAAATATGCGCCATTTCAAGAAGTCATTACCCAAATATTAAATAAAAAAAGAGGTGGGATTGATGATAGTGGAGATGTTTTTGCCTTGTGTCAGAAAATTGCTTTAATAATATCATTATTCATCATGATAATCTTAGCCTTACCATTCTCTTTATTTGCCGGAAAAAGTTTTAACACCAGGACAGGGATCGTATTGGCCGTAATTTTAGGATTTGCTTATTGGTTATTGGACCAAATTTTCATGACGCTTTTTAGAGCTGATATCCTAATTGCAGAACTAGCTGCATTTGGTGCAAATATGGTATTTTTAGGAATCGCTCTAATATTGATTTATGGCAGATGGTCTTAAGGTTCCTCTTGAACAATATCATGGAGGCGGAACAATACTTTTTTCAAACCATTTCGGGAAACACTTGATATAGCATAAGGTTCTTCATTGATTGCTTTAAAATCATCAAAAAGTGTATTAAGATCCAAGTCGGGTCGAATCGAATCTATTTTACTAAGCAATACAACTCTTTTTTTCTCTAATAAGTCTCCCGAATACAATTCTAATTCATTCAATAGTGTTTTAAAAACATCAACAGGACTGTTCTCTTCAAAACCAGAACAATCGATTAAAAAAGCCAGAACAGATGTTCTCTGAATATGTTTTAAAAACCTGTCTCCCAAACCCATTCCCTGATGAGCATTCTCTATGATGCCGGGAATGTCCGCGATAACAAAAGATTGATAATTATCCAGAGCGACGACACCTAAATTAGGTACCAGGGTTGTAAAAGGATAATCGGCTATTTTAGGTCTGGCATTGGAAACTGCTGAAATAAATGTAGATTTACCAGCATTAGGAAATCCAACCAGCCCGACATCTGCCATGATTTTCAATTCAAGCCGAATCGTTAAGGACTGACCAGGTAGTCCTGGTTGAGCATATCTGGGCGCCCGTTTAATACTTGACTTAAAGTGCATATTTCCCAAACCACCTTTTCCACCTTTTAAAAGCAGATAAGATTTCTCCTCCAGTACCTCACAGTAAATTTCAGAGGTTTCCTCATCACACACTATTGTTCCTAAAGGGACTTCAATAAGCTTGTTATCCCCGGCTTTACCATTTTTCTGGTCTCCCAAACCCGGCATACCATTTTTAGCTTTTTGATGTGGATGTAGTCTAAGATCCTGTAAACTTGTCATTCTAGATGAACCCTGAATATGGACATCACCCCCTCTACCGCCATCGCCACCATTCGGACCACCAAATTCTACATATTTTTCATGCCTCATAGATGAACAACCACGACCACCATTTCCAGACTCGACAAAAACTTTAACAGTATCAACAAATTTAACCATAGTACCATATCAAAATTGAATATTATTATTTATAAGAAAGAATTGAAAAATAGTAAAAAATCAGAAATTTAGCAAGTGATAGTTTCAATTTGTCGGCATTCTATCTTCATCAACAAAACTGTAAAAACTGCTTTTTCCGATGATGACATGATCCAGTACAGAAATACCAACAATTTCTCCAACTTGAACTAATCGTCGAGTAATATTTATATCTGCAGTGGAAGGGGTAGGGTCACCACTCGGGTGATTATGAATCAGAATAATCGCGGCTGCTCTCAATTGAATTGCCGGTGCAAAGACTTCCCGGGGGTGGACAAGGCTTTTATTCAAAATACCTTGCGATATTTTTTGGAGCTTTATGGTTCGATGTTTATTATCCAGAATGAGAATAAAAAAAGACTCTTGTTTTTTTCGACTCAATGAAAAACGATAAAAATTAAAAATAGACTCACTATTCGTAAAAGATTTCCCTTCCTGGACTTTTGGGGCCAGATCGTCTCTTTCAATAAGATTTTGAATCGCCGCTAATCGGACAAAAAAAGCTTCATCTTTGGAACTATTTTGATTAATCAGTAAATCCTGTATCTCAATATCAGGATATTTTGCCAGATATTGCTTTTGATTTCCAGAACCTTGCCAAAATGCCTTTAGCAAATAAATGATCAGATCCTGACTGTCAATTGAATGAACTTTATCAAGTTTTACTTGTGTTTCAATATATTCATCCTGCCTGACATGGAAATATTGCTGATAAAAATGACAGTTCTCTTTTAAAAAGCAACCATCACATGCTTCAAGGCCATGACAATAATCAACCTGTTGGTTTTGGGTTGAGTGGGAAATAAGACAATCAATTATTCGCTCAATATTTAGTTGTTCCAGTTCTGACATATTTAAAGATTGAAATAATTTAACCCATTCCAAATAATCAATATTTAAATCAGTTTTTCCATAAAAATGTTGCCAAACCATTTTCATTTTTATGGAAGAGAAAACAGGATATCCTAAATGGTCCAGAAAACAGGCTGTCTCCCAGGGATTCTTAAATTGTAGCGTTTGGGTAATCTGAAAGATGGCGTTCTGTTTATCATTCGTCAGTTTTTGGTTCCAAGATCCTGCTGTCCAGGAATTAATTTGCGTATTGAAATTGAATAAAAAACCAGTCCATATATTTAGATCAATATCCGGAATTTTACTTAAGAGACTTGATTGAAGAATTTTTTTAATGAAATGCTGTGGGGAGTAATCTGTTAACTGGCAAAACTGAACAATTAAAGTTTTAATTTCAATTTTCTGACTATGTTGTTTACCACTGAAAAATTTAAGGTAGGTTTTAGGAATTAAATAGATCAGTGCAGCTTCCCATAGCTCGAAAACAGTTGGTGGTAAATCACTGGAAATATTAGACCGGATACTTGAAGAAGATTGAAAAAAAAGACTGAGTGGATGATGTTCAACATGATTCGAACACAGATTTATAAAATATTTAAATTTTTCAGTATGCTCTTTTTCCAATACCATTTAAAATTATCGATTCGCAATTGGTTGGGAATAGTTCAATTCCAAATCCCAGGGAAAACGAATCCATGTATCCTGGCTGACTTCAGTGATAAAACAATCTACCATTGGGCGTCCTTCCGGTTTGGCATATACTGTGGCAAAATAAGCTTTCGGTAACATTTCCCGGACAATTTTGGCTGTGGTTCCAGTATCTACTAGATCGTCAATCAGCAAAAAACCTTCTCCATCTCCATCGACACCTTTTAAGACACTGGGTTTTCCTTTATCCTGTTCATCATAGGTTAAAACACAAACGGTATCCACTAATCGAAGATCCAACTCCCTAGCAATGATAGCAGCTGGTACCAGGCCACCACGGGTAATAGCCACAATACCTTTCCATTGCCGCATTGACAGTAATCTCCAGGCTAATGCCCTGGCATCACGATGTAACGCATCCCAGGACACAACAAAATCTTTTTGGTATGGTGTCGACTGCATGTATAATATCCCTTTATTTAGTTTGGTTATGGTGTACGAATAAAAAAGTTCCCGAAAACTACCCAAATGGTTTGCGGGAACTTAAAATATTGAATTTAAAAAGCTGACTAGTTTTTAGGTAAGTCTCCAATCACACCTTTTACAAAATAATTCATGCTTAACAGTTCCTGATCTGTATGCGTTTTTCCAGCTTCAAGAGCTATAGAACCATCTTGTTTCGTAATCGGCCCCTGAAATACCTTTAAACCTTTACCGATTTCTTCTCTTTTAGCATTTACTTTATTTTGAAGATCTTCCGGTACCAGTTTACTAAATGGTGAAAGACCAACTAATCCAGTTTCAAGACCCCACCAATCTGAACCAGGTTTCCAGGTACCATCTTTTACTTTATTGTAAATATCTTCATAAATAACACCCCAGTTAAATATGGCTGCAGTCAAATGATGATCTGGAGCATATTTGGTCATGTCGCTGTCATTTCCAATGGAAAGAACGCCTTTTTTTGCGGCTGTTTGCAGAGGGGCTGCGGAATCAGTAGTAATAGCAATGATATCAGCACCATTATCAATCAGACTATTGGTCGCTTCAACTTCTTTGGCAGGATCAAACCAAGAATTAATCCACAATACCTGAACTTCCGCATCGGGTTTTATAGCCTGAACACCTAAAGTAAAAGCATTAATATGTCTGATGATTTCACTAATTGGATGTGATCCGATAACCCCGATACGATTTGTTTTAGACATAGCACCGGCAACCATACCCGCCAGATATTTTGCCTGATACATTCTCCCAAAATAGTTACCCATGTTTTTGGATGTTTTAAAACCGGAACAGTGCATAAATGTAACATTTGGGAACTCTTCAGCCGTTTTTAAGGTAGGGTCCATAAATCCAAAACTGGTCGTAAAAATGATATCATTGTTTTGAGCAAGATTTCGAATGGTTCGATAAGAATCCGCTTCAGGGACACTTTCAACAAAAGTTGTCTTAATACCTTTACTCTCCAAGTGTTTTCTTCCTAAATCATGGGCATAAGTCCATCCACCATCACCAACTGGACCAACATAAACATAAGCAACTTTTAAATCTTTTTTATCTGATTTTAATTCAGTCTGATCTTTAGCAGATTGACTAAAATAATAAACCGCAATCAGCGCAATTGCCAATACAATAACAAGGATTAATATCCGATTGGATGAAGATTTTTGAGCCATAGAAACCTCATATTTATTAAAAATCAAACCCTGATTTCTGTATTTAAATACGCCAAAACAGCGATTAAAAATCAGGAATGAAAAAAGAAATTATTTTTTGAAATACAACATAAAAAGCCGTAAATCTCAAATGAATTCGCATAATATTTAATAATAAACTCAATGTAATTTGACAATCATATAAAAGCTTCACTTACCCACTGCACTGAATATTAGTGCTTTTCTCCTCTAAAAAAAGCTGTACCCAAAGCAGCTGGCATTACAGAAATTCCTTTTTTATGATACCTAATAGTAGCCAAAGTCAATACAGTAATGGTTAAAACAAAGGGAAACATATCCAGAAAATAAGGGGAAACAGCAAAGCCCATCAACTGTAAACGAAGTTGTAAAGCGATGGCAGCCCCAAATAAATAAGCGCCTAATAAAGCCTTCCCAGGATGCCAGAATGAAAAAATAACCAGAGCCACTGCAATCCACCCCCGGCCACCTGTCAGATTATTAACCCAAAATGAGGTTAACACCAAAGGAAAATAAGCGCCACCTACTCCGATCAACATACCTCCAGTAACCACAGCCAGAAAGCGGTACAGTGTAACTGATAACCCAATGGAATCAACCACTTCAGGATCTTCTCCTGTGGCCCTCAGGTTTAATCCAACTCGGGTATAATACAAAACATACCACGCCAATAAAACACAAAAATAAGAGAAATAAACCAGAGCATTTTGATTGAATAGCATTTTTCCCAAAACAGGAATAGATCCTAAAACCGGTATCTGAATGTCTTTGATAGCATTAATGGTTTGACCGGTGAATTTATCGCCAAAAACACCACTTAAACCCGTACCAAATAGGGCTAAAGCTAACCCGGAGGCAATCTGATTTGCTTTAAGGGAAATGCAGATCAAACCATGAATCAATGTCACCAGTCCTGCGACTATCGCAGCAGCAATCACAGCTAATAATGCAGATTGAGAATATAGACTAACCATAAAAGCTGTTAAAGCTCCAATCAACATTAAACCTTCCATCCCCAAATTAATGACACCGGCTCTTTCACTGATCACTCCCCCTAAGGTGGCAAATAACAAAGGAGTGCCCATTTTAACAGCAGCGATTAGAATAACAATCATCCATTCTATTCCCGTAATTGAACTCATATTTATACTCGTTTAATTTTTAATCGGTATTCTGCAAATATTTCCATGCCCAACACACAAAACAATATAATCCCTTGAAAAAGATCAATCATGGCTTTGGGAAGTCCGAAAACAATTTGTAAATTTTCACCACCCACAAATACAACAGCCATAAAAAAAGCATAAAATATAACGCCTAAGGGATGATTTCGTGCGAGCCAGGCGATGATAATACCCGTATAACCATAACCCAATGAAATGTTTTGTTGTAAACGATGCTGAACACCAGTAACCTCAAGCATACCAGCGACACCAGCAATCCCACCACTCAAAACCAGAATAATCACAATTAAGCGTTTGATATTAATTCCCGAATACAGACCGGCGTCCGGATTATCTCCAGTAATTGTGATCTGAACACCTAATTTAGTTTTCTTTAAAATAAAATAAATAAGTAGAATAATAACCACGCCAACCAGTAAACCGGCATGAACACTGCTGTTTAATAATGTCGGTAAGTAGGTAGATTCTGAAAATTCGGGTGTCACTGGAAAATTATTACTTTTAGGGTCTCGCCAGGAACCAAATATCAGGTAATCCACCCAACTAATCGCAATATAATTCATCAATAAGGTGGTTATGATTTCATTTACGCCAAACTGGGCTCTGAATAGTGCTGGTAATAAGGCCCATAAAGATCCGGCTAACACTGCGGCTAAAAACATCAAGGGAATGATAGAAGTAGACGACAGAGCACCACCATAGTTTAAGGCTACCCAGGTAGCACCTAGTGTTCCCATATAAAATTGACCGTCTGCGCCTATATTCCAAATTTTCAAATTAGCTGCCAATGCAACTGAAATTCCAGTTAATAGTAAAGGACTGGTTTTTAAAAACAAATCTTCCCAGGCATAAGTATTGAAGAATACATTCGTAACAACACTTTTATATACCGCTATTGGATTTATTCCAATAATTAGAAAAAAAATCCCACCAATGATCAATGCTGTCAGAATCGATGTTAGCGTAATACTGGTTCTAATTTTAAATGAAGAATGTAATCGTTTTTCAAAAGTAAAATAATACATTTTATAATGGTTAAGTTTTAAAAAAATTAGTCTGGAATCCCGGTCATTATTAATCCGATTTTTTCAATATTAGCTTGATCTCTGGGAACAACCTGCTGGATTTGACCATTATAAATAATAGCAATGCGATCACTAATGGTCAGTATTTCATCCAGATCTTCAGATATCAAAAGAACAGCTAAACCACTCTCTTTCGCTTTTAATATCAAATTTCGGATATCGCCTGCTGCATTCACATCCAAACCACGAATGGGTTGATTGGCTAATAAAAACTTAATTGACCTCGAAATTTCTCGGGATAATATTGTTTTTTGAATATTCCCCCCCGAAAGCTTCCCGATCGAAGTTTTTTCAGATGGCGCCCTTATATCAAATTCTGTCATCTTTTTACGGGCATATTTATATATTTTTTGCCAGTTTAGAAAACGATTCTGATAGAATTGTGGATTCTGATAATCACGAATTAAAAAGTTATTCGCAATAGATAAACCCTTGGCGATCCCAAAACGCTTTCGGTCTTCTGGTATATATCCAAGCCCTAATTTGATCATTTTTGAAACAGAAACTTTATCCAGTGCTTTTCCTTCAAAGAGATATTCTCCTTTTTTAAAGGGTAACAACCCTCCTAACACTTTAGCTAATTCAGATTGCCCATTACCTGAGATCCCGGCTAGTCCGAGAATTTCACCACTTTTGATTTCCAGGGAAATATCATTTAAAACAGGATGACCTTGTTTATTGTCAGCGTAAATATTTTTTAATTCTATGACTGTATTTTGATTAACACTGTTTTGAATTTTAATATCCACTTCACTTTGACTTTCCTTTGAAAGTTCTGAAGACAATTTGCTCTCTCCCATCATGATTTTGGCTAGTGCTTCCGCAGTCGTCGTATCTCTTTGAACCGTTTTGAGGACTTTACCTTTGCTTAAAATAGTGATGCGGTCTGAAATAGCTAGCACTTCTTTCATTTTATGGGAAATAAAGATAACAGAATGTCCGGTGGCCACCATTTTATGTAAGATTTTAAATAAAGATTCGGATTCCTGAGGACTTAAAACCGCTGTTGGCTCATCTAAAATCAATATTTGCGCTCCCCGGTAAAGTATTTTTAATATTTCAACTCTTTGTTGTTCACCAACTGATAAATTTTGAATTTTTTTGGAAGGATCGACGAATAAGCCGTACTCTTCAGAAATTGTTGTAATTTCTTTATGGATCTTTTTGATACTCAAGTGGAATTTTTGAGGCGTACCCAGAATAATATTCTCGGCCACTGTATGATTTTTAATCAGCATAAAATGCTGATGCACCATTCCAATACCAGCCAAAATTGCTTGTTTAGGATTTAAAAAATTTGTTTTTTCTCCATTGATGCTTAGTTCTCCTTCATCGGCAGGGTATAATCCGGAAATAATATTCATCAAGGTAGATTTTCCAGCACCGTTTTCCCCCAGCAATGTATGAATTTCGCCTTTTTTCAGATCAAAATTGATATGATCATTGGCAATAATACCAGGAAAAGATTTAGTGATATTTTTAAGTTCCAGGACAACCGATTGAGGCATAGATATTTATAATTTGAAAGTTACTAATCCGAAGATTCAGAAAAAACAATATTTTCCTGTTCTCGAACTCTGATAAAAGTTGTTCGTTTACTCAACTCTTTTAATTTACCTGCGCCAACGTAAGTGCAAGAAGACCGGAGGCCACCTAAAATATCATTAACCGTATCTTTAACCTTTCCACGGTAAGGTACCTGCACAGATTTTCCTTCCGAAGCCCTATAATTTGCCACGCCACCTGAATGTTTTTTCATAGCGGTTTCCGAACTCATCCCATAAAAAGCCATGAGTTTATGACCATTCTTTTCTATAATTTCTCCTTCACTTTCAATATGTCCTGCCAGCATTCCTCCCATCATCACAAAATCAGCTCCTGCACCAAAAGCTTTCGCAACGTCACCGGCGCAAGTGCAGCCACCATCTGCGATAATATGCCCGTTTAATCCATGGGCAGCATCAGCACATTCAATAATCGCTGATAGTTGCGGATACCCCACTCCGGTTTTAACTCTGGTTGTACACACGGATCCGGGGCCAATACCTACTTTAACAATATCCGCTCCGGATAAGACCAACTCTTCAACCATTTCTCCGGTGACAACATTTCCCGCTACAATAATTTTATCAGGGTAGGCATCCCGCACTCTTCGTACAAACTCAGTGAAGCTTTCAGTATAACCGTTCGCTACATCTATACAAATAAACTTAATTTCAGGATATTCATGCAAAATTTCAGACAATTTAACAAAGTCCTGCTTTAAAGCGCCACAACTAATCATTATATAATCAAGTATATCAGCTGGATTTTTTTGAATAAAATTTTTCCAACCCTCCAGATCATAGTGTTTATGAATGGCAGTTAGTATTCCAAAAGATTTTAGTGATTCTGCCATCTTGAAGGTTCCTACTGAATCCATATTAGCGGCTATGACTGGCACACCATCCCATTTATACTGAGTGTGTTTCATAATAAATGATCGTTCCAATTCAACCTGGGACCGACTTTTCAAAGTGGATCTTTTGGGACGGATTAAGACATCTTTAAATCCTAGTTTTAATTCTGGTTCAATACGCATTTTTTATCTCGGATGAATATTCAGGGACATAGCCCCATTGGTATAAATTCATTATCATTAACTGGCGTTAATGCAATACTGGAAACGTAACTATCTTCACCGGCCATCATCTGCGACAGATATTAGCCTAGCGGATAACTAAAAGACACTCTCAAACTATTTTTTAATAAAAGCAGGTCAGAAAAACAGGTATAGAAACCCTAATTGAATCCAATCAGGGTGTAGATTCATATTGATAACTTTGGCTATTTTGAAAAATCAAACAGCTTTGTTCGCTTCAAATTTCAGAGCATACTGCATAAAGCAGATAAACCGTTTCATGGTATCATAAGATGGGTATATAAACGGTATCGATTCCCCTTTGGGTGAGGTTGTAGAGGCAATCATTTTTAGAAGCATGGTTTTATTAAAATTTTGAGGAATAACAACAGCAACAAGACTATCTCCATTTAAGTCTTTTTTCCATTTTTGTAATTCAGCTGCTGTTTTTATTTTTTCTTCTTTAAATTCAAGTTCGTCCTTTTTATAGAGTACTGTTAGTGCTTCTATTTCTTGTTCAGTCATAGATCTTCCAATAACAAGAATAATTTCTTTAGCCATAATGATGTCCTATCTGTTGATTTGAAATTATAAAAAAAATAAAATTTTAATTAATTGTTATTTAATGTTTAAATGATTTTTAGAATCTTTGCACCTCTAATTTTTCGATTTTTTAACTCATCTAAAGCTTTATTAATTTCATTGAATTGATAAGCCTGAATTTCTGGTTTTATTTCGGCTTCGGCAGCTAAGGTTAAGAAATTTTGAATATCAAGTTTTGATACATTAGCAACTGTTTTAATCTCTTTTTCCATCCATAAGTGTTTAACATAACTAATACTACCTAAAAGGTTTTTGTCATCATCTTCTTTTCGAATCGCATTAATCACCAATCTGCCACCTGGACGTAAATTTTCCAAAGCTTTTATAACAGGTTTCCAGGCCGGTGTTGTATCAATGATACCATGTAGTAACTCTGGTGACTGAGTTTCAGTATGACCACTCCAGATAGCTCCCAACGACATGGCAAATTCTTGTTCTTTAGGACTACGGGCAAATACATAGATATCAGAATTGGGATATAAATACTGCGCTATTTTTAAGACCAGATGCCCGGAGGCGCCAAAGCCGGTCAAACCTATTGACTGCCCATTAACCACTTGGGTCAACATCAATGATCGATAACCAATGGCTCCTGCACATAATAATGGCGCAGCCTGGTCATTGTTTATTGATTCAGGAATGCGATGCGCATATTGTTCTGGAATACACATTTTTTCAGCATAACCACCATAAGCATCCCGACCTGTTGCTTTAAAATTTAAGCAAAGATTATCATTTTGGTTTTGACAGTGCTCACACTGACCACAGGCTGAAAAAATCCAGCCAACCCCGACCCGGTCCCCGACGCTATGTAAAGTTACATTTTTACCCATTTTGATAACAGCTCCTACGGCCTGATGCCCCAGAATCATTGGGAAAAAAGCGGGTGGTGTTCTACCTTCAATCTCATCTAATTCAGTATGGCAAATACCACAAGTAGCAACCTGAATCAGTAGTTCATTATCTTTAGGGACAGGAATTGGGATTTCTTCAAGAGCCAGAGGTTTATGATTTTCAGACAAGTCAACAATTTCTTTTAAAAGAAGCGCTTTCATGGGTTAAATATTTAGAAGTTTTTTTGATTATTGGTTTAAAACCTTCTTGATTTATAGGCTTGAATTCACCAAAAGTACAGGTCGATGTTGTAATTTGGTGGAACCAAATTTAGCATTGATTCCATCATAAAATGACGTTAAGATTTAGTTTTTTAATAAAAAAATCCGATTGTAGACTTTATTAGCAATGATAACTCCGATAACCTTCCATTAATAATTATAAGAATGTCCAGTAACGGTGATGAAGAAAAAAATGAACAGATGATGGATGCGATCCGAACCAGGGTCTTAGATCGTTATAATGAAATTCAAGGACTTGAAAATATCAAAGAAAACACGAGAGCCAATTTTCAAGCCCTTCAGGAAATAACCGCCTTACCGCTGTCTGAAATTCAAAATATTGCAGCAGAAGTCAAAGCCGAATATGACATCAATCCCCAGGCCATCCAAAAAGCAAAAAAAATAAAACCAAAAGATCTGGAACCCTATTTACCCAAGAGTGATAAATTAGTGACTTTTGAAAACCTGACACGTTCTCGAATCAGACTGAAACGCAGTTTTACACCTCATTTTATTGCATATTTATTTGCAAATAGCGCTTTGATTGGAATTAATACGTCCACAACGAATTACCCCTGGGTACTATATCCAATGGCATTTTGGAGTATCGCTCTGGTCATCCACTATTTGGGAGCTGTTCGTTGGCCAAAACAAAGTTTAAGACGGAAAATTAAAGAATCAAATGAGGAAGTTCGTGATATCCTGATCGAAAATTGGAAGTTTTTTAAAATTAAACGGTACCAAAAAGAAAGCCGAAGAAAACCTTTTATCAATGGTGTTTATCGGTTGATGGTCAGTGAAGAAAATGATCAAACCATCATTAAATATCTGGAAGCAGTCGAAGAAAATCTGCAGCTAGAGCTCTCGTCAAGTTCAGAATTAAAACAAATAGCCATTCAAATATGTGCAGTACGTCGAAAATATCAATCTAAAATCTGGCAAAAATAGAATTTTTTTATAAGTTAAACGATTAACATCATTATTCATCAGAATGTGGTTTATTTTGTTACAAATAAATTCTTCATTAAACCAAAAAAAATGTAACCTTTTCCAATATCAATCGTTATACATTTATGAGGGATCAATTTAATCAGTTTTATATTCAATACCGGGATAAAATTTTTGCTTATCTTTTTAAACTATCCGGAAATTACTCATTAGCCAGTGACCTAACACAGGAGACTTTCACAAAATTGCTCGAAAAATATGATCCCCAAATTCATACATCCCCTTTATTATATAGGATTGCCAGGAATGTATTTTTCGACCACCAGAAGAAAGAGAAAAAGTTTGATGTTCTTGAAAAAAATCCGGTTAGTAATACTAAATCCCAGTATGAAACATATGCGCTTAAGGAAGAAGTTCAAGAATTAATGTTGGCATTGAAAAAACTAAACCGAGAAGAACGGGAGGTTCTCTTACTGGCAACCAGTGGAGATCTATCCTATTCTGATATTTCAGAAATGCATCAAATGAGTGTTACAAATGTAAAAGTGAAAGTACACAGAGCCAGAACTAAGTTGCGGAAAATTTTAAATAAGGAAAAATGATGGAATATTGGATTAGTCAATATATCGATAATGAACTGGATTTAGATGAGAAAATACAGTTTGTTGAAAAAATACATGCTGACGAACCATTCAGCCAGGAAACGATTGATTTGATTCAACAGGAAAAATTGCTTCGTTCAACAGCAGGGATGAAAATTCCATCCAAAGATATATCTGCTGATTTATCTTTTAAAAGAAAAAACGGGCGACATTGGATTAAACCGGCATCTTTCATCATAAGCTTAGCAGCGGCCTCGTTGCTTTTTTTTGCAATTTCTGTTTTTCAAAATTATCAAAAATCAACCATTTACACCCATCGTTTTGTACTCCATCAACCAGAAGCTGAAACTGTCGAGATTGCTGGTAGTTTTACGAATTGGGATCCTGTATTAATGAATAAAACGGGGGTACAGGGTTATTGGGAAATTGTTTTGAAAGTGACTCCAAACGAGCATAAATTTTCTTACATTATCAATAGTGATCTGATCATTGCCGATCCCACCGTTTTTCTGAGTGAAAGGGATGAATTCGGAAGCGTTAATTCAATCATAAAAATCCATGAAATATAAACATTATGTCAGTTTCTTACTGCTGTTAGCTTCCTTATTAATTGGTTGTACTTCACATCGAATAGAAAAAAATACGCAGGGTCTAAAAATTTTTCTAAAACAAGAAAATATTGTTAAATTGGAATTTGTATCCTCAATTAACCAATTTGTACCCCTAACACTTAAAAAAAATGATAATGCAGAGTGGATTGTCAAAATCCCCGGAAAAAAAACACCCTTTCGGTATTTTTATATAAGGGATGGCAATTTTTTTCTGCCGGATTGTAAACTAAAAGAAAAAGATGACTTTGGATCCGAAAATTGTATATACGATCCTGAAAAATAAAAAAATGGTTAGGTTGATCCCTTGCCATCCCTCTTTTATAAGATGATAAGTAGATTAGCAGGCTTTGAGTCGGAGACAGAGAAATTATATTGCTAGATTAATGCTATTTTAAAGGGAGAAAAAGATGAATAATATAAATAACCACAAAATTTTTGGAAAAAAAACAGCTTTATTTCTGGTTCTTGTCCTGGGATTTTTCATAATGACGACAAGTTTTTGTGTTGCTAATGCAGATGAAATTGATACGGCATTGACAACAAAGGTTTCTCATCAGATTCGTGAACAGGTACGAGAAATGATAAATGCTGGTGTTGATCAATCGACGGCTTTGGAAGTGACAAAAGCAATGATTCAAAATCGATTTCAGGAAAGGCATATTTTACAATCTCAACAGATGGTGAAATTAGCTGCTAGTTCAGGAATCCCTATAGAACCGGTGGTTCAAAAAATTAAGGAAGGCATTGCCAAAGGAATTAATGATGCGCGTCTGGTTAAGGCCCTGAAAAGTGTTAACAATCGTTATTCATTTGCTTATCGTCAGGCGCGATCGGTTGAAAATGAAGAAAGTAAAATCCAAAAATTGGCCGAAAGAACTGCAGATTGTTTATCTGCAGGAATGGAAGAACCTCAAATGTTGCAAATCATGAAAAGATTGCGGCAAAGAATACAGTTAAAAGAAAATCCGGATGAAGAGCTTGCAATACAAACTATGACCACAACACGTTTAATGGCTAGAAGCAGGATCAATTCAGAAACAATAACGGATGCCATAAACCAGGCTTTAAAAGAAAAACATTCCTCTTCAAAGATGATGCAAATGCGTCTAGCGCTTAAAGGTGTTTCCAATAAGCAAGGAGCTGAACAAGTGCTTGCAAAAATGAATCAAGGTCAAGGAAAACAAAATACTGAAACTAAGAGTGATGGATCCGGCAGTAATGGTTCAGGGGGTGATGGATCCGGCGGGAATGGTTCTGGTGGTGATGGATCCGGCGGTAATGGTTCAGGTGGTAATGGATCCGGTGGTAATGGATCCGGCGGTAATGGTTCAGGTGGTAAAGGTTCTGGAGGTAATTAAAAAGAAATTGGAATGTTCTTTTTTAAGGTAAGAAATACTAATCAGATATATGCATGAAAAACCCCGCCAGATAACCAGCGGGGTTTTCTAAAGTTACCCTTTAACTGAACGCATCTTAACCGGCTTGTTCCAAAGCCACAGCAACTGCTACTGAAGCTCCAACCATAGGATTATTTCCCATACCAATCAGTCCCATCATTTCCACGTGTGCCGGGACTGAAGAAGAACCGGCAAATTGTGCATCAGAATGCATTCGACCCATGGTATCAGTCATACCATAGGATGCAGGTCCTGCCGCCATATTATCAGGATGAAGTGTTCTACCGGTACCACCACCCGAAGCAACTGAAAAATATTTTTTACCTAAGGCAATACATTCTTTCTTATAAGTTCCGGCCACAGGATGCTGAAACCGGGTAGGATTAGTTGAATTACCGGTAATTGATACATCAACCCCCTCCAAATGGTTAATGGCAACGCCTTCTCTGACATCATCGGCACCAAAACATCTGACTTTAGCACGATCACCTTTGGAATAGGCTTTTTCTAAAACAATAGATACCTTACCGCTGGCATAGTCAAATTCAGTTTTAACATGTGTAAATCCATTAATTCTGGCAATAATATGTGCGGCATCTTTACCTAATCCGTTTAATATAACTTTCAAAGGATCTTTTCTAACTCGGTTAGCTGATTTAGCTAATCCGATTGCTCCTTCTGCAGCAGCGAATGATTCATGTCCTGCCAAAAAGGCAAAACACTTTGTTTCTTCTCCTAATAACATGGCTGCTAAATTTCCATGTCCTAGTCCAACTTTACGATCATCAGCAACTGAACCCGGAATACAAAAAGCTTGAAGACCTTCACCAAGTGTTGCTGCAACTTCTGCTGCCTGAGTCTGATTTTTCTTAATCGCAATTGCAGCCCCCATAACATAGGCCCAGCATGCATTTTCAAAACAGATAGGTTGAACTCCTTTTACAATTTCAAATATGTCTAACTTTTTTCCTTCACAAATTGCTTTAGCCTCTTCCAGATCTTTTATTTGGTATTTTTCCAGAACCTCATTGATTTGAGCAATTCTTCGCTGATATCCTTCAAATAATGCCATTTTATTCTCCTTTTAGTTTATTGGTGTCTTGGGTTAATTGTTTTTACAGCGTCTTCGAATCGCCCATAAGAACCTGATGCCTTTTTCAAAGCTTCATTGGCATCCATCCCTTTGGCAATATGTTCCATCATTATCCCCAATTGCACAAACGAATAACCAATAATTTCATCATCTTCATCCAAAGCAATTTTACTGACATAACCCTCTGCCATTTCCATATATCGGGCACCTTTGGCCCTGGTTCCATACATCGTACCGCTAACGCTTCTTAAACCTTTCCCTAAATCTTCAAGTCCAGCACCAATGGGAAGCCCCCCCTCTGAAAATGCAGTTTGACTCCTTCCATAAACAATTTGCTTAAAAAGTTCTCGCATGGCAACGTTAATTGCATCGCATACCAAATCAGTATTTAATGCTTCCAGTATGGTCTTTCCTGGAAGAATTTCTGAAGCCATGGCAGCAGAGTGGGTCATACCTGTGCAACCGATTGTTTCAACTAAAGCTTCTTCAATAATACCCGCTTTAATATTAAGTGTTAGTTTACACGCCCCCTGGTGTGGAGCACACCAGCCAACACCATGTGTTAAACCAAAAATATCCTTAACCTCTTTTGCCTGAACCCATTTTCCTTCCTGCGGAATAGGTGCCGGACCATTATTAGGCCCTTTTTTAATACAATACATGCCTTCAACTTCCGGTGAAAATTCCATATTAATCTTCTCCACGAATGATTTTAATTAAAAAAATTTTACCCATATAATATTATTTCAAATACTAACGGGAAAAACAGATGATGTGTTTAATTACAAAAACAATAATAGTTTTATTAATGATAAACTAAAAAATATCAGATAGCTATTAACTAAACGAATTAATAATAAACTGTAAATGAATTTTATGGATGGTAAGATCAAATAAAGTCAGTAAGTTTACTTCTTATCTTGACCCTGAACTAATTTATTAGATAATGGTACACAAGTAATCGTATTATTGTTAATCAAAAAATGAGAATGGTAAACATGGCAAAAACGACTCGATTTGGAATGTCTATAGATGAACGACTACTCGAAAAATTTGACCTTTTAATTGCAGATAAGGGTTATATGAATCGATCTGAGGCGATTCGTGATCTAATTCGAAATGATTTGGTTAATGAACAATGGAAACAAGACGATTCGGAAACTATTGCAACGGTAACAGTCGTTTATAATCATCATACCAGGGAATTATCGGATAAGTTAACAGACCACCAACATGATCATCATCAATCTATTATTTCGGTCCTGCACGTTCATCTGGATTCACATCATTGCTTGGAAGTATTGGTTTTAAAGGGAAAAGCGAAGGAAATTAAAAAACTGGCTGATGAACTAATCGGTACCAAAGGTGTCAAACATGGCAAACTCGTAATGACAACAATTGGTGATGAATTTGAATAATTAAAAACGCCTAACATTAAAAATATGAGCACACCCGATTTATCCCGTAAAAAGAGTCTATTTAAAAAAGTCGGTGTTATTAGTTTTATAACAACCATCAGTAGAGTTCTGGGATTAATACGCGAAATTGTTAGAGCAACATTTTTGGGAACCTCATTTTACAATGACGCTTTTACATTAGCATTCAGCCTTCCTAATTTATTTCGGCGACTAACCGCTGAAGGAGTAATGATTAATGCTTTTATTCCTGTTTTTTGCAAAGTTCAAAAAGAAGAAGGAGAACAATCAGCTTTAAATTATGCCAGTAGCTTCTTTTGGATGGCCACCTTAGTATTAGTGATCTTTAGTATGTTGTTCATTGCATTTTCCCCATGGTTGGTGCAATACATTTTTGCACCGGGATTTAAAGAGGAATCCCTATCCTTAACAATATTTTTAACACGCTTCATGTTTTTATATATTGTTTTTATTTCATTAGCTGCCATCGGACAGGGTGTTTTAAATTCATTTTCTCAATTTTGGGTTTCAGCTGTGACACCCGTTTTGCTAAATATCAGTATCATTGGATTCGCTATCTGGTTATCTCCCCGCTTACCTAATCCAACTTTCGGATTCGCAATGGGGGTCATCATTGGTGGATTGATTCAACTAGGGTTCCATTATCCTTTTTTAAGGAAAAAAGGATTTCGATTGTTCACAGGAGTCGATTTTAGGAATCCGCATTTAGCAGAGACCTTCAAATTGATTATCCCGACAATATTTGGCGTAGGGATATATCAAATCAATATCATCGTCAGCAATTTAATTGCTACGACGGTAGGTGAGGGAGCAATATCTTCCCTAAATTTTAGTAATCGATTGTTGGAACTTTTTTTAGGTATATTTGTTATTTCAATTGTAACCGTTATCCTTCCAAAGTTTTCCAATTTATTTCTGGAAAAGCAATTTGATCAAATTACAATTGATCTCCGGTTCGCGCTTCGAATGACAACCTTTATTAGCTTACCAATTATTGTTGGTACCTATTTATTGTCTGAAGATATCGTTTCTTTACTATACAAACGCGGCCTGTTCGATCAAAAATCCGTTTTACTGACGGCTGGTGCTTTAAAATACCATATCATCGGTTTAGTCTTTATTTCCTGGAATCGACTGCTGGTAACCAGTTATCAAGCCGCCAGATATTTAAGACGAATGGTACAGATATCTTTTGTAGTCATGATTGTTAACATCATTATTGCCCTTTGGCTTTCAATGGAAATGAAACATTTGGGTATTGCACTTGCCAATTCAATCAGCCAAGCTACTCAAACAGTTCTATTATTGTATTTTATTCATGAATTTGGTGTTGGAAAAATCATCAGTTTAAAAATGATAAAACAAATTCTTAAAATATTATTTTGCTGCATTATAATGGCTGGTGGTGTCTATTACTGTAAAAGCTTTTTTAACACCTGGAATAAGTTACCTTTAATGATTACATTGCCCCTAAATGTCTCCATTGGTATCCTCTGTTTTATCATTCCGGCATATATTTTGAAATGCTCTGAATTAATGGAATTAATCCTGATATTTACAAAAAGAAAGAAGCAGGATAGAACGGTTTAATATTCCTCACTATTTTGGGAATCATTTTTTAAGTATTAGCTTCAACAAATATTTTAAACTTTTGAGTAATGAAATGAGAAAAATTATTAACCTGGAACGTTTTATTAAAAATAAATCCCTTCGTGAATGGGTAGAGGCACTAATTTTTGCAGTAATTGTCGCACTAATATTCAGAACCTGGTTATTCGCACCTTATCGTGTACCAACAGGTTCGATGATCCACACCATAGAAATTGGTGATCATCTTTTTGTAAATAAGTTTGCCTATGGATTAGTTGTTCCTTTTACAGATACCAAGCTTTTTTCATCTAAAGTAGAGCGGGGAGATATTATAGTTTTTCCCTATCCAGAAGATCCTGATAAAAACTTTATAAAACGCGTAATTGGTATCGGAGGAGATACCATTGAATTGATTGGTGAAAATGTTTATATTAATGGAAAACTTGAAAAAGAGGCTTTTGTATTTCTTGACGAAACCATTTATACCGTGGCGATGGATAATAAAATTGAAATACCTGAAGGGAAAATTTTTGTCATGGGTGATAATCGAAGAAATTCAAAAGACAGCCGGTACTGGGGATTTGTGGAGGAGAAAAAAGTACAGGGCAAGGGTGCTATTATCTATTGGAACCACAATCCACACAGCAGCTTAATTTCCGGTTATCGATTAGATCGTATTGGAACTATTTTACGGTAACCATTTATTAACAGCAAATCGATAAAAACCTAATGAAAAGCAATATATTTTCCAGGATCTTTTTACTATTATGGATTTGCTGTGCTTTAACCAACACACTGTATGCTCAGGAAGCCCAGCCACAGGAACAACCAGTTGCAGTAGCAAATGTAGGGGCCTTCAATCAAATTGCCTTTGGAATATACAATTATGGATTTGTTGAGTCTGTTTATTATCAATTTACTGGATATGGTGTATTTCAAGAAGGTGTTTTACCATCCACCTACCTTATGGCTGAAAAGTTACCTATAGGAATTCCATATCTTGACTATGAGATCCCCGCACCAAGTATAACCTGGGACCGAATCAGTCAGTTGGATTGGGATATTCCAGGAGGATGGTCATGGGGGGCGGAGATTCATAATTACTATGCAACTTCAGAAACTACCTATCAGGGAAGTGGTGAATTTACAGCTCCGGATGTTAAAATGAATTTGCATTTCTGGTCTCTCTTTATAAAACTGTTTATTCTGGACCCTGTTGATAGTCTATATCAACCTTATGTTGGGGTTAGTTGGGGGATCATTAGCGGCGCATTTGATTCAACGACTGTAAAAGGTAAACATTATGATACCAGATTTTCCGGGTATCAAGGTTCCAGAGTTCTAGGTATCCAACTTAAAGCTGCTGAAGATTGGGGTGGTATTTTTGAATTTAGATCAACCACCGCCTATGCAACAACTAATAACGATCCATTCGATCAGGATTCAACCAGTAATGAACTGGAATTAGATTTTAGCGGAATACTGGTTAGTATGTGCGCTTATTATCGATATTAGCCAATATTTCCATAAATATCTTTAATTATAAACCCTCATCTATTATTTTCATCATTCGATCGACATCCATATAGTTAGAGAAATGTTCAGCTAGTAAATCGTATTGGCTGGATCTGAATTGATGAATCGTGCCTTCTCCCAGATGACTTTTAAAACTGGGGTCGATTTTTTTGAAAAAAGTCTCAAAAAAACCGGAATCATTAAATAGTCCGTGAAAATATGTTCCCCATACTTTTCCATTTTCAAGGTATATTCCATCAGTTTTATCACTATTCTTAAATTGTATCGCTGGCTTAAATGATTCTTTTATAACAGTTTCCCCCATATGTATTTCATAACCTGAAACCGTTTGATTTAAATCTAACCAAACGCCTTCCGACCGGTTTAAGGTTTTATCAGCCAACAATGTCGTTTCAGCCTGAAAAACATCTAAGGCCTCCATATCTCCAGGTTCCCCTTCAACACCGTGAGGGTCTTTAACGACAGACCCAAGCATTTGATAGCCACCACATATACCACCAATTTGCCCTTTACCTTTAGCATACTTTTTAATTTCACCGGCCCAACCAGAACTGTTTAACCATTTAATATCACCCCGAACATTCTTACTTCCGGGAAGAATAACCAATTGATAATTGTCAAGATTTCGCAATTGACTAAGGTAATGAATCTGAATGCCACCATCATATTCTAAAGGTGCAAAATCCGTAAAGTTGGATATATGCGGCAGTTTAATAACGGCTACATTTATTTTATTTTTATCTATCACTTCATTAGGATCTGTAAATTGATTTAACTGTAATCCGTCTTCAGAATCAATTTGAATATCCTGATAATAAGGAATTAACCCTAAAACTGGTATTTTGGTTTCTTGCTCAAGATATTCTATCCCTTTTTCAAATAATTTTGGATCACCTCTAAAACGATTTACAATGATACCTTTAACCAAATTTTTATGCTTTTCAGGAATGACAGCCAAAGAACCAATGATTTGGGCGAAGACACCACCCCTGTCAATATCAGCAACCAATATTACCGGGGCATCGGCCTGAAGCGCAGTTTTAAAATTAACAAAATCACTATCAAACAAATTAACCTCTGCACATGAACCGGCTCCTTCCATGACAACAATATCATATTTATTTCTAAGACTTAGAAGGCTCTTTTGTGCCTCTTTAAATAAAAAATCAGTATCTTTAAAATAGTCACCCGCTTCTTTATTACCAATCACAGTTCCACATAACACCACTTGTGATCCGGTATCTGAACACGGTTTCAGTAAAACCGGGTTCATATCTACGGTCGGTTCAATTTTAGAAGCCTGTGCCTGAACAACCTGCGCGCGCCCCATTTCCCCCCCATCTTCAGTAACGGCAGAGTTATTAGACATATTTTGGGCTTTATAAGGTGAAATATTATACCCTTTGTTTTTCAATATTCTACATATTGCGGTTGCAACAATACTTTTGCCGACATCAGAGCCTGTTCCAAGAACCGAGATACATTTTCCAGCTACCTTCTTCTGTTGATTCATCTGATTTATATGGTATTTATTTTAAATAAAATTTTGGAAGTAATTCATAAAAAACTGTCATCCGGCCAAAAATTATACTTGTTCGTAACACTTGATCTTTTTGGCCTGAATTTCAAGTATATAAATGAAAATTTTGACCTATTTTTTTTATTAAAATTTTAGTCATTTGAAATTAAAACTAAAATAACTGTGGCACGGCAGATGCTCTATATAACCCTATTCGTTTAAATCTTATTTTAATTTATTACTTGGAGGTTATTATGTTTGGAAATTTAACAAATGCATTCGAAAGACTACTCTCAATTCAAGACGCTGTAGAATCCGCTAGAGATGCAAATTATTTTGGTTTAGATACAACAGGTTTTGGTGTTACACCCCCTATCGATTTATTCAAAAAAGATGACAACCTGATCCTGGTTTCAGAATTACCTGGTTTAGCTAAAGAGGATTTGAAAATCGAAATTAAAGACAATCTATTTAGAATTTCCGGTGAAAGAAAACTTTCTCATGATAAAGAAACCAGCGTTCATCGGAAAGAAAGAAAGGATTATAATTTTGATCGGACTATGAAACTACCTTTTAAGGTTGATCCAGACAAGGTAGAGGCTAAGTTGGAAGATGGCGTGTTAACTGTTGAATTAACCAGGGCCGAAACCGATAAACCCCGACAAGTTTTTGTAAACTAATTCTAATTAAACTATTAAACAATAACCTTAACTATAAGGAGATAATCATGACAGCAGAAAATAAAGAAATGACAGTTGAAGGTAAAAAAGAAATTCAAAGTAAAAAAGAGCAAACAATTCCTTGTAAAGTATATTCTCCATTGACTGATATTATGGAAACCCAAAAAGAATTGTTAATCTTGATGGATATGCCCGGTGTTAATAAGGACCAAATTAAAGTAAAACTTGAAAAAAATATTTTGGAAATATCCGGTCAAATTAACACTGCAAAATACGGTGACTATAAACCCATTTATACAGAGTATAATTTAGGGAATTATACTAGATCTTTTGAACTTTCAAACGAAATTGATCAATCCACTATTGAGGCAACTATTGAAGATGGTGTCTTAAAGCTGATTTTGTCAAAAGTACCTGAAAAGCAACCTAAATTGATTAAAGTCGGTTAATCAGTAAATTTAAAGATAAAAATCAAAATTAAAAAACCAAAGCCCCAATACTTCTCAGAAAGTATTGGGGCTTTTTGGTTTGGTGTCCATGAATTCAAAAAAACGATTTACTTAGCAATATAAAAATAAACGTAAACATAAATCTGTCATTAATACATTTAGTAAATAGTCATCAGGTTTCAAATATCTGCCATATTTTCCCTGCCAAATAAGTAACAATCCGTCTTCAAAGGAGACGGTATTATCTTAACTCCAGAGGGGCATATCGCATTCACGGAATAAACAGAAAACACGGAAGGATTTTGTGTTTCTGTGATTGAATTTTAATATCTCTGTTTTTTTCCGTGTATTCAGTGTGGTCCGTGGTTAAATACTCCAGCAGGACAGACCCGCGATACACACTTAGCTTTTTATAAGGTAGCCAATTGGCAGAACCTTTGGTCACTGACCATCCTCAGAGAGGATGGCTTTAAGCATTTACCACCGATCTGATCTCACTCATATCAAAATATAAATTGTCAATTTGAGTGCTTTGTTATATTTTGATTCAGCTATTTTTATAATTCAAATTAAACTTATTATATAATATGGATAATCAAAGAAAAGCCAAACGATTTATGATTCATCAAATGATTGAAATTTCATTTGGTAAAGAAGAGTTCATGGCATGTGAAGGCCTCAATTTAAGTGAAACCGGTATGCTATGTAAGATGAATACCGAAGTTGAATTTCACTCACGGTTTTATCTTTTATTTGAAGTACCTATAGAATCAGAAATGATGGAAATTACATGTGAAGCACAAATGGTTCATTATAAAAAAGTTGAAGAAGGATGGGAAGTTGGAATTAGCTTCCATGATATTAAACCCAGTATCCAGATGATCTTAAAAAAATATATTCAAAGTCTCGAGATAAAATAATAAGTTTTCTCCTCTTTATTTAGCACAACGAAAGCCAACTTCATCCCAGGTATAATTAGCAGGACTACTACTACGATACCAACCCACTGCATAGGATCTGGAGAGTTTCCATGAGCTACCTCGAATCGCTTTATCTTTACCAAATTTACTATATTTTACCCTGGACCCCTTGTAAGGAAGTAAAAAACTATTGTTAGATGGTCCTACCCATTCTCTGACATTTCCAGCCATATGCATTACACCGTAATGTGAAACGTCATAATTCATAGTATTGACATCTAACGGTAATGTGTTTCCTGACTCCAGAGTACGGGTATAACTTTTATGGAACCGGTTCCCATTCCATGGGAAAGTGCGGCCATTTGGCCCTCTAAATGCTTTTTCCCATTCAGCCTCAGTTGGTAATCGTTTGCCCATCATGGTGCAATAACGTTTCGCGTCAAACCAATTTATCCTCGTCACAGGTTTATTTTCCATACCTCTTGGTATTTGCCCACCGGGCCAGGATATTGGTTTTCGATGTCCATATTTGTCTGAAAAATATTTATACTGAAGATTGGAAACTTCCATCCGGTCAATCCTAAAAGATTTTAATCGAAAATGCATCTCCGGATAATATAGTTTATTCGGCTCATTGCGCCCCATAACAAAAGCACCACTGGGAATAGTAATCATTTCACTATTTTTAATGACAGGAGCAGTCTGTTCTACAATTTCATCATCTTTAGTATCTGACATCAATTGTCCACTAAATTTGATGGCATCAGCCCAATCCAGGGCTCCATTGTATATGTTTAAAAGTTTTAAAGAAGCAAAATGACCATCAGCTTTTTGAGTGATATTACCATAAATAAAAGCGTCAATACCGTATAATTCTCCCATTTTTTTTGCTTTTTGCTGATCAAATACGCTTTCTAAGTTTAGTTTTTGTTCTTTTAAAATTAGTGCCAGGTTTTCCCGATCAATAATTTGAAAACTCCTATCCTTTGTAATAGAGTCTGATATAAAATCAATGACCAATTTAGAATCAAAGGAACTATTAATATTCCAAAAACTGATTTGTCGAATCTTTCCATTTTTCAAGTAATCAATATTTAAACGTAAAGAATTAATCACTTTTTCAGCCAGATCATGAATGGCCAGGGTTTCCTGAGAATACCGATCACTAATCTGGAAAACATCACTCCAGGCAATGGCAGAACTTTCAACATCAATGGCTTTCATAATAATAACATCATTATAAACCCGGCCGTAGATAAACAGATCAACGCCCATCAACTTACCTAATTCTTTGTAGGTATCATTAGTGACCATACCAGATAGACTAAACTGCTGTTCATTGAGAATTAGTTTAAGCTTTGATCGATCAATAACTCTAAAAGCCCGACTTTTTACAATGGTAACGTTTGTGAAATCGATTAATTCATTGATAACATTTTGATCAATATTTCCTTGAATTCGTGAAATCGAAACAGACGCATATCGTTCATCATTTGAAATACGCTTTAATGAATCGGCAATTTGCTGAGAAATAGCAATTGTGTCGATACCGACACAAAAAGCAGAATTAATACTCAACACGAAAAAACTGCCCAGTATTAAAAGTTGTTTCAGTATTGTAGATTGAATAAATCTTGTTAACCGATTCCAATTCATCGTAATATTAATAGGTTAAATAGGTTTTAGTAAGAATTGCCATTTGATTAATCACTGTTTTTGAATTCACATTGATTTATTACCGGGAGTCTGACAGATTAACACTTGAAATTGATACATAACGGAAGTTTTATGCGATTATTGTGCAATTCATTTGCTTCAGGCAAAATTTCTTTTTTATTTAAGTCGTCAATGTTTTACGTTTTTTAATATAACTGATCGCTACTTCTTAAGCAACAATCATTAATATTAGACCATTATGCCTCTATATGTCGTTGCAGTCCCTATCGGTCATCCTGACGATATTACACACCGTGCCATAAAAACCCTCAGTGAAGTTGATTTTTTAATCTGTGAAGAATTAAAACCAGCGCGCAAAATGCTTAAAGCATTGGGAATCCAACAGGAACTTTATCAGATTAATGAGCACAATGAAAAAGATGATACAGAAGAAATAATAGCCTTGTTAAAAGAAAATAAATCAGCAGCACTGTTCAGTGATTGCGGGACACCATTATTTGCAGATCCGGGAACCTTTTTAATTAAGAGATGTCATGAATCCGGTATTAAAATCTCTCCCATTCCTGGTGCATCTTCATTGACAGCTGCGCTGTCTGTAGCCGGTGTAGAAACAAAACAGTTTTATTATGCCGGTTTTTTACCTCGGAATTCTGATGACCGTCGTAAAGAGATTCAAAAGCTGAACCGGATGGGCTGTACTATTGTTATTTATGACACGCCATATCGATTATTAGCCTTATTGGAAGATATTCAAAAAGAATTAAGTAGTCAGAGACAATTAACAATCCTTTTTTCATTAACACAGCTCCAGGAAAAAATCTGGAAAGGACCACCTGGTGCGTTAATCAAAAAATTTAAGCAAAATCCATTAAAGCAGGAATTTGTACTGATTGTTGATCCGGTACCGGTAAAAATAAAAAAACCGGTGAAGAGCATTAAAACCCGAAAAAGAAAATAACCATCAGAACTTTGAGCAGATCCGATCGATTTCTTTACCCCATTTTTCCTCAACATTTTTTACAACTCTAGGATCTTCTGTTAGAACAGGCGGATACCAGGGTTTCAACCGGCAATCAATTACCAATGGTGCCTGAAATTTTATATGGTATCGCTTAATTGATTTTTTACCATAAATGTCGGCTGCCGGTTCGAATCTTGTAAAAACGTGCCAGATAAAATCATGGGTTGTTGAACAGGCTTCGTTGGGATCATCCAACAAGAAAACCATTAAATATCCCTGAATCGCTGATTCTTCCACCAAAAGTTCTGCCTGGTCCGGATCTTTTTGATAAGCACTACCTTTAACACATAATACGCCCGGACAAAATAATTTGGCATATTCAAAACTGGCATTAACAAAGGAGCCTCGCCAGTAATCTTTCAGTTGATTTTTCTTCTCTCCAATTCCAAGCAATATCGCTTTACTACCTTCATTTACTTTAGGTCCTGTATAATCCAGTGTATCCTGGGATATATTGGAAAGAATAAACAGGTCTCTGGACAAATCAACACGTTCCAAAACTTTAATAAACAAGGATTTGAAATCTTTAAGCAAACACGGTTGATCTGTTATCATTAAAAACTTAGTCAATGATAAGTGTCCTTCACTTAATATTCTCAGAGCAGCGGTGAAAGCTTCTTTGTGATACCTGTTTTTTACAATGGCACCGGCCAGAGAATGAACCCCTGATTCCTCATAAGCCCAGACTTCTTTAACATTCGGCATCACCATTGGAAACAGTGGTGATAATATTTCCTGCAAATATTCTGCAATATAATGATCTTCCTGTGGTGGTCTGCCAACAATGGTTGCCGGATAAATAGCGTCCTTCCGGTGGTAGATAGAATCTACTTGCAGATAGGGATAATCGTGTTGCAATGAATAGTAGCCATAATGATCCCCAAACGGTCCTTCTGCTTTGCGTTTGAATGGAGGAATAACACCTTGAATTGAAAAATCTGCTTCTAAAAGCAATGCGATACCTAAAGGATCTTTTTTATCAATTTTCAACTTTTTCCCCATCAATAGAGAAGCAAACAGTAATTCAGGAATATCTTCAGGTAGGGGAGCAATAGCGGCAATGGTTAAAGCAGGTGGTCCACCGACATAAATCCGGGCTGGTAGTGATCGTTTTTTTTGCTCAGCTTCAAAATAATGAAACCCACCCCCACGATGAATCTGAATATGCATTCCAGCAGTATCTTGATCAAAAAGCTGAATACGGTACATTCCGATATTGGATTTCCCGGAAGCAGGACTTTCTGTATATACCAGAGGTAATGTGATAAAGGCACCACCATCTTCCGGCCAACTTCTGATTTGGGGGATTGCAGATAAATCTGGTGGTTTAATATAACAACCTTTGACAGGCCCTGATTTTGACTGTCGCGTTCCAATCGTCAACACTTTTTGAAATAGTCCTCTGGCTTGCCAAAGTTTTTTCAAATTCGGTGGCAAGGCATTCATCGCAAAATCGGCTGCCCGTTTAACAAATTCTGTAGGTACATCTCCAAAAGCCAGATTGATGCGTTTTTCAGAACCATACAAATTCGTAGCGACTGGAAAGTCAGATCCTTTAACATTGTTAAATAGTATGGCCGGGCCCTTTCTTTTACAAACTTCCCGCTGAATTTGTCCTAATTCTAAATCAGGGTCAACCCTATCTTCGATAACCCATAGTTCATTATTAGCTTTTAGTCGTTCAACTAAATCCCGGGTACTTCTTAAAATATTATTGCTTTGCGGCATTTACTTCCTTCTTCAAAAAACCAGAAATTACAATCAATACAAATCCAATACTAATCAGATCATCCGCCAGATTATTTACAAAAAAACCGGTATCATAATAGTGAAAATACATATAGTCAGTCACTTGCTGTCTGACAGCACGATCCCAAAAGTTTCCCAAAGCCCCTGATAAAATAAAAACAAAGCCCCATTTCTCCCACTGGAGCAGTGTCTCCCATTTTTTATAAATATAAAAAGATAATCCAACGATTACTATTGCCGAAACACCTGATAGCAATGGTACTCTAAGCATTGTCGGTAAATCGGCCAAAAAACTGAACGAGATTCCTTTATTTTCCTGATAGGTCAAATGAATCAGATTCGGGATAATTTCTATGTAAGACTGTCCAGTTAAATAAAATCGAACCAGATATTTTATCAATTGATCCAATCCGGCCATTATAACAATTGCAAATATATAAATTCGCATACTCTTTATTTTTAATACGGTCTTCAATTTAACACTCTGTATGCAATTGGTGTCTGAACGAAAAGTAGGTAATTTGGGGACATGTACATTTTTAGCAATGGCTCAACATATAAATACCAGGTTGTTACGTGTCCCCTAATTACCGGATTGAGAGCAAATATTGGCATTCTCGTCTAGACGCTAATTAGGTTAAAAACAAATAAATCTTAGTCTATTTTAACACCGGCTGTTTGCATCTCTGCAAAAGCTTGTTCAATATCCCCGGAAGCTAAATCCACCCCTCTGACGCCTTTTTTAAGAACAGTCGTCGAATAACCTAATTGAGCCGCATCCAGTGCTGTAAATTTCACGCAATAGTCTGTTGCCAAACCAACAATATAGATGTCATTTACTTTTTGATCCTGCAAATATTGATGTAATCCAGTAGCATTTTTATGATCATTATCAAAAAAACCACTATAGCTATCAATGTTTGAATTCATTCCTTTTTGAACAACCTGATTAATTTTCTTGGTTTTTAGCCCTGAAATAAATTCAGCACCATATGAGTTTTGAACACAATGGGTCGGCCATAATATTTGCTCTATGTCTCCCAAAGTAATCACCTCCCCCGGGCTTTTACCGGGATAATGTTCGGCAAAACTACTATGGTTTTTTGGATGCCAATCCTGGGTAGCCACAATTAAATCAAACGCATCCTGTTGATCATTAACAAACGGAATAATCTCATCACCATCTTTTACTGCTAATGAACCAGTGGGTGAAAAATCGTTTTGAATATCAACCATCAATAAAACTTTCATATCATATCTCTCATAATATCAAGTCAATTTAATGACTTTGTCTTGCCTGAATAATTAATTGTCTCTTTAAGTGATTTAAAGATTGCTCCTCACCAACTGGAAAGTGATGAGGGTTTACCAAACGCCTGATGGTTGGGTGAAAGTGATTTACTTGAGTTTTCGCATAGGATCTGATTTTTGAAATAACTGGTGATTGATAAATTTTTTCACCTTTTTGATAAACAGGTACCAGTAAATCCCTAAATTCATCATTGCCATCAAAGTTTCTCCTTCGAGTACTATCATGAGGATCTATCATTTGACATTTATCCTTAATTTTATCCTCAACATTATAAATCATATCAGCTAGATACCTTTCCTGATTATAATATCGCCTTACCTGAAGAACTCCCGGTGTAGTAACTTTGGCTTTTTGATCTGAAATTTTAATTTTATAGTTCCAATTTGCCTTTTGATCACGAATCGCGCTTAATTTATAAACACCGTTCAATGCCGGTTGATCATAGGAGGTCACTAATTTTGTTCCAACGCCCCAGGTATCTATTTTTGCTTTTTGAATTTTCAAACTTTGAATAAGGCTCTCATCTAATTCATTACTAACCACGATTAAAGTATCTTTAAAACCAGCTTTATCCAATAGTTTACGGGCTTCAATACTAAGGTAAGCCAAATCTCCTGAATCCAGTCGGATACCGGCCAGCTGATATCCTTTTTCTTTCAATTGTTTACCTACTCGAATCGCATTGCTAACACCTGACAGGGTAGAATAGGTATCAACCAGAAATACACAATTATTTGGCATAATTTCAGCATATTGTTTAAAAGCCTCCAACTCATCTTCAAACGCCATAATCCAGCTATGTGCCATTGTACCTTTAACCGGAATACCAAACATCTTCCCAGCTAATACATTGGAAGTCCCCATACATCCACCAATATAGGCTGCCCGGCTGGCACTTAGGGCACCATCAAGTCCTTGTGCCCTGCGTAATCCAAATTCCAATACCTCATCACCCTGAGCCGCATGGCAAATTCGAACCGCTTTGGTAGCTATCAAGGTTTGAAAGTTGATAATATTTAAGATAACTGATTCCAATAATTGACATTGAATAATGGAACCTTGAACCCGGACAATCGGTTCGTTTGGGAAAATAGGCGTTCCTTCAGGAACAGCATCAATATCACAATCGATTTTTAAATCCCCAAGATATCGAATAAATGATTCTGTAAACAAAGGGTTTTGATCACTACCTCTCAAACTCGCTAAATAGTCCTGGTCTGATTGATCAAAGGTAAAACGATCAATAAACGCTATTAAATCTTCTAAACCACAAGCGATACAAAAGCGCCCCTTAAATGGAACAGTCCGGTAGTACATATGAAACACACTTTCTTTATCGTGCATATTTGCATTCCAATAACCATACGCCATGGTCAGCTGGTATAAATCAGTCAGCAAGCTAATGGAATGGTTGTGGTTTTCCAGTTTGGCAATCATAAAAATCCTTCTTTTATTTATTAGATACTACTGTTACCGAACCTGAATTTTATGCCTTTAAAATCAAAGTGTTATCAATTGTCATCTCGACGAAAAATGAGGAGAGATCTTTGTCGAAATGACTGATGCAAGTTCGTTGCAAACATCTTACCGGGGACTGGTTTGATTAACTCAGAACCCAGTACACATTTAAAAGCAAAAGTAATCAACCGTAAATTAACACATCATTTGTGACAAGAAGTATCATCATTATTAGCCCATCGCCTGATTGCCTCTAATTACCAAATGATTCTAATCATCACTATTAATCGCAACTTCAATAATTTAAGTTCCATCTGAGTTTTTACACAGATAAATCTGTGATCTGTTTGCAATGAACTTAACTTCGTCTGTCATCCTGACGAGGTACGGGCAGGATCTTATCGCTCGGAGATAGAGATTCGTCGCAGGCTCAGAATTAAAACAAGTCGCAGAGAACACAGCGTTCACAAAAAATCATGAATCACGCCTTTTCAGTGTGGTCCGTGTGGTTCGTGGTTATGAAGTTTTTTCTCAAAGCAGAAAAGAAAGGCGACCACGGACCACACGGAAACTACGGATTTTCGTAACTTATTGTAATTATTATTTATAAATTCAAGTTTATTAACAGTTTCAACCGTTTTTAATACGGATATTTTGATTATCCATATTTGGAGATATAAAAATTAAAAAGCACCCGGGTGGTAATGTCAAATTTATTGACATAAAATGGCAATAAACTGTTTTTATTTACTTTTCAACAATAAATAATTCAGAAGTTGTATATCTATATTAGAATTGTTTGGCAAAATTGACTTGATTAATCTTGTCATCACCTGTTTAAATAAGCAATCTACTAAATTTATCTTATTATCTCCGTAATTTGGGGACAAGTACAATTTTTAGCAATAACTTAAACAGTTAAATACTCGATAGTTACGAGGATCGTGAGACTTCGCAGCGATACCCCCAATTACCATAAGTATTTTTAAAAACCTGTAAATCTATGGCACTGCCGTTGCAGAATAGCGCATACCGCATTCAAACTAAAAAATACTTTTTTAATATAAAGGAATATTTATGCAAGCATCAAGTTTATTGAATATTGAAGGGAAAGTTGCTGTCATCACTGGCGCATCTTCTGGAATTGGGCTTGCATCAGCTCAATTATTAGCTCAAATGGGTGTTTCTGTAGCATTATTAGATGTCAATGAAAAACAAGGTAAAATAGAGGCAAATAACATTGTTCAAAATGGTGGCAAAGCCATATTTTATTATTGTAATGTCACTTCAGCCCAGGATTGTGAATCGACAGCTCAAAAAGTATTTGAAGCTTTCGGCCAGATTAATATTTTATTTAATAACGCAGGCGTCATCAAACGTAAGTCAGTTTTAGAATTAGAAGAAAAAGATTGGGACCTGGTCATTGATGTTAGCCTGAAAGGAGCCTATCTACTTTCAAAATATGTCATTCCCTTTATGATCAAATCAGGCGGTGGTAGTATCATCAACACCGGTTCCGGTTGGGGATTAAAAGGTGGTGACAATGCTGTGGCCTATTGTGCTGCCAAAGGCGGTGTGGTTAACATGACCAGGGGAATGGCCATTGATCATGGAAAGGCCGGAATCAGGGTTAACTCAGTGAGTCCCGGGGACATTAACACACCACTTTTACGGGATGAAGCAGCTCAATTAGGAGCAGATGAAACAGAATTTATGAAAGATGCTGCCGATAGACCACTTAACCGGGTAGGTGAGCCCATAGATATCGCCAAAGCGGTCCTGTTTTTAGCCAGCGATTTGTCCGTCTGGATTACAGGAACCAGCCTGTTGGTCGATGGTGGTGGATTGGCATAATTCACTGCCCTGTAAACCATCCAGAAATGGTAAAACATTTAAAGTGTGACCTTATTTGAATATCCAAAACCAATAATTATAAAATGGTGAGAAAAAATATGAGTGATTCAAAAAAGTTTGTACATCCATATATTCCCAATTCGGTTCCCGAAATTCAGGCAGAGATGTTGAAGGAATTAGGAGCCAAATCCATCGACGATTTTTATGAAGCCATTCCGGATTCACTGAGATTCAAAGAAGAGATGAACCTTCCGGAAGCGAAAGTTTCCGAGCAGGAGCTAAGATCTCATGTTGAAAAAATTGTGAATCGAAATAAATCATGTGATGAAAATATTAATTTTTTAGGGGCAGGCTGCTATAATCATTATGTTCCTGCCATCTGTGATGAAATTAATGGTCGTGCCGAATTATTGACCGGATATGCCGGCGAACCATTTGAAGATCATGGCCGATTTCAAATCCTCTTTGAGTATGCCAGTATGATGGGTGAATTGCTGGAGATGGATGTGGTTAATGTACCAACCTACGATTGGGGTCAAGCAGCCAGTACTTCTCTTCGCATGAGTGGACGAATTACCGGTCGCAAAAAAGTGCTATTGCTGGGGGCTATCAATCCCGATCGGTTATTGATTATCAATAACTATTGTAAAAACTACCTCGAATTTGAAACGATTCCTTATGATCTCACATCAGGCAATATAAGCCTGGAGTTATTTAAAGCAAAGATGACAGATGAGATCGCAGCGGTTTATTTTGAGAATCCTTCCTTTTTTGGGAATATTGAAGATCAGGGACAACAGATTGCTGACATCGTTCATCAGGCAGGTGGGTTGATGGTAGTCGGAACAGATCCATCCTCTCTGGGACTCTTAACGCCTCCGGCCGAATATGGTGCTGACATCGTTTGTGGTGATATTCAACCATTAGGTATCCACATGCAATATGGTGGTGGTCAGGCTGGTTTTATTGCCACCCGGGACGAAGAAAAGTTTGTGATGCAGTATCCTTCCCGACTATTCGGAATTGAATCAACCATGGTTGAGGGGGAATGGGGATTTGGTGATGTTACTTTTGGGCGAACCTCATTTGCTGATCGTGATAATTGTAACGAATTTATCGGGACCGCCACAGCACTCTGGGGTATGACAGCCGGTGTATATCTGGCACTTATGGGACCTCAGGGAATGAAAGAATTGGGTGAACTGATTTTAAGTAAATCCCAATATCTGTCCCGGAAGTTATCTGAAATTAAAGGGGTAAAGGTTCAATTTCCTGAATCGTGTGTTTTTAAGGAGTTAGTTGTTAATTTTGATGAAAGCGGCAAAACAGTCAGTGAGATTAATAAAAAGCTGCTGGACGCCGGAATTTTTGGAGGGTTTGACCTTTCAAATGATTTTTCAAATCTGGGAAATAGTGCCATTTATTGTGTGACAGAAGTGATCACTGTCGAAGACATCGATACGTTGGCCACAACGCTGGATAAAATTCTTAATGCATAATCTAACTAGTGACTGAACGAAAAGTAGGTAATTTGGGGACATGTGTGTGCCAAGAACGGATATTAGGCGGGATTCAATCTCCTTGGTTTGCTTAGATTGAGTCAAAGAGATATTCGATGCTATACAATTGATGAGGGGTTGGTCCCTCAAAAC
>JABHWU010000137.1 GCA_018657625.1 Deltaproteobacteria bacterium | reverse complement strand
GGTTAACTTAGCAAGAGCAAGTGGGCTAAGTACCGATGCCCATCGAATTTTAGATACATCACCAGATGAAAGATTTGGGTCAACGGTACTGGTTTTTGATCGTAATGGTGACAGTACAGCTGATCTGTTTATTGGTGCACCTTATGCTGCGGGGACAGTTTCGGGAAATTGTACGGGAATTAATTGTGGTAAGGTTTATTATAAAGGGGGTCGGGATTATGCTTTTGCTTCAGCCACGGATACAACCTCTGATACTAGTACATTAACTGATACATTATCAGGTTCATCCGATAAAGGTCTGTTTGGGTCCAGTATGGTAATTGGTGCAACAGATATATATTTCAACGATGGTACTACTGAGCATTTATATGTTGGTGCTCCTGGACAAGAACAAGAAAATATCAAAGGATATGTTGATTACTATGGAGTTGTAAGTGGTACCAATTTAGTAGATCAGGATCAGACTGTAGCGGGTACGCTGACTGAAAATTCTACTTTTGAAATAGCAAATAACTTATTTGGGTATAGTTTATCGGTTGTTTCCAGTGATCTTGATACTGAGGGAAAATGTCCCTGTTTATTAATTGGTGCTCCAGGAAGTGGTTATAACATCGGAAAAGTCCGGATATTTGGTGAAGGTCTAGAAACGTATATAGCAGGTTCTAATTCGACTGATTTTCTTGGAACAAGTTTATATACTGATTATATTAATATATCTGATTTAGCAGAAACTGTGTTTATAGGGTCAAAGAATATAGGGTCAAGGAATGATAATTTAGGGAAAATAACGGTGCTGCGTTCTCAAAACATTGTCAGTGGCGCGACAAGTGAAAATTTAATTGCTACCACTACTACTACTGATCCTGCATTAGCTTATAGCCCAGTAGGAGTTGTTACTGGTGAAAATCTGGCAAGAAGTATTTCAATTGTTCAATATGATAGTTCAGGTAACAAAGCCCTGATTCTTGGTGCACCGGGAGAGCATGATACGAGTTCCTCTTATCTATATAACAGACCTGGTATTGTTGATGAACAAAAAGGCTCCGTTCAGATTATTTCTGCGACTAAACTGGGTTTCTAATATTCCCATAAAAACAGCCTGTTTGATAGAGGCTGTTTTCCTTCCTTTTTTGGTGAATCAACCAGAAACATCAATCTCACAGACCATAGCTCACAGTGGAAATCGAGCTGAGGAAGGTGAGTTAAGTAACACTTTATGAGTTCAACATAGGGAGACATGTACTTTTTCTACGGTTCATTACCCCTTCATCCGGAAATATTCATTTCAAACCAATTAAATAACGCTTTAAATCGGTGATAAAAATTTTTCTCATAGGAACCTGCTAATCCGAATAAGTTGAAGGTTTCAACCTCACAAATGCCATAAAACAGATAATTCGTTTGGTCTTGCAAAATTACAATACTCATTTTCATCTTTTGGGGGTCAACAAGGTCGATAAACATATATTCTAAAGGCGTTAGATTTGTGAAATAAAGGCCAAAAACACCATTATCATATATATAACGAACTTCACTGATGTATTTATCAAAGGTGGTATCCTCTTGATAAATTTTAATAATTGATTCCGTTGGTATTTTACCAACAATCGGGTCCGGTAAACGGCGAGGATGTTTCGTATCTTTAATATAGAAAGTCTCATTGAAGAGAATACGCATTCTTCCTCTTGATTTTGAGTAATATTGAATACCTTTTAAGGTACTGATTTGACGCAAAATATTATAGACTTCCAAATCCGTTCTGGTTTTTTCGATAGGGAGGATAAAAATAGATTCGACACCAATTTGATGGTTGAACTGATGATACACTCGTTCTATTTTTTCCTGGAATGAAACTGTAGGAATTAAAGTCGGCGCGTCACCATTTTGATAAAACCGGGTTAATTCTCTATTCTTTAATAGGATTTCTTGATTTGATTTGGATAATTTGGATATATATGAACCTGGTGTATCTATGGGCTGAGACAGTCCATTATGAAAAGGTAATAAAAAAAAAAGGATTGAAATCAATTTTTTAAAAAAGAGGATTATATTTTCAGCGAATCGCACTATTGTCTCCAGAAAAGAGCATATTTTCCTTTATAAAAATACGGGTAAGTACTCTAAAATTTTCCGATCCATCCGAGATATTTCCCCCAGAAACTGAAAACTCGGAATAATATACTATATTTGATTTCTTTTATTTTTCCACGCAAAGAAGTTGTAATGGTTTGTTTAAAAAGAATAAAAATAACATCAAATAAAATTTTAAAAACAGCCCCTGCCAGTGCTAAACCAAAACCAAATGTTGCCGCATAAAAACGATTTTGAAAAGGAGAACAAACAATTCCTACTTGTCGTTTTATTTCGAAAAGCTCTCTTAAACCATAATTATGTGAATGAATAACTCTGGATAACGGTTGGTAGGCAATCTGGTAGCCCATTGAATTGGCTGCTCTGGCCCACTTTTGATCTTCAGCCATAACAATATCATTTTCAAATGGTATTTTCTGCCAAATCTCTTTTTTTAAAGCACCGCTGACCGTTGAAAAATAGCTTAAATTTGTCAACCCTGGTTTCGACCGAATTGAGCTTTCGTCAGGCATTGCTTTCAAAAGGTCTCGAACCATAAATAAATGACACTCTTTTTGAGGCAAATGACGACTAAAAACGCCTGCAATTTGATGATTTTCTGTAAAAGGTTGAATTAGCTGGTTT